>NZ_CP101137.1:6827500-7427500 GCF_028473745.1 Streptomyces sp. M92
CCGGGTACCGCCATCGACCCCGTCCGGGAGCCCGGCGAGGCAGTGGCCCCCGTGGACGGGGTCATCGTCTCCCTGCACCCGCACGCCTTCGTCGTGGTCGATGAGAGCGGGCACGGTGTTCTCACCCACCTCGGTATCGACACCGTGCAGCTCAACGGGGAGGGCTTCGAGCTGCTGGTGAACAAGGGGGACACCGTCGTGCGCGGGCAGGGGGTGGTGCGCTGGGACCCGGCCGCCGTCGAGGCCGCGGGCAAGTCGCCGGTCTGCCCGATCGTGGCCCTCGAAGCGACCGCCGAGGCCCTCACCGAACTCCGTGAGGACGGAGAGGTGAAGGCCGGCGAGAGTCTCTTCCTCTGGAAGTGACGCCGGCGCCGTCGAAGGACGGCTGGCAGGACAACCACCGCGGCGGCGGGACCCGCCGCACTATCGGGACGGGTGAGATGGAGACAACGCTGCGAGGCGTCGGTGTCAGCCACGGCGTGGCGATCGGCGAGGTTCGGCACATGGGGACGGCGGTGCTCGAGCCGCCGGCGAAGCAGATTCCGGCCGAGGACGCCGAGCGTGAGCAGGGGCGCGCCCGCAAGGCCGTGGAAGCTGTGGCCGCCGATCTGATGGCGCGCGGCAATCTGGCGGGGGGCGAAGCCCAGGCGGTGCTCGAGGCACAGGCCATGATGGCCCAGGACCCCGAGTTGATGGCGGACGTGGAGCGGCGGATCGCCGTTGGCAGCACGGCCGAGCGGGCGGCGTACGACGCCTTCGCGGCTTATCGCGCCCTTCTGGCCGGTGCCGGTGAGTATCTGGCGGGTCGTGTGGCGGACCTCGACGACGTGCGGAACCGTATCGTCGCGCGTCTGCTCGGGGTGCCGATGCCGGGCGTGCCGGACAGCGACGAGCCCTACGTCCTCATCGCGCGCGACCTCGCGCCGGCGGACACGGCCCTGCTCGACCCGACGCTGGTGCTCGGTTTCGTCACCGAGGAGGGTGGACCGACCAGCCACAGCGCGATTCTCGCGCGGGCGCTCGGGGTGCCCGCCGTGGTGGCGCTGCCCGGTGCCGGGGAGCTTCCCGAGGGCACGGTCGTCGCCGTGGACGGCAGCACCGGCGAGATCTTCGTGAACCCCAGCGCGGAGAAGAAGGCTCGGATGGAGGCTGAGGCGGCCGAGCGCAAGGCCGCGCTGGCCGCATCGACGGGGCCGGGCGCGACCTCGGACGGGCACAAGGTGCCGCTGCTCGCGAACATCGGCGGCCCCGCCGACGTGCCCGCCGCGGTCGAGGCCGGTGCGGAGGGTGTGGGTCTCTTCCGTACCGAGTTCCTCTTCCTCGACGACAGCGAGAACGCGCCGTCCGAGGAGAAGCAGGTCGCCGCGTACCGCCAGGTGCTGGAGGCCTTCCCGGAGGGCCGGGTGGTCGTGCGGGTGCTGGACGCCGGAGCGGACAAGCCGCTGGACTTCCTGACGCCGGGCGACGAGCCGAACCCCGCGCTGGGTGTGCGCGGGCTGCGGACGCTGCTGGACCACCCCGAGGTGCTGCGCACGCAGCTCACCGCGCTGGCGAAGGCGGCTGAAGGCCTGCCGGTCTACCTCGAGGTCATGGCCCCGATGGTGGCGGACCGCGCCGACGCCAAGGCGTTCGCGGACGCCTGCCGCGAGGCCGGGCTGCGGGCGAAGTTCGGCGCGATGGTGGAGATCCCGTCGGCCGCGCTGCGGGCGCGCTCGGTGCTGCAGGAGGTCGAGTTCCTGTCGCTGGGGACGAACGACCTCGCGCAGTACACCTTCGCGGCCGACCGCCAGGTGGGCGCGGTGTCCCGGCTCCAGGACCCGTGGCAGCCGGCCCTCCTCGACCTGGTCGCGCTGTCGGCGGAGGCGGCGAAGGCCGAGGGCAAGAGCTGCGGTGTCTGCGGTGAGGCGGCGTCGGACCCGCTGCTGGCGTGTGTGCTGACCGGTCTGGGCGTCACCTCTCTTTCCATGGGTGCCGCGTCGCTGCCTTATGTGCGGGCGACGCTGGCGAAGTTCACGCTGGCTCAGTGTGAGCGTGCGGCGGCGGCCGCCCGGGCGGCGGAGAGCGCCGAGGAGGCGCGCAGCGCCGCTCACGCGGTGCTGTCCGGCGAGTAGGGCCGGGCGAGGCCGTCTGCGGGGCCGGGTGCGGGGCGCTCCACCTTCGGGTGGGGCGCCCCGCGCGCGTTCAGTGGTGGTGTCCCGGTGGCATGTGGTCGTCTCCGAGGTCCGGTGGCGCGCAGTAGTCGACGTTGGATTCCGGGGAGATGAGGTCGCCGGACTCGATGTCGGTGCAGTAGGCGTCGAAGACCTCTCCGGCGGTGAGGGGTTCGAGGCCGTATCCGCGCAGGCGCCAGCCGTGGATGCGGTCGGGGCCGCCCGGGGTGCTGACGCGCATGACGAGGCCGCCCGGGCTGTGGGTGGCCAGGCCGAGGGCGAGGACGCTGGTGAATTCCACGGCCTCGGCCTCGTCGATGTGCGGGGTGCCGTCGAGGTCGTCGTCGGCGTGGAGTACGGAGACGAGGGTTTCCGGGGAGCCCGAGACGCTGCAGACCAGGTGGCGGTTGCCTGGCGGGGCGGTTTCGAGGACCCGTAGGAGGAGCCGCGATGCGCGGGTGTAGGCGGCTCGGCCCAAGTGCTCGCCGCAGGTCGCGCAGCTGCCGAGGCGAGCGAGGAGGGTGGCGGCGTACTCCCGGGTGGCCTGGCGGACCGCTTCGTCGACCAGGGCGGGGAGGAGGTCGGCGAGTGGCCGGCCGTCGTAGGGCACGGTGGGGCCGCCGACCGCGAGTTCGGCGGTGAACCGGCTGCGGCTGGCCGGGGCGTCGGGGTCGAGGCCCGCCGCCGTGCAGAATTCGGCGTACTCCTCGGGGTCGAAGAGGGCGATCGTGGTGTGGGTGCCTTGTGCTGCGCGTGTTTTGAGCAGGGCTTCCACCTGCTGGAGATATGCGGCGTGGTCGTCGAAGGTGAAACTTCGGTAGCGCCGCATGGCGCGGAAGTCGTGCTCGTCGGTGAGCAGTCCGATGGTGCCGGCGATTTCCCGGCGCAGGACGCGTCGTGTGGTCTGGTCGGTGCGCGCCATCTTTCCCCCTGTGCACAGTCGATCAATGCTCACTCACAGTAACCGGCGGCACTGACAACGGCGTCGGGGCAGGCGTCGCGAGCCGGCCGTCGGATGCGTGGTCGGCTCGCGAAGCGCCTGGTCAGGTGCGTTTACGGGCGAGTTCCTCGTAGAAGTGGAGCAGGTCGAGGTTGTCGATGGAGCCGGGGTTGACCGCCTTGTCCAGCGGGGTGCCCTGGAGGAGGCGCTTGACCGGGACCTCGATGCGCTTGCCGGTGAGGGTGTGCGGGATGCCGGGCACCTCGATGACTTCGTCGGGGACGTGGCGCGGGGAGAGCTGTTCGCGGATGGTCTGTTTGATGCGGGCCAGCAGGGCCTCGTCGAGGGCGGCGCCGGGGGCGAGGTGCACGAACAGGGGCATCCAGTAGCCGCCGTCGGACTGTTCGACGCCGATCACGAGGGATTCCCTGATCTCGGGCAGCCGCTCGACGGCTTCGTAGATGTCGGCCGAGCCCATGCGGACGCCCTGCCGGTTCAGGGTGGAGTCGGAGCGGCCGTGGATGACGACCGATCCCCGTGAGGTGACGGTGATCCAGTCGCCGTGCCGCCACACGCCGGGGTAGGTGTCGAAGTAGCTGTCGCGGTAGCGGCTGCCGTCGGGGTCGTTCCAGAAGCGGATCGGCATCGAGGGCATGGGGTTGGTGACGACGAGCTCGCCGACCTCGTCGGTCAGGGGTTTGCCGCTGGGGTCCCAGGACTGCAGGTCGGTGCCGAGGCCGGGAGCCTGGAGTTCGCCGATGTACACCGGGAGCGTGGGGACGGCGCCCGCGAAGCAGGAGCAGACGTCGGTGCCACCGCTGACGGAGGCGATCCACAGGTCGGCGCCGCTCGCGGCGAACTCGTCGTGCAGCCAGCGGAAGCCGTCGGGCGGGAGCGGGGAGCCGGTGGTGGCGACGCACTGGACCTTGGAGAGGTCGTGGTCGCGGGCGGGGTGGACACCGGCCTTGCGACAGGCCATGACGTAGGCGGCGGAGGTGCCGAAGAGGGTGGCGCCGGTGCGTTCGGCGATGCGCCACTGGGCGCCGGTGTCCGGGAAGCCGGGGCTGCCGTCGTAGAGGACGATCGTGGTGCCGGTGAGGAGGCCGGAGACGAGGAAGTTCCACATCATCCAGCCGGTCGAGGTGTACCAGAAGAAGCGGTCCTCGGGGCCGAGGTCGCAGTGCAGGCCGAGCTGTTTGAGGTGCTCGACGAGGATGCCGCCCTGGGACTGCACGATGGCCTTGGGCAGACCGGTGGTGCCGGACGAGTAGAGCACCCACAGGGGGTGGTCGAAGGGCAGTTGCTCGAAGACGGGTTCCGTGTCCGCGGCCGTCAGCGTCTCCCACTCCAGCGCGCCTTCGGGGGCCTCGCTGCCGAGGAGCGGGATGTGGACCACCGCGCGGAGGGTGGGCAGTTCGCGGCGGAGTTCGGCGACCGTTTCTCGGCGGTCGTGTTCCTTGCCGCCGTAGCGGTAGCCGTCGACGGTGAACAGGACGACGGGCTCGACCTGCTGGAAGCGGTCCAGGACGCTGCGGGCGCCGAAGTCGGGGGCGCAGGAGGTCCAGACTCCGCCCACGGCGGCGGTGGCGAGGAGGGCGACCACGGCCTGGGGGATGTTGGGGAGGTATCCGCTGACACGGTCGCCGGGGCGTACGCCCAGGGCGCGCAGTTCGGCGGCGAGCGAGCCGACCTGGCGGCGCAGTTCGGCCCAGGTGACGGGACTGGGTTCGTGGGTCTCGTCGACGTACAGGAGGGCCGGTTCGTCCGCGCGGGTGGCCGCCGCGCGCAGGGCGTGCTCGGCGTAGTTGAGCGTGGCGCCGGAAAACCACTGGGCGCCGGGCATGGAGCGGTCGCCCAGTACGCGCGCGTAGGGGGCCGTGAAGCGTACGTCGAACCAGTCCGTGACCGCTTTCCAGAACGTGTCGGGTTCGTCGACGGACCAGCGGTGCAGGGTCGCGTAACCGCCTTCGGCGGGCGCGCCGTGGTGTTCGGCTGCCCAGGCCTGGAACGCGGTGATCCGGGCCCGCGCGATGCGTTGCGGATCCGGCTGCCAGAGCGGCTGGGGGTTCACGGTCGACATGGGCGGCTCCCGGACTGTGCGCGTCGTGTGCGTCCTCCGCGCACGGGCTGGGGTGTGCGCGTGACGCGGCTGACAGGGACGATGCCATGTGATCGACTTCCGCACCAGGGCGCGCCCCACATGGTCGGCGTCATGAAGATGTGGTGGCGTCACGGGTGAACGGCAGTTGAACGCGTCCCGCGCGGGAGCCGGTCGGTGGCAGGGTGAGCAGCATGGACGGTCGTGACCTGGTGCGTTCGATGAAAGCGGTCGGTTCCGCGGGGGCTGCGCAGGGTTTGCGTACCGTGCGGGCGGCGTGGCGCAGGCGGCGGGCGGACGCCGCGGGGCTGCCGCCGCGGATTGCGGAGCGTGCCCGGGTGCCGGGGGCGATGCGGGAGGTCGAGCCCGGGCCCGGGGGTGGGACGGTCCGGTTCGCGCGCTCGCAGCTGCGCGTCCTCGTCGCCGTGAACGGGGCGGTGTTCTGGGGGTGGGACGGGGCCGGGCCGGAGCCGTCTTACGCGTTGGCGGGCCGTTGCCCGGAGCCGGACCCGCGGGCGGTGCTGGAGCCGGACAAGGGCGGCGGCTGGCGGGTGGTGGCCGAGCGGGCGACGGTGGCGGTCTCCCGGCACGGGGCGATCGAGGTGCGTACGCCCGGGGGCGTGGTGTTGCGCCGGGAGGCGCCGCCGCGCTGGTGGGAGCCGGCCGGCGGCGGTCCGGCGCGCTGGACGCTGCGGTCGGAGGTGGCGGCGGACGCCCGGTTCTTCGGGCTGGGCGGGCGGTCCGCGGGTCCCCGGCTGCGGGAAGGTACGTACCGGTTGTGGAACGGCGGCCGGGAGTCGGGCTTCGCGCCGGGCGGGGGCCGGTCGTCGGTCACGATGCCGGTGCAGCTGGTGGTGGCGGACGCGGGGACGCACCTGGTGTTCCACGACAGTTCGTGGGACGGCACGGTGGCGTTGCGGGAGGGTGAGGAGGGGGCGGGGTCGGGGCACGACCGGCCGGGGCGGAGCGTGCTGCGGATGGAGGGGGGTCCGTTGCGGTGCTGGGTGGCGGTGGGCACGCCCGCGCGGGTGCTGCTCGCCTGGGCCTCGCTCACCGGGGCGCCCGCGCTGCCGCCCGCGTGGGCGCTCGGTCACCAGCACGCGCGGTCGGGTGCCGGTGACGAGCAGGAGGTGCGGCAGGTCGTCGCCGGTTTCCAGGAGCGTGATCTGCCGCTGGACGCGGTGCACCTGGGCGCCGGGCATCTCGACGGCCGGCAGGTGTTCACCGTGGACGACACGCGGTTCCCCAAGCTGCCCGTTCTCGCGGAGGAGCTGCGCCGGGACGGTGTCCGGCTGGTGTCGGTCGTCGATCCCGCGGTCCCGGCCGTGCCCGGCAACGCCGTGTACGAGGGCGGGACGGAGCAGGACGTGTTCGTGCGGGACGCCTCCGGGTCTCCCGTGCGCGGGGTGGCGCGGCCCGGGGAGGTCGTCTTTCCCGACTTCACGCGCGCGCGGGTGCGCGAGTGGTGGGGCGGCTGGTACGAGGAGCGGCTCGGGCGGGGTTTCGCCGGGTTCTGGCACGACCTGGACGAGCCCGCGTCGTTCGCCGCGTTCGGAGAGCCGACGTTGCCGCTTTCGGCGCGGCACTCGCTGGAGGGCCGGGACGGCGACCACCGCGAGGCCCACAACGTGTACGCGCTGTGCATGGCCCGCGCGGGGGCCGAGGGGTTGCGGGCGCTGACGCCCGGGCAGCGGCCGTTCGTCCTCTCCCGTTCCGGGTGGGCGGGCATGCAGCGGTACGGCGGTGTGTGGACCGGGGGCGCGGGTGCGGGCTGGCCCGGGCTGCGGGCCTCGCTGGCGGTGGTGACGGGGCTCGGGCTGTGCGGGGTGCCGTACGCGGGTCCGGACGCGGGCGGTGGCGGCGGGAGTGAGTCACCGGAGTTGTATCTGCGGTGGCTGCAGCTGGCTGCTCATCTGCCGTTGTTCCGCACGCGGGGGGAGCCGTGGGGCTTCGGTGCCGAGGTGCTGGAGCACGCGCGCGTGGTGCTCGACGGACGGCGGCGGCTGCTGCCGTACTTCGTGACGCTGGCGCACCTGGCCCGGCGTACGGGCGCTCCCTATGTGCGTCCCCTGTGGTGGTCGGCTCCGGAGGAGCGGGCCCTGCGGGACTGCGAGGACGCCTTCCTGCTGGGCGACTGTCTGCTGGTCGCGCCGGTGCTGGACCCGGGGGCGGAGCGCCGTGCGGTGCGGCTGCCCCGGGGGCGCTGGTACGACACGGCGACGGGGCGGGCGTACGAGGGGCCCGCGCAGGTTCTGGTGGACGCCCCCGTGGCTCGGATTCCGGTGTTCGCCCGCGCGGGTGCCGTGATTCCGGTGCGCGGGGAGGACGGTGGGACGGTGCTGGAGGTGTGGGCGCCCGCGCGGGGGCGGACCGGCGGCGGACTGGTAGTGCCGGACGCGGGGGACGGCTGGGAGGAACCGGAGATCGAGCGGTACGGCTCGCGCTGGGAGGGTCGGCGGGTGGTGGTGGAGCGGCAGGGCGAGGACGGCGTGTGCGAGCCGTTCCGCCCGGTCCGCGTCCGCGGGCCGGCGGAGAGTTCGGGCCCGAGGTAGCGGCGGGTCGGACGCGGCGGCGCCTCAGACATAGCGGCCCTCGAACCAGGCCCGTACGGCCCGGGTGTGCAGCGGGAAGGCCAGTTCTTCCGGCCTGCGCAGCAGGTGCCGGCCGGCGGTCTCGCTCGTGGCGACGTAGGGCGGGAGGCTGTCGGCCGGCCGTTCCGGGAGGAGTCCGAAGAGCAGCAGATGGCCGTCGGGCGAGCTCATGGCGTCGATCAGGCGTACGTCGCGACTCGCGGCGTCGATGCCCGTCTCCTCCCTGAGTTCGCGGACGACGGCCTGCCGCCAGTCCTCCCGGTCGTCGATGTAGCCGCCGGGCAGTGCGACGCCCCCGCGCGCGGGGGACACGGTTCGGGTGATGACGACCAGGGCGGTTCCCTGTGTGTCGTGGACGGGCTGGAGGGCGACCGCGACCGGCAGCGGGTTGCGGTAGGCCGCGGTGCCGCACGCCGGGCAGGTGCGGGGCCAGCCGGAGACGCCCTCTCCGTAGGGCGATCCGCAGCTCGAACAGTGGGAGCCGGGCGCGGAGTCGGGGACGGAGGACTGAGGTTCGGGCATGCGGCGGACGGTATCCGACGGCTCGGCGGGCGGCTCCGGCAGGCGGCTCAGCGGCGGCCGGCGAGGGACTTGGCGGAGACCGGGAAGTCGAAGTAGGTGTCCGTGTACGGCTCGGGCTTGTACGTGAAGTGCCACCACTCCTCGGGGAGGTTCACCAGGCCGGCGTCCTCCAGGGTGTTCTTCAGCAGCAGCCGGTTGGCTCGCTGGGCGCCCTGGACGCGGGGGTCGAGGGTGTGGGAACGGGTGTCGAAGCAGTCGTAACCGGTGCCCATGTCGACGGAGTTGTCGGGGAAGCGCTCCGCCTGGGGTGCGAAGCAGGGCACCAGGGGCTGTCCGGGGTGGTAGGGGCGGGTCGGCCTGGCCGGGAGCTTGACGAGGGTGAGGTCGACGGTCGAGCCGCGGCTGTGACCGGACTTCTCGGCGATGTAGCCGTCGGCGAACAGGCGGGTCTTGTCGACCTCCGGGTAGAACTCGGCCTTCATCCGCTGGTCGTCGAGGTCCTCGGCCCAGCGCACGAAGTGGTCGACGGCTCGCTGCGGCCGGTAGCAGTCGTACACCTTGAGGGAGTAGCCCTGGCGCAGCAGGCGGGTCTGGGCCCGGTGCAGGGCTTCGGCGGCGGGGCGGGTGAGGATGCACAGGCGCTGCCGGTAGCCATCGATCGGCTCGCCGACGAAGTTGTGCCGGGTGACGTAGCGCATCTCCTGGATGATCGTGGGATCGACGCTCCTCAGGGACACGAAGTCCTCGGGCGCCCTGGGTTCGGGCTTCGCCTCGGCGGTGGCGGGGGCGGCGGTCACGGCTACCAGGGCGGCGAGGGCGGTGACCAGTCCGCGGAAGGCGGTGGGGATACGTGTCATGCTCCCTGCATCTATCAGGCGAGAGCGGCACGGGGGAAGTGGGCGGGCCGGCGGCGCCCCGCCGCGTACGCTCTGTGAGCCATTCGGAATCATGCGTGAACGTCTCATGAACTGGGCCCGGCCGGGTGCCGGGGACGCCATCCTGCTTCCGTGCGCTCCTGGACGGACAGTCTCCGCTTCGCCTTCCAACCGGTGGTCAACCTGATGACCGGCGGGGTCGCGGCGCTGGAGATACTCGCCCGCCCGGAGAGCGGCGATATCCTTGCCGAGGCCCGCCGCGACTCC
Source organism: Streptomyces sp. M92 (assembly GCF_028473745.1). Classification (NCBI taxonomy): domain Bacteria; kingdom Bacillati; phylum Actinomycetota; class Actinomycetes; order Kitasatosporales; family Streptomycetaceae; genus Streptomyces; species Streptomyces sp. M92. The sequence goes on from NZ_CP101137.1 coordinate 6,836,944, forward strand.
GAACTCGACGGACGGCTGGCGGTGTCCGCGTTCCGCGCGGCGGTGCGCAAGGAGACCCTGCTGCCCCTGCACGTCAACGTGTTCGCGGGCACACTGGCCGACTTCGGTGGCCTCCAGCCGCTGTACGACGCCGTGCGCGAGGCGGGGCGGATGCCCTGGGAGGTCACGCTGGACGTCTGCCCACCGTACGCGCACGTGCCGCGGCGGGCGCTGCTGGAGGCGGTGTCCACGGTGCGGGGCCAGGGATTCCGGATCTGTGCGGACGGAGTCGGTGACGGCGACGCGCCGCTGCGGCTGCTGGCGGACCTGGCGCCGGAGCTGGTGAAGCTCGACGCCTCCTTGCTCGCGCGGCCCGCGGCGGTGCGGGCGATGCGGGTGCTCTGCGACGGACTGGGGGCGCTGCTGTCCGTCGAGGGCGTGGAGACGGAGGCGCAGTACGCCGCCGCGCGGTCGGCCGGCGCGCAGTGGGCGCAGGGGGAACTGTTCGCGCCGCCCGCCCGGCTGCCGGCGGCGGACGTGTACGTCCCGCCCGGCTCCCCCGGCGCCCCGCCGGCACGGCGTTCGGGTCCGTCGGTGCGGCAGTTCGTGCGGCCGGCCGCGCTGCTGCCCGCGACGGCTTCGGCGGGCCAGGTACGGGCGCTGCTGACCGGGTCGCCGGACGTGTCCGGGGTGCTGCTCGTGGACCGGAACGGAGTCCCGGTGCGGTCGGTGCACCGTTCCCGCTTCCTGCTGTCGATGTCGGGGCGCTACGGGCACGCCCTGTACGCCGACCGGCCCGCGGCCAAGCTCGGCGACGTGCCGCGGACGGTGGGCGTCGACGCGACGGCCTGGGAGGTGCTGGACGTCGTGGCGGTCGGCGGCCGGGGCCGTACCTCGGACGACGTCGCCGTGGTCGACGCGAACGGACGGTGCGTGGGCGTCGTACGGCTCGCGGATCTCGTACGGGCGCTGGCCGAGAGCCGGGTGGAGGAGGCGGCCGGGCTGAATCCGCTGACCCGGCTGCCGGGCTCGGACGCGATCACGGACGAGGTGGACCGGCGGATCGCGGACGGGCGGGCTTTCACGCTGAGCTGGCTCGACGTGGACCACTTCAAGCAGGTGAACGACCGGGCCGGGTTCGCGGCGGGCGACGAGCTGATCCGGGCCGTCGGCCGGACTCTGCTGCGGTCGGCGTCGGAGTCCACCCATGTGGGGCACATCGGGGGCGACGACTTCCTGGTGCTCACCGATCCGGAAGAACTGGATCCGCTGGCCGCCTCCGTGCTGGACGTCCCCTGGTCGGCATGCGGGCGGCCCGTGACACTGTCCCTGGCGACGGTCCTGTGTCTGCCCGGGAGCGTGCCGGATCATCGGCGGGCGGCGGCCTGTCTGGCCCCGCTGAAGGAGGCCGCGAAGGCGTTGGGCGGGACGAGTTGGGTGCTGGGCCGGGCGGGGACGCCGGGGCACGAGGTCCGGCGCGGCTCGAACCGGGCGGCGGCGCAGGCGGGCTGACGGCGGCCTCCCCGTCGGCGGGGTCCGGCCCGGGGCCGGCCCCCGAGCCGCGACGCGGCCCCGCTCACGGACGAGCTCCCGACGACGGGAATCCACGCGGGCCGGCCTGGGCAGCGGGCAGAACGACTGAGGTGCCGCTCCCCCGTCGACCGGAGGCGGCGCGGAGCGCCCCCGGGCCGGCGACGCGAACCCGCTCGCGGACATCCGCGCCACCGGAATCCCGCCCCCAACGCCCCCGGGGAGGCAGCGACACAGACCGGCCGAGCAGCATCGCGCCCCCCGACCGGAACCGACCCCGAAACACCCCCCAGGACACCAACCCGGACCCGCGCACCGACAACCTCCCCACACCAAGCAACCCGCTCACAACCCCCAAGGAGACAGCGACACAGACCAACCGAGCGGCGCCGCGCCCTCCGACCGGAGCCGGCCCGTGACGGCCGCGGCGCGGCTCGCGAACCGTTGCGGTCGGCCACCTTGACGCTCCGCGGGTGCCGGTGAACACTTCCGGTGTCAGTCGACATCGCCGTACATCTCGGCGTATTCCGGCACCGCGTCGCGCGGGTCCTCCTGTGCTTCGAGGTCCACTCCCCCACGGCCGGTTCGGCTGCTACGGCACGCTCGTCACTCACGCCCCCTCGGGGCAGGACGCCATGGGAAGCGCACCCGCACGTGCGGACCGGGACCGGTCGTCCCGGTCCGGGGCCTAGGAGCCGTCATGAGCAACGGAGACATCTTCGTCGGCGAGATCATCGGCACGGCGATCCTCATCCTCTTCGGCGCGGGCGTCTGCGCCGCCGTGACCCTCAGGTACAGCAAGGCCCGGGCGGCGGGGTGGGTGGTGATCGCGTTCGGCTGGGGGTTCGGCGTGCTGGCCGGCGCGTACACCGCGGCCCCGCTCTCGGGCGGACACCTCAACCCGGCCGTCACGCTCGGGATCGCCGTCGACACCGGTGAGTGGGGCAAGGTCTGGGTGTACGTGCTGGGGCAGTTCGTCGGCGCGATGCTGGGCGCCGTGCTGTGCTACCTCACGTACTTCGCGCAGTTCCAGGCCAACGTGCGCAGGACCGGCACCACCGAGGGCACGGCGGACGAACCGGTGCCGACGCTCGGCATCTTCTCGACCGTTCCGGAGATCCGGAACCCGGTCGCCAACCTGGTGACGGAGATCATCGCGACCGTGGGGCTCGTCCTGCCGATCCTCGCCTTCGGGCTGACGGAAGGGCTCGGCGAGTCCGGGACGCTGGTGCTGATCGTCGCCCTGCTCGTCGTCGGCATCGGTCTCTCCCTCGGCGGGCCGACCGGCTACGCCATCAACCCGACGCGCGACCTCGGCCCGCGCATCGTGCACACGTTCCTGCCGATCCCGAACAAGGGAACTTCCGACTGGAGTTACGCGTGGATCCCGGTGGCAGGCCCGCTGATCGGCGGGGCGCTCGCCGGGCTGATCTACAACGCGGCCTTCTGACCGGCCGACGCAGCACTCCCCGACAACCGGCCCAGCCCAAGGGGTAGCCATGACGGACCACTCCGCCCAGTACGTCGCCGCAATCGACCAGGGCACAACCTCGAGCCGCTGCATCGTCTTCGACCGGGACGGCACGATCGTCGCCGTGGACCAGCGCGAGCACCGTCAGATCTTCCCCAGGCCCGGCTGGGTGGAACACGACGCCACAGAGATCTGGTCCAAGGTGCAGGCCGTGGTCGCGGGAGCGCTCGCCAAGGCCGGACTGCGCGCCGGTCAGCTCAGCGCGCTGGGCATCACCAACCAGCGCGAGACCACGGTGCTGTGGGACCGCGCGACCGGCAAGCCCGTCCACAACGCCATCGTATGGCAGGACACGCGCACCTCCGGGCTGTGCCGTCAGTTGGGCGGCACGGACGGGCAGGACCGTTTCCGCGAGCAGACCGGGCTGCCGCTGGCCAGTTACTTCTCCGGGCCGAAGGCGGCCTGGCTGCTCGACAACGTGCCCGGGCTCAGGGCCCGCGCCGAGCGGGGCGAGATCGCCTTCGGCACCATCGACTCCTGGCTGATCTGGAACCTCACCGGCGGCACCGACGGCGGCCGGCACGTCACGGACGTGACCAACGCCGGGCGCACCATGCTGATGAACCTCCGGACCCTGAAGTGGGACCCGTCCATCCTGTCGGCCATGAACATCCCCGAGGCCGTCCTCCCGGAGATCAGGTCTTCCGCCGAGGTCTACGGCACCGCCGTCGGGCAGCTCGCCGGCGTACCCGTGGCTTCCGCCCTGGGTGACCAGCAGGCGGCCGTGTTCGGCCAGGCCTGCTACGACGTGGGCACGGCGAAGAACACCTACGGCACGGGCAGCTTCCTGCTGCTCAACACCGGTGAGCGGCCGGTGCCGTCGAAGAGCGGGCTGCTGACCACGATGGGCTACAAGATCGGCGACGAGCCGCCCGTGTACTGCCTGGAGGGGTCGATCGCCGTCACGGGAGCCCTGGTGCAGTGGTTCCGCGACCAGCTGGGCATCATCCGCAGCGCCGACGAGATCGAACCGCTGGCGGCGAGCGTGGCGGACAACGGCGGCGCGTACATCGTGCCCGCCTTCTCCGGACTGTTCGCCCCCTACTGGCGTTCGGACGCGCGCGGGGTCGTCACCGGGCTCACCCGGTACGTCACCAAGGGGCACCTCGCGCGGGCGGTGCTGGAGGCCACGAGCTGGCAGACGCGCGAGGTCGTGGACGCCATGTACCAGGACTCCGGGGTGCGCATCACGACCCTGAAGGTCGACGGCGGCATGACGGGGAACGGTCTGCTGATGCAGCACCAGGCGGACGTCCTGGGCGTGCCGGTGATCCGGCCCCGGGTCTCCGAGACGACCTGCCTGGGCGCCGCGTACGCGGCCGGGCTGGCCACCGGTGTGTGGAACGGCCTCGACGAGCTCAAGGCCCACTGGCGTCCGGACGCCGAGTGGGCGCCCGCCATGGAGGCGTCGGTGCGGGACCGGGAGTACCGGAACTGGCGCAAGGCGGTGGAAAAGAGCTTCGGGTGGCTGGAGGACGGCGACGGCTAGCGCGCGGGCGACGGCGGGCGGTCGGCGACCGGCGGTGGGCGGCGACCGGTCGCGGGTGGACTCGGGGGGCACGCGCGCGTGCGGCACGTTCCCGTGCCTCGGGCACGTCGTCCGCCCCTCCCCCCGGGAGCCGTCAGGTCGTGACGGCCCGCCGTCGGTCCGCGGCCTGGGCCATGGCGTGCTGGACCACTCCGACGAGGACCTCCTTGACCGACTCCCGGTCGCGTGCGTCGCACATCACCAGTGGCACGTCCGCGTCGAGGTCCAGGGCCTGGCGGACGGTCTCGGCCGGGTAGCGGGCCGATCCCTCGAAGCAGTTGACGCCGACCAGGAACGGGATGGAGCGGCGCTCGAAGTAGTCGACGGCGGCGAAGCAGTCCTCCAGGCGGCGGGTGTCGGCCAGGACGACCGCGCCGAGCGCGCCCTCGGAGAGCTCGTCCCACATGAACCAGAACCGCTCCTGGCCGGGCGTGCCGAAGAGGTACAGGACCAGGTCCTCGCGCAGGGTGATCCGGCCGAAGTCCATGGCTACGGTGGTCGTGTGCTTGGCCTCCACCCCGCTGACGTCGTCGACGGGCCGTCCGGCCTCGGTGAGCAGCTCCTCGGTGCGCAGCGGCCGTATCTCGCTGACCGCGCCGACGAGGGTGGTCTTGCCGACGCCGAAGCCGCCGGCCACCAGGATCTTGAGCGTGACGGGCTCGACCGGCGGCTTGCCGCGCTGAGAACGCCCGAAGATCATCGATCTCTTCTCCTTAACGTGCCGCTTGCCGTGTCCCCGAGCCGGTTCGCGGCGCTCCCGTGCCCCTTCACAGTGCCCTCAGGCCGTTGATCACGTCGCGCAGGATGCCCTCGTCCGGCAGTTCGGCCGGGGGCACGGGCCGGTTCACGTGGACCAGTTCGCTGTCCACGAGATCACCGACCAGGACCCGTACGACCCCGACGGGCAGGTCCAGTTCGGCGGCGAGTTCGGCGACCGACAGGGGCGTGTGCCGGCACAGTCCGACTATGTCCACGTGCTCCGGGGCGAGCGTGACGTCCGCTTCGGGATCGTCCGCGTGGGGTTCCGTGACGACCACCGCGATCAGGTCGAGGCGGTGCTGGCCCGCACTGGAGGTGCGGCCGCGCGTCATGGCGTACGGACGGACGACGGGGCCGGCCTCGTCGTCGAACCAGTGGTTGCTTCCCTGACCGTCTGCGCTCATGTCACCCTGCTTACCCACCCGAGGGGAGATCGGTGCGCGGGGCGGTGCCCAGGTGCGCGCCGACCCGCTTCACGAGGAGGGTCATCTCGTAGGCGACCTGGCCGACGTCGGAGTCGGCGTCCGAGAGGACGGCGAGGCAGCTGCCGTCGCCGGCCGCGGTGACGAACAGGAAGGCGTCGTCCAGTTCGACGACCGTCTGCCGGACGCTGCCCGCCTCGAAGTGGCGGCCCACTCCCTTGGCGAGGCTGTGGAAGCCGGACGCCACGGCCGCCAGGTGCTCACTGTCCTCCCTGGTCAGGTCCTTGGACGCCCCGGTCGCCAGTCCGTCGCCGGACAGGACGACGGCTTTGCGGATGCTCGCGACACGGTCCACCAGGTCGTCGAGGAGCCAGTTGAGCTCGACGGACTTGGTGGTGGTCTGGCCGGTCGCCTTCGGTGCGGTCATCGACCGTCCCCCTTAGTCGTTCCTCGTGGTGCTTGTGGTGCTTGTGGTGCTGTGCCGCCGGGGACGTCGTCCCCCTCGGCGTTCTCCCGGCGGCCGCGCTGCCAGCCGCGCTGGAGCGAGGCCATACGGCTGCGTACCTCCTCGGCGTCCCGGTCGGCGGGGTCGGGGCGGTTCTCGGCCGGTCTTTCGGTGCTCTGCCTCAGCTGGGGGGCGAGATTGGCCTGCCGTACCCGCCGGGGCAGGGCACCCGTCCCGGGTTCGGCGGCGGGCGGTGTGCCCGGGGCGTCGGGTGCGGGGTCGGTGCCCCGGGCGCGGCGCTCGCCGTCGTGGGCCGAAGAGCCCCCGGGCGTGGGAGACGCGCCGCGGCGGCGGGCCGGCAGGGACGGCAGCGCGTCGGTCTCCGCGCGGTCGGTGCCGGTGCTGCCCCGGCCGCCGTCACGACCGGCGGTACGGCTGCCTGCTCGGTCCTCGGCGCGGTTCTCGGCGCGGTTCTCGCGCCGGCGGCGGGCCGGGAGCGCGGGGGGCTCGTCCGGTCGTCCCCCCGGCGTCGTCCGGGCTTCTGTCCGGGCCGAGTCCTTCGCGGGCGTCCCTGCCACGTCGTCCCGGTCGGGCCGTTCGGGGACCGGCCGCCCGTGCGAGCTGACCAGTTTCGGGGTCCGGCGGCGCGGCAGCGCGACCGGCCCGCTCGCCGCCTCCTCACCCCCCGCTGACGCGGCGTCGTCGTCCCGGTCCTGGCGTCCCCCGTCCGAGCGGCGGGCGACCGGCGGGGCGTCGTCCGCCGTGACGAGGGAGCGGCGCGGGCGGAACAGGCCGCCGCGTTCGCTGTCCTGGTCGCCGAGCCCGCCCGCCAGGTCGTCGAGGGCGTCCAGGTCGACGGGTGCCTCGAGTTCCACCGGCCCGTCCAGCAACGGGGACGACCGTCCCGGCAGTCGTGCGGGGACGTGGGCCAGGGCGGAACGGCGGCTCTCCTCCCGCTTCTTCTCCGTCGCGTGCTGGGGGCGGTCGAGACGGAAGCCGACGCCGTTGGTGTCCGGGGCGTCGTCGGTCAGGAGCGCGTCGGGGACGAAGACGACGGCCGTGGTGCCGCCGTACGGGGAGGGCTGCAGGGACACCCGGACGTTCTGCCGCTGGGCGAGCCGGCTGACGACGAAGAGGCCGAGCCGGTCGGTGTCGGACAGCTCGAACTCCGGTGTCTCGGCGAGCCGGAGGTTGGCGTCGAGGAGGGCGTCGGCCGCCATACCGAGGCCCCGGTCGTGGATCTCCAGGGTGAAGCCGTTGGCGACGCGCTCGCCCAGGACCTGTACGGCGGTGTGCGGTGGGGAGAACACCGTGGCGTTCTCCAGGAGTTCTGCCACCAGGTGGGTGAGGTCGGCGACGGCCGGGCCGGTGACGGCGACGCGGGGCAGCCGGCGGACCTCGATGCGCTCGTAGTCCTCGACCTCGGCGACGGCGGCCCGCACCACGTCCATCAGCTGGACCGGCTTGCGCCACTGCCGGGAGGGGGCGGCGCCGGAGAGGATGACCAGGCCCTCGGCGTGCCGGCGCATGCGGGTGGTCAGGTGGTCCAGGCGGAAGAGGTCGGCGAGTTCCTCGGTGTCCTCGGTGCGGCGCTCCATGGTGTCCAGCAGGGTGAGCTGCTTGTGCAGCAGGACCTGGCTGCGCCGGGCGAGGTTGACGAAGACCTCGGAGACGCCGGCCCGGAGTTCGGCCTGCTTCACGGCGGCCTCCACGGCGGCGCGCTGGAGGGTGTTGAGGGCCTGGCCGACCTCGCCGATCTCGTTCCTGTCGTACTCCAGGCGCGGCACCTCTGTCTCGACGTCCACCTCCTCGCCCGCCGAGAGGCGGCGCATCACGCTGGGCAGGCGGACGCCGGACGCCTCGTGGGCCTCGAGGCGCAGCTGCCTGAGGTCGCGGATGAGGGAACGGCCGACGCGCACGGACAGGAAGAGGGAGAACAGCAGGGCGATCAGGCCGAGGGCACCGGCGACGACCACCTTGGCGATGGTGTTCGTCGCGACCGGGTCGACGCGGTCCTGGTAGCGGTCGGCGGCGTGGTCGTCGAGGTCGCCCAGTTCGTCGAGGACGCTGCCCGCGGCGGTGTCCCAGCTCTGGGCGGTGACGCCGCGGGGCATTCCGGCCTCGGTGGAGACGGCCGCCTGCTCGGCGGTCCGCAGGGGGGCGGAGGCGGCGTTCCTCCAGAAACGCTGGTAACGGCCGCGTTCGGCGGCGGGCAGCAGCGGGAGGTTGATGTCGTACATCATGGTCCGCTGGGCGACGAGGTCGGAGACGTCACGGGTCTCGGCGCGGGTGAGCCGGCCGGTGACCAGGGCGGAGCCGAGGAGGGCGTCCTCGCGGGAGAGCAGCTCGCGCGCGCGGGAGACGTTGACGAGTGCGCGGTACTGCTTGTCCAGGTTCACGTCGTCGACGACGTGGAGGTTGGCGAGCAGCTCGTGGCAGGGGTCGACGAGCCGGTTGTAGAGGCCGAGCGCCTGAGCGCGGTCGACGGTGCCGTCCTCGACGCTCCGGCGCAGCGAGCCTATGCCGTCGAAGGCGTCCAGCACGGCGGTCAGCCGCTCCTGTTCGGCCCGGCCCATCGCGTCACGCACGTCGGCGTCCGCGGCGCCCCGGCGGATCTCGGCGACGGCCTCGTCGGTGGCGGTGCGGCTGCGCTCCAGGGCGGCCAGCCCGTCGGAGGCGCGCGGGTCGGCGAGGTGGACGAGGGTCTGGCGGCGTTCCTGCTGGAGGACGCGGATGGTGTCCTCGACCGGGTAGCCGATCTCCTCGACGACGGTGGTGACGTCGAACAGGCGGCTCGCCTCGCGTCCCGTGAGCACCGTGGCGAAGCCCCAGATCGCGGTCAGGGAGACCAGCGGCACGAGAAGCAGCGCCACGATCTTCCGGCGGATCGACTTCCCGCGAAAGCGCATGGCCTCCCCCAGCTCGTCCCCCACCGGCAGGGGGTACACATGTGCGTCAACAAACGGCGCGAGCCTACTACTGACACACGGGTAACTCGAAGACCTGTCCGGAACCCGAACTTCCGCACCGCCGTGGGGCGATGGTCGGTTGTCCGGCCATTGCGGGAGATTGCCCACCGGGATCCGACGGCGGGCGGGGTGGAGCGCCCCGCCGGGAGAGCGGGTGGGTTGGCCGGATTCTTTCGGCCGGGTGGGCTTCCCGGGAATCTTGAGCGGCCGTCGTTCGTCCTTCACTACGGGAAATGGAGGCGGAATCGGCCACAGGAGCCGCATCCCGTCTCCGGGCGGCGTAAAGCAGCGCAAGCCGGGCAGCCAGAGGGGAGCCGTGTCCCAGGACACGGGCGAGCGGTTTGCAGGCGGTGGGGAGTGACATGGTGATGGGCACGGCGGAACGGCGCAAGGCGCCCGAGGCCGGTGGTGCGGCCGGGGCGACGGCCCGCTCGGCGCGCGAGGCGCCGGATCGCGGTATTCCGGCGGCGGGACCGGACGGGCCAAAGCAAGCTGGTCCGGGGCAGGACGGGCCGGGGCAGGACGGGCCGGGACAGGAGCGGCGGATTCGGGCGGACGGGTACGGAGAGCCTGAAGAGCGACCGGCCTACCGGCCGTTGTGGACGGAGGAGCCCGCCCGGCGGCGCCGGCTGCCGGATCCGGTGCGTACGGCGGCCGTGCGGGCGGTGCTGGTCGTGGCCGTGACGCTGATCATGGCGATGGTGGCTTTCCTGTGCACGCTGGCCGGGTCCTGGCTGGCGTTCCCCATGGTGCTCGGCAGCGTGGCGGGCACGGTGGTGGCCACGTGGGGCGTGCTGGACGTGTGGGTGACCCGGCAGGTATGGAACCAGCGGCACGGCGTGGTGTCCGTGCCGAGCAGCACCGCGCGCGCGATGCGGCGCGAGCGGCGACGGGCGAGGCGCCAGGCCCGGTCCGCGGAGCGGGCACAGGAGCGGATACGCGGGCGGGGCGGCGCGGGGCAGTTGTCGCACCCCTGAGCCGGCCGGGCCCGGGGAGGGCTCCGTTCACGACTGAGCGGACCGGACCAGTCCGGCCTCTCGGGCGAGTTCGCGTCGGGCCCGCGTGAAGGCGCGCGGGCGGTCCACAGCGAGCACCGCGGTCGTCCGTCCGTCCCGTTCGTAGCGGGCGAGGAATCCGTCCGGACCCGGAGCGCCGCCGGCGATTCCGCCCTCGGTGATGCGGACACTGTCCCCGGGCAGGCGTCGGCCGGTGAACTGGATGCGGGCGCCGTACTGGTCCGACCAGAAGTACGACTCCTCTCCGGCGCTGCGCACGGTTCGCCCGGCGAGCAGGTTGGTCACGGCGACGCGGGGCTGCCCGGTGGCGGAGGTCCAGTGCTCCGCCCGTGTGCCGCCGACGCGGGCCACGTCGCCGACGGCGACCACCTGCGCCAGGGACGTGACGCAGCCGTCGTCGCACAGGACTCCCTCGTTCAGCACCAGCGGCGAACCGGCCAGCCAGGCGGTGTTGGGCGCGGCGCCGATACCGAAGACCACCACGTCCGCCGGGAGGGTCCGGCCGTCGGAGAGCGACACGGCGGTGACGGCGGCCGTACCGCGCAGCGCGGTGACGGTCGCGCCGGTCACCAGTTCCGTTCCGGCACGGCGGTGCAGCCCGGCGCACACGGCGGCCATGCCGGCGCCGAGTTGGGGCACGAGTGGCAGCGGGGCGGCTTCCACGACGGTGACGGTGTGCCCGAGGGCGGCGCACGAGGAGGCGGTCTCCGCTCCGATGAAGCCGCCGCCCACGACGACGACCCGGCGGGGGCCGCGGGTGAGTTCCGCGCGCAGGGCGCGGGCGTCGTCCAGGGTCCGCAGGGTGTGGAGACCGGCGAGGTCGCGGACCGGGGGGCGCCGGGCCGACGCGCCGGTGGCGACGACGACACCGTCGGCGGACACGGTGCGGCCGTCGTCGAGGAGCACCGTACGGCCGCGGGCGTCCAGGCCGCGGGCGCGTACGCCGAGCAGCCACTCCGCGTCCAGAGCGGCGGTCTCCTCACTGTCGGTGAGCGCCAGTTGCTCCTCGCCGGTGCGGCCGGTGAGGAAGTCCTTGGAGAGGGGAGGCCGGTCGTAGGGGCGGTGGGGTTCGTCGCCGACGATCACCAGGCGGCCGTCGAAGCCCTGGGCCCGCAGTTCACGGGCGGCGTACAGGCCGGACAGGGAGGCGCCGACGACGGCTACGGTCCTCATGCGGCACTGCCCTCCTGCGCGGCGAGACGGACGTGGACCACACCGCCCTCGACGACGACGCCGTGGGTGCGGACGGGCCGGCGGGCCGGAAGACAGGTCGGCAGGCCGGTGCGGAGATCGAAGGAGGCCGCGTGCAGCGGGCACTCGACCAGGCAGCCTTCCAGCCAGCCCTCGGAGAGGGAGGCGTCCTGGTGGCTGCATGTGTCGTCGATGGCGTAGAGGTCGCCGTCGTCGGTGTGGAAGACGGCGATCGGCGGACTGGTGGCGACGCGGACGGACTCACCCTTGGGGAGGTCTTCGAGACGGCAGACGGGAATCATGGGCTCCCCTCTCGGTACGGACCGCGTGGTGGGAAGGGGGCGGCACGCGTACCCTTCCGCGATCCGGACGCTTCGGTAACATGATGTTTCACATGGCGCACTGGAGAGCGCTATACGCAACAGAATCCGGGCGGGTGCCCTTGGCGTCAAGGGCTTCCCGCGGACGCGGCCCGAAAGGGCCGTCAGGTGGTGGGAGTCGAGCCATGCCCCGCACGCACAAGCAGCCCGACCATGGTGAGGACCGCGTGGAGAACAAGCAGGCCGGCAGAGGCGCGGCGAGCGGTGTGCAGTCGGTGGACCGCGCCGTGAGCGTCCTGGAGATCCTCGCCCGGCACGGCGAGGCCGGCGTCACCGAGATCGCCGACGAACTGGACGTGCACAAGTCCACCGCGTTCCGCCTGCTCGGCGTCCTGGAGAACCGCGGCCTGGTCGCCCAGGAGAAGGAGCGCGGCAAGTACTACCTGGGGGCGGGAGTGCTGCGGCTCGCGGGCGCGGCGGCGGTGCGGCTGGACATCTCGCAGGAGGGCGTTCCGGTCTGCCGCGAACTCGCCGACGAACTGGGCGAGACGTCGAACATCGCGGTGCTCGACGACGACGCGGCGGTCAACATCATGCAGGCCCGCGGCACCGCCTCGGTGACGGCGCAGAACTGGCTCGGCCGGCGCACCCCGCTGCACGCCACCGCCAGCGGCAAGGTACTGCTGGCCCACCTGCCGACCACCCTGCGCGAAGGCCTGCTGGCCCGCCCCCTGCACCGGTTCACCGAGCACACCGTTACCGGCGCGGCGGTGCTGCGCGGCGAGCTGGCGACCGTGACGGACCAGGGCTACGCGATCACGCAGGAGGAGCTGGAGATCGGGCTCGCCGCCGTGGCGGCTCCCGTGCGCTCCCACGACGGCAAGGTGATCGCCTCGATCAGCGTCTCGGGCCCGGTGTACCGGCTGACCCCGGAGCGACTCACGGACCTGGCCGAGCGGACCCTGGCGGCGGGGGTGGAGCTGTCCCGCCGTATGGGCTACGGCGGCTGACCGGGCACGCGCCCGCGTGGCGCGGCGCGGCGCCGAGGGGGTTCTCCCGGACGTTGTCCCGCACCTCTTGACGGCCGCTCTCCGGCCTTCCCACTATGTTCCTCATAGCGCAACCCATCGTGCACTGCGCAACAGCTGAGGAGCTTGTCGTGACACACGAGGTCCGTGCCGTAGTCGCTGTCGAGAAGGGCGCACCGGTCGAGGTGCGGACGATCGTCGTCCCGGACCCGGGCCCCGGCGAGGTCCTCGTCGCCGTGCAGGCCTGCGGGGTCTGCCACACGGACCTGCACTACCGGGAGGGCGCGATCACGGACGGCTTCCCGTTCCTGCTGGGCCATGAGGCGGCCGGCACGGTCGAGGCGGTCGGAGAGGGCGTCACCGACCTGAAACCGGGCGACTACGTCGTGCTCGCCTGGCGCGCCCCCTGCGGCGCGTGCCGCTCCTGCCGCCGCGGCCGCCCCTGGTACTGCTTCGACTCCCGCAACGCCGCCCGGCCGATGACGCTCCTCGACGGCACCCCGCTGACCGCCGCCCTCGGCATCGGCGCCTTCGCCGAGAAGAGTCTGGTCGCGGCGGGGCAGGCAGTGAAGGTGGACCCGGCGGCCCGGCCCGAGGCGGCCGGCCTGATCGGCTGCGGTGTGATGGCGGGTTACGGGGCCGCGGTCAACACCGGCGGCGTGGGCCGGGGCGACTCGGTCGCCGTCATCGGCTGCGGCGGCGTCGGGAACGCGGCCATCGCGGGCGCCGCCCTGAACGGCGCCATGAAGATCATCGCCATCGACGTCGACGGCGGGAAACTGGACCGGGCCGAACGGTTCGGCGCCACCCATACCGTCAACTCCCGCGGCACCGACCCCGTCGAGGCGGTCCGCGCCCTCACCGACGGCCACGGCGTGGACCTCGCGATCGACGCCGTGGGGCACCCGGAGACGTTCCGTCAGGCCTTCTACATGCGCGACCACGCGGGCGTGCTGGTCCAGGTCGGCGTGCCCGCACCGGACACCACGGTCGAGCTGCCGCTCATCGACGTGTTCTCCCGCGGCGGCGCCGTCAAGTCGTCCTGGTACGGCGACTGCCTGCCGAGCCGCGACTTCCCGTTCCTCGTCGACCAGTACCTGCACGGGCAGCTGGACCTCGGCGCCTTCGTCTCGGAGACCACCTCGCTGGACGGGGTGGAGGAGGCGTTCGCCAAGATGCACCGCGGCGAGGTGCTGCGTTCGGTGGTGGTCCTGTGAGCGCCCGCGGCCCCCGGGGGAGCTCCCGCGGCCCCCGGCCCGTTCCCCGCGTGGTGGTCATCGGCGCCGGCATCGTCGGCTGCTCACTCGCCGACGAGCTGACCGCCCGCGGCTGGACCGACGTCACCGTCCTCGAACAGGGGCCCCTGCCCGCCCCCGGCGGCTCGACGTCCCATGCCCCCGGCCTGGTCTTCCGGACCAGCCCCTCCAAGACCCTCACCGCGTTCGCCCAGTACACCGTCGAGAAGTTCACGTCCCTCGAAGCGGACGGCGAGCCGTGCTTCCGGCAGATCGGCGGCCTGGAACTGGCCACCACCCCGCAGCGCCTGGCCGACCTGCACCGCCGGGCCGGCCACGCCGCCGCCTGGGGCGTGGCCGGCGAGGTGGTCGGCCCCGCCCGCTGCAAGGAACTCTGGCCCCTCCTCGACGAGTCGGTGGTCCTCGGCGGCTTCCACACCCCCGGCGACGGCCTGGCCCACGCCCTGCACGCGTCCCGCGCCCAACTGGACCGCGCCACCGCGCGCGGCGCCCGCTTCCTGGACCGGCACACGGTCACCGGCGTCGAACGGCAGGACGGCAGGGTCACCGGCGTGGTCACCGATCGGGGCACCTTCCCCGCCGACCACGTCGTCTCCGCGGCCGGTTTCTGGGGGCCGGTCGTCGGCCGCATGGCCGGGGTCGACGTCCCCCTGCAACCCCTCGCCCACCAGTACGCGAGGACCGGCCCGCTGCCGGAGCTGAGCGGCGCCACGGCGGAGGCTTCGAAGCCGATCCTCCGCTTCCAGGACCGCGACCTGTACTTCCGCGAGCACCACGACCGGCTCGGCATCGGCTCGTACGCCCACCGGCCACTGCCGGTCGACCCGTTCGCCGTCCCCGGCTACGACGAGGCCCGCTCCCGGAACATGGACATGCCCTCCTCCTACCCCTTCACCCCGGAGGACTGGGGGCCGAGCTGGGAGGACTGCCGCAGGCTGATGCCCGCCCTGCGCGGGACCGGGATCGAGTCCGGCTTCAACGGCGTCTTCTCCTTCACCCCGGACGGCATGCCCGTCCTCGGCGAGTCCCGCACGCTGCGCGGCTTCTGGCTGGCGGAGGCCGTCTGGGTGACCCACTCGGCCGGTGTCGCCAAGGCCGTCGCCGAGTGGATGGTGAACGGACGGCCCGAGATCGACGTGCACGAGTGCGACCTCACCCGCTTCGAGGAAGCACAGCGTTCACCGGCATACGTCCGTGAACGCGGCTCACAGCAGTTCGTCGAGGTGTACGACATCGTGCACCCGCTGCAGCCGATGGACCGACCGCGGCCGCTGCGAGTGAGCCCCTTCCACGCCCGGCAGCAGCAGCTCGGCGCCCACTTCCTGGAGGGCGGCGGCTGGGAGCGCCCGCACTGGTACGAGGCCAACGCCGGCCTCGCCGAGGGCCTGCGGCTCCCCGCCCGCGACGCCTGGTCGGCCCGGCACTGGTCCCCCGTCGCGGCGGCCGAGGCGCTGGCCACCCGCGAGAAGGTCGCGCTGTACGACATGACCCCGCTGCGCCGCCTGGAGGTGACCGGCCCCGGAGCCCTGGACTTCCTCGACGGCATGACCACCAACAACCTCCGCAAGAAGCCGGGAGCGGTCACCTACACCCTCCTGCTGGACGAGACCGGAGGCATCCGCTCCGACCTCACCGTGGCCCGCCTCGCGCCCGACCACTTCCAGGTCGGCGCCAACTCCCCCGCCGACCTCGACCACCTGCTCCGGCACGCGCCCGCCGACGTCCACATCAGGGACGTCACCTCCGGCACCTGCTGCGTCGGCGTCTGGGGGCCGCTCGCCCGCGACCTCGTCCAGCCGCTCACCCCGGACGACTTCTCGCACGAGGCGTTCGGCTACTTCCGAGCGAAGCAGACGTACGTCGGCCACGTCCCGGTCACGGCCCTGCGCCTGAGCTACGTCGGCGAACTGGGCTGGGAGCTGTACACCACGGCCGACCTCGGGCTCCGGCTCTGGGACACGCTGTGGGAGGCCGGCCGGGACCTCGGAGTGATCGCGGCCGGGCGGTCCGCCTTCAACTCCCTGCGTCTGGAGAAGGGGTACCGGGCCTGGGGCACCGACATGACCGACGAGCACACTCCGTACGAGGCGGGCGTCGGTTTCGCGGTCCGCCGCGACAAGCCCGACTTCACCGGCAAGGCGGCGCTGGAGCTCAAGGGGAAGCCCGTCCGGCGTCTCACGCCCCTCCTCCTCGACGACCCGGCGGCCGTGGTACTCGGCAAGGAGCCCGTGCACGTCGACGGCGTGCCCGTCGGCCACGTGACCAGCGCCGCGTACGGCTACACCCTCGGCCGCTGCGTCGCCTACGCCTGGCTGCCGGCCGGCCTGGCCACCGGAACCGGCGTGCACGTGGAGTACTTCGGCGAGAAGGTGCCCGCCACGGTCGCCGACGAGCCGCTGTTCGACCCGCGGATGACCCGCATCCGCCGCTAGCCCGCCAGGACACCGGGAAGCCAAGCCCCGGACACCAGAATCGCTAGGAGGGCCCCCGTTGTCCCCCACCTACGACGTGATCGTCATCGGCCTCGGCGGCATGGGCAGCGCCGCGGCGCACCACCTGTCCGCGCGGGGCGCCCGCGTGCTGGGACTGGAGAAGTTCGGCCCGGTGCACAACCGCGGCTCCAGCCACGGCGGTTCCCGGATCACCCGGCAGTCGTACTTCGAGGACCCGGCCTACGTGCCGCTGCTCCTGCGCGCCTACGAGCTGTACGAGGAGCTGGAGCGGGACACCGGCCGGGACATCGCCCTGCTGTGCGGCGGCGTGATGGTCGGGCGGCCCGACTCGTGGACCGTCTCCGGCGCGCTGCGCTCGGCCCGCGAGTGGGACCTGCCGCACGAGATGCTGGACGCCCGGGAGATCCGCCGCCGCTTCCCCACGCTCACGCCCGCGGCCGACGAGGTCGCCCTGTACGAGGCCAAGGCGGGACTGCTGCGCCCGGAGAACACGGTCGCCGCCCACCTCCAGCTCGCCACCCGGCAGGGCGCCGACCTGCACTTCGACGAACCGATGACGCGCTGGGAGCCGTACCGGGACGGCGTCCGGGTGCACACCGCCGACAACACCTACACCGCCGCGCAGCTGGTGATGTGCCCGGGCGCCTGGGCGCCCCGGCTGCTGACCGACCTGGAGGTTCCCTTCACGGTCGAACGCCAAGTCATGTACTGGTTCCAGCCGAAGAACGGAGTCCGCCCCTTCCGCCCCGGGCGCCAGCCCATCTACGTCTGGGAGGACGCGGCCGGCGTCCAGGTCTACGGATTTCCGGCCATCGACGGTCCCGGGCACGGGGCGAAGGTCGCCTTCTTCCGCAAGGGACGGCCCACCACCCCGGAGACCATCGACCGCACCGTGCACGACCACGAGGTCGAGGAGATGGCCAACCACATGTCCACCCGCGTCCCGGACCTGCCCGGGACCCTCCTCAAGGCCGCGACCTGCATGTACACCACCACCGCCGACGAGCACTTCGTCATCGCCCGGCACCCTGCGCACCCCGAGTCGGTCACCGTCGCCTGCGGTTTCTCCGGACACGGCTTCAAGTTCGTGCCCGTGGTCGGCGAGATCCTGGCCGACCTGGCCCTGACCGGCACCACCGCGCACCCCATCGGCCTCTTCGACCCCGCGCGCCTCACCGCCGCGCCGACCGGAGGAGCACGCACGTGACGACGACTCCCCAGTCCCCCAGCCTCGTCTCGACGCTTCCGGGCCGCTACTACACCGACCCGGAGGTCTTCCGCCGGGAGCAGCGGCACGTCTTCGAGGCGATGTGGTTCTGCGCGGTGCGCGGCGCCGACCTCGAACGGCCCGGCGCCTTCCGCACCGTGCAGGTCGGCGGTGAGAGCGTGCTCATCACCCGTACCCGCACCGGTGGGCTGCGCGCCTTCCTCAACATCTGCCGCCACCGTGGCGCCCGGCTGTGCCTGGAGGAGTCAGGCGAGGTGCGGCGCACCCTCCAGTGCCCCTATCACGCCTGGACCTACGACCTCGACGGCCGGCTGGTGGCCGCGCCCAACCTGACGAAGATGCCGGACGTCGACCGTTCCGCGTACGGCCTGGTCGAGGTCGCGCTGCGCGAATGGCTGGGCTACGCCTGGGTGTGCCTGGCCGACGAGCCGCCCTCCTTCGAGGCGACGGTGCGGGGCGCGGTCGTCGAGCGGCTCGGGGACCCGGCCGCGATCGAGCGGTACGGGACGGAGCGACTGGCACTGGGCCGGCGGGTGACGTACGACGTGCGGGCCAACTGGAAGCTGATCGTCGAGAACTTCATGGAGTGCTACCACTGCGCGACCATCCACCCGGAACTCACCGACGTGCTGCCCGAGTTCGCCGACGGTTACGCGGCCCAGTACTACGTGGGCCACGGTGCCGAGTTCGGCGAGGGGGTGCGGGGCTTCACGGTCGACGGCAGCGAGGGCTTCGGCAGGCTGCCCGAGGTGTCGGACGGCCAGGACCGGCGCTACTACGCCGTCACCGTGCGGCCGACGGTCTTCGTGAACCTCGTGCCGGACCACGTGATCCTGCACCGCATGTTCCCGATGGCCGAGGACCGCACGGTGGTCGAGTGCGACTGGCTGTACGCGCCGGAGGTCGTGGCGCGCGGGGCCGACCTGTCGAAGTCGGTCGAGCTGTTCCACCGGGTCAACGTCCAGGACTTCGCGGCCTGCGAGCGGACCCAGCCGGCGATGTCGTCCCGGGCCTACCGCGCGGGCGGGGTGCTGGTGCCGACCGAGCACCACATCGGGGTCTTCCACGCGTGGCTGCTCGGACGGCTCGGCGGGCAGTCGCCGGCCTAGGCCGGCGACTGGGCGGGACGCTTGTACATACGGGTCGCCGTGATCTCGCTGTGCACCGTCTCGGCCTCGCCGTCACCGGACGGGGCCGGCTGGGGCAGGCCCGGCCTCAGGTGCTCCTCCACGCTGATGTACTTCAGGCCCGCCCTGAGATCGGCGTCGTTGCGCAGCCGGATGACGAGCGGGAACTCGGCCAGCGCGGTCGTGTCGAAGAGGCCGGTGGTGTACAGGAGCTGGACGCCGAGCGCGTCGGAGACGGCCCGCTGGAGCTCCAGCAGGTAGGTGGCGTTGGCGCGGCCGATGGGGTTGTCGAGGAAGAGGGTGCCGGCGTGCCGGTGCCGGTCACGGCCCCGGTCGTTGCTGCGGAGCGCGGCCATCGTGCAGTAGAGGGCGATGGCCGCGGTGAGCAGTTGGCCGCCGGAGAAGACGTCTCCCATCTGCCCGACGGGGACGCGCTCGGCGCGCAGTACGGCGTCGGGCTTGAGGATCTCGACGGCGACGCCCTTGGGCTGGAGAGCGGCGGCGACACCGCGCAGCAGCAGGGACATGCCGTCGCGGCGCAGGTCGGAGTTCTTCTTGACGGCGGCGCGGGTGGCGTCGTCGACGACCTCGCCGAGCCGCTCGGTGAGGGTGGCCTGGTCGGGTTCCTCGAAGCGGATGCGCAGGAACTCCTGCCCGGACCACTCGCCGAGGCCTTCGGGCAGCCGGGACAGCCGCTGGGCGGAACGGAGGGTGGCGAGGGCCGACTCGACCAGGCCGCGCAGCCGGTCCACGATCGAGTCGCGGTTGCGTTCGAGCTGCGCCAGCTCGTCGGTGAGGACGCGGAGGCGGGGTGCGAAGGCCTCGGCCCACTTGGCCGCGTGCTCGGGCAGCGCGGAGGCGGGCAGTTCGCGGATCTGCTGGCGGGCGGGGGTGCGGACCTGCTCGTACCGGGTGGAGTTGGCGTGCCGGACGAGGACGTCGCTCGCTTCGCGCACGGCGGCCTCGGCGGCGGACAGGTCGGCGGCGCAGCCGCGCAGGGAGCGGCGGGCCTCGGCGGCGGCGCGGCGGGCCTGCTCCATGGTCTCCGGGTAGGGCTCCGGCTCCTCCTGCTCCTCCTCGGGGTGCTCGCGCAGCAGGTCGCGGAGCAGGGCGGCGACCTCGTCGAAGCCGCCGGCCGCGTCCTCGGCGGCCCGGTGGGCGTCGAGCAGCTCGGCGTGGGCCTCGCGCGCCTGGGACAGCGCCTCGGTGCGGGAGGCGAGTTCGGCGGTCGCGGTGCGCAGCAGGGTCTGGGCGTGTTCGGCGTCGCGCGGCAGGAGTTCCTCGGGGAGTTCGGTGTGGGCGTCGCCGTCCTCGGGTGCGTGGCGTTCGGCCTCGCCGCGCAGTCGGCCGAGCTGCTCGCTCGCGTGCGACATCCGCGTCTCCAGGAGCTGGACCAGCTCCTCGGCGCGGGCGGCGGCGGCCTGCCGGGAGGGTCCGTCGGAGCCGTCGGGCGACTCCAGCAGCTGGGCGGCCCGGGTGCGGACCTTGTTGCTGAGCCGGTCCAGTTCGGCACGGGCGGCGCTCTCGTCGCTCTCCGCGCGGGCCTGCTCGGCACGCAGGTCGGCGCCGACACCGACCTTCTCGTACACCTGGGAGGCGGCCCGGTAGGCCTCGCGGAGGTCGGGCAGGCTCGCCTTCGCCCTCGGCGCGCCCGAGCCGTCCTCGGGCGCCTCTTCCGGTACGTCGTCGGGGGCGCCGGCGATCTCGGCCCGCTCGGCGCGCAGCGCGCGGGCGGTGCGGCGGGCGTCGTCGGCGGCCCGCTGGGCGGCGCGGCGGTCCTCGTCGGCGGCGCGGGCCCGGTCCAGGCAGGCCTGCGCGCGGGCCTCGGCCTCGGTGCCCTCGTCGGCCAGTTCGCGGAGCCTGGCCTGCCAGCCGGCGCGCTCACGCAGCCGGAAG
The DNA here is from genome assembly GCF_028473745.1 of Streptomyces sp. M92. Lineage (NCBI taxonomy): Bacteria > Bacillati > Actinomycetota > Actinomycetes > Kitasatosporales > Streptomycetaceae > Streptomyces > Streptomyces sp. M92. The sequence goes on from NZ_CP101137.1 coordinate 6,857,622, forward strand.
GCGAGCCCGGCGAGGGCGTCCGCGGCACGGCGGGCCCTCTGCGCGGCCTCCTGCCGTTCGTCGCGCACCCGTACGGCCTCGGCGGCGCTCTCCTCCGCCTCTGCCCGCGCGGTGCGGGCCTCGGTCAGCTCGGCCTCGGTCTCCTCGGCGAAGGCCTGCGCCTCCTCGGCGGTGCGGGCCAGTTCGGCGAGGCGTCCGGCGGGGCAGCCGGTGCGCCAGGAGGCGAGCCGGGCCGCCAGCTCCCGGTCCTTGCCGAGCCGGGCGGCGAGGGTGCGGATCTCGTCGTCCCGCTCCGTCGCCCGCGCGCGCAGCGCCTGCCGCTCCTCGTCGGCGGCGTGCTCGTCGTGCATGGCGGGGTTCGGCGGTACGAGGAACACATCGCCGGTGCCGGTGCCGGAGTCGGGGGCCGGGGTGGGCGCGAGCAGGGCGGCTGCCGTGCCGACGGCGACGGCGGAGCGCGGCAGCAGGGCCGCGTCGCCGAGGACCTCGCGGGCGCGGGTGTGCGAGTCGGGGTCGGTGATGATCACGCCGTCGACCAGCTCGGGCCGGGCGGCCAGCACGCGCGCGTGGTCGGCGGGGTCGACGGCCTGGGCGAGGTAGCGCCAGCCGGGCAGGGCGGGGATCCCGTGCTCGCCCAGGAACTCCACGGTGGCCAGCACGTCGGGGCCGGGCGGCAGCAGTCCGCCGTCACCGAGGGCTCCGAGGATGCGGGAGTCGTCGGCGGCGGCGGTGCGCAGGTCGAACAGCTGGCGTTCGGCGGCGGAGACGGTGTCGTCGAGCAGCTCGCGCAGTTCGTCGGCGAAGCGGTCGAGCTCTTCGGCGGTCAGCGCCCCGTCGGCCGTGCGGTGTGCGGTGGCCGGATCGCCGCCGTCCGTGTCCTGCCGGGGCTGCGGGATGCCGGGGCGGGAACCGGCGGCCAGGCCCAGCAGGTCGGCGAGGCGTTCCTCGGCCGCCAGCGACTCGGCGGTGCGGCGCTCGGTCTCGTGGGCGTGCCCGGCCGCGGTGGCCGCGTCGGCCGCGCGGGCGGCCGTCAGTTCGGCGCGGCTCTCCGCGGCGGCGGCTTCGCGCGCGTGCTCGGTGGCCCGGCGTGCCGCCTCCCGGGCGGCGTCCCACGCCTCGACGGTCGTCTTCTCGGCGTCACTGGCCGCGAGGGCGGCCCGCGCGGGGTCGGCGTCGGGTGCGCTGTCGTCGAGCCAGCCGGCGCGGACCGCCTCGGCGGTCTCCTGCTCGACCTCGGTGAGACGCTGGCGCAGGTGCCCGGCCTCGCTGCGGGCCCGCTGGGCCTCGGTGGCGGCGGTGGTGGAGTCCCGGTGGGCGGCGTCGCTGACTTCCTGGAGGGCGGCGGAGCGCTCCTCTTCCTCGTTGGCGTGGTGCTCGGCCTTGCCGGCCGCCGCGTGCAAGGCGCGGACGAGGTCGACGGCGGCCTTGGAGCGGGCGGCGAGCGCGGGGGCCGCGTCCCGCTCTGCCTCCTGGATGGCGGCGGACACGCGGGCGACGCGGTCGGCTGCCGCGCGGTGGCGCAGGACGGCTTCGGCGGCCTGCCAGGCGGAGTGCAGGGTGCGGGCGTCGGCGAGTTCGCGCTTCTGCGCGGCGGCGGACTTCTCGGCGGCGGTCAGGGCCAGCGAGGCGTGCCGGTAGGCGAGTTCGGCGGCGACGAGGGCGCTGCGGTCCCGGGCGGATTCGGCGTGCGTGACGGAGTAAGCGGCGGCGGTGACCCGCTGGGCGAGGTCGCCGGCCCGGACGCGCTCCCGGGCGCCGCGCGCGGCGAGCCGGCGCGCGAGGGTCCTGGTCCGGCGTTCGGCGGCGGTGTGGATGTCGCGGGCGCGGGCGCGGGCGTCGGTGGCCTCGACGATCCGTCCGAGGAGGTCGACGGAACCGGCGGTGAAGTCGCGTTCGGCGATCAGTTCGGCGCGGCGGCCCAGCTTGTTGCCGAAGCCTCCGACCAGGTCGGCGAGTCCGTCGGTGTCGCGGGTGTCGGTGACGGCGCGCAGCAGGAGGTCGGTGAAGTCGGAGTCCTTCTTGACCGCGAAGAGGCCTGCGGCCTCGCCCTCGTCGGCGTTCATCTCGCGCTGGTAGCGGAAGAGTTCGGGGTCGAGGCCGAGGTCGCCGAGGTGATCGATCCAGCGGTCGTGGATCTCCTCCCAGTGCACCTCCAGGTGCGGGTATGCCTTCGAGGCCTCCGTGATGGCGTCCCGGAAACCCTTCATGGTGCGCCGGCGTCCCTGGGCGCCGGAGACGCCCTCCACGGGCGGGCGGACGGCGGTGGCCTCGGCGACGGGCAGGTTGTCCAGGGTCAGTCCGGGGCCGGGCCGGAAGGAGTACCAGGCCTCGGCGAACTTCCTCGGGTCGTTGGAGACCTGGCGCCCGCGCCACTCGCTGACCTTGCCGACGACGACGCACTCGCCGGTCTGCACGTGCTGCCACTCCAGGGCCACGTGTCCGCAGTCGTCGGCGAGGAGGAACTTGCGCAGCACGCCGGAGCTGGCGCCGCCCAGGGTGTTGCGGTGGCCCGGCAGCATCACCGAGAAGATCAGCTTGAGCAGCACGGACTTGCCGCCGCCGTTCTCCAGGAACAGCACGCCGGCGGGCGCGGGCCGGCGCGGCGGGCCGACCGGCTCCTCCTCGAAGAACTCCGCCTGCGTGGGGGCGGGGTCGGGCACGGGCTCGCCCACACCGCGCAGGTCAAGCACGGTGTCGGCGTAGCGCGCACCGGCGGGTCCGATCGAGTAGAGGCGGACCCGGGACAGCTCGTACATGGCGGACTCTCGTAAGTCTTCGGGTAGTCGGGAAAGTGAGGACGCGGGCGGTGAGCGGGATGGGTGGTCAGGAGCCGTGGAAGGGCAGCCCGGCGTCGGCCACGAGCTCCAGGTCGTCCGTCTCGTCGGCGGGCAGCAGTGTCGCCGTGCCGTCGGTGACCGGGACGATGCCCAGTTCCAGCAGTTCGGCCATGGCGGCGCTGCCCGCCATGTCCCGTACCTGGAGTTGGTAGCGGGCGGTGGTGCGGTACGTGCCGCCGTTGTCGTCGCCGGTGCGCTGGAGGAAGCCGGACTCGGTGAGGAAGGCGGCGGCCTTGCCGACGATGCCGGTGGTGGAGCCGGGGAGTCTGCGGGCGTCCTTGGTGGCACCGGTCGAGCTGCGTCGGGCCCAGATCCGCCAGGCGGCCTCCAGACCGGGCGCGTCGGTGGCCGGGTCGGTGTTCTCGCCCTGTTCCTCCGCGCGTTCCTCCAGGCGGCGGCAGGCCTGGCGGACGAAGGCGTCCACTCCGTTGACCGTGACGCGGCCGATGTAGCCGTCGTCGGCGAGGTCCTCGGGGCGCGGGAAGGCCATGGCGGCGACGGCGAGGTGGGCGAGGCCGTGCAGGAAGCGGTCGCCGGAGTCGGTGGCGGCGCGACGCGCGTAGTCGCCCATGCGGACGGCGAACACCGAGTCCTCGGCGGCGGTGACGGCCATCCCCGCGCGCGGGGACACCTCCAGGACGACGAGCCCGAGGCCGGCGGCCACGGCGTCGGCGAGGCGGGCGAAGGGCGGGTCCTCGCGGTAGCGGCGCAGCAGGTCGGCGTACTCCTGGTCGCGGGCGGGGAGCAGCTTGGGCTGGAGGCCGAAGGCGACGAGCCGCGCCGCGTCGGCGGCGTCGGCGGGCGTGACGGCCGCGGTGGCCTGCGCGGGGCCCGCTTCCGGTTCGCTCCGGTCGACGTGCTCGGTCACGGTCGGTTCTCCTCGTTGTGCTGGTGCCGGCTGTGCTGGTGGTGGTGTTCCGGGGGCCGGGGGCGGGACCGGCGACGTGTTCTCATGCCGCCTCCGTGCGGTCGGCGGCCATTCCGGCCGCGTCCAGCAGCGCCGTGCCGACGACGAGGTCGGCGCCGCCGAACTCGGGGTCGTCCAGCTCGGTGCCGTCGTCCACGGCGAACAGCAGCTTGGGCTCGCCCTGCCGGTAGGCGGTGCCGACCGGCGGGCTGGCCGCGTGGACGGCCAGCAGGGCGACGAGGTAGGGCAGTTCGGGATCCTGGGCACGGGCGTCGGCCAGCAGTCCGGACAGCCGGCGGGGTGCGTCGTGCGGCAGGTCGAGGAGCTCCATGGCGGCGGCGAGCTGCTCCTCGCTGAAGCGGCTGTCGTCCGGGGTGGCGATCAGGTCGGGTTCCGGCATCTCGGCGCCCAGGTGCTCCCGCTCCACGGGCGGGGTCAGCAGTATGTCGACGAGGTCGCCGACCCGGACGGAGACCGGGGTGCGCAGACCGGTGCCGCGGGCGAAGAAGGCGTCCGTGGCGCGGAGTGCCTGCTCCAGGGGCAGCGGCAGCACGGGGGCGACGAGGTGGCCGTACAGGTCCAGGCCCGAGGTCGTCGGGTGGGTGCCGAAGGCCTGCCGGTCCTGCTCGGCGCGGAAGAGCGGGCCCGCCTCCAGGAGGCGCGACTGGAGCTGGGTGTGGCGGCGGATGCAGTCCTTGACGATGTCGACGAGCTCGGCGGCGCGGCGCTTGTGCTCGGGGTCCTCGGACTCGTCGCGGGCCTTGCGGATGTTGGTGAGGATCGCGTTCTCGTGGCGGTACCGGTCGGCGACGTGGTCCAGGGCCTCGGCGATCATGTCGGGGACGGCGGTGAGCCAGTCCACCGCGCGGACGTTGCGCCGGGTGGCGTCCAGGGCCTTGCGCAGGGTTTCCGAGTACTGCACGGTCCGGTACCGGGCCTGTTCGGCGGCGAGCTGGGCGTCGGCGAGCCGGCCGCGGCTGATCAGCACCTCCAGCTTGACCTCGGCGGCGATCTGGGCGCTGGTGACGTCGGTGTCCAGGGCGCCGACGAGGACGTTGACCGCCTCGTCGGTGGTGCGCAGATAGACGGTGCCGCCGGGGCCGGGGACCTCCTCCAGGAGCTTGAAGTCGTAGTCGCGGCGGACATAGGTGCCGTCCGGGCCGAAGGTGCCGTACACCGCGCGGAAGCCGCGGTCGACGCTGCCGACGTTGATCAGGTTCTCCAGGACCCAGCGGGCCACCCGCTCGTGCTCGGCGGCGGGCCGCGCCGGTGCCTGGGCGGCGACGCGCGGGATCAGCCGGGCCACGATCTGGTCGTGGTCGGCGCCCGTGTCGAAGTCCATGTTGAGCGTGACCAGGTCGATGGCGGCCAGGGCGACCTCCGCCATGCCGTACACCGAGTACTCACCCGCGAGGTTGGCCTTGCGCGCGTCGAGGTCGTGCAGCGGGGCCGTGCAGGCGAGCGCGCGCAGCCGCCGCGCCAGTCCCTCGTCGGCGGCCGGGCCCGGTGCGGGGCGCGGCCCCGCGCTGAGCTGGGGCGGAACGCTGTCCGTCGATGCAGGCGAAGTCACGGTGCACAGACTAGGTCCTCGGTCTGACAACGACCCAAACGGCACAGATGCGCCCCGACGCGCCAGAACGGCGCGGGCGGCCCGGACCCGGCCGCGGGCGGCCCGGAACCGCCGGGCCGCGAGCCCCGCCCCGGGCGGCTAGCCCTCGTCCCCGACCCGCCGCAGGTAGACCTCCACGACCCGCTCCAGCGAGTTCTCGAGGTAGACGGCGAGCAGTCGCGCGGCCTGCTCGCGTTCGCCGGTCCGCAGGGTGTCGAGGAGCTCCGCGTTGCGCGCGATGTAGGGCTCGTGCAGGCGCCGCGGGTCGTCCACGACGTGGAAGGCGAGGCGCAGTTCGGCGAAGACGCTGCGCATCAGCTCGTCGGTGCGTTCGCTGCCGGCGAGGGCCACCAGTTCCCGGTGGAAGTGGATGTTGGCCGTACCCACCCCTTTCCAGTCACCTTCGCGGGCAGAGCGGCGCCCGTCCTCGACCGCCTCGGCGAGCCCGTCCAGGGCGTACGGCGGGTCTCCCAGGCCGCGGACGACGGCGCACTCGACGAGGGTCCGGGTGCGGTAGATGTCCTCGACGTCCTCGACGGTCAGGACCCGGACGAAGACGCCCCGGTTCAGCTCGTGGACGAGCAGGCGTTCGTGCGTGAGCAGCCGGAACGACTCACGCAGGGTGTTGCGGGAGACCCCGAGCGCACCACCGATGCTGTCCTCCGACAAGCGGGTGCCGGGCGGGAAGTAGCCGTCGGCGATCCGGCTCCTGAGGATGTCCGAGACCCGCTCCGCGGTACTGGTCCGCCCGAGGAGGGCGCGGTCGTCCGCCAGTCCCGTCAACTGCTCTGCCATGCCCGGAATTCAATCGCAGATGTCAGAACGAAACAACAGGGGTATTGAGGGATCGTTGAACGATCCCCTACGGTGCCGTGAAGTGCCCAGCGCCCGGTTCGGTCGCCGACAGGGCCGTGAGAGCGGCGGAGACCGCGGCGGACGTGCGCAGGTCGAGTCGGGCGCTGGTGCCGCGCGCGCGGTGGCGCAGTTCGTCGGCGGCCAGGGTCAGCAGTTGGGGCAGGAGGTCGGCGCAGCGCCGGGCCACCCAGCCGGTACCGGCGGTGGCCAGCCACCACAGGCTCGCCGACCTGGTGGGGGCGGGGGACCCGGCGTCGGGCGAGGGCGCGGGACCGGTCGCGGCACCGCGCTCGGCGAGCAGGGCGTGGAAGCGCCGGGCGAGCTGCCGGTGACCCCGCTCGCCGGGGTGCAGCCGGTCCGCGCTCCACATCGCACGGTCCGTGGTCCAGTCGCCCTCGCACGCGTGCAGGTGCACGGCCCCGTACCGGTCCGACAGCGCGTGCACCACGGCGTTGACCGCCCGTTGCCGCCGGCCCAGCGGGCGGGCCAGCGCCCCCGGCAGCCCGAGCATCGTGCCGGGGTCCGGCAGGCACGCGGTGATCAGCAGCGCGCCCTGAGCGGTGAACGCGGCGTACACCGTGTCCAGCCGGGCCGCGACCGCGCCGACGTCGAAGGTGCGGCGCAAGGTGTCGTTCACACCGACGACGACGGACACGACATCGGGCCGCAGCGCGAGGCCGGCGGGCAGCTGCCGCCCGGCCACGTCGAGGGTCTGCGCCCCGCTGACGGCAAGGTTGGTGAACTCCGCGGGCTCCTCGGCCAGTCCGGCGGCGAGCAGCGCTGCCCATCCGCGCCACCCGTCCCCGACCGGGTCGCCGACGCCCTCGGTCAGCGAGTCGCCGAGGGCCACGAACCGGACGCGTCTCATGACACGGTCTCCGGCAGCGCGGGGTGCGCGGGCAGCGCCGCGTCGTGCGCGGCCAGGAACGCCCGGACCGCCGCGTCCCAGCCGAAACACTCCGCACGCGCGCGTGCCGCCTCCCGCCGCTCCGCCTCCCGGCGGCCCAGGAGCAGGGCCACGGCGTCGGCGAAGCCCTCCCCGTGGCCGGCGGCGACGGCGCCGGCAGAGCCGATGATCTCCGGCAGCGCCGACGACGCGCCGGCCACCACGGGCGTGCCGCAGGCCATCGCCTCCAGCGCGGCCAGCCCGAAGGTCTCGGCCGGTCCGGGCGCCAGGCACACGTCGGCGGACGCCTGGAGGGCACCGAGCAGCCCGCGGTCGGTGACGTGCCCGAGGAAGGTCACGGGCAGCCCGCGCTCCCGCGCCCGCTGTTCCAGCCGCGGACGCAACGGGCCGTCCCCGGCCACCACCAGCACCGCCCGCTCGCCCCGCCGCCGCAGCGCCGCCAGCGCGTCGAGCGCCGTGCCGGGCCGCTTCTCCACGGAGAGCCGTGAGCACATCACCAGCAGGGTCTCGTCCACGCGCGCGTGCCGGGCGCGCAGCGCCGCATCGCGCAGCCCGGGGTGCCGTCCGGTCAGGTCGACGCCGAGCGGAGCGCGTACGACGTTGCGGGCCCCGATGCGGACGAACTCCCGCTCGGCGAACTCCGTCGTGCACACCACGCGCGCGTAGGTGTGCGCCGTACGGAGATTGAGGGCGTCGGCGGTGCGCCGGGCCGTCCGCTCGGGCACGCCCCAGGTGCGCAGCACACCGTCGGCGCTCTCGTGGGAGACCATCACGGCGGGGACCCGGGCCCGCCGGGCCCACTTGCCGGTCCAGCGCAGCGTGGTGCGGTCGGAGACCTCGAGACGGTCGGGGGCCAGTTCCTCCAGCAGCGCGGCCACGCGCCGCCTGTCGGTGAGGACGCGGTAGCCGCCGGTGCCGGGCAGCAGGTGCCCGGGGAGGGTGATGACGCGGCCCTGTCCGGTCTCCCGGTCGTCGGAGTGCTCGCCTGGGACGATGAGGACGGGGTCGTGTCCGGCGGCCCGGAAGCCCTTGCCGAGCTCGCGCAGCGCGGTGCGCAGGCCGCCGGACGCCGGGGCGACGAAGTTCGCGAGCCGGACGATCCGCAGTGCGCCGCTCATGCCGCCAGCACCGCCTTCCGGGTGGCGAGGACGTCCGTGTAGTGCCCGATCAGCCGGTCGCCGACGGCCGCCCAGGTGCGGCCCTCGACGGCCGCCCGCCCGGCGGCGCCGTACGCGGCCCGCAGCGCGGGGTCGGCGGACAGGGACCATACGGCGTCCCGTACGGCGGCGGCGTCGCGCGGCGGCACCAGCAGACCGGTGCGCCCGTGGGCGACGAGGTCCAGGGGGCCGCCCGCGGCGGGCGCGACGACGGGAACGCCGCTCGCCATGGCCTCCTGCACCGTCTGGCAGAACGTCTCGAAGGGACCGGTGTGCGTGAAGACTTCCAGGGAGGCGAAGACCCGGGCGAGTTCGTCGCCGGTGCGGCGGCCCAGGAAGACCGCGCCCGACAGCACCTGCTCCAGGCCGGGGCGGCTGGGCCCGTCCCCGACGACGACCACCCGCACGCCGTCCAGCGCGCAGACCCCGGACAGCAGCTCCACCTGCTTCTCCGGCGCGAGCCGCCCGACGTAGCCGACGAGCAGCTCGCCGTTCGGGGCGAGTTCGCGGCGCAGCGCCTCGTCGCGCCGGTCGGGCCGGAAGCGGACGGTGTCCACACCGCGCGGCCACAGGCTGACCCGGGGCACGCCGTGCGCCGTGAGGTCGCGCAGGGCCGCGCCGGACGGGGCGAGGGTGAGGTCGGCGGCGGAGTGCACGGAGCGGATGCGCCGCCAGGCCGCCGCCTCGCCCGCTCCCATGTACGTACGGGCGTAGCCGCCGAGGTCGGTCTGGTAGACGGCCACCGCGGGGACGCCGAGGCGGGCGGCGGCGGCCATGCCCCGTGCGCCGAGGACGAACGGGCTGGCCAGGTGGACGAGGTCGGCACGGTGATCGGCGATCGCCGCGGCCACGCGTCGGCTGGGGAGGGCGACGCGGACCTGGGGGTAACCGGGGAGCGGGAGGGAGGGGATCCGGACCAGGGGGCACGGCGCGGATGTGTCCGCGTCACTGCCGGGGGCGGTGGCCGGAGCGACGACCACGCAGTCGTGACCGCGGTCGACGAGGTGCCGGGCGGTCTGGAGCGTGCAGTGGGCCACGCCGTTCACATCGGGGGGAAAGGATTCGGTCACGATGACGACACGCATACCCGTGTTGTCGCCGGGCTGGACGTGCTCGCGTCAACGTCGATCTTTCCGGGCGAGGAACGTCCCATGAGCGTTGCCCGCCCACCCGGGCGGGTCGGTCCGCGGCCACGCCCGGCGTACCCGCGGGCCATCCGGCGTTCACGCGGCGGGGCTGCCGCCCAGCGATTCGGGGCCCTGCCTCGCCTACGTGGCCCGCCCCGGCGACAGACCCGTCCACACCGGCGCCGGCGGCGGTCCGGTCCACGCCCGCCCCGGCGGCGGGGAGGCACCGCCATCCCTCGGCGGCGGCACGGACGTACGGGCACTCCCACGACCGGACGGCCGCGGGCACCGTCCCACAGGCCGGTCCCCCGGCCCGAACGCCACCCCCTCGGTCGGCGCACGTGCCCGTAGCCCGCCGGTGCCCTCTCAGCCGGACGGGCGCAACGCCAGTCCGCGTGCTCGACGCGGCAGCCGGCCCTCGGGGTCCGCCCGCGACGACCCGGCCGTACGCTCACCGCGCGGCCGGACCGGAGCGCGTTTCTGCGAGCGGTACCGACCCGGGGGGCTCCCCAGCGCGGCCGGAACCGGGCCGACCAACTGCCCGGACCTGCCGAGCCGTCCCGAACCGCCAGCCCTCCGGACCCGCCCAGCCTTCCCGAACCGCCCAGCCCCCAGACCCGCTCAGCCCTCCCGGACCGCCCAGGCCTCCGGGCCTGCTCAGCCCGCGCCGGCCCGCCAGACCTCCGAACCCGCTCAGCCTTCCCGAACCGCCCAGCCTTCCCGAACCGCCCAGCCCCCAGACCCGCTCAGCCGTCCCGAACCGCCCAGGCCTCCGGGCCTGCTCAGCCCGCGCCGGCCCGCTCACATCGCGGGCGCGTCCGGGCCGAAGCGGCTGCGTACGGCCGTCTGGACCTCGTCCTCCTCGGCCGGGTCGGCGGCCAGCCTGCGCAGGCGTTCGACGACGCGGTTGTCGCCGGTCTCGGCGTGGCGGGCGGCGAGTTCGCGGGTGGTCTCCTCGCAGTCCCACAGGCATTCGATGGCGAAGCCGGCGGCGAAGGAGGGATCGGTGGCCGCCAGCGCCCGGGCGGCACGGCCGCGCAGGTGGGAGGAGGCGGTCTCGCGGTAGACGTGGCGCAGGACGGGGGCAGCACAGGCGATGCCGAGCCGACCGGTGCCGTCGACGAGGGTCAACAGGGTCGGCGCGTCGGGGCCTTCGCCGCGGACCGCCTCCCGCAGGGCGGCGAGGACGAGGTCGCGGTCCTGCGCTCCGCCCCGGCAGGCCAGTACGCGCCCGGCGGCGGCGCCGAGGGCGTCGGGCCGGTGGACCCAGCTGCGGGCGCGGTCGACGGCGGCGAGGCCGCGCATGCGCTCGAAGGCGGCGACCGCCGCCTCCACGACCGGTGTCGAACCGTTGGCCACGGCGCCCTCGATCAGGTCGAGGGCGGCCGGGTCGTCGCCGTCGGCCAGATAGCGCAGGGCCGTGCAACGGGCGCCCTCCCCGCCGGACCGGGCAGCCTCGAGGATCTCGTACCGGTCCTCGGGACCGGCGACGGCCGCGAGGCACCGGGCGGCCGGCACGTGGAGCGCGGCGCCGCGCTCCACACCCTGGTCGGCCCAGTCGAACACGGCCCGCACGCTCCACCCCGGGCGCGGCCCGGTGGAGTTCAGCTGCCGCTGCCATCGGTCGAAACAGCCGCGTTCCTGGGCGGCGCGCACCCGCGCGGCGATCGATTCGCGCGGATCGTCGGCCCACAGGCGCCAGGGCCGGGGTTCGAAGGCGTCACGGACGGCGACCGCCAGCTCGGCGTCGCCCTCCGCGTCACGGGGGAAGCGGGCGAGGACGGGCGCGGCGAGGGACCGCAGGCCGGCGTCGTCGTCGCGCAGCGCCAGCTCGTCCAGGGCCCACGCCCAGTTCACGCCGTGTGCGGCGTACCTGCGCAGCAACTGGAGCGCGTCCAGCCTGCCGTACGAGGCGAGGTGGCCGAGGACCGCGAGGGCCAGCCCGGTGCGTGACTCATCGGAGTCCAGGACGTCCTCGGGATCGAAGAGGTGGCCCTCGATGGCGTCCAGCTCGCCGCCGAGGTCGAGGTACAGGCGGGCGTAGTAGAGGGAGCGGTTCTCGACCTGCCAGTCGTGGCGCGGGTCGCGGAGCACGCAGTGGTTCAGTGCCGCGAGCGCTTCGGCGCGCGGAGCGGTGAGCGCATGCAGCGTGCCGTCGCCGCGACCCCGCTGAAGCAGGCCGAGCAGCGTACCGCTGGGCGCTATGACCGGATCGAACATGGGAAACAGCCTCACATCAAGCGTCGACGCAACCGGGGAGCACGCGTTACCTGGCCGTGCGCCAACACGTCGAAACGCCCGCCGTCTCTTGCTTGCTGAAGACCATGTTCCTCTGCCTCTCGTCGGTGGCCCTTGCGGGCCGTGTCACGGCCCGCGCGGTGCGGCAACATCTGCCCAGCCATCACGTCCGTGAACCACGTCGTCATGATGGCCCGGCGGTCACATCTGCCGCGACCGAAATTTCGGCGGCCCGGTACCGCCTCCCCCGTTTTCCGTGTTTCGCCTGGTCAGAATGGGCGGAGCGAGTCCGGATCGGGTCCGGTCCCGCGTCCGGTCACTGGGCGCCGAACAGCTCCAGGAGCTCCGTCCGGGCGAACATCCGCGCCGTGTCAACGGCCGACGGGGTACCGGCGGACGGGTCCGCGCCGGCCTCCAGAAGCGCCTTGGTCACTTCCGTCTCACCCTTGAAGGCGGCCCCGGCGAGCGGTGTCTGGCCCCGGTCGTTGACGCGGTCGGCCTCGGCGCCACGCGCCAGCAGGGCGCGCACCGCCTCGGCGTGGCCGTGGTACGCGGCGAGCATGACGAGGGAGTCGCCGCGGTCGTTGGTCAGATTGGCGGGGACACCGGCGTCCACGTAAGCGACCAGCTCCTCGGTGCGGCCCTGCCGGGCCAGGTCGAAGATCTTGGTCGCCAGCTCCACGACCTCGGGGTCGGGGGCTTCACTCATCGGCCGGACCACCTCTCACTACGTACGCCGCACGGTGCGGACGTCGGGGACTACGGGTGCGCACGGCCGCGAGCGGTGCGGCCGTGCGAGTGAATCGCCAGGGTACTGGCTGGCACGGCACGTGAGCCGAAGTGCCGGGGGTAAAGATCGGCAAGGACCCGGCCGCGCGCAACAGCACTGCTCATCCGGCCCACCCGCGCCTACCCCACCCGGGGCAACTTCGCCGAATTTCCCCCATTTGCACCTTTTATCGTACGGATACATCCTGTGAGCCTGGAAGTACTCATGGTGACTGTCCCCGCGAACCAGGAGAACTCACATGATCCTCTCGATCTCAGGCGTGGTCCTGCTCGGCATCGTCGTCTTCATCTTCTTCCGCAAGGACGGCCTCAAGGCCTCGCACGCGCTGGTAGCGGTCCTGTTCGGGTTCTACCTCGCGTCCACGGCGATCGCCCCGAGCATCAAGGCGGGCGGCGAGAGCCTGGCGGGCCTCCTCGGCGGCATCAAGTTCTGACGTCCGCCCCTACCCGACCGACATCCGCACGTACGCACTCCCAGGAGGCAGCAGTGGCCCGGCGGCCCCTCCCCCGCATTCTGAGCAACGGCGGCGCACAGCTCGCCCGGAGCCGGGAGCTGGCCCGGACGGCGGCCGACAGCGCCACCGACGTCCTCCAGCCACTGATCACGATCGGCCGCGGTCTGCGCCGGCTGGCCGCGGCCGCGCGGCGCAGGTGGACCGAGACCCCGAAGGACCGGCGCGGCGCGCTGCTGTTCCTGGCGGCCTCGGTGGTCCTGGTCGTGGCGCTCGTGCCGTACGGTCCGCTGCTCGCCGTCATCGTCCTGATGGCGGCGGCAGCCTGGCAGGGCAGGGACCGCACCCCGCCGGCACCACAGGGCCCGGACGACTCCCAGTCCCAGCGCCTGCGGTCGCTGTACGAGGCGCTTGTCCCGTACTTCTCCCTCGCCGAGGACCCCGACCCCCTGTACACCCACGGCGGCGCGTGGGAGAAGGCCTTCCCGGCGTACGACTTCGACGACGCCGGCCGTTTCGCCCACCTGGTGATCCGCTACCCCGCGTACTTCACCGACGGGGAGGCGGACGCCCGGGCCCGCATCGAGCACCTGCTCACTGCCAAGGCGGGCCGGGGCCGGGAGTACCACTTCACCTGGAACGAGGAGGCCAACCACCTCACCGTCGACGTGCTCGCGGCGCTGCCCACCGACCTCGCCGCCCAGCGCTTCGTGACGGCGCCCGGTGAGACCGTCCTCGGCTTCACCGACCCGACCCGGGTCCAGCGCACCCTCCCGCTCACCCACGGCGAGGAGCGGCGGGACGTCCCGCCGGTCGTCTGGCGCACCGGCATCCGCTCCACCGAGCCGCACCTGCTGGTCCTCGGGCAGCCGGGCACCGGCACGTCCACCCTGCTGCGCTCGGTCGCCCTGCAGGCCCTGCACCACGGCGACCTGCTGATCGTCGACGGCGGCGGCACCGGCGAGTACGCCTGCCTGGTCGGCCGGGACGGCGTGCTGGCCGTCGAGTGCGGGCTCACCGGGGCGCTGACCAGCCTGGAGTGGGCCGCCGCCGAGACGGAGCGCCGGCTGATCGCCGTCAACCGTGCCCGGCAGGAGGGCGAGGTCCCGCCCGACGACACCAGGCGGCCCCTGTGGGTCTTCCTGGACCGGCCCGGCGCCTTCTCCCACCTGGCCGCCGCGGAAGGCCGCAGGGACCCGCAGTCCCTGCTTCAGGTTCCGCTGCGGCACGGCCGTGCCGCGAACGTGACGGTGGTCGTCGCCGACCAGCTGGACGCCCTGGACGGCCTCAGCGACGCCGTGCGGCAGCACACGCGCGCGCGTGTCGTCCTCGGCCCGGCCACGGCCGAGGAGCTGACGGCCGTGCTCGGGGCTCCCCCGCACACCACACCCGTCGAACAGGTCCCGCCGGGCCGTGGGTACGCCCGCCTGGGCGCGGGCCCGGTGCACCGCCTCCAGGTCCCGGCCACCCCGGACCCCTACGACGACGCGACGAGCGAAGCCCACCGCCGGGCGGTTCTGGACCTGCTGCCGCCGCGCACGACACCGGCGGACGGGGAACGGGCCCCGGTGCCGGTGGAGGCGGAGGCGGAGTTGGAGCTGGAGAAGAAGATCTCCACCGAGAAGACGGACGAGCCGGAGACGGAGACACGCGAGGCGGACGCCGAGCCGGCACCGGTGGCCGTGGAGGCGGCGCCGCAGGAGGTGGCCGCGGCGGTGGAACCGGCCCCCAAGGAGACGGTCGCCGCCAAGGCGGTCGCGGCGGAGACCACCTGACGCTCCGCCGGCGAGGAGCCCTGCCCGGTACGTCGGGGCAGGGCTCCTCGCCGTACTGGACAGCCGACCCCCGGCGCACCGGACCGCCAGGACAGGCCGGACGGCCGACCCCCGCCGTGCCGAGCAGCCGCCGTCGGCGTCCCCCCTCGCCGGCTCCCTCACCTCCGACGTCTTCGGCGCGGGCGTTCTCCGCGCGGGCGCAGCTGAAGACGGAAGCGGGAACGGGAACCGACCGGAGGACTCCCCCTCACTCGCCGTCCACCCGGCCCCGCGCGCCGCGCCCGCTACGCCACGAACGTCCGCGGCGGCTCGCCGCCCCCGACGCCTCCGTTCTCCACCAGCCGGGCCGCGGCGGCCAGCCGTACCGCCGCCTCCTCGGCAACCGCGCCGCCGACGGTGAACGGCAGCCGGACGTACCCCTCGAAGGCCCCGTCGACCCCGAACCGCGGCCCGGACGGGACCCGCACCCCGACCCGTTCCCCCGCCTCGGCGAGACGCGAACCCGACAGGCCACCGGTCCGCACCCACAGGGTGAGGCCCCCGCGCGGTACCTCGAATTCCCAGCCGGGCAGCTCACGGCGTACGGCGGCCACCAGCTCGTCCCGGTTCTGCCGGGCCTGCTCGCGCCGCACCCGGACGGCCTGCTCCCAGCCGCCGGTGCTGAAAAGCCAGTTCACGCCCAGCTGCTCCAGCACGGGCGTGCCCAGGTCGGCGTACGCCCGCGCGGCGACCAGACTGCGGATCACGTCGGGCGCGGCGCGGACCCAGCCGATGCGCATGCCGGCCCAGAAGGCCTTGCTGGCGGAGCCGACGGTGACGACCGTGGAGCCGGCCGGGTCGAAGGCGCACACCGGGCGCGGCATCTCGACGTCGTCGTCCAGCCACAGCTCGCTCATCGTCTCGTCGGCCACGAGTACCGTCCCCGCCGAGCGGGCCGCGTCCACCAGCCGGCGCCGCTGGTCGTCGTCGGCGAGCGCGCCGGTGGGGTTGTGGAAGTCGGCGACGACGTAGGCGATGCGGGGCGCGGCGTCGCGCAGCACCTGGCGCCAGCGGTCCACGTCCCACCCAGTGAGCCCCTCGGCCATCGCGACGGGCACCAGCCGGGCCCCCGCCTCGCGCATCAGCTGGAGGATGTTCGCGTACGACGGCGACTCCACGGCGATGCGCTCGCCCCGGCCCCCGAAGAGGTGGCAGATGGCATCGATCGCGCCCATCGCCCCCGTGGTCACCATGATCTGCTCGGGCATGGTCGGGATGCCGCGCGCCGTGTAGCGCTCCGCGATCATCGCGCGCAGGGCAGGCAGCCCGGCGGGATAGTCGCCGTGGGTGTGCGCGTAGGGGGGAAGTTCCTCCAGGGCTCCCTGCACGGCGCGGGTGAGCCAGGGCTCGGGGGCGGGCAGCGCCGCGCAGCCGAGGTCGATCATCGACCCGAGGGCCTCGGGCGGCAGCGGCTCCAGGCCGCGCGCGGGCAGGGGGTTCCCCGCCGGTACCGCCGTCCAGCTGCCGGCACCGCGGCGGGACTCGAGGAAGCCCTCCGCGCGCAGGGCCTCGTAGGCGGCGGCGACGGTGGTGCGGCTGACGGTCAGGGCCAGGGCCAGCTCGCGCTCGGCGGGCAGCCGGGCGGCGACCGGTACGCGTCCTTCGAGCACCAGCAGGCGGATGCCGTCGGCGAGCGCCCGGTAGGCGGGCGGTCGGCGGGTGCCGGGCCCGGCGGGGCGGTCCTGCTGGGAGCCGAGCAGCCGGGCGAGCTGCCCCGCCCCCACGGCCGAGGTCCACTGCGCCATGGAAATCAGTCCACCTTCCCCGAATTGGCCATGGTTGGCCCTGCCTCTCAAGCCACAGGGTGACATGCAGCAGGCCACTACCACCACCCAGGGGGCACGTCTTGTCCAGCCGACCCAGCCGACCCAGCCAGTCCCGTCACCTCGTCCGCCGCCTCACCCAGCTCTACGGCGGTCTGGTGCTGTACGGCGCCAGTTCGGCGCTGCTCGTCAGGTCCGGGCTCGGGCTGGAACCGTGGAACGTGCTGCACCAGGGCCTCGCCGAGCGCACGGGCCTGTCGATGGGCGTGGTGCTGACCATCCTGGGCGCGTTGGTGCTGCTGCTGTGGATTCCGCTGCGCCAGCGGCCGGGCCTCGGCACGGTCTCGAACGTGCTGGTGATCGGCGTCGCGATGGACGCGACGCTGGCCGTCGTGCCCGACGCCCACGGCTGGACGCTGCGGATCGCCGCGATGGTGGCCGGGATCGTCCTGAACGGCGCGGCCACCGGGCTGTACATCGCCGCGCGCTTCGGTCCGGGCCCGCGCGACGGACTGATGACGGGGCTGAACCGGCGTACGGGGCTCTCGGTGCGCCTGGTGCGCACGGCCGTCGAGATCACCGTGGTGGTGACGGGCTTCGCCCTCGGCGGCACGGTCGGCGTCGGCACCCTCCTGTACGCCCTGTCGATCGGCCCGCTCGCCCAGGTGTTCCTGCGCGTGTTCGCCGTCCCGGCGGCATCCGACGGCAGCACGGTGGTTGCCGCCGGTCAACCCCGGCGCGCGATACTGCGTCGGTGACCACCCCGATACGCCGTCCGCGCCACCCCTACCTGGACCACCCCGGTCCGCTCGCCTTCGCCCACCGGGGCGGGACGGCGGACGGTCTGGAGAACACGCTGCGGCAGTTCCGGCGCGCGGTCGAGGCGGGCTACCGGTACATCGAGACCGACGTCCACGCCACACGGGACGGAAAACTCGTCGCCTTCCACGACGCGACCCTGGACCGGGTGACGGACGGGGCCGGGCGGATCGCCGACCTGCCGTGGGAAAGGGTGCGTCACGCGCGCGTGGCGGGCGAGGAGCCGGTGCCGCTGTTCGAGGAACTCCTGGAGACCTTCCCCGACGTGCGCTGGAACATCGACGTGAAGGCGGAGCCCGCACTGCTGCCCCTGCTGGAGCTGATCGAGCGGACGAACGCCTGGGACCGGATCTGCGTCGGCTCCTTCTCCGAGGCGCGCGTCGTGCGCGCCCAGCGGCTGGCCGGGCCGCGCCTGGCCACCTCGTACGGCACCCGGGGCGTCCTCAACCTGCGGCTGCGCTCCTGGGGCGTCCCGGCGGCGCTGCGGAGTTCGGCGGTGGCCGCTCAGGTGCCCGAGGTCCAGTCGGGCATCCAGGTGGTGGACCACCGCTTCGTGCGCGCCGCCCACGCGCGCGGACTCCAGGTGCACGTCTGGACGGTGAACGAGCCCGACCGCATGCACCGGCTCCTGGACCTGGGAGTGGATGGCATCATGACCGATCACATCGACACACTGCGCGAGGTCATGGAGGACCGCGGCGTCTGGGTCTGAGGGCCCCGCCCGGCCCGGGGGCGGCGCGGGCACGGGGAAGCGAGGGCACGGGTGGGCACCGACACCCTGCGGACGGACGCGGCCGACGGCGCCGGGGACCGGCGGCGCGAACAGCGCGGCTGGTACTTCTACGACTGGGCGTGCTCGGTCTACTCGACGAGCGTGGTCACCGTGTTCCTGGGGCCCTATCTGACCTCCGTCGCTCAGGCGGCGGCGGACGCGGACGGGTACGTGCACCCGCTCGGCATACCCGTGCGCGCCGGATCGTTCTTCGCCTACTCGGTGTCCCTGTCGGTGATCGTGGCGGTGCTCGTGATGCCCCTGGTGGGCGCCGCCGCCGACCGCTCTGGCCGCAGGAAGCCGCTGCTGGCCGCGGCCGCGTACACCGGCGCCGCGGCCACCACCGCGATGTTCTTCCTGGACGGCGACCGCTACCTGCTGGGCGGCCTGCTCCTGATCGTCGCCAACGCCGCGCAGTCCGTGGCGATGATGCTCTACAACTCCTACCTGCCCCAGATCGCCCCGCCCGAGGAGCGCGACGCGGTCTCCTCGCGGGGGTGGGCCTTCGGCTACGCGGCCGGGGCCCTGGTCCTGGTCGCCAACCTGGTCCTCTACACCGGTCATGACTCCTTCGGGCTGACCGAGAGCGAGGCGGTCCGCGTCTGCCTGGCCTCCGCCGGGCTGTGGTGGGGCGCGTTCGCACTCATTCCGCTGCGGCGGCTGCGCGACCGCCGCGCTCCCGCGCGGGAGGGCTCCGCCCTGCCCGGGTTCCGGCAGCTCGCCGCGACCGTCCGCGACATGCGGCGCCACCCGCTGACACTGGCCTTCCTGCTGGCGTACCTGGTCTACAACGACGGGATCCAGACGGTGATCTCCCAGGCGTCCGTGTACGGCTCCGAGGAACTGGGCCTCGGCCAGTCCACGCTCATCGTGGCGGTGCTGCTGGTCCAGGTGCTCGCGGTGGCGGGCGCGCTGGCGCTCGGGCGGCTGGCACGGAGGTACGGGGCCAAGCGGACGATCCTGGGGTCGCTGGTCGCCTGGACGGTCACGCTGGCGGCCGGGTACTTCCTGCCGGCCGGGGCGCCGGCCTGGTTCTTCGTGCTGGCCGCGGGCATCGGACTGGTCCTGGGCGGCAGTCAGGCGCTGTCCCGCTCCCTTTTCTCCCACCTGGTCCCGCCCGGCAAGGAGGCCGAGTACTTCGCGGCGTACGAGCTGAGCGACCGCGGGACGAGCTGGTTGGGGCCGCTGCTGTTCGGGCTCACCTACCAGCTGACCGGGAGCTACCGCGACGCGATCATCTCACTGGTCGCCTTCTTCGCCCTCGGTTTCGTGCTCCTCGCGCGGGTGCCGGTGCGGCGGGCGATCGGCGACGCGGGCAATCCGGTACCCGAAAGGATTTAGCACTCGGCGCGAAAGGGCTGTAGTGTACGCGTTTGGCCTGCCAGGCGTACCGTTACTGCGCGTCAAAGGTGCCGAATCGCTATGTCACATCTGCCAGCAGAGGTGACAAACCGGACGTCGGCGGGTACTGCACTGGTTGCAAGGCTGCGGCTGCGACGGCGACGCAGGGCCCGGATCGGGAGTCGGGACGGGAATCTTTACCGCCGCCCGGACGTTGACCGGATGACGACGACAGCGACACCTGTCCTGTGGGCGACAAGCCCGGGAGGCACGATTCATGAGTGAGCGAGCTCTTCGCGGCACGCGCCTCGTGGTGACCAGCTACGAGACGGACCGCGGCATCGACCTGGCCCCGCGCCAGGCCGTGGAGTACGCATGCGAGAAGGGGCATCGATTCGAGATGCCCTTCTCGGTCGAGGCGGAGATCCCGCCGGAGTGGGAGTGCAAGGTCTGCGGGGCCCAGGCACTCCTGGTGGACGGCGACGGCCCTGAGGAGAAGAAGGCCAAGCCCGCGCGTACGCACTGGGACATGCTGATGGAGCGGCGCACCCGCGAGGAACTCGAAGAGGTCCTCGAGGAGCGGCTGGCCGTTCTGCGCTCCGGCGCGATGAACATCGCGGTGCACCCGCGAGACAGCCGCAAGAGTGCGTGACAACCGTTCCTGACGGGAAACCGTAGGGGACACATATCGAACACCGCGGGTGCCGTACATGGATCTCATGTACGGCACCCGCGGTTTCGGTGTGTCCGCGGCGGCCGTCGCGCCGAGCGCTCAGTGGGTCAGCGGAGGGCGGGGGTCCTGCGGGGCGTCGCCCGGCTCGTCCCGTATGACCTCGCCCTGGACGACCTTGCCGTCCGGCTGGTGCATGCGGGCCTGGCGGAAGGCGTCGCCCAGGGTGCCCGGGCCCGCCTCGCGGAGCTTGCGCTCCACCGTCCGCTCCGCGTGGCGGCTCACGGCCTTCTGGACCGGGGGCAGCAGTATCAGCAGGCCCAGCGCGTCGGAGATCAGGCCCGGGATGATCAGGAGCAGTCCGCCCAGCATCATCAGCCCGTTGCCCTCGCTGTTCGGCCGGGCCCCGGGCAGGACGCCGGACTGCTGCTGTCGCACGGTCTCCTGGAGACTGCGGAACGCCCGGCGGCCCGCCGCCTTGATCACCACGGAACCGAGGACGACGCCCGCGACCAGCAGCAGGAAGACCACGAACCCACTGGAGGCACCCGCGACCACGGTCAGCAGCCAGATCTCCAGGACGAGCCACGCGGCGATGCCCAGCGGCACGAAGGTGCGCAGCTTGGAACGCGGGGGCCGGGCGGGGGAACTGGGGGTCTGAGCGCCAGTCGTCATACTCCCAGTGTGCCTGGCCCCGGCTCAGCGCGGCATAAGGGGGCGATCAGGCGTTGTTGTCCGTCGCCTGTGCCGATGTGTCGGCCGCCGGCGCGTCCGCCGCCGGGTCGGGCCGGCGGTCGCGGCCCAGGACCTTGCCGACCCGCTCCCCCACGCCCCACGTGGTGACCCGCCAGAGCGCCTCCACGAGGATGTCACGGCTCATCTTGGAGTCGCCGTGCTCGCGCTCGACGAAGGTGATCGGCACCTCGACGACGTGGTAGCCGGCCTTGATCGCCCTGCGGGCGAGATCGACCTGGAAGCAGTAGCCCTGGGAGGCCACCTCGTCCAGGCCGAGCCCTTCGAGCGTCTCGCGGCGGAAGGCACGGTAGCCGCCGGTGATGTCGCGCAGCGGCAGGTCGAGTGCGAGGCGCGAGTACATGCTGCCGCCGCGGGAGATGAACTCGCGGGACCTGGGCCAGTTCACCACCCGGCCGCCGGGCACCCAGCGGGAGCCGAGGACCAGGTCCGCGCCCTTGAGCGCGGTCAGCAGCCGGGGCAGTTCCTCGGGCTGGTGGGAGCCGTCGGCGTCCATCTCGATCAGCACGCCGTAGCCGTGCTCCAGACCCCAGTGGAAGCCCGCGAGGTAGGCGGCGCCCAGGCCTTCCTTGCCCTTGCGGTGCAGGACCTGGACGTGGTCGTCCCCGGCGGCCAGCTCGTCGGCGAGCTTGCCGGTGCCGTCGGGGCTGTTGTCGTCGGCCACCAGTACGTGCGCCTCGGGGACCGCTTCACGCACGCGCGCGACGATCGCCTTGATGTTCTCCGCCTCGTTGTAGGTCGGAATGATCACCAAAGCCGTGCCCAGGGGACCGAACCGCCTCCCCTGCCCCGCCGCTGCGGGCGTCCCGTCGCCGTCGTTCACCGCTGCCCCTTCATCTCCGTACGCAGAGGACCACCATAATGGCCGCGGCCTGCGAGGACGTGACAGGACGTCCGCAAAGGGTGTCGTTTTCCCGGGGCCGGGGTAGGGATAGGTGATTCGGGACCGTTTGCGCGGCGGATGGGGGCCCGGCGCCCTTCGGGCCGGCCCGGGACCCGCCGGCTGCGGATCGACCTGGGCCGTTGTCTACTGAGCGCCCGGGCCCCACCCGGGTCACACCTCCCGACCGGCCGGAACGTTCCGTCGTCACGGCGCGAGCGCTGAGCCTGGCTCCCAGTGACGGTGCCCCGGTGCGGCACACCGTCCCTGACCCAGCGGCGCCGCGACGCGCGCGCGGAGGCTTCCCCGGTCGGGCGTCCGGTGGTGGACTCCGCCGAACCTACCGGCCCCCAGCCGTCGCCTGTCAACAGTCACTCGACCTGCGGCTTCTCCGCCAATTCCCAGGTCAGCGCGGAGGATGCGCAGGTCGCGGACGGGAGAAGATCATCGCCCCGTCGGCCGTGTGGATCACTCGCCCGGCCGTACGAACACCGTCCGGCCTCCCACCACGGTGCGCAGGCAGACGGGCAGGTCACCGCCCGGAGACAGGTCGGGCAGGCCCGGAGTACCCGAGCGGGGGTCGGTCGACCAGCGGGCCACCCGGTCGTCGGGGGTCTGGACGACGAGCTCGCCGGTGCGCCACACGGCGTAGTCGGCGGGTGCGCCCGGCACCAGGGCGCCCGCGTCGTCGCGTCCGATCGCCCGCCAGCCGCCGCGTGTGTGGGCGGTGAAGGCCGCGCGGACGGAGACGCGGTGCTCGGGCGCGCGGTGGAAGGCGGCGGCCCGGACGGTGCCCCACGGGTCGAGGGGCGTGACCGGGCTGTCGGAGCCGAAGGCGAGCGGAACACCGGCGCGCAGCAGGGCCGCGTAGGGGTTGAGGGTGCGGGCCCGTTCGGCGCCCAGCCGCTGCGCGTACATGCCGTCCTCGCCGCCCCACAGGGCGTCGAAGGCGGGCTGGACGGACGCGGTCAGGCCCAGTTCGGCGAAGGCCGCGATGTCCTCGGGGGTCAGCATCTCGGCGTGTTCCACGCGGTGGCGGGCGGCGCGGACGCGGGCGAGGCCGAGCTTCTCGGCGGCCGCGCGCACGCCCTGGACCACGGCTCCGACGGCTGCGTCGCCGATGGCGTGGAAGCCCGCCTGGAGGCCGGCCTCGATGCAGGCGACGACGTGGGCGGCGACGGCGCCGGCGTCGAGGTAGGCGGTGCCGGTGTGGCCGGCGTCGGCGTACGGCTGGTGCAGGCACGCGGTGTGCGAGCCGAGGGCGCCGTCGACGAAGAGGTCCCCGGCCGCGCCGATCGCGCCCAACTCCCGCGCCTTGTCGACGTCCTGTTCGGCCCAGTAGCCCATGACGCGCGGGCCGGCCTCCTCGGCCGCCAGCCGCAGCAGGCCGGTGAGGTCGTCCTCGGAGGAGATCTCCGGGCCCGCGCACTCGTGAACGGTTCCGATGCCGAGGGAGGCGGCGTGCGCGAGGGCGGCGCGCTGGGCCTCGGTGCGCTGGGCGGGGGCGAGGGCCCCGAGGGCGGCGGCGCGCACGGCGTGGTGGGCCTCGGCGGTGAGCGGGCCGTCCGCGCGGGTGACGTCGCCGGGGACGAGGTCGAGCAGGGCGGTGGTGACGACGGCCGAGTGGACGTCGATACGGCTGAGGTAGAGGGGACGCCCGCCGGTGGCCGCGTCCAGTTCGGCGCGGGCCGGGGGCTGCCCGTCGGGCCACCGGGAGGCGTCCCAGCCGTGGCCGAGGAGCACCCGGTCGGCCGGGCGGGCCGCTGCGAAGTCCCGTACGAGGGCGAGGGCGGCCTCTCGGGTGGGGGCACCGGAGAGGTCCAGGCCGGTGAGGGCGAGGCCGGTGGACGTCGTGTGCACGTGTGCGTCGGTGAACGCCGGGGCGACCAGGGCGCCGTCCAGGTCGATCACCTCGTCCACGCCGTCGGCGAAGGCGTCCGCGGCGCCCTCGGAGCCGACCCAGGCGACCTGGCCGCGTTCGACGACCATCGCCGTCGCGAAGGGGTCGGCGGGACTGTGGACCTCGCCGCGGCGCAGCAGGACGGTCGTGGACGCGGTGGTGGACGAGGCGGTGGGCTCACTCATGGACACCAGTCTCGCGCCTCCCGGAAGACGCACGGCACGCAGGTCACCCGTAGGCCACCCGTCGGACCCGGTCGCCGTCAGATCCGGGGCGGCCGGGCCTCGTACGGAGTGGAGAGCACGACGGTGGTCCGGGTCGAGACGCCGGCCAGGGAGCGCACCCGGGCGAGGAGTTCCTCCAGCTCGTGCGGGGTCGACACACGCACCTTGAGGATGTAGTTCTCGTCGCCCGCCACGCTGTGGCAGGCCTCGATCTCCGGCACGCCGGCCAGGCGGTCCGCGATGTCGTCGGGTGCGCTGGGGTCGAACGGTTTCACGGAGATGAACGCGGTCATCGGCAGCCCGACGGCCTCCGGGTCGACGACCGCGGCGTAGCCGCGGATGACGCCGCGCTGCTCCAGCCGCCGCACCCGCTGGTGCACGGCTGACGTGGACAGGCCCGTGGCCTTGCCCAGGTC
This sequence comes from Streptomyces sp. M92, assembly GCF_028473745.1. Taxonomy (NCBI): domain Bacteria; kingdom Bacillati; phylum Actinomycetota; class Actinomycetes; order Kitasatosporales; family Streptomycetaceae; genus Streptomyces; species Streptomyces sp. M92. The sequence continues at coordinate 6,881,852 of NZ_CP101137.1, forward strand.
CGTGTAGCTCATCCGCCCGTCCTTGACGAGCAGCTGCACGATCTGTCGATCCAGCTCCTCCATGGCGCAAGAACCTACAGTGCGGTTGATCTCCTCGGATACCGAGCGGTCCAGGTCATGCCCACTTCGTGATGTGACGGGCATCCGGCCGACGGCCGGGCGGGGCGAGCCGGCGCCGGGCACCTGCGAGTGGCATGTGACGAAGGCCACACCTTCCGTGCGGTCTCCGTGATGTTCTCGTGATTACCCCGTATTGGGGACGGGAAGTGCTTGCTGTGGTCGAGGCCGCAGTGCCGTCACGGCCCAGCCCGAGGGGGAGAATCCCATGCAGAGTCTTAAGCGCCCAGGTCGTACCGCGCCCAAGCGGCAGCAGCCGGTCGTCGAGCCCGTACCGGAGGGCGTCGAACCCGACGCCTTCGACGACGAGGAACTCGACGCCTACGACACCTTCGAGATGTACCGGGTGATCTGCCCGGACTGCGCGCAGCCCATCGCGCTGCTGGCGGACGAGAAAGTACTGCCCGAGCACGCGCTGTGCGCCTCGCCGTGGAACCCGTTCGGGCTCACGGTCTGCGCCGGCACCGGCCGCCGGGCCTGCGAGGCCCGCCCGGCCGACGAGTCCTTCCGGCCCCACGAGCAGGACACCGCGCTGCTCCTGACGCTCCCGCGGGGCCTGGACTGGCGGACCCAGCCCTTCTCCCACGTCGGCGGCCCGGGCTCACGCCCGATCCGGGTGCCGACGATGCGGCGCGAGGCGGCCTAGGACGCGGTTCGGCGCGCCTGCCCCGCAACTACGGGTGGGCGGCGCGCCGACGCGGGCCGGACAGGGTGCGGCAAGGCCGGACGGGTGTCGGACGCCCGCGAACTCACTCTCGATTCCGCGGGCCGGTGACCTGTCCGCACAGTGCCGCGTTGCCCTGGTATGACCCCCACGTACTCGGCGACCGGGCCTCGGCGCCGCGTGTTCGTCCCGGTGCCCGCCGGTCCGGTCCCGCCGGCCCCGCAGCTCCCGGACCCGCCGATCTACCGTGAGCTGATGCGCACCTGGGCCGACCGGGGCCGCACCCTGCCAGGGCGCGACGACCCCGAGTGGGTGAGGCTCGCGGCGCCCCCGCGCGGCCTCGGGGACTTCTTCACCACCGGTGACTTCCGGGTCACCGGTGACTTCAGCGTCCCTCGGGACCCGCGAGATGACGGGCGATGACCATCCGCTGGATCTGGTTGGTGCCCTCGACGATCTGCAGCACCTTGGCCTCGCGCATGTAGCGCTCGGCCGGGAAGTCGGCGGTGTAGCCGTAGCCGCCGAGGATCTGCACGGCGTCGGTGGTGACCCGCATCGCCGTGTCGGTGCAGTGCAGCTTGGCCATGGCCGCCTGCTTGGCGAACGGCAGTCCGGCGTCGCGCAGCCGCGCCGCCGTCAGGTACAGCGCGCGGCCGGCCTCGATCTGGGTCGCCATGTCGGCGAGCATGAAGCGCAACCCCTGGAAGTCGGCGATCGGCTTGCCGAACTGGCGCCGCTCGGCCGCGTAGGCCACCGCCTCGTCGAGCGCCGCCTGCGCCACGCCGATCGCGCAGGCGGCGATGCCGAGCCGGCCGGAGTCGAGCGCGGACAGGGCGATCGCGAAACCCTGGCCCTCGTCCCCGATCCGCCGGGCCTCGGGGACCCGCACGCCGTCCAGGTGGACCTGCGCGGTGGGCGATCCCTTGAGCCCCATCTTCTTCTCCGGCACCGCGGCGCTCAGCCCCTCGGCGTCGCCGGGGACCAGGAAGGCGGTGATGCCGCGCGGGCCGTGCTCCCCCGTGCGCGCCATGACCGTGTAGAAGTCGGCGATGCCACCGTGCGTGATCCACGCCTTGGTGCCGGTGATGATCCAGTCGTCGCCCTCCCGCACCGCCTTGGTGCGCAGGGAGGCGGCGTCCGAGCCGGAGGCGGGCTCGGAGAGGCAGTAGGCGCCCAGCAGCCCGCCGCCGAGCATGGCGGGCAGGTGCTCGGCCTGCTGCTCCTTGGTGCCGTGGGCGGCGAGCGCGTAGGAGGCGAGGGTGTGCACGCTGACGCCGAGGCCGACGGTGAGGCGGGCCGCGGCGAGCTCTTCCAGGACCTGGAGGTACACCTCGTACGGCTGATCACCGCCGCCGTGCTCGGTGTCGTAGGGCAGGCCGAGCAGGCCGGACTCGGAGAGCAGGGCGAAGACCTCGCGCGGGAAGCGTCCGGCGTCCTCCTCCTCGGCCGCGCTCGGGGCGATCTCACGGAGCGCGATCTCGCGGACGAGTGAGATCAGGTCCCGTGCCTCGTCCGTGGGCAGTTGCCGGTCCACCGGCTGCGGGGCGCGGTCGGGCATGGCGACGCTCTCCTCCCTGTCGGGCGCATCAGCGGAAAGGCGCCGTGGGTGGACGCGGTTCCGCCGGCTCTGTTCGGCTGGGCCGATGCTCGCACTCCCGGGTCGCGGAAGCGGCTGACCAGCGGCTGTGGCCTGTGAGTATGCCCGATCGGAGGTACGGCGTCACCAGTTAACGACCGCTTACTTCGAGAAAGGTCCGGAAGGGCTTCGGCGGGCCCGCTCGGCCTCCGGTCAGTCCCGGCGGGCGGCGGGCGGGGCCGGGTAGGCGGGATCCAGCTCCTCGATGGCGCGCAGGGTGCCGCCGAGCGACTTCACGAGCAGGTCGCGCATGGTGTCGCGGGGCAGCCCGGGGCGGCCGATCCAGTCCAGGGTGGCACCCTCGACGCCGCACACCCAGGCGAGCAGGCCCATGCGGGCCAGCGGCCCGACGTCCGAGCGGCCGTACGCCCCCTCGGCGATGGTGACGACGATCGCCTCGCGCACCCCGTCCCGGATGGCGTGCACCTCGGTGTCGAAGCCGACCCCGCCGCTGACGATGGTGCGGTAGGCGGCCTGGTGGTGCTCGGCGTAGCGCAGGTAGCCGTCGATGGTGCGGTGGACGCGGTCCACCTGCGGCAGTTCGGTGCCGCCCGCGGCGGTGGTGACCAGGTCGGCGACGGAGTCCTGGATGATCGCCAGGTAGTAGCCCCGCTTGGAACGGAAGTAGTAGTAGATCAGTCCCTTGGCGACATGCGCCTGACGCGCGATGTCGTCCATCGACAGCGCGTCGTACGACGTGTCGGCGAACAACTTCCGCCCGATGGCGATGAGTTCGGCGCGGCGTGCGAGCGAACGCTCGGTGCCGCGCGCCTGTGGACGGACGTCGGCACGCTGTTGACTGATATTCAATTTCGACCCTGGTCTCCTACGGGGGGCGGGACATCCGCAGTATGGCAGGTCGGGACGTGGGGCAGGTCACATGAGGGTCACGTCACAGCAGGCCCAGCTGCACCACGAGCATCGCCAGCACCACGACGAGGGTCCAGCCCAGGACGTGCTCGAGGATCTTCGGGCCGTCTTCCTTGGGGCCGCCGGTACGGACACGGGGGGCGGTGGCGGTGTGTGCGGTCATGGCTTCTCGCTGCTCTCGGGCTTCGGCTTCGGTGAGGTCCCCCCGCTCACGGTGTCCACCTTGCCACCGTGAGCGGCTTTTGCGGCCGAGAGCTTGGTCACAGCGGGCCGGTCAGCGCACGCCCACCGCCGCGAGGGCCTTGCGCTGACGCGGGCTGGGATGCGCCGGGAAGTACAGGTAGCAGACGCCGCCGGTCCCGGAGACGACCCTGCCGTCGGCGTTGTACCGCTTGGTCCGCAGCCAGATGTTCTCCCACTCGCGCCGCTTGTAGACGCGGCGCACGGCCTCGTTGTCGTCCGAGGCCGGGTCGTTGGCGATCACGTCGCCGTCGGCGGTGAAGCCGACCACGGTCATCAGGTGGCCCGAGGTGCCGTAGCCGGCCCCGGTCAACTCCTCCGCCAGGAAGGACTGGGACGTGATGGCCGGGATACCGGCCGCGATCAGTGTCTCCAGGTCGGTGAGGGAGCCGAGGCGGGTGACCACGCCCTGGAGGTCCTCGAAGGTGGCCGCGTAGGCCGCGTTGAAGGGCCAGTTGCCGCAGCCGGCGTACTGGTAGTCGTACGTGTACCGGGCCGCGTGGCAGACCTGCGGGTCGGCGTAGGAGGGGTCGACCCAGGCGAGCTGCTCCTCGGTGAGCCGGCCGCCCCAGTACTCGATGATCATCTGCGAGGAGGTGGGGCTGCACCAGGCCTCGCCGCCGTTGTCGTACTCGGGGTACTGGCCCTTGTGGATCTCCTGGGAGTAGCGCGGGACGCGCAGTTCCCGGGCGAGACCCGGCGTGGAGGCGGGCACCGTGAAGCGGTCGGGCACGTCGGAGCCCATCGCACCGAGCCGCCAGACGGTGGGCGTGGCCTTGGCGCCGGGGCGGCGGTACAGGGTGAGGCGGAGCCGGTACGAGGCCAGGCGCAGACCGGTGGAGGCGTCGTCGACCGAGAAGGTGTCCGTCCAGACGCTGCTGCGGCCGTCGCCCTGGCCGTCGACCGAGGTGCGCCGGATGTCCTGGTCGCCGTCGCCCGCAGTCCAGCGGCCCATCACGTACCAGGGCGTGTCCGTGCCGTCGGAGTAGGTCCCCTTCAGCTCGACCTGGATCCAGGTGCCGGACGGGGTGTGCGCGTTCCAGGAGGCGATGGCCTCGGTCGCGGGCACGGTGAGCCGGTGGACCGGCGAGGTCCAGGTCGCGTACTCCCAGGCCGCGGTCCTGCCGGTGTGCGGGTCGGTGTGCTCGGTGGTGCCCGCCGGCGTCCCGATCACGACGCCGGGCCGGGCACCGGCGACGGGGCGGGCGCCCCGCACCGTCCCGCACCGCCAGTCCCGGAACGTGGTCCAGGCGCGGTAGTCGGCCTGTCGGCCGGGGGTACGGTCGGCGCCCGCGGGGCCGCCGCCCTCGCCCGCTGCGGCTTCGGCGGCGGTGGCCGGGATCGCGCCGCCGGCCACCGCGGCGGCGACCGCGGCGGCCAGGACGGTTCTGCGGGACGGCTGTTCGGCTCTGCTCATGGGTGGAGAACCCCCAGGTGTCCGAGTCGGGCGGGTCCGTTGCACGGTCGTGCGCCAACTATGGCCGCAGGCGCCCGCTCCTGCCAGCACTTCTGCGTGCGCCACGCCATGAACATTGGTGTCTACCAGTGGCGGGGTTAGTGTGCCTGCGACACGCCGTCCGCCCCTTCGCACCGCCCGGGACCCGCCATCCACGACCTCGCAGCGCAGCTCCGCCGGCTTCCCCCGTCCTGCGGCCCCGTACGCCTCATCGGCGTCGACGGGCACGCCGGTTCGGGGAAGTCCACGTTCGCCGGACTGCTGGCCGCGGAGCTGGGAGGCGCGCCGGTGCTGCACCTCGACGACATCGCCAGCCACGACGAGCTCTTCGACTGGACCGGACGGCTGCTGAGCCAGGTGATCGAGCCCCTGCGGCGGGGCGACACCGCGCGCTACACCCCCTACGACTGGCGGGCCCGGCGCTTCGACGCGCCCCGGCCCCTGCCGCCGGCCCCGGTGGTGCTGGTGGAGGGTGTGGGCGCGGGGCGCGAGGCGCTGCGCCCGCACCTGGCCCGGCTGCTCTGGATGGAGTTGCCGCGCCAGGAGGCGTGGAGGCGCGGACGGGCGCGCGACGGAGCGGAGCAGCGGGCGTTCTGGGACGGGTGGATCCCGGCGGAGCGCCGGCACTTCGCCACCGACCCGTCACGCCCCTTCGCACACCTTCTGGTGGTGCGGAGCGAGGAGGGGTACGAGATGCTGCCGGGGCCCGCGGGAGGCGCCTGCCCACCCTGATTCCTCACCCAGAGTGACGGGCCGTCCGCAATGTGCTGAACTTGTGAAGATCGCCGGGCGACACCGGGCCGGAGCGCCTCAACTTCGCTTGACCCAGGGCCCGTACAGGTCTTACGTTCTGGTTGTGCGGTCGTTCGAGGCCGCCCGCAGACGCGAAGCCCCCGGTTGTTCCCCCGTGACCGGGGGCTTCGTTCTGCCCTGAGCGCGTTCTGCGGCTGCTCCGCGACGCTGTCCGCTCACCCTCGGTGACGTTCCCGCATGCGCCCCGTCCGCTCCCACCTCGTGGAACGGGCCTCCCCGGCGCCCTTCGGAGGGAAGACCGCCGCGGGTACGATGCCCTCGGTGCGACCCGGAGCGCAGTTGCCGCGCGCACCTTGCAACTCCGGCCCGCGGCAGAGCCGTTGGCCGAGGCGGCCGGCGGGCGACGGCCCGGCGGCATACCGACGGGGGCACGGTACGTGGGGGACGGGATGGACTTCGGCACGCGGGGCCCACAGGCCCCGGCCGACCTCGCCTGGCTGCGCGGCGTGGACGCCTACACCATGGGTGCCTATCCGCAGGCCGAGGAGGAGTTCCGGGCCGCGGTACGCATCGATCCCGCGATGGCCGACGGCTGGCTGGGACTGCACGCGCTGCGCGTCGACACCACCAACGCCCTGCTCAGGATGTTCCGGCACCGCGAGCGCTTCGGCGAGCAGCGCGCCCGCCACCGCCGTACCCTCAACTCCTGGTACTGGCTGGGCTGGTGGGTGCAGCCCGTGCTGGAGAGCCCCCGCGACCTGCTGCTCGCGCACGCCTCCCACTGGCTGGACGGCCGGCATGTCCCGGAGCTGGACCGGGCCCTGGCCGGGCTGCCGCCCGTGGACACCGACGCCCAGGTCCGGTTCCTGCACGCCTGCCGTGCCTACCTGGTCAAGGACTGGGAGCAGCTCGTCCGGCACACCGACCCGCTGCTCGGCGATCCCCTGCTGGGCATCGAGGCCGGTCTGTTCAGCGGCATGGCCCGGGTGCGGCTGGAGATGTACGGGCAGGCCGAGCCGCTGCTGTCGGCGGCCCTGATGCGGTGCCGCAGCGAACAGCCGCAGCGCAAGGAGCTGCGGTACTGGCTGGCGCGGGCGCACGAGGGCACGGGCCGCAGCGCGGCGGCGCTGCCGCTGTACCGGGCCGTGCACCGCGTCGACCCCGCCTTCATGGACACCTCCGCACGGCTGGCCGCCATCGCCGAGGGCGACGGCTACGACGACGCCGCCGACCTCGCGGGACTGGCGCAGGCCGGCCTGGGACCGGACTGCCTGGACGGCCCGGACGGGCTCGACCCCCTCTCCGGCGCCGACGAACGCGACGTCAAGCTGTCCGCCCCCGAGCCCGGCCCGGCCGCTCCGCCGCCCTCGCTGTCCGGACCGCCGGTGCGCGAGAGGACCGACGGGACGGACCCTTCCCTGCCCACCGGTCCCACCGACCCGGCGTTGCTGGAGGAGGCGCTCGCCGAACTGGAGCGCATGGTGGGGCTCGAACCGGTGAAGCGACAGGTCAAGGCCCTGTCCGCCCAACTCAACATGGCGCGGCTGCGGGCCGGTCAGGGGCTGCCGGTCCAGCCGCCCAAGCGCCACTTCGTCTTCTCCGGCCCCTCGGGCACCGGCAAGACCACCGTCGCCCGCATCCTGGGCCGCGTCTTCTACGCCCTCGGCCTGCTCGGCGGCGACCACCTCGTGGAGGCGCAGCGGGCCGACCTCGTCGGCGAGTACCTGGGCCAGACCGCCGTGAAGGCCAACGAGCTGATCGACTCCGCACTCGGCGGTGTCCTCTTCGTGGACGAGGCGTACTCCCTGTCCAACTCCGGGTACGGCAAGGGGGACGCGTACGGCGACGAGGCGCTGCAGGTGCTGCTGAAGCGGGCCGAGGACAACCGGGACCACCTGGTGGTGATCCTGGCCGGCTATCCGGAGGGCATGGACCGGCTGCTGGGCGCCAACCCCGGGCTGTCCTCGCGCTTCACGACGCGGGTCGACTTCCCCTCGTACCGGCCGCTGGAGCTCACCTCGATCGGGGAGGTGCTCGCGGCGGAGAACGGGGACGTGTGGGACGAGGAGGCGCTGGACGAGCTGCGGTCGATCGCCGGGCACGTGGTGGACCAGGGGTGGATCGACGAGTTGGGGAACGGGCGGTTCCTGCGGACGCTGTACGAGAAGAGCTGTGCGTACCGGGATCTGCGGTTGTCGGTGTACCCGGGGGTGTTGAGCCGGGACGATCTGGCGACGCTGCGGTTGCCGGATCTGATGCAGGCGTACGGGGAGGTGCTGTCGGGGAGGGGGCCGGGGGATCCGTCGGCCCTGTGAGGCCCGCAGCCGGGGCGGTCACGTCGCCAGGGTCACCTCCCGGTGGGCCGGGTCGCGGACCTCGCCGACCAGGAGTTCCAGTACGTCCTCCAGGGCGACCAGGCCCAGGACCCTGCCCGACGCGTCCGTGACCTGGGCCAGGTGGGTGGCGGCGCGGCGCATCACGGTGAGGGCGTCGTCGAGGGGGAGGTCGGGGCGGAGGGTCGTCATCGGGCGCCAGAGGTGCTGCGGTACGGCCCGGTCGGGGTCCTCGGCGTCGAGGACGTCCTTGACGTGGAGGTAGCCCATGAAGGGGCCCGGCCCGGCCGCGACCGGGAAGCGTGAGTACCCGGTGCGGGCGGTGAGCCCGATGATCTGGCCCGGGGTGGCCGACGGGCCGACCGTCACCAGGGACTCGCGGCCGAGCAGTACGTCCGTCACGGGGCGGGAGCCCAGTTCCAGGGCGTCCTCCAGGCGTTCCTGCGCCTCGGGGTCGAGCAGGCCCGCCTGACCGGCGTCCTCCACCAGCCGGTTGAGCTGTTCACTGGTGAAGACGGCCTCGACCTCGTCCTTGGGCTCGACGCGGAACAGCCGCAGGATGCCCCGGGAGCAGGCGCCCAGGGCGAAGGTGACCGGCTTGCAGAGACGGGCGAAGGCGACGAGGCCGGGGCTCAGCCACAGCGCGGTCCTCTCGGGGGCGGCCATCGCGAGGTTCTTCGGAAGCATCTCGCCGATGACGAGGTGGCAGAAGACCACGGCGGCCAGCGCGATGACGTAGCCGAGCGGGTGGATGACGCCGTGCGGCAGGTGCATCCACTCGAAGACCGGTTCCAGCAGGCGCGCGACGGTCGGTTCGGCGACCGCGCCGAGGGTGAGTGAGCAGACCGTGATGCCGAACTGGGCGGCGGCCATCATCTGCGGCAGCCGCTCCAGACCGTACAGCACCTGGCGGGCGCGGGCGGTGCCGAGCGGTTCGATCTGGCTGCGGCGGACCGAGACCAGGGCGAACTCGGCGCCGACGAAGAAGCCGTTGGCGAGCACGAGCAGCGCGGCGAAGAGGAGTTGCAGGACGCTCATCGGGCGGCCTCCGGCACGGAGACCGGCGCCGTCCGCACCAGTCGTATGCGCTCGGCTCGGTAGTGGCCGACCCGGCGGACGCAGAGGCGCCAGCCGGGCAGTTCCGCGCGGTCGCCGACGGCCGGGATGCGGCCGAGCAGGTCGGCGACGAGGCCGGCCGCGGTCTCGTACGGGCCCTCGGGGGCGTCCAGGCCGATGCGGCGCAGGGCGTCGACGCGGCAGCTGCCGTCCACGTCCCAGGCGGGCCGGCCGTCCTCGGGCGGGGCGGCGGCGAGTTCGGGGGCGTCCAGTCCGTCGTGCTCGTCTCGGACCTCGCCGACCAGTTCCTCGACGATGTCCTCCAGGGTGACGACGCCGGCCGTGCCGCCGTACTCGTCGACGACGACCGCGATGGGCTGTTCGCTGCGCAGGCGGGTGAGGAGGGGCCGGACGGGCAGGGTCTCGGGGACCAGCAGCGCCGGCTGGGCGATGCGGCCGGCGGGGGTGCGCAGCCGGTCGTGCGCGGGAACGGCGAGCGCGTCCTTGAGGTGGACCATGCCGACGATCTCGTCGATCTTCTCCCGGTAGACGGGGAAGCGGGACAGGCCGGTGGCGCGGGTCAGGTTGACCACGTCCTCGGCGGTGGCCGAGGAGTGCAGGGCGCTGACCTTCACGCGTGGGGTCATGACGTGCTGCGCGGTCAGTTCGCCGAGCGACAGGGTACGGACGAACAGGTCGGCGGTGTCCTGTTCCAGCGCGCCGGCCCGGGCGGAGTGCCGGGCCAGGGACACCAGTTCGTCGGGGGTGCGGGCGGAGGCCAGCTCTTCGGCAGGTTCGACGCCGAGCGTGCGGACCAGGCGGTTGGCCACGGCGTTCAGGGAGGCGATCACCGGGTGGAACAGGCGGGCGAAGGCGTGCTGGGGGCCGGCGACGAAGCGGGCGACCTGGAGGGGCCTGGACACCGCCCAGTTCTTGGGCACCAGCTCGCCGACCACCATCTGGACCGCCGACGCCAGCAGCATGCCGACGACGACCGCGACGCCGGGGACGGCACCGTCGGGGACGCCGATCGCCGTGAAGGGAGCGTCCAGGAGTCGGGCGAGCGCCGGTTCGGCGAGCATGCCGACGACGAGGGAGGTGATGGTGATGCCGAGCTGGGTGCCGGAGAGCTGGAAGGACAGCTCCTTCAGGGACTCGACGACCCGGCGGGCGCGCCGGTCGCCGTCGGCGGCGGCCTGTTCGGCGTCGGGGCGTTCGACGGTCACCAGGCCGAACTCGGCGGCGACGAAGAAGCCGTTGGCGAGGATGAGCACGAAGGCGGCTGCCAGGAGCAGCAGGGGGCTGGTCATGATGCCGCCGCCTGTGCTGGCTCACAGCAGGGGGCGGCGCAGGTACTGCAGGACGGTCCGTCCATCGCCGGAGGGAGTCACTCCTCGGGTAGCGGGGACCCCCGCGCACCGGGCGGAGCGACGGGGCGAGGACGCGACGGCCGCGTCCTCGTTCCCAGATTAATCACGAAAAGGGCGCCCGCGGCAGGGGCGGCGCCCCCGCGTCAGCCGCGTGGTGCCTCGGGGGTGGCGCCGGAACGGGCCTCGACGAGGGCGCGCAGGGCGCGCGCGTCCTGGATGGCGCGCTGCCGGGCGATGCCCGGCTGGATGCCGAGCGCGGGCAGGCTGGTGCCGTCGCTGAGGTCGAGGAAGGCCCAGGGGTCGCCCTGCCGGAGGTTGACCCGGAGGATCTCGGCCCAGGCCAGGCGCCGCTTGTTGGTGAGGTTGACGACGGTGACGCCCGTCTCGTCGGCGGTGACGTGGGGCCGGGCCAGCACGACCAGGACGCCCGCGAGGAGGAGGGCGGTCAGCGCGAAGCTGATCCGCTCTCCCGCGCTGAGGCTGTCCAGCAGGATGCCGACCGTCGTGATGGAGGCGAAGGTGGCGACGGCGAGGACGGTCAGGATGGCGCGGGTGCGGCCCGGCCGGAAGGTGACGGGCAGGACCGGCAGGTCCGGCGTGGTGTCGGGCATGGCGTTGCTCCGGTGTCCCGCTCAGAGGCGGCAGGCGTGGATGGCCGTGGTCAGGATGGCCCGGGCGCCGATCTCGTACAGGTCGTCCATGATCCGCTGGGCGTCCTTGGCGGGGACCATGGCGCGGACGGCGACCCAGCCCTCGTTGTGCAGCGGGGAGACGGTCGGGGACTCCAGGCCGGGGGTGAGGGCGACGGCCTTCTCCAGCTGCTCCACGCGGCAGTCGTAGTCCATCATCACGTACGTCCGGGCCACCAGGACGCCCTGGAGGCGGCGCAGGAACTGCTGGACCTTGGGCTCGGTCGTCTCGTCGGGCTCCGCGCCGGAGCGGCGGATCACGACGGCCTCGGACTTCATGATGGGCTCGCCGAAGACCTCCAGGCCCGCGTTGCGCAGCGACGTCCCGGTCTCGACGACGTCCGCGATGACCTCGGCGACGCCCAGCTCGATGGCGGTCTCGACGGCGCCGTCGAGGTGGACGACGGAGGCGTCGACGCCCTGTTCGGCCAGGTGGGCGGCGACGATGCCCTCGTAGGAGGTGGCGACGGTGCGGCCCTTGAGGTCGGTGACGCCGTTCGCGGTGCCCGGCTTGCCGGCGAAGCGGAAGGTGGAGCGGGCGAAGCCGAGCGGGAGGATCTCCTCGGCGTCGGCGCCGGAGTCGATCAGCAGGTCGCGGCCGGTGATGCCGATGTCGAGCTTGCCGGAGGAGACGTAGATCGCGATGTCCCGGGGGCGCAGGTAGAAGAACTCGACCTCGTTGGTCGGGTCGACGATGCGCAGTTCCTTGGACTCGCGGCGCTGCTGGTAGCCGGCCTCATGCAGCATCTCCCCCGCGGGGCCTGACAGGGAACCCTTGTTGGGGACGGCGATGCGCAGCATGAGGTCGGCTTCCTTTGTGTGGAGGGGTGGAGAAGAAGGGGGTCCGGCTTTACAGGTGGGCGTAGACGTCGTCCAGGGAGATGCCGCGGGCGACCATCATCACCTGGACGTGGTACAGCAGCTGGGAGATCTCCTCGGCCGCCGCGTCCTTGCCCTCGTACTCGGCGGCCATCCAGACCTCGGCGGCCTCCTCGACGACCTTCTTGCCGATGGCGTGGACCCCCTTGTCCACCAGTTCGGCGGTGCGGGAGGTGGCGGGGTCGCCGTTCGCGGCCTTGTGCTGGAGCTCGGTGAAGAGCTCCTCGAAAGTCTTCTTGGACATGGTGGCGCCCACTTTACGCGTAGTGCCGGCCGGCCTGACGCCACGGTTCGGATACTGAGCGGAGGGTGGCCGCCGTGGCGACGGCCGCGGTCACCGCCTCGTGGCCCTTGTCCTCGCTGGAGCCCTCGATGCCGGCCCGGTCGAGGGCCTGCTCCTCGGTGTCGCAGGTGAGGACGCCGAAGCCGACGGGGACGCCGGTCTCCACGGAGACCTGGACCAGGCCCTGGGTGACGCCCTGGCACACGTAGTCGAAGTGCGGGGTGCCGCCGCGGATGACGACGCCGAGGGCGACGATCGCGTCGTAGCCGCGGCCGGCGAGGACCTTGGCGACGACCGGCAGCTCGAAGCTGCCGGGGACCCTGAGCAGGGTCGGCTCGTCGATGCCGAGCTCGTGCAGGGCGCGCAGGGCGCCGTCGACCAGTCCGTCCATCACCTTGTCGTGCCACAGCGACGCGATGACGGCGACCCTGAGGTCCCCGACGTCGCGTACGGACAATTCCGGTGCACCCTTGCCGCTCACGTGTCTCCTCGCGTTGCTTGCTTACTGGTTGCCGCAGGTGGACACGGGCGTCGTGTCCAGCCAGGGCAGGTCGTGTCCCATCCGGTCCCGCTTGGTGCGCAGGTAGCGGAGGTTGTGTTCGCCCGCCTGGACGGGCATCGGCTCACGGCCGGTGACCTGGATGCCGTGCCGTTCCAGGGCGTCGCTCTTGTCCGGGTTGTTGGTCATCAGGCGGACGGAGCGGACGCCGAGGTCGTCGAGGATCTGGGCGCCGGCTCCGTAGTCGCGGGCGTCGGCGGGCAGGCCGAGCTCCAGGTTGGCGTCGAGGGTGTCGCGGCCGCGCTCCTGGAGTTCGTAGGCGCGCAGCTTGGACATCAGGCCGATGCCGCGTCCCTCGTGGCCGCGCAGGTAGACGACCACTCCCCTGCCCTCGGCCTGGATGCGGTCCAGGGAGGCGTCCAGCTGAGGGCCGCAGTCGCAGCGCTGGGAGCCGAAGACGTCGCCGGTGAGGCATTCGGAGTGGATGCGGACGAGGACGCCCTCGCCGTCGCCGATCTCACCGTGGACGAGGGCGACGTGCTCGACGCCGTCGACGGTGGAGCGGTAGCCGTACGCCGTGGACTCGCCGTGCCGGGTGGGCAGGTGGACCTCGGCCTCGCGGCGGACGGTGGGCTCGGCGCTGCGGCGGTAGGCGATCAGGTCCTCGATGGAGATGATCGTCAGGCCGTGCTTGCGGGCGAACGGGATCAGCTCGGGCAGCCGCAGCATGCGCCCGTCCTCGCCGGCGATCTCGACGATGGCGCCCGCGGGGCGCAGGCCCGCGAGGCGGGCGAGGTCGACGGCGGCCTCGGTGTGGCCGTTGCGGACGAGTACGCCGCCGGAGCGGGCGCGGAGCGGGAAGACGTGCCCGGGGCGGACCAGGTCGGCCGGCTCGGCGGTGCCGCTCGCCAGGAGCTGGAGGGTGGTGGCGCGGTCGGAGGCGGAGATGCCGGTGCTGACGCCGTGCACGGCGGTGGCGTCCACGGAGACGGTGAAGGCGGTCTTCATCGACTCGGTGTTGTCGTCGACCATCTGCGGCAGGCGCAGCCGGTCCAGTTCGTCGCCCTCCATGGGGGCGCAGATCAGGCCGCGGCACTCGCTCATCATGAAGGCGACGATCTCCTCGGTCGCCTTCTCGGCGGCGATGACGAGGTCGCCCTCGTTCTCGCGGTTCTCGTCGTCGACGACCACGACGGGCCGGCCGGCGGCGATGTCCGCGATCGCCTGCTCGACGGGGTCGAGAGCGAGGTCGTCGATGCCGTCGGTGCTGTAGAGGATGGGTGAGGCGAGAGGGGCGGCGCGAAGCGCCTCGGTCAGGGCGGTGGTGGGAGACGGGCGGGCGCTCATGCGGGCGCTCCTTCCGGGACGGGCCGCGCCGCGGTGCGGGAGCGCAGCCACCAGTCGCGCAGGCCCCACAGGACGAGCGCGCCGTAGATGACGTAGACGAAGCCGGAGAAGGCGAAGCCGTTGGCGAAGTTCAGCGGTACGCCGACCAGGTCGACCAGCAGCCAGGCGAACCAGAACTCGACCATGCCGCGCGCCTGGGCGTACATGGCGACGACGGTGCCGACGAAGATGTACGCGTCCGGCCAGGGATCCCAGGACAGGGTGGGGAAAGCGGTGAACAGGCCGCCGACGGCGAGGGTGCCGACGGCGGCGGCCGCGACGAGGGTGCCGCGCTCGCGCCAGGTGGCGAAGCGGACGGCGATGGAGCCGTCCTGCGTCTGCCGCCGGCCGCGGTTCCACTGCCAGAAGCCCCAGGCGGCGACGAGCATGACGACGACCTGCTTGCCGGCGCTGCCGGAGAGGTGGGCGGTGGCGAAGGCCGTGAAGAGGATGAGCCCGGAGACGAACTGCACGGGCCAGGTCCATATCGAGCGCCGCCAGCCGAGCGCGAGGCCGAGCAGACCGATCACGTTGCCGATCATGTCCGACCACTTGATGTGCTGGTCGAAGAGGGTGAACGCCTCGGAGTTGAGCCAGTTCACCGGGTGCCCCCCTGGGTGCCGAGCAGCCGCTCCACGTACTTGGCGATGACGTCCACCTCGAGGTTGACCGGGTCGCCGGGCTGCTTGATGCCGAGCGTGGTCAGGGCGAGGGTGGTGGGGATGAGGCTGACGGTGAAGAAGTCGGGGCCGGCGTCGACGACGGTGAGGCTGATGCCGTCGACGGTGATGGAGCCCTTCTCGACGACGTAGCGGGCGAGGTCGGCCGGGAGGGAGATCCTGACGAGCTCCCAGTGCTCGGACGGCTTGCGCTCCAGGATCTCGCCGGTGCCGTCCACGTGGCCCTGCACGATGTGCCCGCCGAGGCGGGCGCCGACGGCGGTGGGACGCTCCAGGTTGACGCGGGAGCCGGTGGTGAGGACGCCCAGGCTGGAGCGGTTGAGGGTTTCCGCCATCACGTCGGCGGTGAACTCGTCGCCCTCGTGGTCGACGACGGTGAGGCAGACGCCGTTGACGGCGATGGAGTCGCCGTGCCGTGCCCCTTCGGTGACCGCGGGGCCGCGCAGGCGGAAGCGGCAGGCGTCGTCGAGGGTCTCGACGGCGGTGACCTCGCCCAGCTCTTCGACGATTCCGGTGAACACTTCCCGGGTCCTCCTGCCTCTTCGGGCACGGACTCCGGGGCTGTCGAGAGCGACAGAGACCGCGAGCGAGGACACCGGTGACGACGACGCCGGACAGGGCCCGCCCGTGACAGGCGTGCCCAGAGATCGGCGGCGCGCACGCATGCTCGCCCGCCGCGCACTGCCTCCCATCCGGACTTTAACCGTCGGTCCAGGAATTTCACCTGGTCAACCGGTCGCTGGAGGCGACCGGGTCGCGGACTGTAACCGCCGGTTCGGACTTTCACCGACCCCGGAGTGCGCTGCTTCTGGTACAGGGCCAGTGTGCCACGCCCGGTGACCGTCCATGCGGACGGAGTGTGTGGAGTGGCTCACAGAGCACCCCTCCACCGGAACCCGTCCCCGACGCGCCACGCCAACCGGGCCGTCGTCACTCCGACTTGGAATTGGTCCATACCTATTGACTCACTGGTCTAGTCCTCTCTAGGGTCTGCGCAACTTCCGTGGAGAGGAACCGACTGTGCCTTCCCCCTCACGCTCCAGAACCGGCCGCGGAGCGAGACCGGCCCTGTTCGCGGCGGCCGCCGCCGTCGCGGGCCTGGTGCTCGCCGGCCTCCCGGCGACCGCGTCGCAAGCCGCCGACCAGGAATCCTGTCGTCCCGACGGGCTCTACCAGACCCCGGGCGTCGACGTCCCCTACTGCTCGGTCTACGACACCGCGGGCCGGGAGAAGATGGGCGCCGACCACCCGCGCCGGGTGATCGGCTACTTCACGAGCTGGCGCACCGGCAAGGACGGCAAGCCGGCCTACCTGGCCTCGGACATCCCCTGGGACAAGGTCACCCACATCAACTACGCCTTCGCGCACGTGGACGGCGGCAACAAGCTCTCCGTGGGCTCGGCCGGCGCGACCAACCCCGCTACAGGGCTGACGTGGCCCGGCGTCGCGGGCGCCGAGATGGACCCGGACCTCCCCTACAAGGGCCACTTCAACCTGCTGAACAAGTTCAAGAAGCAGCACCCGGACGTCAAGACGATGATCTCGGTGGGCGGCTGGGCGGAGACGGGCGGCTACTTCGCGGACGACGGCACACGCGTGGACTCGGGCGGCTTCTACTCGATGGCCACCAACGCCGACGGCTCGGTCAACCAGGCCGGCATCGACACCTTCGCGGACTCCGCGGTCGACTTCGTGCGCGAGTACGGCTTCAACGGCGTCGACATCGACTACGAATACCCGACGACGATGAAGGACGCGGGCAACCCGCTCGACTGGTCCTTCGCCAACGGCCGCCGTGCCGGGCTGGTCAAGGGCTACGCGGCCCTGATGAAGACACTGCGCGAGAAGCTCGACCGCGCGGGCGCCGCGGACGGCAGGCACTACCTCCTCTCCGTCGCCGCGCCGTCCTCCGGTTACCTGCTGCGCGGCATGGAGACCTTCCAGGTCCAGAAGTACCTGGACTACGTCAACATCATGTCCTACGACCTGCACGGCGCCTGGAACGAGCACGTCGGCCCGAACGCCTCCCTCTTCGACGACGGCAAGGACTCCGAGCTGGCCGCCGCGGGCGTCTACGGCAGCGCCCAGTACGGCGGCGTCGGCTACCTCAACACCGACTGGGCCTACCACTACTTCCGCGGCTCCATGCCGGCCGGCCGCATCAACATCGGCCTGCCCTACTACACCCGCGGTCACAAGAACGTCCAGGGCGGGACCGACGGTCTGTGGGGCAAGGCGTCCGCCTCCTCCTGTCCGGCGGGCTCCGGCCTGACCAAGTGCGGTGACGGCGCCGTCGGCATCGACAACCTCTGGCACGACCTCGACACCAACGGCAAGGAGTCCCCGGCGGGCTCCAACCCGATGTGGCACGCCAAGAACCTGGAGAAGGGCATCGTCGGCGACTACGTCACCGACTACGGCTTCCCGGCGGACACGAAGCTGACGGGCACCTACGCCCGCAAGTACGACTCGACGCTGGTCGCGCCCTGGCTGTGGAACGCCGAGAAGAAGGTCTTCCTCTCCACCGAGGACGAGCAGTCGGTCGGGGCCAAGGCCGACTACGTGGTGGACCGCGGCATCGGCGGCGCGATGATCTGGGAACTGGCCGGCGACTACGACTGGAACGCCGCCAAGGGCCAGTACGGGATGGGCGACACCCTCACCTCGCTGATGTACGACACGTTCAGGTCGGCCGCGCCGTACGGTGCGAAGAAGTCGAACGCGGACCTGCCGACCGAGGCCGTGAACGTGGAGGTGGAGTTCACGGACTTCAAGCTGGGCGACTCCAACTACCCGATCACGCCCAAGCTGCGGATCACGAACCACACGAAGACCGCGCTGCCGGGCGGCACCGAGTTCCGGTTCGACTATGCGACCTCGGCCCCCGGGAACGCCTCCGACCAGTCCGGGTTCGGCACCAAGGTCGTCAGCAGCGACCACACGGGCGACAACGTGGGCGGCCTGAAGGGCGACTTCCACCGGGTGTCGCTGAAGCTGCCGGCGTGGCAGTCGCTGGCGCCGGGCGCGACCGTCGACCTGTCGTTCAACTACTACCTGCCCGTGTCGACCCCGTCGAACTGGACCGTGACGATCGGCGGCAAGGCGTACGCCCTGGCCGGCGACCTGGCACGGGGCACGACCGTGGTTGACCCGGGGACGCAGACGCCGACCCCCACGCCGACGCCCACGGGATCCGAGTCCCCGGGCCCGAGCCCGAGCCCGACGGGCGGCACCGGGCAGTGCGCCGCCCCGGCCTGGGACGCGGCCGCGTCGTACGGCGGTGGCACCACCGTCTCCCACCAGGGGCACACCTGGAAGTCCAAGTGGTGGACGAAGGGCGAGGAGCCCGGAACCACCGGTGAATGGGGGGTCTGGCAGGACCTCGGCGCCTGCTGACCCCGCCCGAACGGGCCCGGCGGCGGTGACGAAGGCCCTTGCCCGCCGCCGGGTCCCCCCAACGCGCCCTGCCGAGCCCTGGCGGGGTGCGTTCTGCGTGGAGTTGCGCGACGGTGTGATCCGCGCACCGCACGCCACTTCCGACAGGGGCTGATCAGCATGACCACGATCCTGGTGACCGGCGGCACCGGCACGCTCGGCCGGCTCGTCGTCGAACGGCTGCGGGCCGGCGGGCACGAGGTGCGGGTGCTCAGCAGGCACAGCCGGCCGTACGCCGTCGACCTGCGCGAGGGCGGCAGCGGTCTGGACGCGGCGCTCGCCGGTGCCGACACGGTCGTGCACTGTGCTACCACGCAGCGCGGCGGGGACGAGCGGTCGGCGGCGAACCTGATCGCGGCGGCGCGGCGGGCCGGGGTGGCCCACCTGGTCTACATCTCGATCGTCGGCGTCGATCGGGTGCCACTCGGCTACTACCGGTCGAAGCTCGCCGTCGAGAAGCTGGTGGCGGAGTCGGGTCTCGGGTGGACGGTGCTGCGGGCGACACAGTTCCACGACCTGGTGGTACAGGTGCTCCAGGCGCTGGCCAGGCTGCCGGTCGTGGTGCTGCCGGCTCATGCCTGCGACCAGCCGGTGGAGGTGGCGGAGGTCGCGGACCGGCTCGCCGCACTGGCCGTGGGCGCGCCCGCCGGGAGGGTGCCGGACGTGGGCGGTCCCGAGGTGCGCACCTTCGAGTCGCTGGCCCGTGCCTATCTGGGCGCGACGGGACGCCGACGGGCCGTGGTGAACGTGCCGCTCGCGGGGAAGACTTACCGAGCGTTCCGCGCGGGCGGGCACCTCGCGCCCGGACACGCGGTCGGCAGGGGCACGTTCGAGGAGTACCTGGCGGGGCGGTTCGGCGGCGGGGAGGGCGGGCGGCGCGGATGAGCGGACGGGCGTGGCTGCGGGCGGGACTTGGGCTGCTCGCGGGCGGCCAGGTGGTGCTGGGGCTGTGGATCGTGCTGCTGCCCGAGCTGTTCTGGAAGTGGCCGTGGGTGTCGCACCTGCCGCCCTACAACGAGCATCTGCTCCGGGACTTCGGCGGGGCGAGCCTCGCGCTCGCCGTGGTGCTCTGCGCGGCTGTGGCGGCGATGGAACGCCGCCTGGTGCTGACGGCCCTGGTGGCGTACCTGGTCTCCGCCGTGGCCCACCTGCTCTACCACGCCCGGCACCTGGAGCCCCTGTCGGCGGCGAGCGCCGCGGGCTTCATGGTCCTGCTGGGAGCGGCCGTGCTGCTCCCGGCGGTTCTGGTGTGGCTGGCGGCGAACGGCACGGCGTTCCGGGAGCCGGAGCCCGCGCAACGACGGCCCGCCCGACGCCGCACCACCCCCTGAGCTGCCCCTGCCCACCCTGCGGAGGGCCGACCGCAGGATGTCCCCGCACGAAGCGCCGCAGGCTACCGGTCCGATGGGCCGAAGAGGTCGTCCTGGGCACGGTCGCGAGCGGTGAGCAGGGCGCCCCGCAGTACCGCGCCACCGCCCAGGGCACTGGGCCGCACCTCCGTGGCCAGCGGGGACATCCGGGCGAGGCGGTGCTGGACGCGGTCGGCGAGGGCGTCGGCGCCCGCCCGGCCGATCTCCCCGGCAAGGACCAGGCAGCCGGGGTCGAGGACGGAGACCACGGCGGCGGCGCCCAGGGCGATGCGGTCCGCGAGCGCGTCGAGGAAGCGCCCGGCGGCGGGGGCGTCCCCGGACGCCGACCGGTGCACCGCCTCCCGGACCAGCGCGGCGGCGTGCGGCTCGGGCCCGGCGGGCCGTGCCGTCATGCCGTGCTCCGCCGCGAGGGCGGAGACCGCCGCCGCTCCCGCCACGGAGTGGAAGCCGCCGTCGCAGTCGGTGGCCGACGGCAGGCCGGCGGTGCCCGGCACCGGCATGAAGCCGATCTCGCCCGCGCCCCCGGAGACGCCCCGGCGCAGGGTGCCGTCGAGGACGACGGCCGCGCCGATGCCGAGGCCGAGCCAGAGCAGGACGAAGGTGTCGCGGTCCCGGGCGGCGCCGTCGCGCTGTTCGGCCAGGGCGGCGAGGTTGGTCTCGTTCTCGACACCGACCCGCGCCTCGGGGAACTTCTCCTGCAAGGCCGCCGTCAGCCGACGGTGCCACTCGGGCAATCCCGTGGAGTCCCGGAGTTCGCCGCCGACCGGGTCGATCAGACCGGGAGCTCCGATGCCTACGGTGTGCAGCCGGTCGGCGCCGGCCTCCTTCGCCGCCCGCTCGACCAGGCTCACCGCCTGCTCCACGGCGGGGCCCGTCCCGGTGCCGTCGCCGATCGGCACGGACGCCTCGGCGAGCACCCGGCCGAGCAGGTCCGACACCAGTACGGCGACGCCCTCGGTGCGCACGTCGAGGGCGGCGAGGTACGCGCGGCCGGCCACGATGCCGTACAGCTTGGCGTTGGGGCCGCGGCGCTGCTCCCCCGACTCCCCGGCCACCTCGATGAGGCCGGAGGCGATGAGGCGTTCGACGAGGTCGGCCACGGTGGGCCGGGACAGGCCGGTCAGCTGCTTCAACTGCCCTGCCGTCAACGGGCCCTCCCGCTGCAGCAGGCGCAGGGCGAACCGGTCGTTGATGGCCCGGGCGGTGCTCGGTGATGCGGGCATGCCGGGATCCTTCCAGATCGGCGGCGCGGCGGCCCACGCCGATGATCCCCTATCCATTAACCCCCTATCCATCAGGAAGGGTTCCTGATAGTTTACCCGGCGCATGCGGCAGCGAGCGGTGCGGCAGGGAGGCGAGCCGGTGCGGACCGGACGGAGGGGCCGAGAATGAGCGCAGTGGTCTACGAGCAAGGCCAGGTGAGGCGCGCACGGTACGCCGTGGCGGCCGTGTTCGCCGTGCACGGCGCGGTCACCGGTTCGTTCGCCACCCGGGTGCCGTGGATCCAGGACCACGCCGGCGTGAGCGCGGGCCAGTTGGGTCTGGCGCTCGCCTTCCCGGCGCTCGGCGCGTCGGTCGCCATGCCACTGGCCGGCAGCGTCAGTCACCGCTTCGGCGCCCGCACCGCCCTGCGCGGCCTGCTGGCCCTGTGGACGCTGGCGCTGGTGCTGCCCTCCCTGGCCCCGAACCTGCTCACCCTGTGCCTCGCCCTGTTCGTCTACGGGGCCACGGCGGGCATGTCGGACGTGGCGATGAACGCGCTCGGCGTCGAGATCGAGAACCGGCTGGACAAGTCGATCATGTCCGGCCTGCACGGCATGTGGAGCGCCGGCGCCCTGATCGGCTCGGCGGCCGGCACCCTCGCCGCCCACCTGGGCGCGGACGCCCGACTGCACCACGTCCTGGCCGCCGCCGTGCTGACCGTGGCGGGTCTGGTCGCCTGCACCTGGGTGCTGGACCTCCAGCCCGCCGAGGACGAGGCCCCGCCGCCGCGGTTCGCGCTGCCGCCCCGGTCGGCCGTGCTGATCGGCGCGGTCGGGTTCTGCGCGGTGTTCGCGGAGGGCGCCAGCCTGGACTGGTCGGCGGTCTACCTGCGGGACGAGCTGGAGACGTCGGCCGGACTGGCGGCGGCGTGCACGACGGGCTTCACGCTCACGATGGCCGTGGCCCGATTCGCCGGCGACAAGGTGGTGGACCGTTTCGGCGCGGTGCGCACGGTGCGCGTGAGCGGGGTGCTGGCCTCTCTCGGCGGCCTGCTCGTCGTCGTCGGCGGCCATCCGGCGGTGGCGATGACCGGCTTCGCGCTGATGGGGCTCGGCATCGCCGTGGTCGTCCCGCTGTGCTTCGCGGCGGCCGGCCGGGCCGGCTCCAACCCGAGCCTGGCCATCGCGGGCGTCGCCACCATCACGTACACCTCGGGCCTGGTCGCCCCGAGCGCGATCGGCGGCCTCGCGCAGGCGACCAGCCTGGTGGTGTCGTTCGGCCTGGTGACCGCGCTGGCCTGCTGCCTGGTGGCGTTCGCGAAGGTGCTGCGCGCCGGGGACCGGGACCGGCCGAAGATCAGTCCGTCGAGCGCAGCAGTGCCCGACCGGCACTCCTGAAGGTGTCGCTCCACGGCGCCGGGCGCAGGGTTTCGGAATCCAGCCGGACCAGCACCCGGGTGCCGCGGGCGTACGTGGTGGCGCCGTCCGGCGAGCAGAAGCGGAAGCCGTAGGTCAGCCCGGTCGTGCCGAGCCGGTCCAGCCAGAGGTGGACGGCGTAGGCACCCGGCCGGGTGACCGGCGCCTCGTAGGTGATCGTCAGTTCCTTGACCGCGTTGCAGGCGTCGCCGGCCGCCGCCCAGTCGCCCTCGAAGCGGAAGCCGTGCTCCGTCCACAGCTCGGCCCAGGCACGCTCGACCATCACGGGGTAGCGGGCATTGTGCAGCAGACCGAGCGCGTCGAGGTCGTCGAAGTGGACGGTGACGGGGAGGAGGCGGCCGTACGGCACGGCGGGCAGGGCGGGTGCGGCGGGCGCTTCGGCGGTCACGACGGGCTCCTGGGTGGTGCGTGGCGTACGCGGTGGTGCCGGCGTACGGGCGAACACCGCCATCCTAAGCGGACGCTCAGTACACCCGTCGGGAAGGGTGCAGGTCAACCGCACGGCCGGGCACCCCCGACAATGGTCCGGACAGTCATCACGTACAGAGAAAGCGAAACCTCACCATGGACCTCGGCGTGCGCTGGAAGCTGCACGGGGACGGGAAGGTCCCCGCCCCCGGAGCGGTGGTCCGCCCCGACGAACGGCTCTCGTGGCCTCGCACGTTCGGGCTCGGCGCCCAGCACGTGGTGGCCATGTTCGGGGCGTCCTTCGTGGCCCCGGTCCTGATGGGCCTGGACCCCAACCTCGCGATCATGATGTCGGGCGTGGCGACCGCCATCTTCCTGCTCGCCACCCGCGGCCGGGTCCCCAGCTACCTCGGCTGCTCGCTCTCCTTCGTCGGTGTCGCCGCGGTCATCCGGGCCCAGGGCGGCACGAGCGCCACGGTGACCGGCGCCGTGCTGGTAGTCGGTGCGGCGCTGTTCCTGGTGGGGCTCGCAGTGCAGCGCTTCGGGGCGCGGATCATCCACGCCGCGATGCCGCCGATCGTCACCGGCGCGGTGGTGATGCTGATCGGTTTCAACCTGGCGCCGGTCACCGCGTCCACCTACTGGCCGCAGGACCAGTGGACGGCGCTGCTGGTGATGCTGTTCACCGGTCTGGCCGTGGTCTGCCTGCGCGGTTTCTGGTCCCGGATCGCGATCTTCCTGGGGCTGGTCTTCGGCTACGTGCTCTCCTGGGCCCTGGACCAAATCTTCGGCAGGATCCACTCGGTGGACGGCAGCGGCAAGGTCACCGACCACTGGCGCCTCGACTTCTCCGCCGTGGGGCAGGCCGACTGGATCGGCCTGCCGTCGTTCCACGGGCCGAGCTTCGAGTGGTCGGCGATCCTGGTCGCCCTGCCGGTCGTCATCGCACTGGTCGCGGAGAACGCCGGTCACGTCAAGGCGGTCGGCGAGATGACCGGGGACCCGCTCGACGACAAGCTGGGCACCGCGATCTCCGCGGACGGCGTCGGCTCGATGCTGTCCACCGCGGTCGGCGGCCCGCCCAACACCACGTACTCCGAGAACATCGGCGTGATGGCCGCGACCCGGGTCTACTCGACGGCCGCCTACTGGGCCGCCGCCTGCTTCGCCCTCCTCTTCGGCATCTGCCCGAAGTTCGGCGCGGTCGTCGCCGCGATCCCCGGCGGCGTGCTGGGCGGCATCACCGTCATCCTGTACGGCATGATCGGCCTGCTCGGCGCGCAGATCTGGATCAACGCGAACGTGGACCTGCGCAACCCGCTGAACCTGGTGCCGGCCGCCGCGGGCATCATCATCGGCGTCGGCAACGTCAGCATGGAGTTCACCGACAACTTCTCGCTCAGCGGCATCGCGCTCGGCACCCTCGTCGTCATCACCGGCTACCACGCGCTGCGCGCCTTCGCCCCGGCCCACCTCAAGACGCAGCAACCGCTGCTCGACGAGGGCACGTCGTCGTACGACGAGCAGGCCACGGACGGCGGCGGGCCCGGCGAGGGGCCGGGCGGCGGGACTCAGCGCGCCAAGTCGTAGGCGTAGGACGGCGTGAAGGTGCCCGGCCTGCCCTTGCAGCCGTCCGACTCCCCCGGCAGCTTCACCCACAGGTAGGCGTCGATGCGTCCCATGCCGGTGCTCAGGGTCGGTGTGCGGCCGATCCTGCGGCCGGCCGGGTCGCACCACTCACCGTCGGGCGGGGCGCCGTTGCCGTTGCGGCTGGTGTCGATGACGGCGCCGAGGCTCGCCGGGCCGCCGAGGGCGTCGAGGACCGCGCGGTTGTGGGCTACCTCGTCGGCGGTGGTGTGGAAGTTGGAGACGTTGCTGAAGATGCCGTCGGACGAGGCTGCCGAGGCGGCGCCGGCCTCCTTCAGCCAGCCCGCCTGCTTGGCGGGCGCGTGCCAGCCGGAGTGACCCGCGTCGTAGTACACGCGGGCGTTGGGGTTCGCGTCCTTGAGTACCCGGCCGGCGCGGGCCAGGGAGGCGAAGCGGTCGGCACGCTCCCCGGCGGTCAGGCAATCGGCCTGGGCCACCGAGTCGGGCTCCAGGACGACGACGACCTCGCCGGAGCCGAGCCCGGCGGCGAAGAGGTCGATCCAGTCGTCGTAGGCGTCGAGGCCGGGCGCGCCGCCCTGGGAGTGGCCGCCGCAGTCACGGCCGGGTATCGCGTACGGCACGACCACGGGCACCCGGCCCTCGGCGGCGGCGCCCGACGTCACGGCCCGGACCCGGGAGGTGATGTTCGAGGGCGTGTAGTCGGCGAACCACACGGCGGCCGGGTGGTCGGCGATCCGCGACCGGATCACGTCCTGGCGCGGGTCGTCGGGGTTGGCCCGGACCCAGGAGAGGATCTGCGACTCCGGGTGCCGGTAGAGCCGGGTGGCGGCCGGGGTCGCCCGGGGCTTCTTCTCGGAGGTCTTCCTCGGTGACGGCTCGGGACTCGCCCTCTTCGCCGGGGCGGAGGCGGAGGGCGAGGCGGAGACCGACGGCATCGCCGACGGGGACGGGGACGGCGACAGGGGCAGCGAGTGCAGCCGCGGCGACCGCGTGACCGTCGGCCGGGCCTCGTCGGTGCCGCCGCCGTCGTCGTCGCCGAGCGCGGAGAGCATGCCGGTCGCGGTGCCGACCACGACGACGACGGACGCCGCCGCGACCATCGCGCTGCGGCGGGCGGCACGCCTGCGCTCGGCCCTGCGAGCGGCCAGGCGCCGGGCACGAAGGCCTGACACTACGGTTCCCCCTCCCCCGCACGGCGGGCGCGTTCCCCCGTTCTGGGGAAGCGTCGGGCCCGCCGGCACTTCCGTCAGCCTAAAGCTGCGACCCTGCCGCCATGGCGCACTGCGAGCAACTCCCGATGGCGGCCTCGACGGTGGACACGGTCCTGACCCGGATGCGCATCCTCGACACGACGCTGCCTCCGCGGGACGGGGTGGCGGTCTTCAACCGCGTCTACCTGACCGTCACCGAGGCGGTCGACCGGCACATCGACGGAGGCCGTTTCCCGGACGCCCGGTCGGCGATCGCGCTGGACGTGCGGTTCGCGGAGCGTTATCTGGCGGCCGTCGACGCGATGGAGGACGGCCGCCGTCCGCCCGCCTGCTGGCGTCCCCTGTTCCAGTTCCGCCGCCATCCCGGCGTACGGCCGCTGCAGTTCGCGCTGTCGGGCATCAATGCCCACATCGGGCACGACCTCGCACTGGCCGTGGTGGACACCTGTCGTACGCTCGGCTGCGAACCCGTCGACCTGGAGGACGAGTTCGACGGGGTGGGCGATCTCCTCGTGTCGCTGGAGGAACGCGTCCGCGAGGAGTTGATGCCGGGCCCCGACCTCCTCCAGATCGCCGACCCGCTGACCCATCTGTTCGGCTCCTGGAGCCTGGAGCGCGCCCGCGACGCCACCTGGGCGGCGGCCCGCGCGCTGTGGGCGCTGCGCCGACTGCCGGACGTCGCCGCGGAGTTCACCGAGCGCCTGGACTCGGCGGTCGGCTTCGCGGGCCGCATGCTGCTCACCCCGCTGCCGGACTGATCCGGCCCGTTCCCGGCGCGCACCTGAGGAACACCCGTGCCGTCGTTGTACGTTGCACCTTTGGCAGCTCGTCCCGACGGCGAAGGAGCAATCGGACATGGCGACCCGGCTCGGACTCGGCCTCCCCCAGATGCGGCAGTACGACCTCGGCGAGGACGTCCCCGACGTGGCCCGCGCGGCGGAAGGGATGGGCTACGAGAGCCTGTGGGTCTTCGAGCGCGCCCTGTTCCCCGAGCCCGCCACCCAGGGCCTGTACGGCATCGAGGGCCTGCCCTGGCCGGACTCCTACCGGAACGTGGCCGACCCGCTGATCACCCTGGCCCTCGCCGCCGCGGCCACCGAACGGGCGGAGCTGGGCAGCAGCGTACTGGTCGCCCCGCTGCACGTGCCGTTCCAGCTGGCCAAGGCGCTGGCCTCGCTGGACGCGGCGAGCGGCGGCCGGGTGATCGCCGGTTTCGGCACGGGCTGGTCGCACGACGAGTACGCGGCGACGTCGGTGCGGCCGTTCGCCGAGCGCGGGCAGGCCCTGGACGAGCTGATCGAGGTGTGCCGCGCGGTCTGGGGCCCGGACCCGGTGGTGTACGACGGGCACGTCACGAAGATCGCGTCCGCCGTGGTCGGCCCCAAGCCCGCCCGGCCGATCCCGGTGCTGCTGGCGGCGGGCAGCGGGAAGGCCCGGCGCCGGCTCGTGGACCACGCCGACGGCTGGCTGCCGAACGGCCTCGGCGTCGAGGTCGTGGCCGAGCAGTGGCGGCGGCTGCGGGACCTGGCCGACGAACGCGGCCGTACGGAACCGATCCGCACGGTGCTGCGGGTCAACGCCCGGTATCGGGCGTCGGCCCAGGAGGGCACCGGCCGCCGCCCCTTCCACGGCAGCGTCGACCAGATCGTCGAGGACCTCGCCGCCCACGCCGAGATCGGCCTCGACGAGATCCTGATCGACCTTCAGGGCTCGGCGCGGGACGCCGAGGAGCTCAAGGACCTGGCCGCCCAGGTGTACGAGAAGGCCCGCGCGGCCGGGGTCTAGAACGGCCGGCTAGTCCTCGGGCAGCTCGACCGGCGCGATCTCGTCGTACACGTCACCCGGCCCGGGGTTGGTCGGGTCGGTCTGCCCGCCGAAGTGGTGCATGACGCCCCAGACCGCGTTGAGCGCGGTCTGGACGGCTCCCTCGGCCCAGCCGGCCGTCCAGGAGATGTCGTCGCCGGCGAGGAAGATGCCCCGCTTGTCCTCGGGCAGCTCCTCCTGCATGAAGTGCGTGAACAGGCGCCGCTGGTAGCGGTAGTGGCCGGGGAGGTTGGCCTTGAACGCACCCATGAAGTAGGGCTCGTTCTCCCAGGAGACGGTCACCGGGTTGCCGATGATGTGCTTCCTGATGTCGACCTTCGGGTAGATCTCGCCGAGCGACTTCAGCATGACCTCCATCCGCTCGTTCGCGGACAGCGGCAGCCACTTCAGGCTGTCGTCGCACCAGGTGTAGGAGAGGCAGATGACGGCGGGCTTGTCCGGGCCGTCGTCCAGGAGGTAGGTGCCGCGGGTCATGCGGTCGGTGAGCGTCATCGACATGGCGTCCCGGCCCGTCTCCTCGTCCTTGTCCAGCCAGAAGGGCCGGTCGACGGGCACGAACAGCTTGGAGCTCTCCATGTAGTGGGTGCGCTCGATCGCGGTCCAGTGGTCGATCGGGAAGAGCGAGTCGTCGCACGCGATCTTCGAGAGCAGCATCCAGGACTGGGCGGTGAAGATCGCCGCCTGGTACGTGCGGATGTCGCCGTCGGCGTCGGTCACGGTGATCCGGTTGCCGGCGGTACGGTTCAGCCGGGTCACCGCCGGGCGCGGCTCGCCGTCCGTGTGCAGGGACTTCAGCGAGGTGCCGTACGGCCAGTGGACGATCTTCTCCGGCTCCCGCTCCCACATCCTCAGCGGGAGCTGCTGGGAGCCGCCGACGATGCCGCGGTGGTGGTCGTCCGCCTCGGTGTAGACGACGCGGAGGATCTCCAGGATGGAGTTGGGGAAGTCGGTGTCCCACCCGCCGGTGCCGAAGCCGACCTGGCCGAAGATCTCGCGGTGCCGGAAGGACTTGAAGGCCTCGGAGTCGCAGAGGAAGCCGTAGAAGGTCTGGTTGTCGAGCTTCTCGACGAGCCTGGCCCAGATCTCGCGGATGCGCGGCACGTCGCGCTCGCGCAGGGCGCGGTTCATGTCGGAGAAGTCGGCACCCTCCTCCAGGCACTTCGCCCAGGCGTCGGCGACGTCCCGGTAGACCTGCGGCAGATCGTCGAGGGTCTCGGCGTAGTGCGACTCGCCCTTGAGGTCGACGACCGTGGAGGGCGTGGCCTCGGCGAGCGGGTTGGGGAAGGGGCTGGTCTTCAGGCCGACCAGGTCGATGTAGTGCTGGAGCGCGGTGGAGGAGGGCGGGAAGCGCATCGCGCCCATCTCGGCGGTCAGCGACTCGTCGCAGCCGTCGAAGCCGACGGTCCGCAGCCGGCCGCCGATCCTGTCGGCCTCGTAGACGACGGGCTTGAGGCCCATCTTCATCAGTTCGTAGGCGGCGACGATGCCGGACAGGCCGCCGCCGATCACGGCGACCTCGGTGCCGTGCTCGGCGGCGGGTATCTGGCCGAGGCCGGCGGGGTGGGCGAGGAAGTCGTCGTACGCGTACGGGAAGTCCGGCCCGAACATGGTGATCGGCGGCTGCTGCTCGTCTGCGTGCTCGATCGCGTTGGGCACGGTGGACGTCATGGGGTACGGACTCCTTGCGGGGTGGAGCGGGGGGCTGGGCTTCTGGTGGTTCAGCGGTTGCGGACGAGGGGCCCGTAGAGACCGGGAAGGCGGTCCTTCAGGTACGGGTTGGCCTCGCGGGAGGCGGCGAGGAAGGCAGGGTCGGCGTCGGCGAGGAGCAGTTCCTCACCGCGTCCGGCGCGGGCCCGGGACGTCCCGTCGGGGCCGGCGAGCACGGACAGCCCGACGAACTCGAAGTCGCCCTCCGGCCCGGTCCGGTTGACGTACGCGACGTACATCTGGTTCTCGAAGGCCCGCACCGGCACGACCGACTCGGCGACGAACTGGAACGGGTGCATCTGCGCGGTCGGGACCAGCAGCAGGTCGGTGCCGGCCAGGGCGTGGGCGCGGACGTTCTCCGGGAACTCCACGTCGTAGCAGATCATCAGGCCGACGGTGAGACCGTTCAGCTCGGCCTGGACGACGGGCTGTCCGCCGGGGGTGAAGTGGTCGCGCTCGAAGCAGCCGAAGAGATGGGTCTTGCGGTAGTTCGCCAGGCGGGTACCGTCGGCGGCGATCAGCTGCACGGAGTTGAAGACGCGCTCGCCGTCCCGCTCGGGGTAGCCGTAGGCGACGGCCAGGCCGTGGCGCCCGGCGGTCTCCGCGACGGCGTCGGCCGAGTCCCCGTCGGCGGGCTCGGCGAGGGCGGCGATGCCGTCGCCGATCGCGTACCCGGTCAGGAACAGCTCCGAGGTGACCAGCAGCCCGGCACCCGAGGCCGCGGCGCGGGCGGCGGCCTCGTCGAGGACCTTGAGGTTCTCGGCGACGGAGCCGGGCCGGCCGGAGCTCTGGAGCAGGGCGGTGCGCATGCGTGTTCCTCACCGGAGGGAAGGGGGTCGGGGGCCAGATAGACGGTACGGTCGGCGCGCTCGGCCGGACAAGAAGGACACGTTGCGCGCCGGTGAGCGGATCGTTGCGTGCGCCCGGCATCCCCCGGCGATTCGTTGCGCCACCCCCGTGCCACCCCCGTGCCACCCCCGTCCCCCCTCCCGTCATCCCCGAGAAGGGGCCCCGTCCGCCCCTCCCCCGCCGCGCGGCGGAGGCCGCTCCCGCCCTGAGCGCGATGTGGTGCGGGCGCGGCGCCGGGACAGTGGTGACCGTTCGGTTGCCCGGCTTCGATCCTTGGGAGAGGACCCGCCATGAAACGCCGTACGACGACCGCCGTGCTCTGTGCCGCCCTGCTGCTGACCGCCGTCACCTCGGGGGCGGCCGTCGCCTCCGGACCCCACGAGGGGCAGCCCCCGCGGGAGGCCGCCGCGCTGACCGGCACCGCGAAGCTGTACCGGTCGGCCGGTGACGACATCACCTTCACCTTCGACGCCCACCTGGCGGCCAAGGACAACGACGATCCGCTCAAGGCCACCGGGACCTTCGAGTTCAGCCACTACCTGAACGGCTGGGGTGCCCGGGCCAAGGCCGAGGTCGACTGTCTGATCACCGGCGGTGACGTGGCCGTCGTCTCCGGCGTCATCACCGAATCCGACCTGCCCGGCGCCGAGGGCAAGCGGGTCGGCGTCACCGTCCACGACCGCGGGCACCACGACCGGCTCGGCTACAGCTGGGCCGCGACGGGCAGTCCCGCGGAGGGCGGGGAGCTGCCCCGGTGCGTGTCGTCGGCGCCCTTCGAGAAGGTCGCGAAGGGGACCGGCGACTTCACGGTCGTGCCCTGGCAGCCGCGGCTGTAGTCCGGGCGGCGGCGGCCAGCAGCAGCGCCGTCAGCAGGTACGGCACCGCGGCCCAGGCGAACGCGGTGCCGTGCCCCGTCACCGAGGCGGCCGCCGCGTAGGCGCCGTACGTGGCGAGGGTGCCCAGCTCGGTGCCCAGGCCCGCGACCGAGGTCAGCGTGGCCCGTCCGGTGTCGTCGATACGCCGCTGGAGGCGGGCGTCGGCCAGCACGGTCGCCAGCTGGAAGCCGCCGAAGGCCAGGGCGACGAGGACGAGGGCGGGCGGGGTGCCCGCCGCGGCGCCGACCGCCAGGGCCAGCGCGGAACCGGTCAACAGGACGGCGAACCCGGTGGTGGTCAGGCGTTCGACGGGGCCGGCCAGCAGGCTCCCGGCCGTGGCGCCGGCCCAGATCACCAGTAGCAGCCAGGGAACGGTCTCCTGCGCCACTCCGGTGTCGTGGGCCAGCAGCGGCGTGTACTCATCGAGCGCGCCCCACACCGCGGTCACGGCCGGGACGAGCAGGAGCGCCCCGCGCACGGAGCGGTCGGTGCGGACCTCGGCGAGCCCGGCCCGCAGGGCCGCGGTCCAGCGGTCGCCGTCGGCGGAGGGTGTGCGGTGCTCGGGGAACCGGCTCGCCACGGCCGCCCCGGCCAGGCAGACCAGCACGCTCGCCGCGCCCACCGCGTCGTAGCCGCCCCAGGCGAAGACCGGGCCGGCCAGGCCCATCGCGGCCATCGTCGCGGCGATGCCGATCGCCCGCGCCCGGCCCATGACCCGGGCGTACCGGTCGGCGGCGCCGGCCCGGTCCAGCTCGTCGTAGACCAGTGCCTCCAGCGCCCCGGAGCCGAGCGCTCCCCCGGCGCCCCACAGCACGAAGCCGAGCGCGAAGGCGCCGTAGGAGGGCACGAGGACCCACAGGGCGAAGCCG
Source organism: Streptomyces sp. M92 (assembly GCF_028473745.1). NCBI lineage: Bacteria > Bacillati > Actinomycetota > Actinomycetes > Kitasatosporales > Streptomycetaceae > Streptomyces > Streptomyces sp. M92. Next base: position 6,913,558 of record NZ_CP101137.1, read on the forward strand.
GCGGCGGTGAGCAGCGGGCCCAGTACGAGCAGCAGACGCCGGGAGACCGCGTCGGCCCAGGCGCCGGAGGGCACCTCCAGCAGGACACCGGTCAGCGACCACAGGGCGAACAGGGACGACATCTGCCAGACGGACAGACCGGTGTCGCTGAACAGCAGCGCGTACACCGGGTAGAGCAGGACGAACTCGTCGCAGAACGCGGATGCGTACAGCGTGCGCGTCAGCCGCCGGACACCGGCGGTCGTGGGGGCACGCTCGGGTGAGAGAGTCATGAGGCCTTCCCGAGGGGGCGGATCGGACACCGGAGGTACGGCGTCCGCGGCGGCCCTCGGGAGGAGGCGCGGCTGGTGGATCAATGTCGCCAGGTCATGGCACCGATGGTAGTCGGGTGACCCGGCCTCGGTCTCGGGATTACGTGGGCGATCCCGACGAGTAGCGCCGCAGCAGCGGCGACAGGACCAGCACCGACTTGGTCCGCTCCACGAACGGCTCCCCGGCGATCCGCTCCAGGACCCGTTCGAAGTGGCGCATGTCGGAGGCGAAGACCTGGGCGACCGCGTCCGCGTCCCCGGTGACGGTGGACGCGGCCACGACCTCCTGGTAGCGCTCCAGACCCCGCTGGATGGTCTCCGGCGAGGTGTTGCGGCGGCAGAAGATCTCGACGAACCCCTCGGTCTCCCAGCCGAGCGCGGCGGGGTCGACCCGTACGGTGAAGCCGGTGATGGCTCCGGTGGCGCGCAACCGGTCCACGCGCCGTTTCACGGCGGGCGCGGACAGGCCGACCGACTGCCCGATGTCCGCGTAGGAGCGGCGGGCGTCCTCGGCGAGGGCGTGCACGATGCGTTCGTCGAGATCGTTCAGCACTGCGGGTGGTTCACTTCGCTTCTGGTGTCACGGTGTCCGGTGCGGCCAGCCGGGAGCGGCGGTGGCCGTAACCGAAGTAGATCACGAGCCCGACCGCCATCCAGACACCGAACACGACCCAGGTCACGGTGGACAGGCTGCCCATCATCCAGACGCAGAAGGCGAAGCCCAGGGCCGGCAGGACCGGCGACAGCGGCACCCGGAAGGTGCGGCGCATGTCGGGGCGGGTCCGGCGCAGCACCACGACGGCCACGTTGACCAGGGCGAAGGCGAAGAGGGTGCCGATGCTGGTGGCGTCGGCGAGCTGCCCGAGCGGGATGGCGGCGGCCAGGACGCCGCAGAACAGGGAGACGATCAGCGTGTTGGCGCGGGGCGCGCCGGTCTTCGGGTGGACACGGGAGAACACCTTGGGCACCAGCCCGTCGCGGGACATGGCGAACAGGACGCGGGTCTGGCCGTAGAGCACGGTCAGGACGACGCTGGCGATGGCGACCACCGCGCAGAAGGCCAGCAGGGTCCCCCAGAATTCCTGCCCGGTGACGTCGGTCATGATCTGGGCGAGGGAGGCCTCGGAGTCGGTGAAGGTGCGCCACGGGCGGGCGCCGACGGCGACGGCGGCGACGAGGACGTACAGCACCGTCACGATGACCAGGGACAGCATGATCGCGCGGGGCAGGTCGCGCTGGGCGTTCTTGGCCTCCTCACCGGCGGTGGAGGCGGCGTCGAAGCCGATGTACGAGAAGAAGAGCGTGGCGCCGGCCGCGCTGACGCCGGCCATGCCGAGCGGCATGAAGTTCTCGTAGTTGCCGGAGCGGAAGCCCTGGACGCCGATCGCGCAGAACAGCACCAGCGCGGCGATCTTCACGACGACCATGATCGTGTTGGCGCGGGCGGACTCGCGGGCGCCGCCCAGCAGGAAGGTCATGGCGAGCAGCACGACGATCAGCGCGGGCAGGTTGAAGACGCCGCCGTCGCCGGGCGGGGCGGACAGGGCGGCCGGGATGGTGACGCCGATGGTGCCGTCGAGGAGTTCGTTGAGGTACTCGCCCCAGCCGACGGCGACGGCGGCGACGGACACGCCGTACTCCAGGACCAGGCACCAGCCGCAGACCCAGGCGACCAGCTCGCCCATCGTGGCGTACGCGTACGAGTAGGAGGAGCCGGAGACCGGGATGGTGCCGGCCAGTTCGGCGTAGGACAGGGCCGAGAAGAGCGCCGTGAGTCCGGCGATGACGAAGGACAGCGTGACCGCCGGGCCGGCCTTGGGGACGGCCTCGCCGAGGACGACGAAGATGCCGGTGCCGAGGGTGGCGCCGATGCTGATCATCGTGAGCTGCCACAGGCCCAGGGAGCGGCGCAGCGTGCCGCCCTCGCCCTGGCCGCCCTCGGCGACCAGCCGTTCCACGGGCTTGCGGCGCATGAGGCGCGCGGCCAGGCCCGGGGACGCGGGGCCGGCCGGTGTGTCGTGGTGCGGGGGTGCGCCTTGGTCGAGCACGCGTTGACTCCTTTGTCGCTGCCGGTCGGGCCCGTCGGTGTGAGCGGACGGGCTCGCGGCGGGCTCTGGAGCGGCGGGGACGCGGCGGGCACACGTGCACAAGCACGGAGACCCACCGAGCGGGGTCCCCGCCACGCCACGTACAGCGCAGAACACTACGAGGGGTGCGCCGCGGCGGTAATGCAGCAACCTTGCGCATCTCCGCACGATCGTTGCGTTGCCCGGGGCGGTGCGTGTGTTCGTTGCGCGGAGGGTACGCAGCGTTGCGCACGAGCCGGCTGCAGACGGATCGAGCCTGGTCACAGCCGTCCGCCGGGCCGGGAGCAGTCGCCGTCCGCGGGGGTCCTCCCTGCCCCTCGGTCCCGCACATGTGCGCCTTCCCCGGCGGCCCGGACGGTGAGCCGGCGCCCGTGTGCGGCCTCGCGGGCCGCCACGTCGCTCGGTGCGAGCAGTCCGAGCCGCTGGGAGCGGTCGAGCTCCTCCTCGTGACTGCCGCTCCCGGCCAGCGACTCGGCCTCGTCCGGAAAGGGAACGGCCCCCGTTCCTTCCCGGGCGGCGGGAGGAACGGGGGCCGTGCGGCGCGGGTGCGCGGCGTCAGCTCCAGCTGGCGTGCAGCGGCTTGCCCTCGGCGTAGCCGGCGGCGCTCTGGACGCCGACGACGGCCTTCTCGGCGAACTCCTCCAGGGAGCCGGCACCGGCGTAGGTGCAGGAGGAGCGGACGCCCGCGATGATCGAGTCGATCAGGTCCTCGACGCCGGGGCGGGTCGGGTCGAGGAACATGCGGGAGGTGGAGATGCCCTCCTCGAACAGCGCCTTGCGGGCCCGGTCGTAGGCCGACTCCTCGGAGGTGCGGTTGCGCACCGCGCGGGCGGAGGCCATGCCGAAGGACTCCTTGTAGGCGCGGCCGTTGGCGTCGTGCTGGAGGTCGCCCGGGGACTCGTAGGTCCCGGCGAACCAGGAGCCGACCATCACGTTGGACGCGCCGGCCGCGAGGGCCATGGCCACGTCGCGCGGGTGGCGGACGCCGCCGTCGGCCCACACGTGCTTGCCGTACTTCTTCGCCTCGGCGGCGCACTCCAGCACGGCGGAGAACTGCGGCCGGCCGACGCCGGTCATCATGCGGGTGGTGCACATGGCGCCGGGGCCGACGCCGACCTTGATGATGTCGGCGCCCGCCTCGATCAGGTCGCGCACACCCTGGGCGGAGACGATGTTGCCCGCGACGATCGGGACCCGCGGGTCGAGGCCGCGCACCACCTTGACCGCGCTGATCATCGACTCCTGGTGGCCGTGCGCGGTGTCGATGACGAGGGTGTCCACGCCGGCGTCGAGCAGCTGCTTGGCCTTGCCGGCCACGTCGCCGTTGATGCCTACGGCGGCGGCGATGCGCAGCCTGCCGTTCGCGTCGGTGGCCGGGGTGTAGAGGGTGGCGCGCAGGGCGCCCTTGCGGGTGAGGATGCCGGCCAGGCGGCCGTCCGCGTCCACGGCGGGCGCGTAGCGGCGGTTGGCGGCGTCGAGGGTGTTGAAGGCCTCGCGCGGGTCCATGTCGGCCTCGATGAGGAGCAGGTCCTTGGACATGACCTCTTCGAGCTGGGTGAAGCGGTCCACGCCGGTCAGGTCGGTGTCGGTGACCACGCCGACCGGCTTGTGGTCCTCGTCGACGACGACACCGGCGTTGTGCGCCCGCTTGGGCAGCAGGGACAGCGCGTCGGCGACGGTCTGGTGCGGGGCCAGCACGATGGGGGTGTCCAGGACCAGGTGGCGGCTCTTCACCCAGGAGACGACGTCGGTGACGACCTCGATCGGGATGTCCTGCGGGATGACCACGAGGCCGCCGCGCCGGGCCACCGTCTCGGCCATGCGGCGCCCCGCGATGGCGGTCATGTTGGCGACGACCAGCGGGATGGTGGTGCCCGTGCCGTCCGGGGAGCCGAGGTCCACGCCCTGCCGGGAGCCGACGGCGCTGCGGCTCGGCACCATGAAGACGTCGTCGTACGTCAGGTCGTACGAGGGCTGGATGTCATTGAGGAAACGCACGTGCTGCACATCCCAGTCGATCAGAGGTGGCCCCCGGACAGGTCAGCCAGGGGGAAAGAGCACGTACTTCATTCTCCCATGCCGGGTGGCCGGTAATCCCCGGGCAGATCATCCAGGCTGGTCAGCGGCCTCCTTGGAGGAACCTCCAGGTCCGAGGGTGACGAAGAGCCCGGGGCCCCGGTCCGTCGCCTCGGCGAAGACCTCCTCGGCGACCGCCCACTCGTCCGGCCGCTCCTCGGCGTACGCCCGCCAGCCCCGGACGACCAGCACCAGCCCCTGCTCCCGTGCTCCCTCGGGCCAGACGGCGGGGTCGGCGAGGGAGTCGGCGAGCGCGTCCCAGTTCCGCCCGAACCAGTCGGGCAGCGCCAGGTCGCGGGCGCAGCGGTCCATCAGGCCCGCCTTGTCCGTGACGCCGTCGAGATCCAGCGTGACCACGAGCCGCCCCGCGGGGTCCTCGGTCATCGTCCCTGCCTCTCCCTCTCCCCCGCCTCCGTGCTCGTCCCGACCGGCCGTCAGATGCCGTCCGGGTCGGCCCTGTTGAGGGTCGACTTGGGCGTCGGACCGGCCGTCATCAGGTAGTCCGCGGCCGACGTGTCCGTCACCAGGCTGGTGACCAGCCCGGAGCGCAGCACCGCGTCGATGGCCGCCGCCTTGCGCTGCCCGCCCGCGATCGCCACGACCTCGGGGATACGGCGGAGCTGGTCGGCCTTGACCGTGATGCACCGCTCCCCCAGGTCGCGCCCGACCCGGCGCCCCTCCGCGTCGAAGAGGTGCGCGGACATCTCGGCGGCGACACCGAGCGAGGCGTAGTGCGCGCGCTCCTCGTCGCTGAGCATGTCGTGCACCGTCGAGATGCCCGGCTCCCAGGAACCGATGGAGACGCAGGCGACCGTGACCTTGTCGAAGTACTCGAAGGCCCGGGCGATCCCGGTCTGGTGCCGCAGCGCCTGCGCGGTCGCCGCGTCCGGGAGCAGCATCGGCGCGTAGATGGGGTGGGCGTCGCCGCCCGACACCTGGGCGGCGCGGCGGACGGCCTCGACGGAGCCGCGCTCGGCGGTCCCGGCGTCGTACACGCCCGTCAGCTGCACCACGGTGCACGGCGGCAGCCGGTCCAGCGCCGCCGCCATGTGGATGGTGGACCGACCCCAGGCCAGGCCGAGCACATCGCCCTCGTTGACCAGCTCGCCGAGCAGGTCGGCGGCCACCTCGCCCAGGTTCTCCGGGTCGGGCGTCTCCTCGGCGTCGGCCGGGGACTCCACGACCACGGCGTGCCTGAGGCCGTAGCGGGCCCGCAGGGCGTCCGAGCGCTCGGCGTCCAGCTCGGCCGGCACCCGGATCTCGATTCGTACTAGGTCTCTCTCGAGGGCGGTCTCGAGAACCCGGGCCACCTTGAAGCGGCTGACGCCGAACTCCTCCGCGATCTGGATCTTGGACTTGCCCTCGAGGTAGAAGCGGCGGGCCATGGCCGCCGCCTGGACCAGCTCAGCGGGTCCCATCCGCATGGCTGAACGGCCCGCCGACATACCCGACACGGCGTTCTCCTCACTGCTGTTCACACTCTGGATTCGCCGTTCATCCTTGCAGATTCGGCGCGCTTGATCAGCCCTGATGGGAGCCGTTCACGTTCTGTTCCTCAGTGGTCGCACGCCCAGGACGCCTTGGCGGTGGCCGCGTCGGCCTGGTTGCGCAGTGCACGTACCGCCTCGGCCGGGTCGGACGCCCCGTACACGGCGGAACCCGCGACGAAGACGTCCGCTCCGGCGTCGGCGCACTGCTCGATCGTCGACGCCGAGACGCCTCCGTCGACCTGGAGCCACAGCTCCAGACCATGCTTCTTGATCAGCTCACGGGTGCGGCGGATCTTCGGCAGCATGATGTCGAGGAACGCCTGCCCACCGAAGCCGGGTTCAACCGTCATGATCAGCAGCATGTCGAGCTCGGGGAGCAGGTCCTCGTACGGCTCGATCGGCGTGGCGGGCCGCAGCGCCATGGAGGCGCGGGCGCCCTTGGCCCGGATCTCGCGGGCGAGGCGCACGGGGGCGGTGGCCGCCTCGACGTGGAAGGTGACGGAACCGGCGCCGGCCTCCACGTACTGGGGGGCCCAGCGGTCGGGGGCCTCGATCATGAGGTGGCAGTCCAGCGGGGTGTCCGTCGCCCGGGCCAGGGACTCCACGATCGGGACGCCGAGGGTGAGGTTCGGGACGAAGTGGTTGTCCATGACGTCGACGTGGAGCCAGTCGGCTCCCTCGACCGCCTTGGCCTCGTCCGCGAGGCGGGCGAAGTCGGCGGACAGGATGCTGGGGTTGATCTGCGCGGCCATGCCCCCAAGCCTGCCATGCCCTCCGGGGGTGAGCGGCATCGGTCCCGGGGGGGGTGGGGGCTTGGTTGTCGGGTGCGGGTGGGTGGGGGCTGGTCGCGCAGTTCCCCGCGCCCCTGGGGAGCGTCCTTGTGGGCGTGAGGGACGAGTGAACCGGCTCTGCCCGGCCCCCGGGGTGGGGATGCTCGTCCGGTGCGGGTGGGTGGGGGCTGGTCGCGCAGTTCCCCGCGCCCCTGGGGGTGCCCGTGTGGGCGTGAGGGATGAGGGAGGGGCGGGTCAGGCGGTGCGGCGGAGCAAGGTGAGGTACATCGCGTCGGTGCCGTGGAGGTGGGGCCAGAGCTGGATGTCGGGGCCCTCGCCGAGGTGGGGGACGTCCGGGAGGAGGGGGCGGGCGTCGATGAGTTCGGTGTCGGGGTGCTGTTTGCGGACGTCCGCGACCACCGCGCGGGTCTCGGCGAGGTGGGGCGAGCAGGTCGCGTAGGCGACGACGCCGCCGACGCGGACGGCGTCGATTGCGCTGCCCAGCAGGGCCCGCTGGAGCGGGGCGAATCCGTCCAGGTCCTCGGGACGGCGGCGCCAGCGGGCCTCCGGGCGGCGGCGCAGCGCGCCGAGGCCGGTGCACGGCACGTCGACCAGGACCCGGTCGAAACTGCCCGGGCGCCACGCCGGACGGGTGCCGTCGGCGGTGATCACCTGGTACGGACCCGGGTTGCCGTCCAACGCCTTGGCGACCAGCCCGGCCCGGTGCGGCTGCTTCTCGGAGGCGAGGAGGAAGGCACCGCGTTCGGCGGCCAGGGCGCCGAGCAGCGCGGCCTTGCCACCGGGGCCCGCGCACCCGTCCAGCCAGCGCCGGTCCGGACCGTCCAGGGGCGCGTTGGCCAGGGCCAGGGCGACGAGCTGGCTGCCCTCGTCCTGGACGCCGGCCCGGTTCTCCCGCACGGCCTCGACCGCACCGGGCTCACCGCCCTCGCTCAGGCGCACGGCGTACGGGGACCAGCGGCCCGGAACGGCGGCCTCCTCGGCGAGCAGCTCCTCGCGCGTGGCCCGGCCGGGGCGGGCGACCAGGGTGACCTCGGGGCGCTCGTTGTCCGCGGCCAGCAGCTCCTCCATGCCGGCCCGGCCACCGCCGAGCGAGTCCCACAGCGCCGAGACGACCCAGCGGGGGTGCGAGTGCACGACGGCGAGGTGGTCCTCGGGGTCCTCGTCGTAGGACGGGGCGACCCGCTCCAGCCACCCGTCGAGATCCTCCCGCGCGACCTTGCGCAGCACGGCGTTGACGAACTTGGCCCGTCCGTCGCCGAGCACGACCCGCGCCAGCTCCACGGAGGCGGACACGGCCGCGTGAGTCGGGATGCGCGTGCCGAGCAGCTGGTGGACGCCCAGGCTGAGGACGTCCAGCACCGGCGGGTCGACCTCCCGCAGCGGCCGGTCGACGCAGTCGGCGATGATCGCGTCGTACGTGCCCTGCCTGCGCAGCGTCCCGTACACCAGCTCGGTCGCCAGCGCCGCGTCCCGCGCGTCGAAGTCCCCCTGCTCGCGGGCCTTGCGCAGCAGCGGCGGCAGGACCAGGTTCGCGTACGCGTCCCGCTCGTCCACGGCCCTGAGCGCCTCGAAGGCGAGGATGCGGACGGGGTCCTTCTGGGGCCTGCGGTACGGCTTGCCGGGCTTGCGGGGACGACGGGGCTGCTCGCTCACGAAAAAGGTGCTCCGGGTGTGGGGTGAAGTGCGCTCACCAGCGTACGCCGGGCCGGTGAACGGTGGTGCGCAGGCGCAGGTCAGCCGCCCAGCAGCTCGCCCTCGGCGATCCGCACGCCGCGCGCCCAGTCGGCGGCCCGCATCGGCTTCTTGCCCTGGGCCTGTACCCACAGCAGCTCGACGGCGTGCGAGCCGGTGCCGACGTACACGTTGTTCTTGCCCGCGGCGAGCCGCCCGGGGGCGAGGTCGGTCCGGTCCGGGGCCGGGACCGCCTGCACGAGCTTCAGCCGCTCGCCGCGGAAGGTGGTCCAGGCGCCGGGGGCGGGGGTGCAGCCGCGCACCACCCGGTCCACGCGCAGCGCCGGAGCGGACCAGTCGACCCGGGCGTCCTCGACGGTGATCTTCGGGGCCAGGGTGACGCCCTCCGACGGCTGCGGCACCGCCTTCAGGCTCCCGTCCTCGATGCCGTCCATGGTGGCCGCCAGCAGCCCGGCACCGGCGAAGGCGAGCCGGGTCAGCAGGTCGCCGCTGGTGTCGGTGGGGCGGACGGTCTCGGTGACCGTGCCGTAGACCGGGCCGGAGTCCAGGCCCTCCTCGATCAGGAAGGTGGACGCGCCGGTGATCTCGTCGCCCGCCATCAGCGCGTGCTGCACGGGCGCGGCCCCGCGCCAGGCGGGCAGCAGCGAGAAGTGCAGGTTGACCCAGCCGCGGGCGGGCACGTCGAGGGCGACGCGGGGCAGCAGCGCCCCGTAGGCCACGACGGGGCAGCAGTCGGGCGCGATCTCGCGCAGCCGCTCCAGGAACTCCGGCTCGCGCGGCTTGGCGGGCTTGAGCACCTCGATCCCGGCCTCCTCGGCCCGCTCGGCCACGGGAGAGGCGACCAGTCTGCGACCGCGCCCGGCCGGAGCGTCGGGCCGCGTGACGACGGCGGCCACCTCGTGGCGCCCGGAGGCGATCAGGGCGTCCAGGGCGGGAACGGCGACCTCGGGGGTACCGGCGAAGACGAGCTTCATGGGTGGGACGGGCCTCTCGGGCAGGGGCGGACAGCGGGCAGCGCACCAGTCTACGAGCCCGAAGAACACGGGTAGCCGCCGACGGCGGCGCACCCCCACGGCAGACCTCAGCCTCTCGACCGACTGGAAACGGGTGGTGCGCGGGCGGGAGAGAAACACGCCGATGGCCGAAGGCCGAGGCGCGCATCCCGCACAACCAGGCGCACGCATATGCCTCCACGCCCCCACCCCGTGACCAGCGGAGCGCCCACGCGTTGGTCAAGGAAGAGTTGACCACCGGGCCGCCCGCGCGGCCCGATTCCTTTCAACGCCGGTTCGAGAGGCTTGTTCATGGCCGACCACGCAACCCACGACGCCCAGGCTCGGGCCAGCCTGCACTTGCTGGTGCGGGACATCGAGCGGGTCCGCCGGCAGGTGGACGCACTGCGCACCCTCACCGCCCAGCTGGGCAACGTCTACCGCCCGCGCCGCTCCGGCCCTTCCACGGGCTTCGTCGTCTACGGACGCGCCCCCGCCCCGACGGTCCGTCTCGCCCAGGAACTCCGGGACAGTGTCGAGACCCTGGTCACCGCCGCCGTGGACTTCGACCGCTCGCTCGGCTTCTCGTGGGACGCGGTGGGCTCAGCGCTCGGCGTCACCAAGCAGGCGGTGCACCGCCGGTACGGCTCCCGCCGTGCCGCCGCCCAGACGGCACCCGCCGCCGAGACCACCGAGCACGCACCGGAGCCGGCCGGCAGCCGCCCGGTCAACGTGGGCTCCGGTCTGCCCGCCGTGCCCACCGTCCCGGCGGCCCGTTCGATGCCGACCCAGCCGACGGCGGGCAGTCCGGCCCTGCGCGAGGACGTCCGGCCCACGGCCTTCCCCGGCCCGCGCAACGGCTGAGCCGCACGCACCGGGGCTCACACCGGCCCTCCGCCTCCCCGCTCCCCCGGGCAGGCGGAGGGCCGGGCCGTGTGCGGGCGGTCTCAGCCGATGTCGAGCGGATCGATCCGCACCCACACCGCCGTGTCACTCCCCCGCGCCATCCGCGCCGCCTGCGCGGCCTTCAGCGCGCCGGCCAGCGCCGCTCCGCGCCCCGGCGGTACCCGGATCAGCGCGCGCTCCCAGTGTTCGCCCGGTGGCGGCGCGCCCACGCGGCGCGGACGCCCCACGGCCGTGACCGGCAGCGGCACGGGACCGAGCACCTCGGCCTCGCCCGGCAGTGCGGCCGCCCCGAGGAAATCGGCCACCGCCTCCGCGGGCCCGGCCACGGACGCCATCCGCGAAACCGGCGGGAAGCCCAGCTCGGCCCGCTCGGCCAGCTCCCGCAGCGCGTGACCGACGGGATCCCAGCGCACCAGCGCCTGCACCGGCCGCAGGGTCGGCTCGGCGACGGCGACGACGGTGCCCCCGGCGCCCTGCGGGCGCACCAGCGCGGCGGCGGCCAGCCAGCGCCGCAGCGCGTCCTCACCGGCGCGCAGATCGGGCCGCCCGAGCATCGCCCAGCCGTCGAGCAGCAGCGCCGCCGCGTAGCCGCCCTCCGCGACGGGTTCGGCGCCCGGGGTGCTCACCACCAGTGCGGGTGCCTCGGACACGGTGTCGAGCACATGCTCGCGCCCTGAGGTGCGCACGGGCACGGCCGGGAAGGCGCGCCCCAGTTCCTCGGCGGTACGACGCGCACCCACGACCTGGGCGCGCAGCCGGAACGCCCCGCACTCCGGGCAGTGCCAGGCCCCCTCCTCGCGCCCGCACCAGCCGCACCGCAGCGCGGATCCGGACTCCTGGCCCTCCAGCGGCCCCGCGCAGTGCCGGCACCGCGCGGGTGTCCGGCACGAGGCGCATGCCATCCGGGGGACGTAGCCCCGGCGGGGCACCTGCACGAGCACCGGACCGCGCCGCAGCCCGTCCCTGACGGCCTGCCAGGCGAGGGTCGGCAGCCGGGCGGCGCGGGCGGCCTCGTCCCTGGCCAGGTCCTGGTCCCCCACAGTCCGCACCAGCGGGGCGGCGACCCGGACCTGCTCGCGTGCGGCGATCAAGGGCCGGGCCCAGCCGGTCTCCACGAGCTGGGCGGCCTCGACGGTGCAGCCCCAGCCGCCCAGCAGGAAGGCGCACCGGTCCTGGGCGGCGCGCAGCAGCAGCACCTCGCGCGCGTGCGGCTGCGGTGCGTGCGGCTCACTGTGGCTGTCGTCGCCGTCGTCCCAGAGGGCGACCAGGCCTAGGTCCCGCACCGGCGCGAACATGGCGGCCCGGGTCCCGATCACGGCCCGCACCGCCCCCCGGCGTACCGCGAGCCACTGCGCGTACCGCTTCTCGGGCCCGGCGTCGGCGGTGAGCACCGCGTGCCGTCCCTCGCCCAGCAGGGCGGTCAGCGCGGCGTCGGCACGGGCGACCGCCCGTCCGTCGGGCAGGACGACGAGCGCGCCCCGCCCCGAGGCCAGCGTCGCCGTGACGGCCGTCGCCAGTTCCCCCGCCCACTGCGGACCGGGCAACGCGTTCCACACTGCGCGCGGCGCGCCCCCCGAGGCGAGGGCCGCCACGAACGCCTCCCCCTGCTCGTACCGCGCCCACGGCCCCGGCTCCGGCACCGGCGGCGGGGGCAGCGGGTCCGGCGACGTCCGCTTCTCGGCGCGCGCGCTGCGGGGCGGCACGGCAAGCTGCAGGACGTCGGCGAGACTGCCCGCGTACCGGTCCGCGACCGCCCGCGCGAGTCCCAGCAGCTCCCCGTCGAGCACCCGCTCGGGCGAGACGACCTGGGCCAGCGCGGCGAGGGGGCCCGAGTAGTCGGACTCGGCGAGCCGCTCCACCAGGAACCCGTCGACGAGTCCGCCCCCCTCGCGCCGCCCCTCCCGCACCCGGTGCCGCCCGGCCCCGAAGCGCACCCGCACCCGCACTCCCGGCTGGGCGTCGGCGTCGAGCTCCTCGGGCACCGCGTAGTCGAAGTAGCGGTCGAGATGGAGCACGCCCTTGTCGACGAGGACCCGGGCGACGGGCAGCTCCTTGGCGAGGGCCGCTCCGCGCCAGGTTCTCGGCTTGGCCCGCGGTGCCTTCGCCCGGCGCACACTCTCCCGGATGAGCGCGAGCTGCTCGGGCGGCGCGTCTCCCGCGCCGGCGTCCGTCGCTTCGTTCTCGCTGCTCACGCCTGCATTCTTACCAAAGACCACTGACAACCGACGGCGCCCGAGTACACACCGCGTCTCATCGGCGACGGTCCGAATGGGCCGTGGACCACCCGGCCACGTCGCACCTGACGTGACGTGACGTGACGTGCCGTCCTCCCGAGATCCAGACGGCAGCGGTCACGTGTTCCCACTTCACCGCACGCGACGGGGCGCGCTCCATTGGATGTACCCGCGGCCTGCGCACCGGGAGGGTGATCAGCGTAGGCGAGCGCGCCGGGGGCACGCGAACGCATTCTCGGCGCGGCAGGACGCCGGACGTGCCGAGGCCCGGCGCCCCCGTCGGGACACCGGGCCTCGGCACGTGCCGTCCGGCGGGGACGGCGGTGGCGTCTCGTGCGGTTACAGCCCTGCCGCCTGCCGCAGCGCCTCCACGCGGTCCGTGCGCTCCCAGGTGAAGTCGGGCAGCTCACGGCCGAAGTGGCCGTACGCGGCGGTCTGGGCGTAGATCGGGCGGAGCAGGTCGAGGTCACGGATGATGGCGGCCGGGCGGAGGTCGAAGACCTCGTCGATCGCCTTCTCGATCTTCTCGGCGTCGATCTTGGCGGTGCCGAAGGTCTCGACGAAGAGGCCGACGGGCTCGGCCTTGCCGATCGCGTAGGCGACCTGGACCTCGCAGCGGGAGGCGAGGCCGGCGGCGACGACGTTCTTGGCGACCCAGCGCATCGCGTAAGCGGCGGAGCGGTCGACCTTGGACGGGTCCTTGCCGGAGAAGGCACCGCCGCCGTGGCGGGCCATGCCGCCGTAGGTGTCGATGATGATCTTGCGACCGGTGAGGCCGGCGTCGCCCATCGGGCCGCCGATCTCGAAGCGGCCGGTCGGGTTGACCAGCAGCCGGTAGTCCTCCGTGTCGAGCTTGATGCCGTCGTCCAGCAGCGCCTTGAGCTCGGGCTCGACGACGAATTCCTTGATGTCGGGCGCGAGCAGCGACTCCAGGTCGATGTCACTGGCGTGCTGGGAGGAGACGACGACGGTGTCGAGGCGGACGGCCTTGTCGCCGTCGTACTCGATGGTGACCTGCGTCTTGCCGTCCGGGCGCAGGTAGGGGATGGTCCCGTTCTTGCGGACCTCGGACAGGCGCTTGGACAGGCGGTGCGCCAGGAAGACCGGGAGCGGCATCAGCGTGGGCGTCTCGTCGGACGCGTAGCCGAACATCAGGCCCTGGTCGCCGGCGCCCTGGCGGTCCAGCTCGTCCTCGTCGCCCTCGACCCGGTTCTCGTACGCGGTGTCGACACCCTGCGCGATGTCCGGGGACTGGGCGCCGATGGAGACCGAGACGCCGCAGGAGGCGCCGTCGAAGCCCTTCTTCGAGGAGTCGTAGCCGATCTCCAGGATCTTGCCGCGGACCAGGTTGGCGATGTCCGCGTAGGCCTTGGTGGTGACCTCGCCGGCCACGTGCACCAGTCCGGTGGTGATCAGGGTTTCGACGGCGACCCGGGAGGTCGGGTCCTCACGCAGAAGCGCGTCGAGAATGGTGTCGCTGATCTGGTCAGCGATCTTGTCGGGATGACCTTCGGTCACGGACTCCGAGGTGAACAGGCGACGGGACACAACGCTCCCTGGGGTTGCAGCGGCTGCTGGCTGATCATTGGTGGACGGCACGGGGAGCTGCACCCGGCGACGTCCGAGAACAGTTTATCGGTCGCGCTCCGCCGCGGGCCCACCCGTCTCGGCTGTCGGAAGGGCTGTGACCTGCGGCACGGGCATTCTGCCCAGAACGGAGCGCCCTTGGCCAGGGGCGCCACGCTCGAATACGCGGGGTTGGCGGGGTCCGTGGAGTGAATGAGTCATTCAGCCGAGCCGTTTCGCCACGAGGTCCCATACGGTTTCGGCCAGTGTTTCCTTCGGTCCGTGTGTCACCGGGGTCTCGCTGCCGTCGGCACCGAGGACGACCGCCTCGTTCTCCTCCGAACCGAAGGTCTTGTGCTCCCCCACCTCGTTCACCACGAGCAGATCGCAGCCCTTGCGCTTCAGCTTGGCCCGTCCGTTGGCGAGGACGTCGTCGGTCTCGGCGGCGAAGCCGACGATCACCTGGCCGGGGCGCGCCCGGTCGCCCGCGATCTCGGCGAGGATGTCCGGATTGCGCACCAGGGCGATCGGTGCGGGCTCCTGGTCGTCCTTCTTCTTGATCTTCCCGGGGGCGTACGCGGCCGGGCGGAAGTCCGCGACCGCCGCGGCCATGACGACGGCGTCGGCGTCGGCCGCGGCATGCAGCACGGCCTCGCGTAGCTCCACGGCAGTGCCCACCGGGACGACGTCCACACCGGCCGGGTCCGGCAGCGACGCGTTCGCCGCGACGAGCGTGACGCGGGCGCCTCGCGCGGCGGCGCTGCGGGCCAGGGCGTACCCCTGCTTGCCGGAGGAGCGGTTGCCGAGGAAGCGGACCGGGTCGAGGGGCTCGCGGGTGCCGCCGGCGCTGACCACGACGCGCCGTCCGGCGAGGTCCGGTGCGCGCACGCCGCGGGCGAGGACCCGGCGGCAGACCTCGAAGATCTCGCCCGGGTCGGGCAGCCGTCCCTTGCCGGTGTCGACGCCGGTGAGCCGGCCGACGGCCGGCTCGATGACGACGGCGCCCCGGCGGCGGAGCGTCGCCACGTTCTCCTGGGTGGCCGGGTGCTCCCACATCTCGGTGTGCATGGCGGGGGCGAACACGACGGGGCAGCGGGCGGTGAGCAGGGTGTTGGTGAGGAGGTCGTCGGCGAGACCGTGGGCGGCCCTGGCGAGCATGTCGGCGGTGGCCGGGGCGACGACGACGAGGTCGGCGTGCTGGCCGATGCGGACGTGCGGGACCTGGTGGACGTCGTCCCACACCTCGGTCGACACCGGGTTGCCGGACAGGGCCGACCAGGTGGCGGCGCCGACGAAGTGCAGCGCGGAGGCGGTGGGGACGACGCGGACCTCGTGCCCCGACTCCGTGAGTCTGCGCAGCAGCTCACAGGCCTTGTACGCGGCGATTCCGCCGCTGACCCCCAGAACGACCTTGGGCTTGTCCACCGTCTCTCCCCGGCTCGGATGACGCGCTCGGGCAGCGCGTACGACCCATCACACACCACAGGCCCGACAGTCGGGCTGCCGGGCCTGTGGATAAGTCAGCTTCAGGCTGAAAATACTACCGCCGATGCGACGGTGGCACTGGATTACTGCGCCGGGCCTTCGATGGCCTCGGAGGTCAGCAGACCCGCGTTGATCTCGCGCAGGGCGATCGAGAGCGGCTTCTCGTGGACGTGGGTGTCGACGAGCGGACCGACGTACTCGAGGAGACCCTCGCCGAGCTGCGAGTAGTACGCGTTGATCTGGCGGGCCCGCTTGGCCGCGTAGATCACGAGGCTGTACTTCGAGTCCGTGGCCTCGAGGAGCTCGTCGATCGGCGGGTTGATGATGCCCTCGGGCGCGGAGATGGAAGAGGACACGCTCTACCTTCCGATGGATGGGAAAGATTCAGTCGGGACGACCGCTGGGTGACCAGTAACGATCACACGACGTTCGTCAAGGCTAGCAGCTCGCGCGCCACGTCCTCGACGGAGGTGTTCACCAGCGTCTGGTCGAACTCCGGCTCGGCCGCCAGCTCGATCCGGGCGGCGGCGAGGCGGCGCTCGATGACCTCCGGGGGCTCGGTCCCCCGGCCGGTGAGCCTGCGCACCAGCTCCTCCCAGGAGGGCGGGGCCAGGAACACCAGCTGGGCCTCCGGCATGGACTCCCTGACCTGCCGCGCACCCTGGAGGTCGATCTCCAGCAGCACCGGCTCACCCGCCTCCAGGCGCTCCAGCACGGCAGCTCGCGGCGTGCCGTAGCGGTTGCCGGCGAACTCGGCCCACTCCAGCAGCTCGCCGTTGGCGATCAGCTTGTCCATCTCCTCGTCGGTGACGAAGAAGTAGTGGACTCCGTGCTGCTCGCCGGGGCGGGGCTTGCGGGTCGTCGCCGACACCGAGAGCCAGAGCTCGGGGTGTTCCTTGCGCATATGGGCGACGACCGTGCTCTTGCCGACCCCCGAGGGGCCGGAGAGCACGGTCAGCCGCGGACGTGATTCCGGGGGTACGGGGGTCGTCCCCCGGGATGTTGCAGCCATGCGGCGATTATTCCAGTTGTTCCGCAGTGGTCCGGACTCAGCTTCTGACTCAGCTGCCGGTGCTGCCGAACTCGCGCTCCAGGGAGGCGATCTGGTTGGAACCGAGGCCGCGCACGCGACGGCTCTCGGAGATGCCGAGCCGCTCCATGATCTGCTTGGCGCGGACCTTGCCCACGCCCGGCAGGGACTCGAGCAGGGCGGAGACCTTCATCTTGCCGATGACGTCGTTCTCCTGGCCCTGCTTGATGACCTCGTGGAGGGAGGCGCCGGAGTGCTTGAGTCGATTCTTGACCTCGGCCCGCTCCCGGCGAGCCGCGGCGGCCTTTTCGAGCGCGGCTGCGCGCTGTTCAGGGGTAAGGGGCGGAAGAGCCACGCCTACGTCACCTCGGATGTCGAACTGTCGGATACGGACCGGTGAGGAACCTAGTCGCCCCACACCTGGGGAGTCGCGAGCAACACGCTTGCCCGTTGACTCTCGACGGAGACTAGCGGTCAAGTCCGCCAGAGTCAGCGAGAACGGCGGAAAAGTCCTGGTCAGCCTCTGTCAGGCCAGACATTTCAGACATATCGCCTCTGATTTGAGGATGCATCCAAGGTCTGGAAGCCTAGGCGGCCGCCACCGCGGTCCTGACCTCGTCGGCGAAGCGGTCCGCCGCGTTCCGCAGCGCGGTCGCGTCGGGACCGTGACGAAGGACACCCCGGCTGACGTTCGGCACGACATTGCGCACCGCCGCTCCGAACACCTCCGGCAGGTCGGCCGGCGTCGCGCCCTGGGCACCGATGCCCGGCGCGAGGAGCGGGCCGTTGACGTCCAGGTCGTACGACGACAGGTCGCCGAGTGTGGCGCCGACCACCGCACCGAAGGAGCCCAGGGGCGCCTCACCCGCGTTCTCGGCGGCCAGGTGCGCCAGCATCGTCGCCCCGACGCTCCGCCCGTCGGCCCGCACCGCGTGCTGGACCTCGCCACCCTCGGGGTTGGAGGTGAGTGCCAGCACGAACAGCCCCGCGCCGCTCTCGCGCGCCAGGTCGACGGCGGGCTTCAGGGAGCCGTAGCCGAGGTACGGCGAGACGGTCAGCGCGTCCGAGAACAGCGGCGCGTCCTCGCGCAGGAAGGACTCGGCGTACGCGGCCATGGTGGAGCCGATGTCACCGCGCTTGGCGTCCATGACGACCAGCGCGCCGGCCGCCCGTGCCTCCTCGACCGACTTCTCCAGGACCGCGACACCCCGCGAGCCGAAGCGCTCGAAGAAGGCGCTCTGCGGCTTGAGGACGGCCACCCGGTCGGCCACGGCCTCCACGACGGTGCGGCTGAAGCGCTCCAGCCCCGCCACGTCGTCGTTCAGGCCCCACTCGGCGAGCAGGGAGGCGTGCGGGTCGATGCCCACGCACAGCGGCCCGCGTTCGTCCATGGCACGGCGCAGGCGCGCACCGAACGGCTCGTTCGTACCGGTCATCGGGGCTTCCTCACGTCGGCGCCGACCGCGTCGGCGAGGGTGGCGTACGGGCTCTGCCGCAGACGCGCGGCGAGTCCCTTGTGGATGGCCCGGCCCCAGAAGGGGCCCTCGTAGATGAACGCGCTGTAGCCCTGGACCAGCGTGGCCCCGGCCAGGATGCGCTGCCAGGCGTCCTCGGCGGTCTCCACGCCGCCTACGCCCACCAGGGTGATCCGGTCGCCCACGCGCGCGTAGAGGCGGCGCAGGACCGCCAGGGAGCGCTCCTTGAGCGGGGCGCCGGACAGGCCGCCGGTCTCCTGGACGAGGGCCCGGGAGGAGGTCAGGCCGAGTCCCTCGCGGGCGATGGTGGTGTTGGTGGCGATGATGCCGTCCAGCCCCAGCTCCACCGCCAGGTCGGCGACCGCGTCGACGTCCTCGTCGGCGAGGTCCGGCGCGATCTTCACCAGGAGGGGGACGCGCCGGGTGGTGACCACGCGGTCGGCCGCCTCGCGCACGGCGGTCAGCAGCGGGCGCAGCGCCTCGGTGGCCTGGAGGTTGCGCAGGCCGGGCGTGTTCGGGGAGGAGACGTTGACGACCAGGTAGTCGGCGTGCGGGGCGAGGCGTTCGGCGGACTTCACGTAGTCGCCGACGGCCTCCTCCTCCGGGACGACCTTGGTCTTGCCGATGTTGACGCCGACGACCGTCCTGAAGACCGGCGTGCGGGAGGCCAGGCGGGCGGCGACGGTCAGGGAGCCGTCGTTGTTGAAGCCCATGCGGTTGATCAGCGCGCGGTCGCTCACCAGGCGGAACAGCCGCTTCTTGGGGTTGCCGGGCTGCGGCTCCCCCGTCACGGTGCCGATCTCGACGTGGTCGAAGCCGAGCATGGCCATGCCGTCGACGGCGACGGCGTTCTTGTCGAAGCCGGCGGCCAGCCCGAAGGGGCCGTGCATGCGCAGGCCGAGGGCCTCGGTGCGCAGCTCCTTGTGGCGGGGCGCCAGCACGGCCGCGACGAAGGTGCGCAGGACCGGCACGCGGACGGCGAGGCGGATCCAGCGGAAGGCGAGGTGGTGCGCCCGCTCCGGGTCCATCCGCTTGAAGACGAGGGAGAAGAAGATTTTGTACATGGTGTCCTCATGGAGCCCCATGAAGAGGGGGACACCGTTTCCGGTGTCCCCCTCGGGGCCTGCTGCTAGTCGCGGGCCGCGGTCAGGAATTCCGCGTGTTCCTGAAGTGAGCGCACTTCGACGTCACCGTGGTTGAGGGCGTCGATGCCCTGGACCGCCGCCGCCAGCGCCTGGACCGTCGTCAGACACGGCACGGAGCGGGCCACGGCCGCCGTACGGATGTCGTAGCCGTCGAGGCGGCCGCCGGTGCCGTACGGGGTGTTGACGATGAGGTCGACCTCGCCGTCGTGGATGAGCTGGACGATGGTCTTCTCGCCGTTCGGCCCGGTGCCCTCGGACTGCTTGCGCACGACCGTGGCGTTGATGCCGTTGCGCTTGAGGACCTCGGCGGTGCCGGAGGTGGCGAGCAGCTCGAAGCCGTGGGCGACCAGCTCACGGGCCGGGAAGATCATCGAGCGCTTGTCGCGGTTGGCGACCGAGATGAACGCCCGTCCCTTGGTGGGCAGCGGGCCGTAGGCACCGGCCTGCGACTTGGCGTACGCCGTGCCGAAGACGGAGTCGATGCCCATGACCTCGCCGGTGGAGCGCATCTCCGGGCCGAGCACCGTGTCGACGCCGCGGCCGTGGATGTCCCGGAAGCGGGACCACGGCATCACGGCCTCCTTGACGGAGATCGGCGCGTCCATGGGGAGCGTACCGCCGTCGCCGCCCGCCGGGAGCAGGCCCTCGGCGCGCAGTTCGGCGATGGTCGCGCCCAGCGAGATGCGCGCGGCGGCCTTGGCCAGCGGCACCGCGGTCGCCTTCGAGGTGAAGGGCACGGTGCGCGAGGCGCGCGGGTTGGCCTCCAGGACGTACAGGATGTCCCCGGCCAGCGCGAACTGGATGTTGATCAGGCCGCGCACGCCGACGCCCGCGGCGATGCCCTCGGTGGAGGCGCGCAGCCGCTTGATGTCGAAGCCGCCGAGCGTGATCGGGGGCAGGGCGCACGCCGAGTCGCCGGAGTGGATGCCGGCCTCCTCGATGTGCTCCATGACGCCGCCGAGGTACAGCTCCTCGCCGTCGTACAGGGCGTCGACGTCGATCTCGATCGCGTCGTCGAGGAAGCGGTCGACCAGGACCGGCCGGGAGGGGCTGATCTCGGTCGACTCGGCGATGTACGCCTCCAGCCGGGTCTCGTCGTAGACGATCTCCATGCCGCGTCCGCCGAGGACGTAGGAGGGCCGCACCAGGACCGGGTAGCCGATCTCGTCGGCGATGGCCTTGGCCTCGGCGAAGGTGGTGGCGGTGCCGTGCTTGGGGGCCGGCAGCCCGGCCTGCGCCAGGACCTGGCCGAAGGCGCCGCGGTCCTCGGCGGCGTGGATGGCCTCGGGCGAGGTGCCCACGATCGGCACGCCGTTGTCCTTGAGCGCCTGGGACAGGCCCAGCGGGGTCTGGCCGCCGAGCTGGACGACGACGCCGGCGACCGGGCCGGCCTGCTGCTCCGCGTGGACGATCTCCAGGACGTCCTCCAGGGTGAGCGGCTCGAAGTACAGCCGGTCGGAGGTGTCGTAGTCGGTGGAGACGGTCTCCGGGTTGCAGTTGACCATCACGGTCTCGTACCCGGCGTCGCTGAGCGCGAAGGAGGCGTGGACGCAGGAGTAGTCGAACTCGATGCCCTGGCCGATGCGGTTCGGGCCGGAGCCCAGGATGATGACGGCCGGCTTCTCGCGGCGCGCCACCTCGGTCTCCTCGTCGTAGGAGGAGTAGAAGTACGGCGTCTTCGCGGCGAACTCGGCGGCGCAGGTGTCGACCGTCTTGTAGACCGGGCGGATGCCGAGGGCGTGCCGCACCTCGCGGACGACGTCCTCGCGCAGGCCGCGGATCTCGCCGATCTGGTGGTCGGAGAAGCCGTGCCGCTTGGCCTCGGCGAGCAGGTCGGCGGTCAGCTCCGGGGCGGCGGCCAGCTCGTCGGCCGTCTCCTTGATCAGGAAGAGCTGGTCGACGAACCAGGGGTCGATCTTCGTGTACTCGAAGACCTCCTCCGGCGTGGCGCCCGCGCGGATGGCCTGCATGACGGCGTTGATGCGGCCGTCGGTGGGCCGGACGGCCTCCTCCAGCAGCGCCTTCTTGTCGCCCGTCTCGCCGACGAAGGTGAACTGGCTGCCCTTCTTCTCCAGCGAGCGCAGCGCCTTCTGGAAGGCCTCGGTGAAGTTGCGGCCGATGGCCATGGCCTCGCCGACCGACTTCATGGTGGTCGTGAGGGTGGAGTCGGCGCTGGGGAACTTCTCGAAGGCGAACCGCGGGGCCTTGACGACCACGTAGTCGAGCGTGGGCTCGAAGGAGGCCGGGGTCTCCTGCGTGATGTCGTTGGGGATCTCGTCCAGCGTGTAGCCGACGGCGAGCTTCGCGGCGATCTTGGCGATCGGGAAGCCGGTCGCCTTGGAGGCGAGCGCCGAGGAGCGCGACACGCGCGGGTTCATCTCGATGACGATGACCCGGCCGTCGACGGGGTTCACCGCGAACTGGATGTTGCAGCCGCCGGTGTCGACGCCCACCTCGCGGATGATCGCGATGCCGACGTCGCGCAGCACCTGGTACTCGCGGTCGGTCAGCGTCATCGCGGGCGCCACGGTGATCGAGTCGCCGGTGTGGACGCCCATGGGGTCGAAGTTCTCGATGGAGCAGACGACCACGACGTTGTCGTTCTTGTCGCGCATCAGCTCCAGCTCGTACTCCTTCCAGCCGAGGATGGACTCCTCCAGGAGCACCTCGGTGGTCGGCGAGAGGGTGAGGCCCTGCCCGGCGATGCGGCGCAGCTCCTCCTCGTCGTGCGCGAAGCCGGAGCCGGCGCCGCCCATGGTGAAGGAGGGGCGGACGACGACCGGGTAGCCGCCGAGCTCCTCGACGCCCTTGAGGACGTCGTCCATGGAGTGGCAGATGTAGGACCGGGCGGACTCGCCGTGGCCGATCTTCTTGCGGACCTCCTCGACGACCTCCTTGAACAGGTCGCGGTCCTCGCCCTTGTTGATGGCCTCCACATTGGCGCCGATCAGCTCGACGCCGTACCTCTCCAGGACGCCGTTGCCGTGCAGCGAGATCGCGGTGTTGAGCGCCGTCTGGCCGCCCAGGGTGGGCAGCAGGGCGTCGGGGCGCTCCTTGGCGATGATCTTCTCGACGAACTCGGGGGTGATCGGCTCGACGTAGGTGGCGTCGGCGATCTCCGGGTCGGTCATGATCGTCGCCGGGTTGGAGTTCACGAGGATGACCCGAAGGCCCTCGGACTTCAGGACCCGGCACGCCTGGGTGCCGGAGTAGTCGAACTCGGCGGCCTGGCCGATGACGATCGGGCCGGAGCCGATGACCAGGACGGACTGGATATCGGTGCGCTTAGGCACGCTGGCCCTCCATCAGGGAAACGAAGCGGTCGAACAGGTAGGCGGCGTCGTGCGGGCCCGCTGCCGCTTCGGGGTGGTACTGGACGCTGAAGGCCGGCTTGTCGAGGAGCTGGAGGCCCTCCACCACGTTGTCGTTGAGGCAGACGTGGGAGACCTCGGCGCGGCCGTAGGGGGTGTCGGAGACCTTGTCGAGCGGGGCGTCGACGGCGAATCCGTGGTTGTGCGCGGTGACCTCGACCTTGCCGGTCGTACGGTCCTGCACGGGCTGGTTGATGCCGCGGTGGCCGTACTTCAGCTTGAAGGTGCCGAAGCCGAGGGCGCGGCCCAGGATCTGGTTGCCGAAGCAGATGCCGAAGAGCGGGGTACCGCGCTCCAGGACGCCCTGCATCACGGAGACCGGGTGGTCGGCGGTGGACGGGTCGCCCGGGCCGTTGGAGAAGAAGACACCGTCCGGGTCGACGGCGTAGACGTCCTCGACGGTCGCGGTGGCCGGCAGGACGTGCACCTCGATGCCGCGCTCGGCCATCCGGTGCGGGGTCATGCCCTTGATGCCGAGGTCGACGGCGGCGACGGTGAACTTCTTCTCGCCGATCGCCGGGACGACGTACGCCTCGGTGGTGGCGACCTCGGCGGAGAGGTCGGCGCCGGTCATCTCGGGGGCTTCCTGGACGCGGGCCAGCAGCGCGGCGTCGTCCTGGACGGCGTCGCCGCTGAAGATGCCGACGCGCATGGCGCCGCGCTCGCGCAGGTGGCGGGTCAGCGCCCGGGTGTCGATGCCGGAGATGCCGACGACGCCCTGGGCGGCCAGTTCGTCGTCCAGCGTGCGGCGGGAGCGCCAGCTGGAGGGCACGCGCGCGGGGTCGCGGACGACGTAGCCGGAGACCCAGATCCTCTTGGACTCCATGTCCTCGTCGTTGACGCCGGTGTTCCCGATGTGCGGGGCGGTCATCACGACGACCTGGCGGTGGTACGACGGGTCGGTGAGGGTCTCCTGGTAGCCGGTCATGCCGGTGGAGAACACGGCCTCACCGAACGTGGCCCCCACGGCCCCGTAGGCGCGGCCGCGGAAGATCCGGCCGTCCTCCAGGACGAGTACGGCGGGAGCCTTGCCGGCTCCCCGGGTGGAGGTCGTCATCGTGCGCCTTCCGTTTCCGTCTTGTTGATCATGTCGTTCAGGGTTTCGACCCACTCGTTGTGCTCGGCCGCGTGGTCGGAGCGGAAGCCGGAGTCGATCAGCTTGTCGCCGTGCTCCCAGGTGACGACCAGCAGGCCGCCCTCGGTGAGCACCTTGCCGGCGATGCCCTTGTCGAGCCGGGCCTCGCGCAGCGCGGCGACGGGGACGAAGAAGTCGTCCGCGCCGGGGCGTACGACGTCCAGGCCCGCGTCCGTCAGGGTGAGCTCGACCCGGCTGCGGGTGCCCAGGCCGTGCGCCACGATGCGGTCCAGCCACTGCCCGGCGGTGGTGGAGCCGTGGTAGCGGCCGCTCAGGGTCAGTCTCGCCGGGCCGGGGGCGTCCGGCGCGCTGGGCAGCTCCGGGAGGTCGCCCTGGAGGGTGCCGCGCCACTTCCAGCCCTCGCGCATCAGCCAGTAGACGAGCGCGACGAACAGGCCGAGGCCGACCACCCAGCCGATCCGGGCGGCCCAGTCGGTCACTTCCGCCGATTCCTTCTCGGCGGCCAGCAGGATTACCGGTGCTACAGATGTCACGTGAGCTTCCCGTCGACGAGCGTGGCCTTGCCCCGCAGCCACGTGTGCGTCACACGGCCCGGCAGCTCACGCCCCTCGTACGGGGTGTTGCGGCTGCGCGAGGCGAAGCCCGCGGGGTCCACCCGGCCACGGTATTCCGTGTCGACGAGGGTGAGGTTGGCGGGCTCACCAGCCGAGACGGGACGGCCGTGGCCCGTGGCCTGTCCGATCTGCGCGGGCTTGAAGGACATGCGGTCGGCGACGCCGGCCCAGTCCAGCAGGCCCGTGTCCACCATGGTCTCCTGCACCACCGACAGCGCGGTCTCCAGGCCCACCATGCCCATGGCGGCGGCGGCCCACTCGCAGTCCTTGTCCTCGTGCGGGTGCGGGGCGTGGTCGGTGGCGACGATGTCGATCGTGCCGTCGGCGAGCGCCTCGCGCAGGGCCAGGACGTCACGCTCGGTGCGCAGCGGTGGGTTGACCTTGTAGACCGGGTTGTACGACCGGACCAGCTCGTCGGTGAGGAGCAGGTGGTGCGGGGTGACCTCGGCGGTGACGTCGATGCCCCGGGACTTGGCCCAGCGGACGATCTCGACGCTGCCCGCGGTCGACAGGTGGCAGATGTGGACGCGGGAGCCGACGTGCTCGGCGAGCAGCACGTCCCGCGCGATGACCGACTCCTCGGCGACGGCGGGCCAGCCGCCGAGGCCCAGCTCGGCGGAGACGACGCCCTCGTTCATCTGGGCGCCCTCGGTCAGCCGGGGCTCCTGGGCGTGCTGGGCGACGACGCCGCCGAAGGCCTTCACGTACTCCAGGGCGCGGCGCATGATCACGGCGTCGTGGACGCACTTGCCGTCGTCGGAGAAGACGGTGACGCCGGCCGCGGACTCGTGCATGGCGCCCAGTTCGGCGAGCTTGGCGCCCTCCAGGCCGACGGTGACGGCGCCGATGGGCTGCACGTCGCAGTAGCCGGACTCCTTGCCGAGCCGCCAGACCTGCTCGACGACGCCGGCGGTGTCGGCGACCGGGAAGGTGTTGGCCATGGCGAACACGTTGGTGTAGCCGCCGGTCGCCGCCGCGCGGGTGCCGGTCAGGACGGTCTCGGAGTCCTCGCGGCCGGGTTCGCGCAGGTGGGTGTGGAGGTCGACCAGGCCCGGCAGCAGCACCTTGCCGCCGGCCTCGATCACCTCGGCGCCCTCGGCGGACAGGTTCTGGCCGACCGCCTCGATGACGGTGCCGTCGATCAGCACGTCCTGCGGCTCGCCGCCGAGCACCTTCGCACCGCGGATCAGGATCTTGCTCATGTTCTTACTTCTCCTCGGTGGGACGGGCGTGGGTGACGGCGGGCTCGGCTCCGCCGAGCAGCAGGTAGAGGACGGCCATCCGGACGGAGACGCCGTTGGTGACCTGCTCGACGACGGTGCAGCGGTCGGAGTCGGCGACCTCGGCGGTGATCTCCATGCCGCGGACCATCGGGCCGGGGTGCATCACGATGGCGTGGTCGGGCATCTTCGCCATGCGCTCGCCGTCGAGGCCGTAGCGGCGCGAGTACTCGCGCTCGGTGGGGAAGAAGGCGGCGTTCATGCGCTCGCGCTGCACGCGCAGCAGCATCACCGCGTCGGACTTGGTCAGGGTGGAGTCGAGGTCGTAGGAGACCTCGCAGGGCCAGGTCTCGACGCCGACGGGCAGCAGGGTGGGCGGGGCGACGAGGGTGACCTCGGCGCCGAGGGTGTGCAGCAGGTCGACGTTGGAGCGGGCGACGCGGCTGTGCAGGATGTCGCCGACCAGGGTGACGCGGCGGCCGTCGAGGTCCTTGCCGAGGCCGGCGTCGGGGCCGACCAGGCGGCGGCGCATGGTGAAGGCGTCCAGCAGGGCCTGGGTGGGGTGCTGGTGGGTGCCGTCGCCGGCGTTGATGACGTGGGCGTCGATCCAGCCGGAGGTGGCCAGGCGGTAGGGGGCGCCGGAGGCGCCGTGCCGGATGACGACGGCGTCGACGCCCATGGCCTCCAGGGTCTGGGCGGTGTCCTTGAGGGACTCGCCCTTGGAGACGCTGGAACCCTTGGCGGTGAAGTTGATGACGTCCGCCGACAGGCGCTTCTCGGCGGCCTCGAAGGAGATCCGGGTCCTGGTCGAGTCCTCGAAGAAGAGGTTGACGACGGTCCGGCCGCGCAGGGTCGGCAGTTTCTTGATCGGCCGGTCGGCGACCCGGGCCATCTCCTCGGCGGTGTCGAGGATCAGGACGGCGTCGTCGCGGGTGAGGTCGGCGGCCGAGATGAGATGACGCTGCATCTGTCAGGCTCCGTAGGGCGATTCATGCTCAAGAGCGGGATAATTCGGGCGGCCGGGCGTGCGTGCGGGCACACCGAGCGGGCGTACGGCGCGGGTGGGCGCGTACGCGCGGGTGCTACGGGTGGGCGCCCGGGGCGGCCGGCTTGGCACCGAGCAGCACGGTGTCGCGACCGTCCTCCTCGGCGAGCTGGACCTTGACCGTCTCCCGCAGCGACGTCGGGAGGTTCTTGCCGACGTAGTCGGCGCGGATGGGCAGTTCGCGGTGGCCGCGGTCGACGAGGACGGCGAGCTGCACAGCGCGCGGGCGGCCGATGTCGTTCAGCGCGTCGAGGGCGGCGCGGATGGTGCGGCCGGAGAAGAGCACGTCGTCGACGAGGACGACCAGGCGGCCGTCGATGCCGTCACCGGGGATCTCGGTGCGGGCCAGGGCGCGGGGCGGGTGCATGCGCAGGTCGTCGCGGTACATGGTGATGTCGAGCGAGCCGACCGGCACCTTGCGCTCGGTGATCTGCTCCAGCTTGTCGGCGAGCCGCCGGGCGAGGAAGACGCCGCGGGTCGGGATGCCGAGGAGGACCACGTCGTCGGCGCCCTTGGCGCGTTCGACGATCTCGTGGGCGATGCGGGTCAGGACCCGGGCGATGTCGGGGCCTTCGAGAACGGGCCGCGCATCGGATTGCGCGCCCGAAGGCGCGTCCTGCTGCTTGTCCATACGAAACGGACCTCCTTCTCCGCCTCACGGGACGGACCTTAAAGGACGTCGGGATGTGCGCCGTCTACGGTACCAGGCTCACAGACCCGCCCCTGCGACCCCCAGGACACTCGCGCGTCACCCCTACGACACCCCGGCACCACCCGTTCGGAGCAACGGGCGGCGAATACCACGGAAGAGTCGGTGCGGACCATTCGGCTTGACGCAGAAGAGTAACGCTGCGTAACCTCACAGTGAGTTACCAGCCGCGCGGGCGCGCACCAGTGCGGACCGCGTCGACACCTTGTCCGGGGAGCCATATGTCCAGCGAATACGCCAAACAGCTCGGGGCCAAGCTCCGGGCCATCCGCACCCAGCAGGGCCTTTCCCTCCACGGTGTCGAGGAGAAGTCCCAGGGCCGCTGGAAGGCCGTGGTGGTCGGTTCGTACGAGCGCGGCGACCGCGCCGTGACCGTGCAGCGCCTCGCCGAGCTGGCGGATTTCTACGGCGTTCCCGTGCAGGAGCTGCTCCCGGGCACCACTCCGGGCGGTGCCGCCGAGCCCCCGCCGAAGCTGGTCCTGGACCTGGAGCGGCTGGCCACGGTGCCGGCCGAGAAGGCGGGCCCGCTCCAGCGCTACGCGGCCACGATCCAGTCGCAGCGCGGTGACTACAACGGCAAGGTGCTCTCGATCCGCCAGGACGACCTGCGCACGCTCGCCGTCATCTACGACCAGTCGCCCTCGGTCCTGACCGAGCAGCTGATCAGCTGGGGCGTCCTGGACGCGGACGCGCGCCGCGCGGTGGCGTCCCACGAGGACATCTGAGCCGCAGCAGCCTCAGCAGAAACGTGCCGCCGGGGTGGCGAGGACCAAGCGTTCGGTCCTCGCCACCCCGGCGGCTTTGTCACGCCTTGGGGCTCAGCGCCCCCGAGGGGCGGGGGGAACTGCGCGACCAGCCACGGACCGATCCGCGGCCGTTCTCCCCCGCACCCCTACGGCGCGGCGCCCCGCGAAACCTGCGGAGCTATTCGTCGCGACGCAGCGAAGGCTTGAGGTCCTTCAGCCGGCCGAGCAGGCCGTTGACGAACGCTGGCGACTCGTCCGTGGAGAACTCCTTCGCCAGCTGCACCATCTCGTCCAGGACGACGGCGTCCGGGGTCTCGTCGACCCAGATCAGCTCGTACGCGCCCAGGCGCAGGATGTTGCGGTCGACGACCGGCATCCGGTCGAGCGTCCAGCCGACCGAGTACTGGGCGATGAGCTCGTCGACGCGCTCGGCGCGCGCGGCGTAGCCCTCGACCAGCTCCATCGTGTACTCGCTCACCGGCGGCTGCCGGGTGTCGGACCGGGAGTGCCGGACCCAGTCGGCGAGGACCGTCAGGACGTCGGCGCCGCGCTGATCGCCCTCGAAGAGGATCTGGAAGGCGCGCTTGCGGGCCGTGTTGCGGGCAGCCACGGTTAGCTGTTCACCCGGCCGAGGTAGCTGCTGTCGCGGGTGTCGACCTTGATCTTCTCACCGGTGGTGATGAAGAGCGGGACGTTGATCTGGTGACCGGTCTCCAGGGTGGCGGGCTTGGTGCCGCCGGTGGAGCGGTCGCCCTGGACGCCCGGCTCGGTCTCCTGGATGACCAGCTCGACGGCGGCCGGCAGCTCGACGAAGAGCACCTCGCCCTCGTGCTGCGCGACGGTGGCCTCGAAGCCCTCGATCAGGAAGTTGGCGGCGTCGCCGACGACCTTGCGGTCGATGTGCAGCTGGTCGTAGGTCTCCATGTCCATGAAGACGAAGTAGTCGCCGTCCATGTACGAGAACTGCATGTCACGCTTGTCGACAGTGGCCGTCTCGACCTTGACGCCGGCGTTGAAGGTCTTGTCGACGACCTTGCCGGAAAGCACGTTCTTGAGCTTGGTGCGCACGAAGGCCGGGCCCTTGCCGGGCTTGACGTGCTGGAACTCGACGACGGACCAGAGCTGGCCGCCTTCGAGCTTGAGCACCATGCCGTTCTTGAGGTCGTTCGTGGAAGCCACGGTTGCGGAATCTCCTGGACTGGACTGACGTGGACGACCCCGGTGCAGGCACGCGCACAGCGCGAAGGCTAGAGCGCGAGCAGCTCCTTGGTCGTGATGGTGAGTAGCTCGGGTCCGCCGTCCGCCTCGGGGCGCACGACGAGCGTGTCATCGATCCGGACCCCGCCCCGGCCCGGGAGGTGAACCCCCGGTTCGACGGTGACCGGCACACAAGCGTCCAGTTTACCCATGGCCGCGGGGGCCAACTGCGGGTCCTCGTCGATTTCGAGTCCGACCCCGTGACCGGTGAGGGCGGGAAGGTGCTCAGCGTACCCGGCGGAATCCAGTGCCTGGCGGGCGGCCCGGTCCACGTCCCGGCAGGCCGCGCCGGGTGCCAGGGCCTCCCGGCCGGCGCGCTGGGCGGAGAAGACGAGGTCGTACAGTTCGATCTGCCAGTCGGCCGGAGAGGTCCCGATGACGAACGTACGGCCGATCTCGCAGCGGTATCCGCGGTAGGTGGCGCCCAGGCAGACGGAGAGGAAGTCGCCCTCCTCCACCCGCCGGTCGGTGGGGCGGTGGCCGCGGCGTCCCGAGTTCGGGCCGGTGCCGACGGACGTCGGGAAGGCGGGGCCGTCGGCGCCGTGGTCCACCAGACGGCGTTCCAGCTCCAGGGCGAGGTGCCGCTCGGTACGGCCCACCAGGATCGACTCCAGCAGCTCGCCGAGGGCCTGGTCGGCGATCTCGGCGCCGATGCGCAGGCAGGAGATCTCCTCCTCGTCCTTGACCACCCTCAGCTGCTCGACCGCCTGGCCGAGGTCGGTCAGGCGCAGGCGCGGTGCGACCGAGCGCATGGCGCGGTGCCGGACCACGGTGAGGTGGTGGTCCTCGGTGGCGAGGGACTCGGCGCCCTGGGCCGCCGCGAGGCCGGTGGCGGCGACGGCCGCGTCGCCGCCGGGGCCGGGCAGCGCGCGCACCGCAAGTGAGTCGTCGGGCCTTCCGTCGGCCGGCCGGTCGTCCGGAGGGGCGGAGCAGACCAGGAGGTCCTCGCTCTTGCCCAGGAGCAGCACGGCACCGTGCGGGGCGGTGCCCGCGAGGTAGCGCACGTTCGCGGGCCGGGAGACGAGCGCCGCCGCGCTGCCGCCCGCGTTGCAGCGTTCTCGTAGGCGGGTCCGGCGGGCCGCGTACACCTGTGACATGAGCCGAGCGTATGAGCTCCGCCCGGAGGGCGCCGCTCGGGAGGGCCGAGTGGGCATGCCGGGTGCGCCAACCGGGGTGGGGGCTGTTGTCGAGTGGCGTCCGAAGGCCGGTGGGGCTTTCTCGCGCAGTTCCCCCCGCCCCTTCCGGCGCCTCCGCACCCGGCGCTTACCAGTTCGGCGGGCTTGCTATCGAGCGGGACAGGACCTCGTCCAGGACTCTCGCCGTTTCCGGTACGTCGAGCTGGGAGTTGTCGATGATCGGGAGGCCGGAGCCGTACCAGCCGGCCATGCGGCCGTGGATGCGGGCGACTTCCTCGTCGGTGAGGCGGCGGTTGCCGCTGCGTTCGGCGTTGCGTTCCAGGACGATGTCCAGGCCCGGCAGGAGGACGACCGGGAGCAGGCCGGGTCCGACGTGCCGCTTCCAGCCGCCGAGGCCGACGACCGGGCGGTCCGGGAAGACCGCGTCGTCGAGGATGCAGGAGATGCCGTTGGCGAGGAAGTTCCGGGCGGAGAAACCGCAGGTGCGGCGGGCGAGGCGGTACTGCGCCTCGCTGTTCTCGTTCCACCCGGTCTGGGGGTCGGCGAAGCCGGAGCGGACCCACTCGCGGACGTCGTCGAGGCTGATGTGCGCGGTGGGCACCCGGCGGTGGTCCGCCCAGTACTTGGCGACGCTGGTCTTGCCCGCGCCCGCGGGGCCGATGAGCAGTACCGCGAGCGTGGCCGAGGCGGGGTCGGGCAGGGCCGTCGCGGCCGGCGGGACGCTGGGCACGGCCACGGGAGCGCCGGGCGGCAGCGGAACGTGGCCGGTGGTGCCGGCGGTGTCCGGCGTGGATGGGACGGGGGCGGCCCGGTGGGTGCCATGCGGGCCCTGGGCCCGCTGGGAGGCCGGGGCCTGCTGGGGAGCCACGGGGTGCGGAGGCGGGGCCTGCGCGGGATATCCCGGCGCCGCGGGGGGCGGTACCGGGGCGGCCGGCTGGTGCGGGCCCGGGTGGTGTGCGGCCGGGGACCAGCCGACGGCCGGTCCGTGCCCCGGCTGAGGGGGCGGCGGCAGCGGAGAACCCACTGCGTGCTGCATCCGGTGCCACTCCGTCTCGTACAGGCGATGGGCGCTGACGGCGGGAGGGAGGTGGCCCGCCCGCTGCTACCGAACGGTACCGCCCCCGGCCGTCGTTTGGTGAACGGCCGGGGGCGGTGTGAAGTGCCCGTCTCGCAAGGCGAATCGGACGGAAGGTACGCCGGGGTACTACTCGCCCACCTCGCCGTAGGCGGCGAGGAGGACGGCCGGGTCGGGGCCCTCCAGCACCGTGGGCTTGGCGAGGCCGTCCAGGACGATGAAGCGCAGCAGGTCGCCGCGGGACTTCTTGTCGACCTTCATGTTCTCGACGAGCTTGGGCCACTGGTCGTAGCGGTAGTGCAGCGGCAGGCCGACCGCCTCGAGGATGGTGCGGTGCCGGTCGGCGGTGGCGTCGTCCAGGCGGCCCGCGAGGCGGCCCAGTTCGGCGGCGAAGTGCATGCCGACGGAGACGGCGGCGCCGTGGCGCCACTTGTAGCGCTCGTTCTTCTCGATGGCGTGGCCCAGGGTGTGGCCGTAGTTGAGGATCTCCCTGAGACCGGCTTCCTTCAGGTCGGAGGAGACGACTTCCGCCTTGACCTTGATGGAGCGCACGATCAGCTCGGTGGTGTGCGGTCCGGCCGGGGTGCGCGCGGCCTGCGGGTCGGCCTCGATCAGGTCCAGGATCGCCGGGTCGGCGATGAAGCCGGCCTTGATGACCTCGGCGAGTCCGGAGACGTAGTCGTTGACCGGCAGCGAGTCCAGCGCGGCCAGGTCGCACAGGACACCGGCCGGCGGGTGGAAGGAGCCGACGAGGTTCTTGCCCTCGGCGGTGTTGATGCCGGTCTTGCCGCCGACGGCCGCGTCCACCATGGCCAGCACGGTGGTGGGCACGGCGATCCAGCGCACGCCGCGCAGCCAGGTCGCGGCCACGAAGCCGGCCAGGTCGGTGCTGGCGCCGCCGCCGACGCCGACGACGACGTCGGTGCGGGTGAAGCCGGACTGGCCGAGCGCCTTCCAGCAGTAGGCGGCGACCTCGGCGGTCTTGGCCTCCTCGGCGTTGGGCACCTGGATGGCGATCGCCTCGTAGCCCTGCTCGGCGAGGTCGGCGCGCAGCGCGTCACCGGTCTCGGCGAGGGCCTCGGGGTGGATGACCGCGACCCGCTTGGCCCTCTCGCCGATCAGACCGCCCAGCTCGCCGAGGAGCTGACGGCCCACCAGGACCTCGTAGGGGTCGGATCCCGCGGTGCCGCCGACCTGGATCCGGGTGACTGCTTCGCTCATGCTTCTTTCAACTCCAGTGCGTCCAGGGCGGCTTCGGCGACTTCTTCGGGCGTACGGCCGTCGGTGGCCACGACGACCGTGGCCACCTCCTCGTAGAGGTGGCGGCGGGCCTCCATCAGTTCGCGCCACTGTTTGCGCGGATTGACGGCGAGCAGCGGGCGCGCGGCGTTCAGGCCGGTGCGCTTGACGGCCTCCTCGACTTCCATCGAGAGGTAGACGACGCGCTGCCCGGCGAGCAGCGCCCGGGTGCCGGCGTCCAGGATCGCGCCGCCGCCGAGGGCGAGGACACCCTCGTGCTCGGCGAGCCCGGTCCGCACGGCCTCCTTCTCCAGGGCCCGGAAGGCGGCCTCGCCCTCGTCGACGAAGATCTCGGCGATGGCCCGGCCCTGCGCGGCGACGATGTCCGCGTCCGTGTCCCGGTAGCCGGTGCCCAGGCGCTCGGCCAGCAGCTGCCCGACGGTGGACTTGCCGACCCCCATCGGGCCGACCAGGACGATCAGCGGGGCGCTCACCGGATCGCCAGGTTGTCGAGGTAGGACCGCACGTTGCGGCGGGTCTCACGCACGCTGTCGCCGCCGAACTTCTCCGCCACCGCGTCCGCCAGGACCAGGGCGACCATCGCCTCGGCGACGATACCGGCGGCCGGCACGGCGGACACGTCGGAGCGCTGGTGGTGGGCCTGCGTGGCCTCGCCGGTGGTGACGTCCACGGTCTTCAGGGCGCGCGGCACGGTGGCGATCGGCTTCATCGCGGCGCGCACCCGCAGCAGCTCACCGGTGGTGAGGCCGCCCTCGGTGCCGCCGGAGCGGCCGGAGACGCGGCGGATGCCCTCGTCCGTCTGCACGATCTCGTCGTGGGCCTGGGAGCCGGGCACCCGGGCCAGCTCGAAGCCGTCGCCGATCTCGACGCCCTTGATCGCCTGGATGCCCATCAGCGCGCCCGCGAGCCGTGCGTCGAGCTTGCGGTCCCAGTGGACGTGGGAGCCGAGGCCCACCGGCACGTCGTAGGCGAGGATCTCCACGACGCCGCCGAGGGTGTCGCCGTCCTTGTGGGCCTGGTCGATCTCGGCGACCATCGCCTTCGAGGCGTCGGCGTCCAGGCAGCGCACGGGGTCGGCGTCCAGCTTCTCGACGTCGGCCGGCGTCGGGTACACGCCCTGGGGGGCCTTCACGGAGCACAGCTCGACGACATGGCTGACGATCTCGACGCCGGTCGTCTCCTTCAGGTACGACCGGGCCACCGCGCCCAGCGCCACCCGGGCCGCCGTCTCCCGGGCGGAGGCGCGCTCCAGGATCGGGCGGGCCTCGTCGAAGCCGTACTTCTGCATGCCGGCGAGGTCGGCGTGCCCGGGGCGCGGGCGGGTCAGCGGCGCGTTGCGGGCCAGACCGGCCAGCACCTCCGGGTCGACCGGGTCGGCCGCCATGACCTGCTCCCACTTGGGCCACTCGGTGTTGCCCACCATGACCGCGACCGGGGAACCGAGGGTGAGTCCGTGCCGGACACCGCCGAGGAAGGTGACCTCATCACGCTCGAACTTCATCCGCGCACCGCGGCCGTAGCCGAGCCGCCGCCTCGCCAGATGGTCCGCCACCATGTCCGTGGTGATCGGCACGCCGGCGGGCAGACCCTCCAGCGTCGCGACGAGTGCGGGACCGTGGGACTCCCCCGCGGTCAGCCAGCGCAACCTGCTCAACGGTGCTCCTCAGTGCTCGCGCCCCGGTTATGCCTTGCGTACGCGTCCTGACCACGTACGGCAACGGCCCGACCGGGTGCGCGGCCCCGGCCCGCCACCTCCGATCCTCCCACGTCCGCGGGTACGGTCCGGAATCGGTCCGCTGGACGGACAGGGCGCGAGCGGGCCCCGGCTCCGCGAGGAGGGTCAGCCGGCGAGCGCGCGCTCCCCGGCCGCGCGCATCGCCGCGAGCGGGGCCGGCGACCGGCCGGTCATCCGCTCCACCTGGAGCACCGCCTGGTGCAGCAGCAGGTCGAGGCCGCCGACGACGGCGCCGCCGTACGCGGACCAGCGGGCGGCGAGTGTGGTGGGCCACGGGTCGTAGAGCACGTCGAAGAGGGTCGCGGGCATCTCCGGGACGGCGGCGGCGAGGGCGTCGGTGGTGCCGGCCGGGGTGGTGGCCACGACCAGCGGGGCGCGCAGCGCCTCCTCGGCGTCCACCCAGTCGGCGATGCGCACGTCGGCCTCCAGCCGCTCGGCCCAGCTCCGCATCTCGGCGGCGCGCGCCTCGCTGCGGACGTAGACGGCGATCTCGCCGGTGCAGATCCGGGCCAGGGCGGCCAGCGCGGAGGAGGCGGTGGCGCCGGCGCCGAGGATCGCGGCGGTCTCGGTCTTCTCGATGCCGTGCTCGCGCAGGGCAGCGACCATGCCCGGGATATCCGTGTTGTCGCCGGTTTTGCGGCCGTCCTCGGTGAAGACGACGGTGTTGACCGCGTCCACGGAGGCGGCGGTCTCGCTGACCGAGTCGAGCAGCGGGATGACAGCCCGCTTCAGCGGCATGGTCAGCGACAGTCCCGCCCACTCGGGGCCGAGCGTCTCGAAGAAGCCCGGCAGGGCCGCCTCGTCGACGTCGAACCGGTCGTACGTCCAGTCGTCCAGGCCCAGCTCGGCGTAGGCGGCGCGGTGCAGCACCGGGGAGAGCGAGTGCGCGATCGGAGAGCCGAGGACGGCGGCCCGGCGACGGTCAGTTGCCGGAGCTGGCATTGTATTTGTCCTTCAGTTTCAGGAACTCGTCGTGTGTCCTGGCGAACTCGGTCTTGCTCACGCCGTCGGTGGCGACGAAGTACATCCAGCCGTCGCTCGTCGGGTCGAGTGCCGCCTTCAGCGCCTCTTCGCCGGGGTTGCCGATGGGGCCGGGCGGCAGTCCCTTGTTGGTGTATGTGTTGTACGGGTCCGGGTTGCTGTTGATCTCGGACTCGCTGATGCGGATCTTGCTCTGGCCCATCAGGTAGTTGAAGGTCGAGTCGAACTGAAGCTCCTGGTTCGTCTCGGTGTTGGTGGGTTTGAGCCGGTTGTAGATGACCTCGGACATCTTGCGGAAGTCCTCGTGGGTCTTGCCCTCGGCCTGCACGAGGCTCGCCACGGTGAGCAACTGCCAGGGGCCCTTGAGGCCCAGGCCCTCCGCCTTCTCCTCGAGCCCGATCTTCTCGTACTGCTCGTTGGCCCGCGCCACCATCTGCTTCAGCACTTCCTCGGGCTTCTGCCCCTTGGCCGCCGAGTAGCTGGACGGGTAGAGGAACCCTTCCAGCGGGTCCTTCACGTCCTTGTGGTTCATCGCCCATTCGGGCAGGCCGAGACTCTTCCACTCGGTCTTGGCGACCTTGGCCGTGGTGCCTTCGTCCACGCCGAGCTGCTTGTCGATCATCTTGTAGACGTCGACGTTGCGTTTGCCCTCGGCGATGATCAGGTTGCTGCGGCTCTTGGGGTTGAGCAGGAGTTCGACCGCGCTCGCGGCCGACATCTCCTTCTGCAGCGTGTAGACGCCGTCCTGGATGCTCTTGCCGCGCGGGTTGCTCTGCTGGGCGGCGATGAAGGCGTCGACGCTCTTCACCACGCCCTTGCGTTTGAGCTCCTGGCCGATCGTCGAGCCGCCGGCACCCTTGGGGATGGTGACGGTGACCTGCTCACCGTTGCCGTCGCCCGCGTAGTCGGGAGCCGCGCCGAAACGTTCCTGGTAGAACTGGTAGCCGAAGTACCCGATACCCGCGACGCCGCCGCCGAGTACCAGGCAGACCACCAGGCACGCGCATCCGTTGCGGCGCTTCTTGGGCTTCCCGCCGCCCCGGGTCCTGCGCTCGCCGCGGCCGTCACCGGCGGTCTCGTCGTCGCCCTCCTCCGGGTCCCCGCCCGCGAAGAAGGTGTGCTCGCCCTCGTCGGGGCCCGGGTCCCAGTCGGTCCGCTGCGGTTCGGGCTCGGCGCGCCGGCGCGTGGGCGGTTCCGGCGGCGGATAGGCCTCCGGGGTGCTGTAGTAGTCAGGCTGGTCCGGGCCGTAGGCGGCCTGCTGGCCGTAGGGGTCCGACGGGTCGGCCGGGTACTGCGCCTGGGGCTGGGCGCCGGAGCCCCACGCGCCGTCGCCATAGCCCTGCTGGTGCTGGGGGTGCGCTTGGTCGCCGTACTGCTGATCACGGTACTGCTGGTCGCCGTACTGCTGGTCGTACTGCTGTTGGTCGTACTGCGGCCGGCCGTACTGGTCGTACTGCGGCTCGGGCTGCTGCTGCCCGTACTGGTCGTACTGCGGCTGGTGACCGTATGCGGGCTGGCCGCCGTCGCCCCAGTCGCCGTACTGCTGCTGCGACTGCGGCTGCTCCGGATACTGCTGCGGCTGGCCGCCGTAGGGGGGCTGCTGACCCGTGTGGGTCTGCTGCCCGCCCCATCCGCCGTCCCCGTACAACGGGTCCTCCGGATGCCACGGTTCGGGGCCTTGGCCCCGGCCATACTCAGTCATCGATCCCCTAGAGCCGCGAGGCGGGGGTGCCCGGCCTGTCATGGGGGCCGGCTTCCG
The DNA here is from genome assembly GCF_028473745.1 of Streptomyces sp. M92. Taxonomy (NCBI): domain Bacteria; kingdom Bacillati; phylum Actinomycetota; class Actinomycetes; order Kitasatosporales; family Streptomycetaceae; genus Streptomyces; species Streptomyces sp. M92. The sequence continues at coordinate 6,950,842 of NZ_CP101137.1, forward strand.
TTCCGCCTCTTGCTGTGCGGTGGCTGTTCGAATGCCTCCGCATCGCGCGGAACGTTACCGTATCGCGATCAGATGACCACTTCGACGCCCTCGCCGGGTGGCCTGCCTGACACCCGTTCGGATTCCAGGGCCTGCTGGAGGATGATCACAGCTGCGGCCTGGTCGATGACGGACCGGCCCTTCTTCGACTTCACGCCCGAGGCGCGCAGTCCCTGACTCGCCGTCACCGTCGTCATCCGCTCGTCGACGAGCCGGACCGGGACCGGTGCGATGCCCCGGGCCAGCTCCTGCGCGAAGCGCCTGACCTTGGCCGCGGCCGGGCCCTCGCCTCCCTTGAGGGAGCGGGGGAGACCGACGACGACCTCGATCGGCTCGTACTCCTCGACCAGTGCGCGCAGCCGGCGCTGCGCCGCCTGGACGTCGCGGCCGGGGACGGTCTCCACCGGGGTGGCGAGAATCCCGTCGGGGTCGCAGGAGGCGACCCCGATGCGGGCGTCCCCGACGTCGACGGCCAGGCGGCGGCCGCGGCGCACGGCCGGACCGCCGTCCGTCCGATCATCCGTCCGGCCGCCCGTAGGCTCGTCCGTCCGGCCGTTCGTACGGTCATCCATCCGGCCGTCGTCCCTCCGGCCGTTCGCCGCGCCGCTCACTTGGCGGTGTCCGCCACGAGGCGCTCGACGGCGTCGACGGCCTCGCCGATGGCGGCCGGGTTCTGGCCACCGCCCTGGGCGACGTCCGGCTTGCCGCCACCGCCACCGCCGAGCGTCTTGGCGGCGGTGCGCACCAGGTCGCCGGCCTTGAGCCCGCGGTCGCGGGCGGCGTCGTTGGTGGCGATGACGGTGAGGGGCTTGCCGTTCACCGTGGTGAACAGGGCGACGACCGCGGCCCGGCCGCCCTGGATACGGCCGCGCACGTCGAGGACGAGCTTGCGCAGGTCGTCGGCGGTGGTGCCGTCCGGGACCTGGCCGGTGACGACGGCCACGCCGCGTACGTCCTTGGCGGACTCGGCGAGACCGGCGGCGGCCTGGAGGACCTTCTCGGCGCGGAACTTCTCGATCTCCTTCTCGGCGTCCTTGAGCTTGCCGAGCATGGCGGAGACCTTCTCGGGAAGCTCCTCCGGGCGGCCCTTGATCAGCTCCTGGAGCTGGGCGACGACCGTGTGCTCGCGGGCCAGGAAGTTGTAGGCGTCCACGCCGACCAGGGCCTCGATACGGCGCACACCGGAGCCGATGGAGGACTCGCCGAGCAGCTTGACCAGGCCGAGCTGGGCGGTGTTGTGCACGTGGGTGCCGCCGCACAGCTCCTTGGAGAAGTCGCCGATGGTGACGACGCGCACGCGCTCGCCGTACTTCTCGCCGAACTCGGCGATGGCGCCCTGCTTCTTGGCCTCGTCGATGCCCATGACCTCGGCCTGCACGTCCAGGTCGCGGGCGAGCACCGCGTTGATCTTCTGCTCGACGTCGGTCATCACGGCCGTGGGTACGGCGGACGGTGAGCCGAAGTCGAAGCGGAAACGGCCGGGCTGGTTCTCGGAACCGGCCTGGGCGGCCGTCGGGCCGAGGGCGTCGCGCAGCGCCTGGTGGGTGAGGTGGGTGGCCGAGTGGGCGCGGGCGATGGCCTTGCGGCGCCGGTCGTCGATGGAGGCGTGGGCCTTGGCGCCGACGGTGATCTCGCCGACCTGGACGACACCCTTGTGGACGTAGACGCCCGGGACCGGCTTCTGGCAGTCGCGCACCTCGATGACGGCACCGGAGTCGACCTTGATCCGGCCGGTGTCGCCGATCTGGCCGCCGCCCTCGGCGTAGAACGGGGTGCGGTCGAGGACGATCTCGACCTCGTCGCCCTCGGTGGCGGCCGGCGAGGAGGCGCCGTCGACGAGGATGCCGACGATCGTGGACTCGCTCTCGGTGTCCGTGTAGCCGACGAAGTCGGTGGCACCGGCCTGGTCGGCGATCTCGCGGTAGGCGCCGGCACCGGCGTGGCCGGTCTTCTTGGCCTGGGCGTCGGCCTTGGCGCGCTCCCGCTGCTCCTTCATCAGGCGCCGGAAACCGTCCTCGTCCACGGACAGCCCCTGCTCGGCGGCCATCTCCAGGGTGAGGTCGATCGGGAAGCCCCAGGTGTCGTGGAGCAGGAAGGCCTTGTCGCCGGCGAGGACGGTGCCGCCGGAGGCCTTGGTGTCGCTGACGGCGGTGTCGAGGATGTTGGTACCGGCCTTCAGCGTCTTGAGGAAGGCGTTCTCCTCGGCGAGGGCGACCTTCTCGATCCGCTCGCGGTCGGTGATCAGCTCGGGGTACTGCTGCCCCATCATGCCGATGACGACGTCGATCAGGTCCTTGACGACCGGGCCGGTGGCGCCGAGCAGGCGCATGTTGCGGATGGCGCGGCGCATGATGCGGCGCAGCACGTAGCCGCGGCCCTCGTTGCCCGGGGTGACGCCGTCGCCGATGAGCATCACGGAGGTGCGCATGTGGTCGGTGACCACGCGCAGGGAGACGTCCGAGGCCTGGGCGTCGCCGTAGGCCACGCCGGTCAGCTCGGTGGCCTTCTTGATGACGGCCATGGAGGTGTCGATCTCGTACATGTTCTGCACGCCCTGCAGAATCATGGCGAGGCGTTCCAGGCCGAGGCCCGTGTCGATGTTCTTGCTCGGCAGCTCCCCGAGGATCTCGAAGTCCTCCTTGCCGATGCCCTCGCCCCGCTCGTACTGCATGAAGACGAGGTTCCAGATCTCCACGTACCGCTCGTCGTTGACGGCGGGGCCGCCCTCGGCGCCGAACTCGGGGCCGCGGTCGTAGTTGATCTCGGAGCAGGGGCCGCAGGGGCCGGGGACGCCCATGGACCAGTAGTTGTCCTTCTTGCCGAGGCGCTGGATGCGCTCGGAGGGGACGCCCACGACGTCGTGCCAGATGCGTTCGGCCTCGTCGTCGTCCTGGTAGACGGTGATCCACAGGCGCTCGGGGTCGAGGCCGTAACCGCCCTTGTCCTGGGCGCCGGTGAGCAGCTCCCAGGCGAGTTTGATGGCGCCTTCCTTGAAGTAGTCGCCGAAGGAGAAGTTGCCGCACATCTGGAAGAACGTGCCGTGGCGCGTGGTCTTGCCGACCTCTTCGATGTCCGGCGTGCGCACGCACTTCTGCACACTGGTGGCGCGGTCGAAGGGCGGCTTGACCTCACCCAGGAAGTAGGGCTTGAACGGCACCATGCCGGCCGGGACGAGGAGCAGAGTCGGGTCGTCCGCGATGAGCGACGCCGAAGGGACGACGGTGTGACCGCGCTCCTCGAAGAAGCTCAACCAGCGGCGACGAATCTCGGCCGACTCCATCAGTGGTCCTCATTCCGGTTGTACGAGTACGTCGTCTGCACGTCGACGACGGACTTCGGGTCGTTGCGGTTCTCGATGGCGGCGTGGTGCCGCAGTGCGGGCAGTTCACGGTCGACGGGGGTGTTCAGCCCGAGCACGTCGTCCAGTTCGGCCTCCCGCTGGGCCATGTTCTCGCGGACGTCGAGGGCGAAGCCCACCGCGCGGTCCTTGAGCCGGGTGCCCGCGTCCAGCGCCTTGTTCGCCGCGGTCGCGGCGAGGCTGTCCGGGGTCAGCTGCTTGAGCTTCCGGTTGACCTTTGTGGTGGCCCACACACCGGCGGCGACACCGGTGCCGAACCAGAACGTACGGCGGAACATCGCTGGATCAGTCCTTCTTCCGCTTCGTCCGCCGCGCGGCCGGGATCGTACGGCCGACGATCACGGTGCGCCGCGGCTGCTTGGCCGGGCCCGCGGGCACGTCCTCCTTGCGGCCGCCGAGTGCCCGGCGCACGCCGTACCCGAACGCGGCGACCTTGACCAGGGGGCCGCCGAAGGTGGAGGCCACGGTGGTGGACAGCGCCGAGGCGTTCGACGTGACCTCCTGGACGTCCGAGGCGATCGCGTCGACACGGTCGATCTGGGTCTGCGCGGAACGCACCGCCGACGAGGCGTCGGCCAGCAACGGGACGGCCTGGTCGGTCACGTCCGCCACCAGCTTGGTGGTCGCCCTGAGCGTCTGGGCCAGCCTCGCCAGTGCCACGGCGAGGAAGGAGACCAGGATCGCCCAGAAGACGGCCACCAGGATTCCGGCCACCTCGCCACCGGACACTGTCGCACCCGCTCCCTGAAAGACGTGCCTGAACATCAAAAAGTCGTGCACCGAGCCTATCGCGCCGGGCACGGGGCTCCGTACCGGATTACCGTCCGCGTCCTGGGGAGAACGTGCGAGTCGGGCGAAGCGATTGTACGGAGTGAATACGGTTCAGTACGCTCCGTGTCTCATGCGAGACCTTCGGCGCGACCGCATCCCCCACGGCAACCTCCCGCTGGAACTGGACGCCTTCGTGGGAAGAGCCGCGGAACTCGCGGAGCTGGTCCGGGCGCTGGGCTCGGGGCGGCTGGTGACGTTGACCGGGGCGGGCGGGGTCGGGAAGTCCCGGCTGGCGGTGCGGACGGCCGCGCGGTGCGCGCCCCGGGACGGCGTGTGGCGGGTGGAGCTGGCTCCGGTGCGCGACGAGGAGTTCGTCGACTACGCGGTGGTGGAGGCGCTGGGCCTGGTCGACCACACCACCCGGCTGCCGCGCGAGACGCTGCTGGCGCACCTCGCCGACCGGGAGCTGCTGCTGGTCCTGGACGGGGTCGAGCACCTGGTGGACGCCTGCGCCTCGCTGGTGGCCGAGCTGCTGGGCCGTGCCCCCGGGCTGCGGGTGCTGGCCGTGGGCCGCAGGCCGCTGGCGGTGGCCGGGGAGCGGGTGCTGCCGCTGGCTCCGCTGCGGCCGGAGGAGGCGGTGGAGCTGCTGGCGGTCCGGGCGGGGCAGCGGCACGCGGGCGCCGGCCGCGACGCCCTGGACGAGGACCGGGAGGAGGTGCGCGAGCTGTGCCGGCGCCTGGACGGCATTCCGCTGGCCATCGAACTGGCGGCGGGCCGGCTGAGCGCGCTGTCCCCGCGGCAGATGCTGCAACGGCTGGACGACCGGTTCCGCCTGCTCACCGGCGGTGACCGCACCGCGCTCCCCCGCCACCGGACGCTGCGCACGGCGATCGGCTGGAGTCACGAGCTGTGCACGCCCGGGGAGCGGCTGCTGTGGGCGCGGCTGTCGGTGTTCACGGGCTCGTTCGACCTGGAGGCGGCCGAGTACGTGTGCAGCGGTGACGGGCTGCCCGCCGACGAGGTGCTGGACGTCCTGTCCGCGCTGCTCGCCCAGTCCCTGCTGGCCCGCGAGGAGACCCCGGCCGGGGTGCGCTACCGGATGCTCGACACGGTGCGGGCCTACGGCGCCGACTGGCTGGAGGCGACGGGGGACGCGGCGCGGCTGCGGCGCCGGCACCGGGACTGGTTCGTGGGCCTGGCGACCTGGTGCGAGCTGGAGTGGTTCTCGCCGCGCCAGCTGGAGGTCGCCGCGCGGGTGGAGGCGGAGCTGCCGAATCTGCGCGGGGCCCTGGAGCACTCCTTGACCGAGCCGGACGAGGCGCACCTGGGCCAGTACCTCGCGGGCGCCCTGTGGTTCCACTGGGTCGGCTGCGGACGGCTGTCGGAGGGGCGGCGGTGGCTGGAGCAGGCGGTGCGGCTGGAGGCGGAGGGCACCGCGGGCGAGCAGTCCCGGCTCAAGGCGCTGTGGGTGCTCGGCTACGTGGCGGTCCTCCAGGGCGACACCGCGCACGCGTTCGCGGCGCTCCAGGAGTGCCGGGAGGAGGCCGAACGGTCGGCCAACCCGACGGCGGTGGCGTACGCGGAGCATCGCACCGGTTGTCTGGCGCTGGTCACGGACGACATGCCGCGTGCGGAGACGCTGTTGCGCTCGGCGCTGCACCGCTACCGGGAGATCGGCGAGCTCAACAGCAACGTCCTGATGGGGCAGGTTGAGCTGGCGATGACCCTGGCGTTCCAGGGCGACCTGCCGGACGCGGTGCGCCTGTGCGAGGACGTGCGCCGGGTGTGCGAGGACCACGGGGAGCGCTGGGCCCGGGGCTACGCCCTGTACGTGCTGGCCTACGCGGCCTGGAACGACGGCGAGCCGGCACGGGCCCGCGAGTTGCTGGTCGACTGTCTGCGCGGCGCGCACCGCTTTCGGGACCAGCTGGGATCGGTGCTGGCGGTGGAGCTGCTGGCCCTGGTCACCGTGGCGGAGGGCGACGCCGCGGAGGCGGCGGTGCTGCAGGGCGGGGCGGCGCTGATGTGGCCGTCGGTGGGGCTGCCGCTGTTCGGCTCGGCGCACTACAACGCGCCGCACGAGCTGTGCGAGGCGGCGGCGCGGGAGCAGCTGGGCGACGAGCGCTACGAGGAGTGCGTACGGCACGGGGCCCGGCTCGGCCGTCGGGAGGTGGTGACGCGGGCGCTCAGGCGGCCGGGGACGGCACCGGTCCCGCTGCCCGTGCCGCGCGGGAGCGCGCGCCGGGCCGCCGCGGGCGCGGGGACGGCGAAGCCCGCCGCCTCGCCCACCCGGAAGGGCGGGGAGACGGCGGGCTGAGGTACCGCGGGTGTACTGCGCCGGGGCTGGGATCAGCGGGCGTAGTACTCGACGACGAGCTGCTCGTCGCAGATCACCGGGATCTCCTTGCGGTTCGGCTCACGGTCCAGGCGGAACGCCAGGGCCTTGAGGTTCACCTGGAGGTAGCGCGGGGTCTCGCCGTCGGGGGCGAAGCCGCCCTCACGAGCGATCGTGAAGAGGGTCTTCTCCTTGGAGCGCTCGCGCACCTGCACGACGTCGTCCGGACGGACGCGGAAGGACGGCTTGTCGACCTTCTGGCCGTTGACCTGGATGTGGCCGTGGACGACCATCTGGCGGGCCTGGTAGATCGTGCGGGCGATGCCCGAACGCAGGACCAGCGCGTCGAGACGGCGCTCGAGCTCGATGACCAGGGCCTCGCCGGTCTTCATGTTGGTCTTGGAGGCACGCTCGTAGGCGCGGACGAGCTGGCGCTCGCTGAGGTCGTACTGCGCGCGCAGACGCTGCTTCTCGAGCAGACGGACCTTGTAGTCCGAGTTCTGCTTGCGGCCGCGGCCGTGCTCACCCGGCGGGTAGGGGCGGGCCTCGAAGTACTTGACGGCCTTCGGCGTCAGCGCGATGCCGAGGGCACGCGACTTCTTGACCTTGGGGCGGGACTGGTTCGCCACTGTGTCTCTTTCCTAGTTCTCCGGCTTGTCAGGGTTGAGGGAGGTCGCAATCCGCAGCCGGGGAAACCCGCCGGGCCCGTGTTGGGACCTGCCGGGCAGCCGCTCCCCTGGTCTGGGCACATACGTGCAGCACGCGAGTGGCCCACCGACCTCTCCCGGAGCCCCGGGTGGTGGTGGGCTGCCCGCGACACCATCGACGGTGCGCGACGCTCCTGGAACCCCGAAGGGTTCCGGCCGGTTGTCCCGTTCTGACTGCACGGGACTCGGCACTCCGGGCGATTCTACAGGCTGCTCAGGACCGCTTGCGACCGAGGTGCCCGCGGGTCCACTCCACCGCGTCCGCGTACCGGGCCTCGGCGCCGTGCCGGGTCGGGGTGTAGTAGCTGCGGTCCTTCAGCTCGTCCGGGGCGTACTGCTGGGCGGCGATGCCCTCCGGCAGGTCGTGCGGGTACACGTACCCCTGCCCGTGCCCGAGCTTTCCGGCGCCCTTGTAGTGGCTGTCGCGCAGGTGGGCCGGGACCGGCCCGGCGTGTCCCTTGCGCACGTCGTCCAGGGCGGCGCCGATGGCGGTGGTGGCGGCGTTGGACTTGGGGGCGAGGGCCAGGGCGATGGTGGCGTGGCTGAGGGTGAGGGCGGCCTCGGGAAATCCGATCATGGCGACGGCCTGGGCGGCGGCCACGGCGATCGGCAGGGCGTTCGGGTCCGCGAGGCCGATGTCCTCGCTGGCGGAGATCATCAGGCGGCGGGCGATGAAGCGGGGGTCCTCACCGGCCTCGATCATGCGGGCCAGGTAGTGCAGGGCGGCGTCCACGTCGGAGCCGCGGATGGACTTGATCAGGGCGCTGGCTACGTCGTAGTGCTGGTCGCCGTCGCGGTCGTACTTCACCGCGGCCCGGTCGACGGTCGCCTCCAGCGTCGCCAGGGTGACCTCGGCCTCGTCCTGGTCGAGCGCGGCCCCGGCGGCGGCCTCCAGCGCCGTCAGCGCGCGACGGGCGTCGCCGCCGGCGATGCGCAGCAGGTGGTCCTCGGTGTCCTCGGGGAGCGTGACGGCCTCCCCCAGGCCGCGTGCGTCGGTCAGGGCGCGGCGCAGCAGGCCCCGGACGTCGTCGTCGGTGAGCGGTTCGAGGGTGAGGAGGAGGGAGCGGGACAGCAGGGGGGAGATCACCGAGAAGTACGGGTTCTCCGTGGTGGCGGCGATGAGGGTGACCCAGCGGTTCTCCACCGCCGGGAGGAGGGAGTCCTGCTGGGCCTTGCTGAAGCGGTGGATCTCGTCGAGGAAGAGGACGGTCTCCTTGCCGTACCCGCCGACCGCGCGGCGGGCGCCGTCGATGACCGCCCGGACCTCCTTGACGCCCGCGGTGATCGCCGACAGCTCCACGAAGCGCTTGTTGGTGGCCTTTGAGACGACGTACGCCAGCGTGGTCTTGCCGGTGCCGGGCGGTCCCCAGAGGATGACCGAGGAGGGGCCCGCGGGGCCGGAGCCGCCCTCTCCGACCAGTCGGCGCAGGGGGGAACCGGGCTTGAGCAGGTGCTGCTGGCCGACGACCTCGTCGAGGGTGCGCGGACGCATCCGCACGGCGAGAGGGCTGCCGGTCGGGTCCTTCTCCTGGCGTTCTTCTGCTGCGGCGGTGAACAGGTCGGGCTCCACGGACTGAACCCTAAATCACCGCACTGACAAGCGAGCCGCCCGTCAGCTGGTCCAGAAGTCCCACCAGCGGGTCAGGATCATCATGCCGATGATCCCGATGTGCAGCACCGGCAGGACCCAGGTGAACTCGCCGAAGAAGCTCTTGAGCCAGCCCGGCGCGGGCAGGAAGCCCTTGCGGACGTTGAAGGAGGTCACGTACCAGAACATGATGATCGTCGCGGCCCAGGCCAGGCAGCACCACAGGCACAGGGCATTGATCCGGTACAGCGACTGAAACTGCAGCCAGGTGACGAACCCGACACCGAACAAGCAGCCGACGTTGAAGGTCAGCCAGTACCAGCGCGGGAACCGGGCCCCGGCGAGCAGGCTCATGCCGACGCAGACGACGATGCCGTAGGTCACCAGGCCGAGCATCGGGTTGGGGAAGCCGAATACGGAGGCCTGGTCGCTCTCCATGATCGGTCCGCATGCGACGACGGGGTTGAGGCTGCACCCGGGCGTGAAGGTCTCGCCCGCCACCTTCGCCTCGAGCAGCTTGAACTTGTCGAGCGTGATGACCCACGCGGCGAGCACTCCGGCCGCCCCCGTGATCACCAGCAGCAGTGCGAGGGCGCGGCTGCCGCCCTCGGTACGCGGGGTGCGGGTGCCGGGGTCCGGCGCGGACTCTGCCACGGTGGAGACGTCCTTCACTGTCGTCTTGCTCATCACGCCGATTCCGTCACTGGAGGGTCGGACCTGCTTCGGGCAGGGGCCATTGTGCCGCACGGACCTGTATGACCACCGTTCGATGAACCTATGAACGGGTCGGCGCTCACCCGGGAGCGGTGCGTTCCGGCCACCACCCGTTCCCCAGGGGCACGCGCGAGCGAATGCACGTGCCCCTGGAGGGTGTCGCTACGCTAGCCGAGCCGCGACTCCAGCTCCGCGACGATCTCGTTGACACCGATCGCGGTCTGCTCGCCGGACTCCATGTCCTTGAGCTGGACGACGCCCTCGGCCAGGTCGCGCTCGCCCAGGACCAGGGTGTAGCGGGCGCCGGAGCGGTTGGCGGCCTTCATCGCGGCCTTCAGGCCCTTGCCGCCGTAGGAGAAGTCGGCGGCGACGCCGTTCTTGCGCAGCTCGGTGACCTTGGCGAACAGGATCCGGCGGGCCTCCTCGCCCAGCGGGACCGCGAAGACGGAGGTCGCGGACGGGATGTCCAGTTCGATCCCCTCCGCCTCCAGGGCGAGGACGGTGCGGTCGACGCCGAGGGCCCAGCCCACGGACGGGAGGGACGGGCCGCCGATCATCTCGGACAGGCCGTCGTAGCGGCCGCCGCCGCCCACCGCGGACTGCGAGCCGAGGCCGTCGTGGACGAACTCGAACGTCGTGCGGGTGTAGTAGTCCAGGCCGCGCACCAGCTTCGGGTCGTCCTCGAAGACGACGCCGGCCGCCGTGATCAGTTCGCGGACCTCCTCGTGGTACGCCTTGCAGGCGTCGCACAGGTAGTCGCGCAGCAGCGGGGCGTCGGTGAGCTGCTTCTGGACCTCCGGGCGCTTGTCGTCCAGGACGCGCAGCGGGTTGATCTCCGCGCGGCGCAGCGTGTCCTCGTCCAGGTCCAGGCCGCGCAGGAAGTCCTGGAGCGCGGCGCGGTAGACCGGGCGGCACTCCTTGTCGCCCAGGGAGTTGAGGAGGATGCGGAAGTTCCGCAGGCCCAGGGCGCGGTACGACTGGTCGGCGAGGATGATCAGTTCGGCGTCCAGCGCCGGGTCCTCCGCGCCGATCGCCTCGGCGCCGACCTGGGAGAAGTGGCGGTAACGGCCCTTCTGGGGGCGCTCGTAGCGGTACTGCGAGCCGGAGTACCAGACCTTGACCGGCAGGTTGCCCGCCTTGTGCAGGTTGGCCTCCAGGACCGCGCGCAGCACGGGAGCGGTGGTCTCCGGGCGCAGGGCGAGGCGGTCACCGCCCTTGGTCTCGAAGACGTACATCTCCTTGGTCACGATGTCGGTCGACTCGCCGACACCGCGCGCGAAGAGCTCGACGTTCTCGAAGCCGGGCGTCTCGATGTAGCCGTAGCCGGAGTTGCGCAGCGGGGCGGCGATCGCCTCGCGGACCGCCAGGAACTTGGCGGAGTCGGGCGGCAGCAGGTCGTACGTGCCCTTGGGGGCCTTGAAGGTGCTCACGGGAGGTCTCGTCACATTCCTCGTCGGGGAGCCCCGGGGGCTCCCTGGCCGGCCGCCACCTGCCGCAGGTAGGGGTTGGTGGCGCGTTCCTGGCCGATGGTCGTCTGGGGGCCGTGCCCGGACAGCACCACGGTCGAGTCGTCGAGCGGCAGGCACACACGTGCCAGGGACTCGAGCATGTCGTCCATGGAGCCACCGGGGAAGTCGGTGCGTCCGATGGAGCCGGCGAACAGCAGGTCGCCCGAGAACATGACCGGCGGGATGTCCGCCGCCTCGGGCAGGCCGAAGGTCACCGACCCCTTGGTATGGCCCGGCGCGTGCGCGACCGACAGGTTCAGACCGGCCAGCTCCAGCCGCGCTCCGTCGGTCAGCTCCCTGACGTCGTCCGGCTCCCCGACGGTCAGCTCGCCCATGAGCGGCATCCCGATGGTACGGCCGATCCCCTTCTCGGGATCGCTCATCATGTAGCGGTCCCGAGGGTGGATCCAGGCGGGCACGTCGTGCGCGCCGCACACCGGGACGACCGAGGCCACGTGGTCGATGTGGCCGTGGGTGAGGACGACGGCGACGGGCTTGAGCCGATGCTTCTGGATCGCTTCCTCGACTCCGGGGGCCGCCTGGTGGCCCGGGTCGATGATCACGCACTCCTCACCGGCGGCCGGGGCGACGAGATAACAGTTCGTCCCCCAGGCTCCGGCGGGGAACCCGGCAATGAGCACGATCGTCCTTCGTTTGTGTCGGTTCGGGTGGGCTTGCGGAACGACCGCGCCCATGGTCAGAGCCTACCGGCGGTGCCGATTCCTCAGCGAACCCATATACGGTACGGGGCTACACGCCCACGGTCGGCTCATCGCACCCACGCGTACCGGTCGGCACTCGAAGACGCATGAGGAGAGAACCCGGTGGTCAGCCAGGAGCAGCGGCGGCGTCAGCTCGCCCGGGAGAAGTTCTTGCGGCAGCAGCAGCGACGCACGTCCGCGCGACGCAAGGCGCGCATGCGCAACGCTGCGATCGCGTCGGTGCTCGGCGTGATTCTGATCGGCAGCCTCGCGCTGTACACGACGGGCGTGGTCCTGGGGGACGACGACAGCAAGACGAACGCGAGCTCGGAGGTCACGCCGAGCGCCTCCGCGCCCAGCAAGGCGCCGGACCCGTGCGACAAGCCGGCCGAGGGCAAGGTCAAGACGCAGACCTGGGAGAAGGAACCTGCGATGACCATCGACAAGTCGGCGAAGTACACGATGAAGCTGGCGACGACCTGCGGCGACATCGACATCGCGCTGAAGGCGAAGGCGGCGCCGCACACCGTCAACTCGTTCAACTTCCTGGCGGGCAAGGGCTACTTCGACCACACCAAGTGCCACCGGCTCACCACCCAGGGCATCTACGTGCTCCAGTGCGGCGACCCCACCGCCCAGGGCAACGGCGGCCCCGGCTACAACATCCCGGACGAGAACCTGAAGGACAAGAGCCTCAAGGACAACATGTACCCGGCGGGCACAGTGGCGATGGCCAACACCAGCCAGCCGGACTCCGGCGGCAGCCAGTTCTTCCTCGTGTACCAGAACAGCCCGCTGCCGCCCAGCTACACGCCGTTCGGCACCATCTCGGACGAGGGCATGACGGTGCTGAAGAAGATCGCCTCCGCGGGCGAGAGCACCGGCGCGGGCGACGGGGCACCCAACGCGACGGTCGTCATCGACAAGGCCACCGTCACGAAATCCTGACCCTCATCAGCGAAAGTTCGGTCGCGCGGGATGCGGACAGGCCCCCCGCCGGTCGCCTATGTTGGCCGTGACGAAACTGTGGACGATGCCCGGGGGTAGCGAAGCCCCCCGCAGGCATCATGTGGAGGAGGCGCTGTGAGCAGCGACCCGTGGGGCCGCGTCGACGAGACGGGGACCGTGTACGTGCGTACGGCCGACGGCGAGAAGGTCGTCGGTTCCTGGCAGGCGGGCTCCCCCGAGGAGGCGCTGGCCTATTTCGAGCGCAAGTACGAAGGCCTGGTTGTCGAGATCGGCCTCCTCGAGAAGCGCGTGAAGACCACCGACCTGTCGGCGAAGGACGCCCAGACCGCCATCGACCACCTGCGCGAGCAGGTCGACGCGCACCACGCGGTGGGCGACCTGGACGCCCTGCGGACCCGGCTGGACAAGCTCGTCGAGCTGGTGGAGAAGCGCCGCGAGGAGCGGAAGGTCCAGCGGGCGAAGCAGTCCGACGAGGCGCGTGCCGCCAAGGAGGCGCTGGTCGCCGAGGCCGAGGAGCTGGCCCGGTCCGACCAGTGGCGGTCGGCCGGTGAGCGGCTGCGGTCCCTGGTGGACACCTGGAAGGGTCTGCCGCGGCTGGACCGCAAGTCCGACGACGAGCTGTGGCACCGCTTCTCGCACGCGCGGTCGGCGTTCTCCAAGCGGCGCAAGCAGCACTTCGCCCAGCTGGACGCCCAGCGCGAGGAGGCCCGCCGGACCAAGGAACGGCTGGTCTCCGAGGCGGAGGCGCTGTCGAACTCGACGGACTGGGGACCGACGGCCGCGCGCTACCGCGACCTGATGTCCGAGTGGAAGGCCGCGGGCCGCGCGCAGCGCGAGCACGAGGACGACCTGTGGAACCGCTTCCGCGGCGCCCAGGACGTGTTCTTCGCCGCCCGCAGCTCGGTCTTCGCCGAGCGCGACGCCGAGCAGGCGGAGAACCTCAAGCTGAAGGAGGAGCTGGCCGAGGAGGCCGAGAAGCTCCTGCCGGTCACCGACCTGAAGGCGGCCCGCGCCGCGTTCCGCTCGGTGAACGAGCGCTGGGAGGCCATCGGCCACGTGCCGCGCGACGCCCGGCCCAAGGTCGAGGGCCGGATGCACGCCGTGGAGCGGGCGCTCCAGGAGGCCGAGGAGACCGAGTGGCGCCGGACGAACCCGGAGGCACGCGCGCGTGCCGAGGGTCTGACCGGTCAGCTGCAGGCCGCCGTCGACAAGCTCCGGGGCCAGATCGAGCAGGCCCGCTCCCAGGGCAACAACGCGAAGGCCGACAAGCTGGAGCGTGAGCTGGAGGGTCGGCAGGCACTGCTGGACCAGGCGCTGAAGGGGCTGCACGAGTTCGGCGGCTGACGGGTTCACGAGCGAGGGGCTTCCGTACGACGCGTACGGAAGCCCCTCTGCCGTGTCTGTCGCGGCCTACGACGGCCTGCGCGCCGATGTCACCCGGTAGACGTCGTAGACGCCCTCCACGCCGCGTACGGCCTTCAGGACGTGGCCCAGGTGCTTCGGGTCGCCCATCTCGAAGGTGAAGCGGGAGGTGGCCACGCGGTCGCGGGAGGTCTGGACGGCCGCGGAGAGGATGTTGACGTGCTGGTCGGACAGCACGCGGGTGACGTCCGAGAGGAGCCGGGAGCGGTCCAGTGCCTCGACCTGGATGGCGACCAGGAAGACGGACGACTGGGTGGGCGCCCACTCGACCTCGAGGATGCGCTCGGGCTCGCGGGAGAGCGAGTCCACGTTCACGCAGTCGCTGCGGTGGACGGAGACGCCGCTGCCGCGGGTGACGAAGCCGATGATGGGGTCGCCGGGGACCGGTGTGCAGCAGCGGGCCAGCTTGACCCACACGTCCTCTACGCCCTTGACGACGACACCCGGGTCGGCGCTGGTCCGGCGTTTGCGGCCGCGACCGCGGGCCGGCGGGACCGACTCGTCGATCTCCTCGGTGGCCGCCTCCTCGCCGCCGAGCGCCTGGACCAGCTTCTGCACGATGTTCTGCGCGGAGACATGGCCCTCGCCGATCGCCGCGTACAGCGCGGAGATGTCGGAGTAGCGCATCTCGTGCGCGAGGGTGACCAGGGAGTCGCCGGTCAGGATGCGCTGGATCGGCAGGTTCTGCTTGCGCATCGCGCGGACGATGGAGTCCTTGCCCTGCTCGATCGCCTCGTCGCGGCGCTCCTTGGAGAACCAGGCGCGGATCTTGTTGCGGGCGCGCGGCGACTTGACGAAGCCGAGCCAGTCGCGGGAGGGGCCCGCGCCGGCCGCCTTGGAGGTGAAGACCTCCACCAGGTCGCCGTTGTCGAGGGTGGACTCCAGCGGAACCAGGCGGCCGTTGACCCGTGCCCCTATGGTCCGGTGGCCGACCTCGGTGTGGACCGCGTAGGCGAAGTCCACGGGGGTGGCCCCGGCCGGGAGCGCTATGACGTCGCCCTTGGGGGTGAAGACGAAGACCTCGTTGCGGGAGAGGTCGAAGCGCAGGGACTCCAGGAACTCGCCGGGGTCCTCGGTCTCCTTCTGCCAGTCGAGGAGCTGGCGCAGCCACGCCATGTCGTTGAGGTGGTCGTCCTTGCCCTTGCCGGAGGACTTGGGCGCGTCGGAGCGGACCTTGGAGGCGCCGGCGACGGCCTCCTGCTTGTACTTCCAGTGCGCGGCGATGCCGTACTCCGCGCGGCGGTGCATGTCGAAGGTGCGGATCTGCAGCTCGACCGGCTTGCCGTTGGGCCCGATGACCGTCGTGTGCAGCGACTGGTACATGTTGAACTTGGGCATCGCGATGTAGTCCTTGAACCGCCCCGGAACCGGGTTCCAGCGGGCGTGGACCGTGCCGAGCGCCGCGTAGCAGTCGCGGACGGTGTCCACCAGGACTCGGATGCCCACCAGGTCGTAGATCTCCGCGAAGTCACGGCCGCGGACGATCATCTTCTGGTAGACGCTGTAGTAGTGCTTGGGGCGGCCGGTGACGGTCGCCTTGATGCGGGCCGCGCGCAGGTCCTGCTGTACCTCGTCGGTGACGATCGCCAGGTACTCGTCGCGCTTGGGGGCGCGCTCGGCGACCAGGCGGACGATCTCGTCGTACATCTTGGGGTAGAGGATCGCGAAGGCGAGGTCCTCCAGCTCCCACTTGATGGTGTTCATGCCCAGGCGGTGGGCGAGCGGCGCGTAGATCTCCAGGGTCTCGCGCGCCTTCTTCTCCTGCTTCTCCCGCTTGAGGTAGCGCATGGTGCGCATGTTGTGCAGGCGGTCGGCGAGCTTGATGACCAGGACGCGCGGGTCCTTCGCCATGGCGACGACCATCTTGCGGACGGTCTCGGCCTGCGCGGCCTCGCCGAACTTGACCTTGTCGAGCTTGGTGACGCCGTCGACGAGGAGGGTGACGACATCGCCGAAGTCGCGGCGCAGGTCCTCCAGGCCGTACTCGGTGTCCTCCACGGTGTCGTGCAGCAGGCCCGCCATGAGCGTGGCCGGGTCCATGCCCAGCTCGGCGAGGATGGTGGTGACGGCGAGCGGGTGGGTGATGTACGGGTCGCCGCTCTTGCGCTTCTGACCGCGGTGCCAGCGTTCGGCGACCTGGTAGGCGCGCTCGATCTGGCGCAGGGTCGCCGTCTCGATCTTGGGGTCGTTGCTGCGCACTATCCGCAGCAGGGGCTCCAGGACCGGGTTGTACGGGTTGGCGCGCTGCACGCCGAGGCGGGCGAGGCGGGCGCGAACGCGGTTGGAGGAGCCGGAGCGGGCGGGCTGCCCGGCGGGGGTGCGGACCACGGGCGCGTTGCGTTCGCGCTCGGGCGGCATGGGCTTGGGACGCGGCTGCTGCTCGGCCGGCTTGTCGACCGGGGCGGACGGGGCGTGCCGGATCGGCCCGCGGGTGTCGTTCTTGGCCTGGGGCGCGCTCGGCGCGGGCTTCGCCGCGGACGCCGAGGAGGACTCGGGCTTTGCGGCGGTCAGTGGCTGGGCCTCGTCTGGCAAGAGGACTCCTCGTGCGCGATCCGGGTCCCCCGGTCAGGCTCCGGAGTCCCCATGGTAGCGATCCCGCACCCCGGGATCGCCTTCAGGCCGATGTGAGGGCCGTCAACCCGTGAAACGCCTGGGGCGGGCGCCGGATTCCTCCGGGCCCGCCCCAGGCGTGCGGCAGGTGCGCTCAGACGGTGAGCAGCGCCTTCAGCGGCGCTCCGGCCAGGGCCGGCTCCAGACGGGTCCGGCCGTTCAAAAACCCCAGCTCCATCAGGACGGCGAGGCCGCAGACCTCGGCACCGGCCCGGCGGATGAGCTCCACCGAGGCCTCGGCGGTGCCACCGGTGGCGAGGACGTCGTCGACGACCAGCACGCGGTCGCCCGCGCTCAGGTCCTCGGCGTGCACCTCGATCTCGGCGGAGCCGTACTCCAGGTCGTAGGCCTGGCTCAGGGTGGCTCCGGGGAGCTTGCCCGCCTTGCGTACGGGGATGAAACCGAGGTCGGCCCGCAGCGCCACGGGGGCGCCCAGGATGAAGCCCCGGGCCTCCAGGCCGACGACCTTGGTGGCGCCGGTGTCCCGGGCCACCTCGGCGAGCGCGCCGGTGAGCGCGGCGAAGGCGGCCGGGTCCGCCAGGAGCGGGGTGATGTCCTTGAACACCACGCCCGGCTCCGGGTGGTCCACCACGTCCCGGATGCGGCTGAGCAGCAGCTCCGTGAGGTCGGTCGTCTCGGTCATCGGCGCTTCCCCGAGGGTCGGCCGCGGCCCCGGGCGCGGGCGGCGGGCTGGGTGCGCGGGCCGACGACGGCGGGGGCCACGTCGCCGGGCTCGTCGGTCTCGTCGTCGTAGCGCTCGTCGTCGTGCGACTCCACCGGCTCGCCCTTGGCTCCTGCCTGGGCGCGCTTGGCGAGGACACGCTTCTTGAGGGACTTCATCTGCGGCTCGGCCTCCTTGAGGTCGGCGACGAGCGGCGTGGCGATGAAGATCGACGAGTAGGCGCCGGCCGCGAGACCCACGAACAGCGACAGCGAGATGTCGTTGAGCATGCCGGCCCCGAGGACACCGCCACCGATGAACAGCAGGCCCGCCACCGGCAGCAGCGCGACCACCGTGGTGTTGACGGAACGGACCAGGGTGCTGTTGATCGAGCGGTTGGCGATCTCGCCGTACGTCCAGCGGGTCTGTTTGGTGATGTCTCTCGTCTGTTCCTTGAGGCTGTCGAAGACGACGACCGTGTCGTAGAGCGAGTAGCCGAGGATCGTGAGCAGACCGATCACCGTGCCGGGCGTGACCTCGAAGCCGACGAGGGCGTAGATGCCGACGGTGATGGTGATGTCGTGGACCAGCGCGACGAACGCGGCCAGTGCCATGCGCCACTCGAAGGCGATGGCCAGGTAGATGACCACGAGGACCATGAAGATCCCGAGGCCCTGCCACGCCTTGTTCGCGATCTGGTCGCCCCAACTCGGGCCGACCAGGTCGGCGGCGATCTTCGACGCCGGGACGTCGAGGTCCTTGGAGAGCTCTTCCTTGATCTGGTCCGAGGCCGCTGTGTCGGTGCCCGAGATCTGGATGCGGAGGCTGCCGTCACCGAGCTTCTGGACGATCGCGTCGTGGCCCGAGGCCTCTTCCGCGTAGGTCTCGGCCTGGGAGACCGAGGCGCTCACGTTCTTCGGGGTGGTGAAGACCGCGCCGCCCTGGAACTCGATGCCCATGTGCAGGCCGCGCACCGCCAGACCGACGATCGCCGTGATGGTGATCAGGATGGAGATGCCGTACCAGAGCTTGCGGTTCTTGACGAAGTCGTAGCCGACCTCACCGTGGTGCAGTCGGGCGCCGAGGTTGCCGAGCTTTCCCATCTCACGCCTCCTTCGGGTCGACGGGGCCGGCGACGGGGCGCGCGGGACGGCGGGTACGGCGCAGCGGCGGCTTGGCGCCCAGGCTCTTCGGGTCGAGGCCGGACCACTTGTGGCCGCTCGCGAAGAACTTGCGGCGGGCCATCAGCGTCAGCAGCGGCTTGGTGAAGAGGAACACCACCACCACGTCGAGCAGGGTGGTCAGGCCGAGCGTGAACGCGAAACCCTGGACCTTGCCGACGGTGACGACGAACAGGACCGCGGCGGCGAGGAAGGAGACGAAGTCGGAGACCAGGATGGTGCGCCGGGCGCGCGGCCAGGCCCGCTCGACGGCGGGTCGCAACGAGCGGCCCTCCCGGATCTCGTCGCGGACGCGTTCGAAGTACACGATGAACGAGTCCGCCGTGATGCCGATCGCGACGATGGCACCGCACACGGCCGGCAGGTTGAGCGCGAAGCCGATGGCCGGGCCGAGCAGCGACATGATCACGTACGTGAGCCCCGCGGAGACGAAGAGCGAGGCGACGGCGATGAACGACAGGCCGCGGTAGTACACCAGCAGGTACATGATGACCAGGGCGAGGCCGATCGCACCGGCGATCAGACCGGCCTTGAGCTGGTCACCGCCGAGCGCGGCGGTGACGGTGGTGACGCTGTCCTCCTTGAAGGTCAGCGGCAGGGCACCGTAGGAGAGCATGTTGGCGAGGCCCTCGGCCTCCTCCTGGTCGAAGTTGCCGGAGATCTCCGCGCTGCCGCCGGTGAGCGCCTGACTGACGTAGGGATCGGAGACGACCTCGTTGTCCAGGACGATGGCGAACTGGTTCTGCGGGGACTGGTTCTGGGCGAGCTTGCCGGTGATGTCGGCGAACTTCTTGGCGCCCTCGTCCGTGAACTTCATGGTCACGGTCCAGCCGGCACCGGTCTGGGTGTTCAGTACGGCTTCGGACTCGTCGACGTCCGTGCCGTCGACCGCGGCGGGGCCGAGGATGTACTTCTGCCACTGGCCCTGCGCGTTCTGACCGCAGGCGACCATCGACTCGCCGGGCTTGGCACCGTCACCGGCCTTGGCGCGGGCGCCCGCGTCGGTGCAGTCCAGCTTCGCGTACTGCTCCTGCAGCTTGGCGGCCGCGTCGTCGCCGGAGGCGCTGGCGCTCGGGGACGGGGATGCGCCGTCGGACTCCTTGGCGGAGGCGGAGGGGCTGGGGTCGGCCTTGAGGGCGTCGCTCGCGGCGCGGCCCTGGGGACTGGCGCTCGCCGACGCGGCGTCGGACGGCGCGTCGCTCGCCTTGCCGCCGTCGGTGGCCTTGTCCTCGTCCGCGCCGTCCGTCGCCTTGTCCGTCGGCTCGCCGGAGGCGTTCCCGGTGGCGCTCGGCGAGGGGCTGCCGGTCGCGCCGGGGCCGGACAGCTCCGTGGCTACGACCGGGCGGAAGTAGAGCTTGGCGGTGGTGCCGACCTGCTCCCGGGCCTTCTCGGAATTCGTGCCCTTGGGAATGTTGACGATGATGTTCCGGTCGCCTTGGGTCTGAACCTCGGCTTCGGACACACCCAGACCATTGACACGGCGCTCCATGATGCCGACCGCGGTGTTCATGTTGGTCTTGTTGATCGCCGATTCCTGGCCCTCTTCCGGAACCGCACGGAGCGTGATGCTCGTGCCGCCGGCGAGGTCGATACCGAGACGCGGAGTCGTGTGTCCGGAGGCGAACATGCCCCCGGTGAGCGCCACGATGGCGATCAGGATCAGGGCCAGCGAGCGCCCGGGCCTACTCTGAGCGCTCGCGTTCTTTCCCTTTTTAGGTGCTACCACCTTTGCGTACTCCCTCTCGGGCCGCGTCGCGCCGGGTAGGCGTCACCGGCGGCCATCACATGGTGTCGGAATCCGTGCGAGCCGCGCGTCGCACGGGGTGCGCGGGAACGGTCCGCGCACCCCGGAGCACGGCTTACTTCGCCTCGGAACCGCCGTCGGACTTCTTCGCCTGCTCGTCCGCCTTGGCCTCGGCGGACGTGGCGCCGGCCGTCGGCTCGTCGGCCGACGTGTCGTCGGCGTCCTTCTTGCCGAGGTCGACGGACTTGTCGCCGGAGGCGTCAGCGGCGTCGGCGGAGGCGTCGGTCCCGGTGAGGGAGGAGGCATCGTCCGGGACGATGTCGGAGTCGGACTTCAGGTCGTGCTCGATGCCGTGGACGATGCGGTTGTACTCCTCGTCCGTGAGGACGGCACCGATGGAGTTCTTGGCGAAGAGGAGTTCCACACCCGGGCCGGCGTCAAGGAGGACCGTGTCGTCGTTGACCTCCTTGACCGTGGCGTACATGCCCCCGATGGTGCGGACGCCGGAACCGGGCTGCATCTGGTTCCGCATGTCGACGGCCTGCTGCTGCTTCTTCTTCGCCGACCGGGTCATCAGGAACATGGCCCCGATGAGCACGATGAACGGGAGGAGGGTCACGAGACTCACGGGTCGGTACTTCCTTCACACGACCGCAATTGGTGAGCGGCCTGATGGTTGGGGGTGTGTACGCCGCCGACAAGGGCGGCATCGGCGGAGTCTAAGCGAGTCCGCGCGCATGGAACAACGCTCAGCATGGCACCGGGGTTCCTGCTCCGGCGAATGTCCTCTTCGTGACGGTGCCGTCACGTCCCGAACAAGTCCTGTTGTCCGTTTCCGGAACTCTGCGCGCGCGGCGGGGTGAGGCCGAGATGCGCCCATGCCGCCGGGGTCGCCACCCGTCCGCGCGGGGTGCGGGCCAGCAGGCCCTCCCGTACGAGGAACGGTTCGGCGACCTCTTCCACTGTCTCACGCTCCTCCCCCACGGCGACGGCGAGCGTGGACAGGCCGACCGGGCCGCCGCCGAACAGCTTGAGCAGGGCTTCCAGCACGCCCCGGTCCAGCCGGTCCAGGCCCCGGGCGTCGACCTCGTAGACCGCGAGGGCGGCGGCGGCGATCTCCTGGGTGATCAGGCCGTCGGCCTTGACCTGGGCGTAGTCGCGGACCCGGCGCAGCAGGCGGTTGGCGATGCGGGGGGTGCCGCGGGAGCGGCCGGCGATCTCGGCGGCACCGGCCGGGTCGATCTCGACGTCGAGCAGGCCGGCGGAGCGGTGGACGACCCGTTCCAGTTCGGCCGGTCCGTAGAACTCCATGTGGGCGGTGAAGCCGAAGCGGTCACGCAGCGGGGGCGGCAGCAGGCCCGCGCGCGTCGTGGCGCCGACGAGGGTGAAGGGGGGCAGCTCCAGGGGGATGGCGGTGGCGCCCGGTCCCTTGCCGACGATGACGTCGACGCGGAAGTCCTCCATCGCCATGTAGAGCATCTCCTCGGCGGGCCGCGACATGCGGTGGATCTCGTCGAGGAAGAGGACCTCGCCCTCCTGGAGGGAGGAGAGGATCGCCGCGAGGTCGCCGGCGTGCTGGATGGCGGGGCCGGAGGTGATGCGGATGGGGGCGCCCATCTCGGCAGCGATGATCATCGAGAGGGTGGTCTTGCCGAGGCCGGGGGCGCCCGAGAGCAGGACGTGGTCGGCGGTCGCCCCTCGCGCGCGGGCGGCGCGCAGGACGAGGTCGAGCTGCTCACGGACCTTTTCCTGGCCGATAAACTCGCCCAGGTCCTTGGGGCGCAGGGCGGCCTCGACGGCCTGGTCCTCGCCGTCGGCGGCCGGACCCACCAGCCGGTCGGCGGCTTCGGTGCCGGTCGTGTCGTCGTCCCAGTTCACGGTGTGAGTCTCCTAGCCGGCTATCGGGCGCGGTTGAGCGTCTGGAGGGCCGCCTTCAGCAGCTGTCCCACCTGGGGCGTGCCCTCGGCGGCCTCCGCCTGGGGCGTCACGGCGGTGACGGCCTCGTCGGCCTCGCGGGTGGCGTACCCGAGGCCGATCAGGGCGGCGTGCAGCTGGTCGCGCCAGCCGGCGCTGACCGGGGCGCCGACGGCGGGGGCGCCGACCGGTTCGCCGAGGCGGTCCTTCAGCTCCAGCAGCAGTTTCTGGGCGCCCTTCTTGCCGATGCCGGGGACGGCGGTGAGCGCCTTCTCGTCGCCGGTGGACACCGCCCTGCGCAGGGCGTCGGGACTGTGCACGGCCAGCATCGCCTGCGCGAGGCGGGGGCCCACGCCGCTGGCGGTCTGGAGGAGCTCGAAGACCTGGCGCTCGTCGTCGTCGGCGAAGCCGTACAGGGTGAGCGAGTCCTCGCGCACGACGAGTGAGGTGGCGAGTTTGGCGGGCTTGCCGAGCCGGAGCGTGGAGAGCGTGTTCGGCGTGCACTGGACGGCCATGCCGACGCCGCCGACCTCGACCACCGCGGCGTCGGGGGCGAGGGCGGCGACGGTGCCGCTGACGAAGGCGATCATGTCGTACGGCCTTTCGGGACGTGCGGGGTGCGGGGGGCACGGGACGCGTGCAGGGCCACGGCCTGCTGGAGCCGGTTCTGCGCGGGGGCGCGCCAGATGTGGCAGATGGCGAGGGCGAGGGCGTCCGCGGCGTCGGCCGGCTTCGGGGGCGCGGCGAGCCGCAGCAGACGGGTGACCATGGCGCCGACCTGCGCCTTGTCCGCGCGGCCGCTGCCGGTGACGGCGGCCTTGACCTCGCTCGGGGTGTGCAGGGCGACGGGGATGCCGCGGCGGGAGGCGCACAGGATCGCCACGGCGCTGGCCTGGGCGGTGCCCATGACCGTGCGGACGTTGTGCTGGCTGAAGACGCGCTCCACGGCGACGAACTCCGGCCGGTGCTCGTCGAGCCACTGGTCGATGCCCTGCTCGACGGCGACGAGGCGGTGGCCGAGGTCCGCGTCCGCCGGCGTGCGGACGACGCCCACGCCGACCATGGTGAGCGGTCTGCCCGCCACCCCCTCGACGACCCCGACCCCGCACCGGGTCAGGCCGGGGTCCACCCCCAGTACGCGCACGGCCGCCCCTCCCATCGATCACCTGTTTGTGCAGGCTATCGGGTGGCACTGACAAAGCGGCGGGCCGACGGGGTGTGTCCCGTCGGCCCGCTGAGCCAGTGGACGCGTTACGCGTCGACCTTCTCCATGACCTCGTCGCTCACGTCGAAGTTGGCGAAGACGTTCTGCACGTCGTCGCTGTCCTCCAGGGCGTCGATCAGCTTGAAGATCTTCCGGGCGCCGTCCTCGTCCAGCTCGACCTGCATGGTCGGGACGAAGTTGGCGTCGGCGGACTCGTAGTCGATGCCGGCGTCCTGGAGGGCCGTGCGGACGGCGACCAGGTCGGTGGCCTCGCTGAGCACCTCGAAGGACTCGCCGAGGTCGTTGACCTCCTCGGCGCCCGCGTCGAGGACGGCACCGAGGACGTCGTCCTCGCCGAGGTCGCCCTTGGGGACGATCACGACGCCCTTGCGGTTGAACAGGTACGACACCGAGCCGGGGTCGGCCATGGAGCCGCCGTTGCGGGTCATGGCGACGCGGACGTCGGAGGCGGCGCGGTTGCGGTTGTCGGTGAGGCACTCGATGAGCACCGCGACACCGTTCGGACCGTAGCCCTCGTACATGATCGTCTCGTAGTCGGCGCCACCGGCCTCGAGGCCGGCGCCGCGCTTGACCGCGGAGTCGATGTTCTTGTTCGGGACCGACTGCTTCTTCGCCTTCTGGATGGCGTCGTACAGCGTCGGGTTGCCGTCGATGTCGGCACCGCCCATGCGGGCCGCGACTTCGATGTTCTTGATCAGCTTCGCGAAGAGCTTGCCGCGCTTGGCATCGATGACGGCCTTCTTGTGCTTCGTCGTGGCCCATTTAGAGTGGCCGGACATCTGCCTGTCTCCTTCGCGTAACCCGTCTTTGTACGAACGGGGGAATCCTACAAGGACTCCGGGGCCCCGTTCGCGCGCACCATGTCTGCGAAGAGGCGGTGCACGCGGTGGTCGCCGGTCAGCTCCGGGTGGAACGACGTGGCCAGCGCGTTGCCCTGGCGGACGGCGACGATGTGGCCGTCGTGCTCGGCGAGCACCTCGACCGAGGCGCCCACGGACTCGACCCAGGGGGCGCGGATGAAGACGCCCTCCACCGGATCGCCACCGACGCCCCTGACGTCGACGGCCGCCTCGAAGGACTCGTTCTGCCGCCCGAAGGCGTTGCGGCGCACGATCATGTCGATGCCGCCGACCGTCTCCTGCCCGGAGCGCGGGTCGAGGATCTTGTCGGCCAGCATGATCATGCCGGCGCAGGTGCCGTAGACCGGCATGCCGTTCCGCACGCGCGCGCGCAGGGGCTCCATCACTTTGAAGAGGACGGCCAGTTTGGAGATGGTGGTGGACTCGCCGCCGGGGACGACCAGGCCGTCGACCTCGGCGAGTTCTTCGGGGCGCCTCACCGGCCTGGCCACGGCGTCGGCCGCGGCCAGGGCGACGAGGTGTTCCCGTACATCGCCCTGGAGGGCCAGGACGCCGATCACGGGGGTGTCACTCATGGGATCGGTGCCTTACCAGCCGCGGTTGGCGTAGCGCTCGGTCTCGGGCAGGGTGTCGCAGTTGATGCCGACCATGGCCTCGCCGAGGTTGCGGGAGGCGTCCGCGACGATCTTCGGGTCGTCGTAGAAGGTGGTCGCCTTCACGATGGCGGCGGCGCGCTTGGCGGGGTCGCCGGACTTGAAGATGCCGGAGCCGACGAAGACGCCCTCGGCGCCGAGCTGGCGCATGAGCGCGGCGTCGGCGGGAGTGGCGACACCGCCGGCGGAGAAGAGGACCACCGGCAGCTTGCCCAGCTCGGAGACCTCCTTGACCAGCTCGTACGGGGCGCGCAGTTCCTTGGCGGCGGCGTACAGCTCGTTGTTGTCGTAGCCGCGCAGGCGGGCGATCTCGTTCTTGATCTGGCGCAGGTGGCGGACGGCCTCGACGACGTTGCCGGTGCCGGCCTCGCCCTTGGAGCGGATCATCGCGGCACCCTCGGCGATGCGGCGCAGGGCCTCGCCGAGGTTGGTGGCGCCGCAGACGAAGGGCGTCGTGAAGGCGAACTTGTCGCTGTGGTTGACCTCGTCGGCCGGGGTGAGGACCTCGGACTCGTCGATGTAGTCCACGCCGAGGGACTGCAGGACCTGGGCCTCGACGAAGTGGCCGATGCGGGACTTGGCCATCACCGGGATGGAGACCGCCTCGATGATGCCCTCGATCATGTCCGGGTCGGACATCCGGGCCACGCCGCCGTCCTTGCGGATGTCGGCGGGGACGCGCTCCAGGGCCATGACGGCGACGGCGCCCGCGTCCTCGGCGATCTTCGCCTGCTCGGGCGTGACGACGTCCATGATCACGCCGCCCTTGAGCTGCTCGGCCATGCCGCGCTTCACGCGGGCGGTGCCGGTCTCGGGGGCCTGGTCTTCAAAGAGCGTGCTGGACACGGGTACCTCGCTGGGAGAAGGGGGTTTCTGCAGCAACGAGGAAACGTGAGGGGACCAGGCCACAGCAAGGGCCAATGAGAAGGCGGTGGATCGTTTTCGGTGTCGGGGCCGCTACGCGGCCCGCTCGACCAGCGCGGTCGGGGACTCGTCGTCCATCTCGAACGCCAGCGGGAACGGCGCGTGCCCGGCGAGGCGGAACCAGCGGACCTTGCGGTGCTCGCGCAGCCGGCGCGCGGCTCCCACCGCGTCGTTGTGGAAGCGCCGGGCCATCGGGACCCGTCGCACGGCCTCGGCCAGCTCGTGGGCCGCCTCCACTCCCCCGGGCGCCTCGCGCAGGGCGTCCACCTGCTGCGGCTCGGCGAACACCGCGCGCAGCGCCTGGCTCAGCTCGCTCTCGGCGACCTCCCGCTGCTCCTCCTCCGCCTGCCGGGCGGCGTGCGCCGCCTCGTACAGGACGATGGAGGCGGCCGGGTCGAGGACGCCGGAGGTGGCCAGTTCCTGGGCCACGGACGCCCTGCGCAGCAGCTGCGCGTCGAGGGCGGCACGCGCCGCGTCGATCCGGGCGTGCAGGCGGTCCAGGCGGCCGGCCGTCCAGCTGAGGTAGAGGCCGACGGCCACGAGGACGACCAGGATCCAGATGAGAGTTGCGGTCACGGGCCGCAACCCTAGTCAACCCCGGGCGGGCCGGGAATTCCGACGTCCCTTCGGAAGCCTGCCTCCGGGGCCCCGCGCTCAGTCCCTCGCCAGCCCGAAGCGGGCGCGCAGGCCCGTCGCCCGGTCGTCCGTCGCCACGGCCGCCGCGCCCGCCGTCACCGTCTCGTAGACGGACAGGATGTCCGCGCCGACCGTGGACCAGTCGAAGCGCCGTACGTGGGCACTGCCGCGCTCGCGCAGCGCCGCCCGGCGTTGTGGGTCCGCCAGCAGCCGCACGGCCGCCTCGGCCAGCGCGTCGGCGTCCTCGTTGGGGAACAGTTCGCCGGCCGCCCCCTGGTCGAGGACCTGGGCGAAGGCGTCGAGGTCCGAAGCGAGCACGGGGGCGCCGGCCGACATGGCCTCGACGAGGATGATGCCGAAGCTCTCGCCGCCGGTGTTGGGGGCGACGTACAGGTCGACGCTGCGCAGGAAGCGGGCCTTGTCCTCGTCGCTGACCATGCCGAGGAACTCCACGCGTGAGCGCAGCTCGGCGGGCAGGGAGGCCACCGCCTCCTTCTCGTCGCCGCGTCCGGCGACCAGCAGCCGGGCCTGCGGGCGGGCGGCGAGGATCTTCGGCAGGGCCCGCATGAGCACCGGCAGCCCCTTGCGGGGCTCGTCGATACGGCCGACGAAGCCGATGGTGTCCCCCTGCCACTCGGGCTTGGGCTCGGCGTCGGCGAAGAAGTCGACGTCGACGCCGTTGGGGATGACGACCGCGTCCCCGCCGAGGTGCTCGACGAGGGTGCGACGGGCGTACTCGCTCACCGCGATCCGGGCGCTGATCTTCTCCAGGGCGGCCTGGAGGATCGAGTACGCGGCGATCATCGCGCGGGAGCGCGGGTTGGACGTGTGGAAGGTGGCCACGATCGGGCCCTGCGCGGCCCAGCAGGTGAGCAGGCCGAGCGAGGGCGAGGTCGGCTCGTGGATGTGGATCACGTCGAAGCCGCCGTCGTGCAGCCAGCGCCGTACCCGGGCCGCCGACAGGAAGCCGAAGTTGAGGCGGGCCACCGAGCCGTTGTACGGCACCGGCACCGCGCGGCCGGCCGAGACGACGTACGGGGGCAGCGGGGTGTCGTCGTCGGCCGGGGCGAGGACGGACACCTCGTGGCCGAGGCGGATGAAGTACTCGGCCAGGTCCCGGATGTGGAACTGGACGCCGCCCGGCACGTCCCAGGAGTACGGGCAGACGATGCCGATCCTCACCGGTCGCCCCGCTCGCGCGCCCCGGGTGCCTTGGCCGGGTCGAGATCCTTCAGCCACAAGCGCTGCAGCATGTGCCAGTCCTCCGGGTGCTCGGCGATTCCCGTGGCGAAGGCGTCGGCCAGCGCCTGTGTCATGACAGACGTCTTCTCGGCCCGGGTACCTGACTCGGGGGCCTCGACCGGCGGATGCACCCGGCCCTGCATCACGGGCGAGTCGTCGTACCAGAGCGTCACGGGCAGGAGCCGTGCGCCGGTCTGCTGGGCGAGCAGGGCGGGGCCGGCGGGCATGCGGGCCGTCTCGCCGAAGAAGTCGACCTCCACGCCGGATGCGGAAAGGTCGCGGTCGGCGACCAGGCAGACCAGGCCGCCGTCGCGCAGTCGCCGGGCCAGCGTGCCGAAGGCGGTGCCGCCGCTGTGCGGCAGGACCTCCATGCCGAGCCCTTCGCGGTAGGCGACGAAGCGGTCGTACAGGGTCTCCGGCTTGAGGCGCTCGGCGACCGTCGTGAAGGGGATGCCGAGTTTGGTGGTGACCCAGGCGCCGGCCAGGTCCCAGTTGGCCAGGTGCGGCAGGGCGAGGATCACGCCCTTGCCCGCGTCCATGCCGTCGGTGAGGTGGTGCAGGTCCTTGGGGGCGAAGCCCGCCTCGACGCGCTCGGTGCTCCACGCCGGGAGACGGAAGGACTCCATCCAGTAGCGCAGGTAGGACCGCATGCCCGCGCGGGAGAGCGCGGCGAGCCGCTCGGGGCCCGCCTCGGGCACCACGCGCGCGTAGTTGCCCTCCAGCCGCCGCACACCCGTGCCGCGCTGCTTCCAGGCGACGTCCGCGATGGTGCGGCCCAGGCGCACGGCGACCGGCTCGGGCAGCTTCTTGACGGTGCTCCAGCCGGCGCCGTACAGGGCGTCGGCCAGCCGGTCCCGAGTGCTCACTTCGCCGCCTCGGTGCCCTGGCTGTTCTGCGCGGCGGCGTCGGCCTCGGCGGCCTCGCGGCGGACCGTGACGACGCGCTGGACCAACGTGACCAGGCTGCCGACGGCGACGATCCACAGGGCGACGGGCAGCAGGTACTGGATGCCGGGCACGCCGAACGCGTGCAGGCCCGCGAACCCGGCGGCGACCAGCGAGACGACCAGGCGCTCGGCCCGCTCGACCAGGCCGTTGACCGCGACCGGCAGCCCGATCGACTCGCCGCGCGCCTTGGTGTACGACACCACCTGGCCGCTCGCCAGGCAGAAGATGGACACGGCGCACAGCGCGATGTTGTCGCCCGCGCCCGCGTACCAGAGGGCGAAGCCGCCGAAGATCGCGCCGTCGGCGACCCGGTCCAGCGTGGAGTCCAGGAACGCGCCCCAGCGGCTGGAGCGGCCGAGCTGGCGGGCCATGTTGCCGTCGACCAGGTCGGAGAAGACGAAGAGCGTGATCACGACCGTGCCCCAGAAGAACTCGCCCATGGGGTAGAAGACCAGCGCTCCCGCGACCACACCCGCGGTGCCGAGCAGCGTGACCGTGTCCGGGCTCACGCCCCGGCGGATGAGAAACGCGGCGAACGGTGTGAGGACACGCGTAAAAAATGCACGCGCGTACTTGTTCAGCATGGCCTTCCCGACGGTCGGTGTGGCCGCGGCCCCTGCTGGCCACCGGCTGGCCCATCGTAGTCACGCACGCGCGCGGGCGACGGACGGGCACCCGGACCCGCTGGTGGGCGGCCGGCGGGCGGCGGGATCGGGTCCTTCGTATGGACGCCGCGTGACGGGAGTGGAAAGCTCGAAGAACCGCGGGCGTCGCCGGAGCCGCCAGTGCACGCGGTGCCGCGTGTCCGCGCCCACAGTGACCTCACCGTGCACGGGAGGCAAGGACATGGGCGACAAGGCACACACCCACCCCGGAGCCGCCGGCAGGGCAACGGCGGCCGACCGTCCCGCGTCCGTACGGAACGTGGTGCTGGTCGGCCACTCCGGAGCGGGCAAGACGACTCTGGTGGAAGCCCTCGCGCTGACGGCGGGGGCGGTGAACCGGGCGGGCCGCGTGGAGGACGGCGGCTGCGTCTCGGACTACGACGAGATGGAGCACCGGCAGCAGCGCTCCGTACAGCTCTCCCTGGTGCCCGTCGAATGGGACGGCATCAAGGTCAACCTCCTGGACACCCCCGGGTACGCCGACTTCGTCGGTGAGCTGAGGGCCGGTCTGCGCGCGGCGGACGCGGCCCTCTTCGTCGTCTCGGCCTCCGACGGGGTGGACGGCTCGACGCGCATGGTCTGGGAGGAGTGCGCCGCCGTCGGCATGCCCCGCGCCATCGTGGTCACGCACCTGGAGGCCGCCCGCGCGGACTTCGAGGAGATGACCCGGATCTGCGCGGAGGCCTTCGGCGGGGACGACCCCGACGCCGTGCTGCCGCTGTACCTGCCGCTGCACGGCCCGCCGGCGCCCGACGGGCACGCGCCCGTGACGGGGCTCACCGGACTGCTGACGCGGAAGCTGTTCGACTACGCCTCGGGCGAGCGCGTGGAGTCCGAGCCGGGCGAGGAGCAGCTGCCGCGGATCGACGAGGCCCGTTCCCTGCTGATCGAGGGGATCATCTCGGAGAGCGAGGACGAGACCCTCATGGAGCGCTACCTCGGCGGCGAACAGGTCGACGTCAAGACGCTCGTCGAGGACCTGGAGCGGGCCGTGGCGCGCGGCGTGTTCTTCCCCGTCCTGGCCGCCGCCCCCGCCGCCGAGGGCGCCCGGCAGGGGCTCGGCACGGTCGAGCTGCTGGAGCTGGTCACCCGGGGCTTCCCCACGCCCCTGGAGCGCGCGGCGCCCCGGGTCACCACGCCCGACGGTGTGCCGCGCGAGCTGCGGCTGTGCGACCCCGAGGAGTCGCTGGTCGCGGAGGTCGTCAAGACGTCCTCCGACCCGTACGTGGGGCGGATCTCGCTGGTCCGGGTGTTCTCCGGCACCCTGCGCGCCGACCAGACGGTGCACGTCTCCGGGCACGGACTGGCCGACCGGGGCCACGAGGACCATGACGTCGACGAGCGGATCGGCGCCCTG
This sequence comes from Streptomyces sp. M92, assembly GCF_028473745.1. Taxonomy (NCBI): domain Bacteria; kingdom Bacillati; phylum Actinomycetota; class Actinomycetes; order Kitasatosporales; family Streptomycetaceae; genus Streptomyces; species Streptomyces sp. M92. Next base: position 6,981,573 of record NZ_CP101137.1, read on the forward strand.
TCCACGCCGTTCGGCAAGCAGCAACGGCCGGTCCCGCACGTGATCGCGGGCGACCTGGCGTGCGTGGCCAAGCTGAGCCGCGCGGAGACCGGGGACACGATCTCGGCCAAGGACGACCCGCTGCTGATGGCCCCGTGGGAGATGCCCGACCCACTGCTGCCGCTCGCCATCCAGGCGCACAGCAAACCCGACGAGGACAAGCTCTCCCAGGGCCTGGCACGGCTGGTCGCCGAGGACCCGACGATGCGCCTGGAGCAGAACCAGGACACCCACCAGGTGGTCCTGTGGTGCCTGGGCGAGGCGCACGCCGACGTCGCCCTGGAACGGCTGCGCAGCCGCTACGGCGTCCAGGTCGACGTCGTACCCCACCGGGTCTGCCTGCGGGAGACGTTCGGCGGCAGGGCGGCCGGGCGGGGACGGCATGTCAAGCAGTCCGGCGGGCACGGACAGTACGCCATCTGCGAGATCGAGGTGGAGCCGCTGCCGGGCGGCTCGGGCATCGAGTTCGTGGACAAGGTGGTCGGCGGCGCCGTGCCCCGGCAGTTCATCCCGTCCGTCGAGAAGGGCGTGCGCGCACAGGCCGCCAAGGGCGTCGCCGCGGGCCACCCGCTGATCGACGTGCGGGTGACGCTGCTGGACGGCAAGGCGCACTCCGTGGACTCCTCCGACGCCGCCTTCCAGACGGCGGGCGCGCTGGCGCTGCGGGAGGCCGCCGCCGAGGCGAAGATCCACCTGCTGGAGCCGGTCGCCGAGGTGAGCGTGCTGGTCGGCGACGACTACGTGGGCGCCGTGATGAGCGACCTGTCGGGGCGGCGCGGCAAGGTGCTCGGCACCGAGCAGACCAGCGGCGGGCGGACCGTGGTCCGGGCCGAGGTGCCCGAGATGGAGATCGGCCGGTACGCGGTGGACCTGCGCTCCCTCTCGCACGGCACCGCGCGCTTCGACCGCCGCTACGCACGGCACGAACCGATGCCGCAGCAGGTCGCGGAGCGCCTGCGGGAGGAACTGCGAGCCGCGTCCTGACGCTGTCGGACCGGCGCGGGGCTCCCCGTCCCCTCCCCCGCGCCCGGCGCGCTCCCCCGGCGCACGGGGGCGCACCCCTGCGCCGACCCGCGCGTGCGGGGGCGCCTTTGGCCGTCCGGTGACGCACGTCGGTGCCTGCGGATACGCTGATGACCTGATCAACAGGTGTGCGGGGCAGGGAAGTCGGGAAGGCCGCAGGAGCGACAGTGGTGGCGATCGGGGGCGGGAATGACCGTTGACGGCGGTTACGCGGACTTCTTCGGACCGCAGGTACCGCGTACGGACGACGGCGGGCAGACGGCCACGTTCGCGCTGGCCTCGGCCGCCTACCGGGACAGCGAGGCCGAGGAGATACTCAAGGCCGACAGCGAGTGGCACAAGTCGACCGTGAGCAAGCCCCGGATCAAGCTGTTCCGGCCCAACCTGGGCGAGGCGTACTCACGGGCGATCATCGACCGGATGCTGGGCCCCAAGCGGGCCCCGCTCATCCAGTCCTTCGGCACCCAGCCGCAGGTGGTCGTGGAGCACAGCCTCGCGGCCCACCGCATCCGCAGGGAACGGGACAACTGGCTCAGCGCCGTCATGGTGCTGTGCGGACTGCTGTTCCTGCCCGGGCTGCTGATCTGGCTCCTGGTCTTCCAGATCCGCACCACCGTCGCCCGGCGCGAGGACAAGCGGGCCGGCACGCTCGCCACCGCGCTGCTCGTCGCGGTGGCGGTGCTCGCCGTGCTGTTCCTGCTCAGAATGCCCTTCGACGGCTTCTGGGCCTGGTACGCGCGTGCCTGCGTCGTCGCCCCGGTGATCGGCTGGTTCTGGGCCAAGCGGATCTGTGAGCGCACGGCACGGGACCTCCGGGAGCGCTGGAGCGGCCTGCTGTCCGGCGCGGGCGTGGGTGCCAAGGTGCCCGAGGCGGTGCCGAGCAGCCCTGGTGAGACGGCCGCCGAGGAGCTGCGGCAGTCGCTGGCCCGCCTCAGCGCCGAGCAGCAGTCGAACTCCGTCTTCTACGCCGGCCCCAAGGGGATCCTCGGCATGGGGACCCGCTGGGGCAGCTGGCAGCTCGCCGAGGAGCTGGTCCCCGTCGACCCGGACCGGGAGATCAACCCGTTCCGCAGCTGGGACGTCATCAAGGCCATCCACGACCGGCTGCGCATGCTGGAACGGGGCCCGCTGCACACCGGCGGCTTCCCCAAGCCGACGGTACGGCACTGGATCGTGACCCCGATCGGGGAGAACGCCGACTCGGTGTCCCGTCCCGAGGGCACCGACGTCGAGGCGTACCAGGTCAAGCCGCACGCGATACAGGAGATCTGCGACAAGCAGCAGTTCGGCGCCGGCGACCGGCACTACCTGGGCGTCCAGTGGACCCTGTGGGACGGCCAGTTGGTCATCTCCATGCTGATCACGGTCACGGTGCTGCACGAGACGCTGCGCATCGAGGTCACCGGGCACGCCCTCGGGCCGGTGCACTCCCTGTTCACCAGCAAGCCCGCGGCCAAGGAGAAGACGGTCCAGAAGTCGGTCAAGTTCTGGGAGACCCGCACGGTGAAGCTCCCGCTGGTGGACACCGACGAGGTGGTGCGGCTGGCCGCACGGGCGCCGCTGACCTGGTATCCCCCGCTGCTGTACTGGCTGGGCGGCAAGCTCACGCTGCCCGAGCCCTTCGGCGTGCGGCACGCCTGGGCGGACCGGCCGTGGCGGCACCGCTTCATGGCCGACGACGCGCTGCGCGCGGCCACGCCGGTCCTCCGCGCGGTGCACACGGCGGCGATCAAGGTGCTGAAGGAGAACGGCGTGGACACGGAGAAGTTCGGTGCCCGCGCGGGCGGTCTGAGCGGGGCGGTGCAGGAGGCGGTGCCGAAGAAGGCGGACGTCTACGACGCGTAGGCCTCCGGCGGTCGGGCGGGGGTTTCCGGGGCGGACGTCTCTGGGGGCCGCCGCCCCCGGACCCCCGCTTCGGCCTGGACGGCCTCGTCCTCAAACGCCGGACGGGCTGGAGGGCCAGGCTTCCGCCAGCATCTTGCGGGTGTCGCCCAGCAGCTGGGGCAGCACCCGCGTGTGGCCGATCACGGGAAGGAAATTGGTGTCGCCGCCCCAGCGTGGCACCACATGCTGGTGCAGGTGGGCGGCGATACCGGCGCCCGCCACCGCCCCCTGGTTCATGCCCAGGTTGAACCCCTGGGCCCCGGAGGCCGTGCGCAGGGCCGTCATCGCCTGCTTGGTCAGCTCGGCCAGCTCGGCGGTCTCCACGGTGTTCAGCTCGGTGTAGTCGGCGACGTGGCGATAGGGCACGGTCATCAGGTGACCGCCGTTGTAGGGGTACAGATTCAGCACCGCGTACACGTGCTCGCCGCGCCGGACGATCAGACCGTCCTCGTCGGACTTGGCCGGGATCGAGCAGAAGGGGCAGCCGTCGTCGGCGCCGGGGCCGCTCGGCTTGTTCTCGCCCTGGATGTAGGCCATCCGGTGGGGCGTCCACAGACGCTGGAACGCGTCCGGTGTCCCCACCCCCAGCTGCTGCTCCGGCTCACTCGTCATGCGTGCAGCATATGGCGTCGGCGCTGGGAAACCGAAAGGGCCCCCGGGAGCCTCTCCCGGGGGCCGATCCCCGCGTGTGCGGGGAGCAACGCACCTTCGTGTGTCCGACAACCGGTATGAACGGACCATCCCCGCGGCGGCGGGGAACACATCACACCTGAACCCGGCGCTCCACCACGTCAACGAGCTTCGCCAGTGCCTGGTCACGCGGAATGCCGTTCTCCTGCGAACCGTCGCGGTAGCGGAACGACACCGTGCCCCCGTGCATGTCCTCGTCACCCACGATGATCATGAACGGGACCTTCTGCTTCTGCTGCGTGCGGATCTTCTTCTGCATCCGGTCCGAGGAGGAATCCACGTCGACACGCAGCCCCTTGCGCCGCGCCTCCGCCGCGAACTCCTCCAGGTACTGCACGTGAGCGTCCCCGACCGGGATGCCCACCGCCTGCACCGGCGCCAGCCAGGCCGGGAAGGCGCCCGCGTAGTGCTCCAGGAGCACGCCGAAGAACCGCTCGATGGAGCCGAACAGAGCCCGGTGGATCATGACGGGCTGCTGGCGCGAGCCGTCGGCCGCCGTGTACTCCAGGTTGAAGCGCTTGGGCTGGTTGAAGTCGACCTGGATGGTCGACATCTGCCAGGACCGGCCGATGGCGTCGCGCGCCTGCACAGAGATCTTCGGACCGTAGTAGGCGGCGCCCCCCGGGTCCGGGACCAGCGGCAGGTTCTGCTTCTCCGCGGCCTGGCGCAGCGCCTCCGTGGCCTCCGCCCAGTCCTCGTCCGTGCCGATGAACTTGTCGGAGTCGTCGCGGGTGGACAACTCCAGCTCGAACTCGTTCAGGCCGTAGTCGCGCAGCAGGTCGAGGACGAAGGTCAGGAGGGTGTCCAGCTCCTGGGGCATCTGCTCCTTGGTGCAGTAGATGTGCGAGTCGTCCTGAGTGAAGCCGCGTGAGCGGGTGAGGCCGTGCACGACGCCCGACTTCTCGTACCGGTACACCGTGCCGAACTCGAACAACCTGAGCGGCAGCTCCCGGTAGGAACGGCCCCGCGACTTGAAGATCAGGTTGTGCATCGGGCAGTTCATCGCCTTGAGGCGGTAGTTCTGCTCGTCGAACTGGATGGGCGGGAACATGCCCTCCGCGTAGTGCGGCAGGTGCCCGGAGATCTCGAAGAGGTGCTCCTTCGAGATGTGCGGGGTGTTGACGAACTCGTAGCCGGAGACCTCGTGCTGCCTGCGCGAGTAGTCCTCCATGACCTTGCGGATCACGCCGCCCTTGGGATGGAACACCGCGAGGCCGGGGCCCAACTCGTCGGGGAAGGAGAACAGGTCCAGCTCGGCTCCGAGCTTGCGGTGGTCCCGCTTCTCCGCCTCGGCGAGGAAGTCCAGGTGGGCCTTCAGCTCGTCCTTGGAGGGCCAGGCGGTGCCGTAGATCCGCTGGAGCTGCGGGTTCTTCTCGCTGCCGCGCCAGTAGGCGGCGGCCGAGCGCATCAGCTTGAAGGCCGGGATGTTGCGCGTGGTGGGCAGGTGCGGACCACGGCACAAGTCCTTCCAGCACAGCTCGCCGGTCTTGGCGTCCAGGTTGTCGTAGATGGTCAGCTCGCCGCTGCCCACCTCCGCGTCAGCGCCGTCGGCGGCCTGCGCGGCGTTGCCCTTGAGGCCGATCAACTCGAGCTTGTACGGCTCGTCGGCGAGCTCCTCGCGGGCGGCGTCGTCACTGGTGACGCGGCGCGAGAAGCGCTGGCCGCGCTTCTGGATCTCCTGCATCCGCTTCTCGACGCGCTTGAGATCCTCGGGAGTGAAGGGCTCCTTGACGTCGAAGTCGTAGTAGAAGCCGTCCCGGATGGGCGGGCCGATGCCCAGCTTGGCCTCGGGGAACAGCTCCTGCACCGCCTGGGCCATGACGTGCGCGGTCGAGTGGCGCAGGATGTTCAGGCCGTCCTCGGAGGAGATCTCGACGCCCTCGACGGTCTCGCCGTCCTTGACCTCGTAGGCGAGGTCCTTGAGCTCACCGGCCACCCGCGCCGCGATGATCGAGCGCTGGCCGGCGAAGAGCTCGGCGGCCGTAGTGCCCGTCGTCACCACGCGTTCTTCCTGCTCCGAATCGCGTTGGATGATCACACGGACGTCTGACACCGGTCTCTCCTGACTGAAGGTGGGGCCGCGGCGCCATACCGGAGCGCACGCATGAGGGCGATCGTACCGACCGGGACCCGTGCACCGCGAAATCAATACCCGCGGTCCCCACCGTCCGCTCCCTCCTCGCCGTCCCCGCCGCAGGTCTCCTCGAAGAAGGCGGCCACCTCCACGTGCTCCTGCACCGCCTTCAGCAGCCGGTCCCGTTCCGCGTCGTCGACCGGAAGGGGGGCGATCTCACAGGCCCCGGTGAGCCGCCGGAAGCCGCCCCGGCTCTCCAGGCGGCCCAGTACCCGCACCGGCAGCCCGAGGAGGTGGGCGTGCCCGGCGATCCGGTAGGCCTCCTCGTCCAGGGTGATCCGCACGTGCGGCACCTCCGCCCCGGCCAGCACCCGCAGCCGTACGGTGCCCGCGCCGCGCGGCCCCGGTCGGCGCATGCGGACGACGGTGCCGGTGAGGCGCACCGGCACGGAGGGTTCGGCGCGCAGGTAGCGGGCGGCGGCCTCGCGCAGGGCGGGCAGGTCGCCGGGCGAGAACTCGACGGGTTCGGAGAGGGCGGCGCAGCCCTCGGGGACGCCCGCGGCCGGTGCCCAGTCGATGCCGACGCGGGCGCCCTGGGTGCCGCGGACCAGGGCGACGAGCGCGTCGGTGAGTTCGTGGCTGACGCCGGCCGCCACGGCCGCGTCGAAGGCCTCCATGCCGCCGGTGGCCCGCCGGTAGTCGACGGCCTCGCGAGCCGCGTACAGGGCCTGGTGGAGGCGTACGGCGAGCGGGCGGCCGGTGGTGACGGGCACGAACGCCGTGAGCCGGCGGCCGCCGGGGGCGGTACCGACCAGGACGTTCTCCAGGACCTCGGCGGCGGAGCGCCGGTGCCGGGCACCGTAGTAGCCCGCACGCGCGCGCGTGGCGAGTGCTCCGGCGAGCAGCATCCGGCGGGCGGCGGAGCGCAACTGCTCCTCGGCGGGCCAGGACGCGGCGTCACCGGGCCCGGACGCCGGTACGTCGCGGCCCCAGCGGATCTCGTCGCTGGGCACGGCGAGGGAGACCAGGATCTCGCGGGCGGCGGGGGTGCCGCTGCGGGAGAGGGCGAGCAGGGCTTCGGCGAGCAGGTCGTCGCTGTCGGGGAAGGCACGGCTGACGGGAACCAGCAGGCTGGTGGGGCCGGCGCCCGGCCCCGGCGGGGTCCAGCGGCCGTAGCGGCCGGGTGCGCCGCCGCGCCGCCGCCAGCCGTGCCGGTCGAGCAGGGCGGACAGCACGGCCGGGTCGACGGTGCCGGGCTCGGGCGGCCGGCCGTCGTACCAGGCACTGGCGTCGGCCGGGTGGGGCCGCACGGCGCGCAGGGGCTCTCCGGTCGGGCGGTGCGTCATGGTTTCCCTCCCGTCCCGACCCGCGTCATGATCTCGCACAGCGCCCGGTCGTCGAAGATCCGCGCGGTCGGTATCCGCACGGTGGTGCGTCGCCGGCCGGTGACCGGGTGTCCGGCGAGGTTGGTCCAGTAGCAGCAGTGCCTGAGGTCGAGCCGGTCGTGGCCGGCGCACAGCCACTGGTCCCGGGACCGGGGGACGATCATCACGACGAGGATCTTGTGCACGGAGACCGGGGTGCGGGCGAGCTTCGCCAGGTGGTCGTTGTCGAGGGTGAAGGAGAAGAAGCGGCCGGGTGGGCCCGGCGGTATCTGGTACGTCGCCTTCAGCTGCACCTTGATGGTGACCTCGTCGTCGACCGTGTGCCCTGGGGCGCTGTGGCTGACGTGCCAGTCGATGCCGTTGTCCGGGAAGGGCTGGGAAAGCGAGCAGCCCGCCGCGGCGGCGACCGCGTGGAGGTAGCCGACCTGCAAGGTCTCCATGCAGGCGGTGGTGGCGAGGGAGCCGCGTATGGGCGCGGTGCGCTCGGGCAGCAGCCCGCCCCGTTCGGGCTGCGCTATGGCCATGACCAACAGCCTTCCAGAACTGGTGTATCCCCGCTGCGGGCCTGTGAACTGCAAAGACCCTCACTCCTGTTGTGTCCTTCCGGCGTACGGCGCAAACAGCCCGGGTATCACCGAACCGGGACAGAGGACGGCGCGTCAGCCGCCGTGCCGGGACGAGGAGTTGAGTGCCCTATGACGTGCTGGTTCGAGGGGCCGCTGGCCGCCTTCGACACGGAGACGACGGGTGTGGACGTCGAGACCGACCGGATCGTGTCGGCGGCCCTCGTCGTCCAGGACGCCCCCGGGCTCAGGCCGCGGGTCACCCGGTGGCTGGTGAACCCGGGTGTGCCGGTGCCCGAGGCGGCGACGGCGGTGCACGGGCTGACCGAGGAGCATCTGCACCGGCACGGCCGGTGGCCCGCGCCGGTGATGTGGGAGATAGCCGAGGCGCTGAGCGATCAGGCACGCGCCGGACGCCCGCTGGTGGTGATGAACGCGCCGTTCGACCTGACGCTGCTGGACCGGGAGTTGCGCCGGCACCGTGCCTCGTCGCTGGGGCGCTGGCTGGAGCAGAGGTCGCTGCACGTGCTGGACCCGAGGGTGCTCGACAAGCACTTCGACCGGTACCGCAAGGGCCGCCGCACCCTGACCGACCTGTGCGCGCACTACGGCGTCGAGCTGGCCGGCGCGCACGACGCGGCGGCCGACGCGCAGGCGGCGCTGGAGGTCGTACGGGCGGTGGGCCGCCGCTTCCCGTCGCGGCTGGAGCGTCTGTCCGCCGCGGAGCTGCACACGCTGCAGGCGGTGTGGCACGCGGGGCAGGCGCGGGGTCTGCAGGCGTGGTTCGCGCTCAACGGGACCGAGGAGGCGGTCGACCCGGCGTGGCCGCTGCGGCCGGACCTGCGGGCGGCGGCGTGACGGTACTCTTCCGGCCCACGGCGACGCCAGGGGCCGGGGGTGTGGGTGGCGGAGCCCCCACTGCGCGCGGCGAAGCCGCGCAAATCACGAAGAGAGCGACGTGGTCCGCGTTGTCTGCGGACACACGTCGCTCTCGCGAGCGTGGGCGATACTGGGTTCGAACCAGTGACCTCTTCGGTGTGAACGAAGCGCTCTCCCACTGAGCTAATCGCCCGGGAACGCACTGAACAATACAGGTCCCGGCGGGCTTCCTTCAAACCGCTTCCAGGTGGGCGGCAAGTCCGCGCCGTCCCGCCCGCATCATCAGCCGGTGGTTGGCCCGGAACAGGGGCCGCCCCGGCACCGCGAGGCGGCGCAGGAGCGGCTTGCGTACGACGACCTCCTGGTCGTATCGGGCGAGCGTGCCGGTGCCGTGCTCGGTGACCGTCCAGCGTGCCCAGCCCTCCAGGTCCCCGCTCATCACGACCTCCAGCACGCCCGCCGCCGGGTCGCGCCTGCCCTCGCGCAGGGTCGTGGTCAGGTCGTACGGGAGCAGTGAGCGGACCCTCAGGACGGCGGTGCTGTCGTCGAGGCGGGTGACCTCACGGGTCTGGGGCCACCAGCGGGGGTAGTCCTCGAGCCGTTCCAGTTCCCGGTAGACCGCCAAGGCGGGCGCGGGCAGGGTCCACAGGCTGCGGAATCGGTAATGGTTCCAGTCCACCCGGGAAGTGTGCCCGCACCCGCGCCCGTCAGGGGCCGGCTACGGCATCCGGTCCCCCAGAAGTGCCAGGTTCTCGATGGCGGCGAGGCCGTAGAGCGCGGTGTCGTTGGTGGCGACCCAGGTCGCCTCGCTGCCGGGCACCAGGGCGGTCGGGCCGCTCACCTTCTCGGTCGTCCAGGGAGCCGACTCCTTGTAGCCGTCGGAGTCGTAGAACTTCTGCCAGGCGCGGGCGGCGAGCTTGGCGTCCCCGGTCTGTACGGCGGCGTAGGCGTCGAGGCGCGAGTGGCCCTGGAAGAGGATGAGGCTGCCGAAGTTGCTGCCGTAGCGGGCCGCCTGTTCGGTCTTGGAGGCGTTGAAGTAGCGGCAGTAGTCGTAGTAGGCCTCGTTGAACTCCGGCATGTCGACGAGGTCGATGAGTTCGGCGCACAGTTCGTTCAGGCCGAAGACGGCCGACAGGTGGGAGACCTCGACCTTCGGGGTGTCGGCGATCGCGAACCGGCCGGTGTCGAGATCGTAGAGGCCGCTGCCCTGGACGAAGCCGTTGGGCTGGGCGGCGATGGTCTCCATCGTGGACAGGACGCGCGCCTTGGCCTTCTCCCACTTGGGGCCCTTGCGTTCCCACTCGGTCAGCCACGCCGAGACCAGGCCGCTCCAGTCGGTGCCGAAGCCGACCGACAGGGCGTTGCGGTCGGGGGTGTAGGGCTCGGTGCGGATCTTGCGGAGCGGGTCGAGGGCGAGGAACGTCTCGTCGGAGTCGACGTTGGCGTGCATGAGGTCGCCGACGCGTTCGTCGGCGGTGAGGAAGTAGTAGAAGCGCCGGTAGGTGGTGTTGGCGATCCGCTGCTGCTTGGCGCTGTCGGCGTAGTGCTGGACGCCGTGGCGGGTGCCGAGGCCGGCCCATTCGCCGAGGTGGTAGACGTCGACCTCGCCGGTGTGCCGGGTCATGGCCTCGGCGAAGCGGAAGATGTCGGCGCGGCCGGAGCGCAGGTAGGCGTACCAGAGCCAGAGGTCCGGGGAGAGTTCGGAGTTGTCCCAGGCGTAGCCGCCGATGTCGTAGCGCCACTGGTGCCGGGCGGCGTCGTAGGTGTGCATGATGTCGCCGTAGTCCCAGAAGCCGTACCAGCGGCGCTGCTCCACCTGGTCCTTGTAGTAGGTGAAGAGGAAGTCGAGGTGGTCCTCGATCTTCGCCTTGGCGGGGGTGGAGCGGTCGGGCTTCGAGTAGAGGCCGGGGCCGAAGACGCCGGCCTTGATGAGCTGCTCGGGCGGGGCGGCCAGCTGCGGCAGGACGCGTACGGCCTCGACCTGTTCGGCGAGCTGCTCGGCGCTCGGAGTGGCGGCGTTGGCCCAGAAGAGCAGCTCGGAGGTGCGGGCGATGCCGTAGGGGGTGCCGAAGCCGGGTTCGTAGTCCTCGTAGGTGATGTTGAGGCCTTCCAGCTGTTCCTCGTACGTGTCCTGGCCCAGGCCGTCGTGGTAGAAGCGCAGGTCCATGGGCTGGGCCTCGGGCGACCAGAGCCAGAGGGTGACCTCGGCCTCGTCGGTCTGCGCGTCGCGGATGTCGAGCTGGGCGGGGTACTTCTCCCAGAAGTCGCGCAGGCCGAAGGAGAGGCCGCCGCTCACACCGCCGACGTAGCCGAAGCCGGAGGCGCGCCGTCCGCCGCCGGCGCCGATCCAGCCGTGGCCCTTCTTGGTGCGCTTGCGCAGGGTGAAGCCGTCGGCGGAGAGCTGGGAGAGGGTGTAGTCGCCCCACTCCGGGATGTACTGGAGCCGGGTGGTGACGCGTTGGTCCCAGGTGGACGGGTCGGGCAGCTTCTGCCCCGCGTACTGAGCCGCCTGCACGGCGGCGCCCGGGTCGCGGCGCAGGCCGGTGATGCCCTTGACGGCCTCGCGCAGCAGGCCGGTGCCCTCGCCGCCGACGCGGATGTGGCGGTCGTAGGACTCGTCGCGCATCGGGACGGTGAAGCGGACGCCGAGGCCCCGGATGAAGTCGCCGCTCGCCTTCCCGGGCTCCTGCTTCCCGTCGAAGGTGATGGTGTGCACCATGCGGAAGGAGTCGGCGCCCGCGTAGAAGTACAGGCGGACGGAGAAGGGGAGCCAGCCTCGGTGGCCCTTGCGGTGTCTGCCGTCGATGCGGACGACGGCGCGGACCGGGCCCTCCTGCTCGACCTTCACCTCGTCGATGGCGCCGTCGAAGCGCTCGTACTTCACCGTGCCCTGGTCGCCGTCCTCGATCTCGGGCTGGCGCAGGAGGACGAGGCGGCCGTTCTTCGCGATCTCGGTGGTGCCTCTGGTGACCGACTTGATCAGTGTCGATCCCGACTTGCCGATTCTGGCGGTGATGACGCCGGTCGATATGTCGATGGTGCCGCCCCGCTGATCGACGGCGACCTTCTTGGCGGGGGCCGCCGAGGTGCCGGCGGTCAGGGTGAGCTCGCCGTTGCCGGAGCCGACGGCGTGGGCGGTCCACTTCAGGGAGCCGTCGGGCCAGTAGGCGAGGGGCCAGGACTGGGTGGGTACGGCCTTGCCGTCCGCGTCCGTGACGGCGAAGGTCTGGCCCTCCCGGTAGGTGCCCTTGGGCCAGGGGACGCCGACGGTGGAGCCGGGGGCGGCGCCGAGGCCGCCGTCCTCCAGCCAGGTCAGGGTGACGGGGCTGTCGTCGGCGGTCTCGGCGGCGGGGGCGGCCTGGGCGTTCTTGGCGCCGAGAGCCCAGCTGAACTGGGCGGCGGCTCCGGCGACGGCCGCCGCCTTGAGGAGGGACCTGCGGGGGATGGGGGACATGGCCTTTCCTTTCCGTTCCGTGCGGATGCGGAGGGGTGGTCAAGATGTCAAGGGCATGACAGGCGGAGGCGCGGCGCCGGGGCGCCGGCCTTCGGGAGGCAGGGCCGTCAGCGGCGCCGGTAACGCTCCTCCACGGCGACGGCGGCCGCGGCGACGGCGCCCAGGACGGCGACCGCCAGCGGCGCGCTGAACCAGGCGGAGCAGACCACCACGGCCAGCCCGCCGACGATCAGGAAGGAACCGGCCGGGTCGAGCACGGTGCGCCGGCCGGCCCGCGCGAGCAGCGCACGCCAGGAGGCCCCGGGATGCCAGGTCGCCGCCGCGCGCAGCCCGGCCACGGTGGCGGCGATCAGGGCGAGCACCCCGACGGCGCCCACGAACGGACCGCCCGGCAGCCCGCTGCGTACGGCCTGGACGTCCACCCACACGGCGGCCAGGGCGGCCCACCCGGCGACTCCGACGAGCCACCCGCGGCGCGCCGCCGACCGGAAGTCGGCGGTGAACTCCCGCCAGCCACCGCGCTCATGGGCGAGCCGGCGCCCGAGGTGCCGCGCCCCCGCCGCGAACGCGGCCGGGTAGGTGACCAGCGGCAGCGAGGCCACGGCGATCCACACGCCGGTGAGCAGGCACTCGGCGAACAGCGCGAACCCCTCGCCGAACCGCGACTCGCGCCGCTCCCCCGCCCGCTCCGCACGGGCCTTCGCACGCACCTCGGTCATGATCGGTTCACCTCAGCCCTTCAGGCCGGACGTGGCCATGCCGTCGATCAGATAGCGCTGGAAGGCCAGGAAGAAGGCGAGGACGGGCAGCAGGGCGACGAGCGACATGGCGATCATGCCGCCGTAGTTCGCCAGCCCTTCCTGGTCCACGAACATCTTCAGGCCGAGGGAGACGGTGTACTTGCCGGGCTCGTTGAGGTAGATCAGCGGGCCCATGAAGTCGTTCCACGAGTTGATGAAGGTGAAGATCGCGCTGGTGATCAGGGCCGGGCGGCACAGCGGCAGCACGATCGACCAGTAGATGCGGAAGTGTCCGCAGCCGTCCAGGCGCGCCGCCTCGTCCAGCTCCTTGGGGAGGTTCCGCATGAACTGCACCATCAGAAAGACGAAGAACGCCTCCGTGGCCAGGTACTTCCCCAGCAGCAGCGGGGTGTACGTGTTGATCATGTCCATGTTGCGGAAGAGCACGTACTGCGGGATGAGCAGAACGTGGTACGGCAGCAGGAGCGTGCCGATCATCAGTGTGAAGAGCAGGTTGCGGCCGGCGAACCGGATCTTCGCGAAGGCGTACGCGGTCAGCGAGCAGGACGCCACGATCCCGATCACCGAACCCACCGCGAGGACGAGCGAGTTGACGAAGAAGGTGGAGATCGAGATGTCGGCGATGCCGTCGGCGAGACCCGTGTAGTTCGAGATGATCGGGTCGGCCGGGAACAGGTCCAGGCTGCCGACGATGTCCCCGCTCTCCTTGAGGGAGCCGCCGATGACCCAGAGCACCGGGTAGAGGATCACCGCCAGGATCGCCAGCGACCCGATGTGCCAGGCGAGCGAGCCCGGCAGCCCGCGCCGCAGGGCGCCCTTCGCGGTCGGGGCCGGCGTGACGTCGGTGGCCTGTGCGCTCATCGGCCGCCCTCCTCGTAGTGCACCCAGCGCTTCTGCGACCAGAACAGCACCGCGGTGACCAGGGCGACCGCGACCAGCAGCATCCACGCCATGGCGGAGGCCAGGCCCATGCGGCTGTTCTCGAAGCCCTGGATGTACAGGTAACAGGTGTAGACCATGGTCCCGTCGGCCGGTCCGCAGGAACTGCCGCCCGCGCCGCCGCCGACGATGTAGGCGGAGCTGAAGATCTGGAAGGAGTGGATGGTCTCCAGCAGGACGTTGAAGAAGAGGACCGGGGAGATCATCGGCAGCGTGATGTTCCAGAACTGCCGCAGCTTGCTCGCGCCGTCCACGTCGGCGGCCTCGTACAGCTCGCGCGGCACCTGCTTGAGGCCGGCCAGGAAGATGACCATCGGGGCGCCGAACTGCCAGACGGTGAGCGCCACCAGGCTGTAGATGATCAGGTCCGGGTCGCCGGTCCAGCCGCCGGCGTCGATCCCGAAGAGCTGCTGCGTCCGGTCGACGACCGCGTCGTCCGAGAAGATCGCCTTCCACACGATGGCGACGGACACGCTCGCGCCGATCAGCGACGGGGCGTAGAAGGCGGCCCGGTAGAAGGCCTGCCCGCGCCGCTTCTGGGCCAGCAGCAGGGCCACGCCGAGCGCGGCGATCAGCTTGATCGGCGTGCCGACGACCACGTACCAGAGCGTGACCTGGACCGAGTGGCGCCAGCGCGGGTCGCCGAACATCTCGGAGAAGTTGTCCAGGCCGATCCACCGGGGCGCGTCGAACAGGTTGTAGTCGGTGAACGCGAAGTAGAGCGAGGCGGCCATCGGTCCGGCCGTCAGCAGCAGGAAGCCGGCGATCCAGGGGGACATGAAGAGGTAGCCGGCGAGGTTCTCCCGGCGGCGCCGCCGCTTGTGTTCGGCGGGGCGCGGGGACTTCGCCGGACCGTGTCGCGGCTGGGACTCCTCGAGCGGGTCCTCCACGGCGGGGGCGTGTGTCACGGCGCTTCCCATCAGCCGGCGAGAGCCGTCTTCGACTCGGAGAAGAACTGCTTGACCGCGTCCTCGACCGAGCGCTCGCCGAGTGCCATCTCCTCGGCGATGCGCAGGAAGGCGGCCTCGCAGATGTCGGCGCCGTTGGGGTGCGGGGTGATGGTCTCCAGGACGCCCGCGTCGACGAGGGACTGCTCGTAGGCGGCGATCGCCTTGTTGACCGGGTCGGTGGGCCGATACGCGTCGTACTGGGCCTGCGTCGCCGGCACCCCGCGGTCGTAGCCCATGATCTTGGCGACCTCGGGGTCGTGGACCATGAAGTCGATGAACTGGGCGACTTCCTTCGGGTGCTCGGTGCGCCGGTAGCCGCTGAGCATCAGCGAGCCGAGGTACTGGCCGGTGCGCTTGCCGTCGGTGGTGGGGATCGGCGCGAGGCCGTACTCGCTCTTGCCCTCGGAGGTGTAGCGGACGGTGAAGTTGTCCCAGGTGAACTCGCTGCCGGCGAGTTCGGCGGAGAGCGCCGACTTGGGCTTGATCTGGGCGACCTTCTTCGGGTCGGCGAACAGGCCGGATTTCACGCCCTTCTCCGCCTTCGTCCACCAGGCGGTCAGGTCGGCCTCGGTGAAGCCGAGTCCGTCCTCGGTGAAGAACGCCTTGCCGTTCTGACGCAGATACAGGTCGTAGAGGTACATGACGCCGTACATGCCGCTGTCGCCGGCCCGGCCGGTCCGGTCCCGGACGCTCGCCATCGCCTTGTCGAAGTCGTCCCACGTCCAGCCCTGTTCGGGCTTGGCGCCGGCCCGGGTGTAGACGGGCTTGTCGATGACGAGCGCCATCGAGTTCGAACCGACGGGCACGCCGAGGAGCTTGCCGTCGATCTCGCCGAACGTCTCCAGGCCCGCCCGGAAGCCGTCCATGGTGAGATTGCCCGCCTCGACCTGTTCGCTCAGGTCGAGCAGTACATTCTTGGCATCGTATTTCCGGAGAAATCCGATGGCATTCTGGAAGACGTCCGGCGGATTCCCCCCTGAGGCCTGCGTGTTGAACTTCTTCCAGAAGTCGGTGTACGGCTGGAAGTCGGTCTTCACCTTGATCTTCGGGTACTTCTTCTCGAAGAGCGCGATGGTCTTGTTGATGCGTTCCGCCCGGTCCTCGGCACCCCACCAGGAGTAACGAATCGTCACCGTCCCGTCCCCGGATCCGCTGCCGCCGCCGCACGCGGTGGCCGTCGCCCCCAGCCCCGCGACGGCCAGCGAGGCCCCCGCCGCCTTGAGGATCGTCCGCCTCTCCACATTCCCGCCCTGCTGCATACGAGCCTCCCCGCGACGTCGCGTCCGCCTCATGAATCGTTTCAAGTAAGCGCTTGCTGGCACAAGGTACGGAGGGCCCCGGGGCGCGTCAATGATTCGGACAGGAATTGACGGGCGCCGCCTCTCGGCGACGGGACCGCCCCCTGAACGGCCACCCGCCGACAGCCGGGAAGAACTCCCTGGTCGACGCCGCGCGACCGAGGAGCCGAACGCGGGCGGACCCGTCGCCGAGAGGCGGCGCGGCAGGTCACGGTTGGATGACGGCGGACGGAAGCGGAATGCCCGGGCGCCCGGACGGCCCACACACGAAGGCGGCCCGGCTCACGATCGTGAGCCGGGCCGCCTGATGATCCGGTGGGCGATACTGGGTTCGAACCAGTGACCTCTTCGGTGTGAACGAAGCGCTCTCCCACTGAGCTAATCGCCCGGACGCAGGAAGAACATTACCCCATGTCAGGGGGTGCCCGTGACCAGCGGGGGGCCGGGTCGCCGCACCGCCGCCGCGGATCACTGGTCCTCGATGTTCCAGGGCAACTGGAGGCCGAACTTCCACAGGTAGATCCCCGCCACCGCGGCCACGATCACCAGGCCGACGGAGGTCAGGATGATGTTCCGGCGCCGCACCTTGGGGTCGAGGGCCCGTTGGGCCGCCTCGGTGACCTTGCGCTTGGTCCAGCGCAGGACGAGCTGCGCCCAGACGAACTCGGTCGCCCAGATCGCCATGCCGCCGAAGATCACGACCCAGCCCGGACCGGGCAGCACCAACATGGCGGCGCCGGCCGCGACGACCGCCAGCCCGACGATGAAGACGCCGACCTGCCAGCTCAGATGCAGGGCGCGGCGCGCCTTGATGAAGTCCGGAGCACGCGAACCGAGCGCCTGCGCGGGCGCCGCCTCGTCGTCCGTCCCCGTACGGTCTTCCGCCACGGCAGCCTCGCCGGGCTTGTTACTCCCCGTGTTCATACGGCCAAACACTACCGGAGCGAAACCTGTCACCGGAATGGGCGCAGGACCCGAACGACCGCTCGGCCGGAAGAGTTACCTAAACACACGCAAAACACTCAGAGGGGTTTACAACGGCACCGTAGGTGGCATGTCGATTTCGCCGACGTGCGAATCCCCGAGCGCACACTGAGCGAAAGGCCCTGGCGCTTATGAACACCACGGTCAGCTGCGAGCTGCACCTGCGCCTCGTTGTGTCGAGCGAGTCCTCCCTGCCTGTCCCCGCAGGCCTGCGGTACGACACGGCCGACCCCTACGCCGTGCACGCCACCTTCCACACCGGAGCCGAGGAGACCGTCGAGTGGGTGTTCGCCCGCGACCTCCTCGCCGAAGGCCTCCACCGCCCCACCGGCACCGGCGACGTCCGCGTCTGGCCGTCCCGGAGTCATGGCCAGGGGGTCGTGTGCATCGCCCTGAGCTCCCCGGAGGGCGAGGCACTGCTCGAGGCCCCGGCGCGGGCCCTGGAGTCCTTCCTGAAGCGCACAGACGCCGCCGTGCCGCCCGGCACGGAACACCGGCATTTCGATCTCGATCAGGAGCTGTCGCACATCCTGGCGGAAAGCTAGAGCGATGCTCCGTGAAGCCGCCCGTCGCCGTCGACTCGGGGTGACGGCACGGGCCCGGACAACCGCATAACGGCACACACCGGCGTCGTCGCCGCGGTCCTCCGCGGGGGCGGCGCCGGTGCGTGTGCGGGCGCGGGGGCCGCCTCTCGGTCCCTGCGGGAACGGGGGGCGGCCTGCAGCCGTTGTACGGGCACCGACGGCGGTAAGGGCGTTCCGCGGCCGGGACCGGCGCATCGGAGCCGGTTCCCCCCGTCGAGGAAGCCACTACCATCGGCCAGCATCGGCGGGCGCCCGCCCGACCCCAGGCCAGGGAGTGAGATGTGCTGATCACCCACGACGCCCGGTGTGCCCTCGACACCGTGGTGGATCTGGTGAACACCGTGCCGGAGGACGATTCGGCGCCGGACGGGCTGCCGGATGTCACGGCCCTCCAGGAATTCGTGGGAACGCACGAAATCAGCGACGTCGGCGTACTCTCCGGGCTCGACCTGTCGGCGGTGCGCAAGATCCGCGGCCAGTTCGCCGCCGTTTTCGCGGCACCCGACGCCCTGGCGGCCGCCGGCCTGATCAACGACCTGGTCGCCGCCGCCGGCACCACACCGCGGCTCACCGACCACGACGGGTACGACTGGCACATCCACTACTTCGCGCCGGGCGCCTCCGTCGCCGACCACCTCGCCGCGGACTGCGGGATGGCGCTGGCCTTCTTCGTGGTCGCCGGGGAGCAGGAGCGGCTGCGGCGGTGCGAGGCTCCCGACTGCCGGCGCGCCTTCGTCGACCTCTCGCGAAACCGCTCGCGGCGGTACTGCGACAGCCGCACGTGCGGGAACCGCCTGCACGTGGCCGCGTACCGGGCACGGCGCAAGGAGGCGGCCGGCTGACGTCCGCCCTGCGGCACCGGGCACACCCCGGTGGCGACGCGGCCCCCGGCGGGTGGCGCCGGGGAGCGCGGGTACGGCTCACAGCAACAGCAGATCGTGCAACGAGGCCATGAGCAGCAGACACCCGATCACCGCAAGGAAGATCATGAGCGGTGGCTGGGAAAGGGCGAAGAGGCAGCCGCGCGGTTCGTCCTGCGCCCGCGTGGTTTCGCTCTGTCTCGTGTCCAGCTGGGTATCCAGCTGAGTGGTGTCCGGCATCTCGCCGTGATGATGACGCAGTGACCAGGGCCTACGCGATCAACACGCCCGCGAAGACCGGGAGTTCGTTGAAATCCGCAATATCCGTTCGGATCTTGATCACTACGGAGCGTGCTCTGACGGCCTCGGACCGCTGTGTCGTTTCAGCCCGGGCATCGGCGCCGACAGCGGACACCGGCACCGGCACCGGCACCGGCACCGACGGTCATATGCCGTGCTTCTTGAGAATGGCCTCGATGTCGCTGAAGTCGTCCTCGCCGCCGGTCGGCTTGGCCGGACGGGAGGCGGGCCGGGAGGCCGGGCGGGCACCGGCACCGGGGCCGAGGGAGGGCTCCGAGGCCGCCGGGGCCACCGCGTCGCGCTGTGCCGCGGCGCGGGCCTCCTTGCGCTCCTTGCGGGTGCCGCCGCGGCGGCGCTCCACGGCACGCGTGGTCATGAACAACGCCCACGACACGCCCAGCACCGCGAAGCCGGCCCAGGCCACGGGGCTGAACGCCGTGTCCGCCAGCCACTCGACCACTCCGGTCATGACCAGGCCGACCGGGACCAGCGAGTAGGCGGCGATACGGGCCGCGGTGAGGAAACGCCTGCGGTACGCGGTGACCGCCGCGATGCCCAGGCCGGCCGCGGACACCGCGGAACAGACGGTCTCGGCAATCATCCGGTCCTCCAGGGCGGGTCGGTCGGGCATGAGTACTTCGTCCCTTCCATCCTGCACCGTCGGGACCCGCTCGGGCCATGCCGCGTCCCCGAGATCAGGGAGATCTCGGGGTCCGCTCCTCCCCAGGTGCCGGTGGCCGCCGTACGGCCTGGTCGGGACGACACCCTCCGGGCTGGGAGAATGGAGCCATGAGCGACTCCTCCACCGCCCGGCCCGCCATCCCCGTCCTCGACGTCTGGTGCGAGCTCCAGTGCACGGACTGCCACACCGCCCTGGACGACCTCCGCGCCCTGCGCGCCCGCTACGGCGACCGTCTGGAGCTGCGGCTGCGGCACTTCCCGCTGGAGAAGCACAAGCACTCCTTCGCCGCCGCGCAGGCCGCCGAGGAGGCCGCGGCACAGGGACAGGGGTGGCCGTACGCGGAGGCCGTGCTGAACCGGGTCGCCGAACTGGACCGCGAGGGCGAACCCTTCCTGGTCGAGGTCGCCCGGGAACTGGGACTGGACGCCGAGGAGTTCGACACGGCCCTGATCGACGGCCGGCACATCCTGATCGTCGACGCCGACCAGGCCGAGGGCAAGGCGATCGGCGTGACCGGCACCCCCACGTACGTGATCGGCGGCGAGCGCCTCGACGGCGGCAAGAGCCAGGAAGGGCTGCGCGAGCGCGTCGAGCGGATCGCGGACCGGCTGCTGGCCGAGCGGCAGGACTGACGGACCGGCGCCGCCGGAGCGTACGCCTACAGCAGCGGTTTGCTGCAGTAGAAGCGCGTGGTCTCGTAGCCGAGCGACTCGTAGAGCCGTTCGGCCGCGGTGTTGCCCGCGAAGACGTTGAGGCCGATCAGTCGTCGGCCGGCGTCGACGGCCTGGGCCTCGGCCAGCGCCATCAGCGTCCGTCCGTGCCCCCGGCCCCGGTGCGCCGCGTCGGTCTCGACGTCGAAGACGAAGGCGTGGTCCTCGCGCAGCGCCAGCCACAGGACACCGACCCGCGTCCCCTCGTGCTCGACCACGCTGAACAGCATGTTCTCGGTGTCCTGCCCCTGCGGCAGCAGCAACTCGTGATCTCTGCGCGCCTTCGCGTACGCCTCGTCCTCGGGGACGCCCCGCTCGATCCAGGTACGGGCGTACTGCTGCGACTGGTGGGCATGCCAGGTGGCGAACTCGTCGGCCGTCATCGGCCGTGCCCGGCTGCCCGCGGGCAGGGCGGGCGCGGTGCCGTCGAGCGGTTTGGCCATGGCGCGGTTGCGCACGACGTAGCCGAGCGCCTTGGTCAGGCGCAGGCCCGCGTGGGCGTCGGGAGCCAGGTTCGTCTCGATCCGCCGGCAGCCCCAGCCCCGCACGACCTCCTCGGCCGCGAGAGCCGCCACCGTGCCGCGGCCGCGCCGCCGGTCCGGTTCGTCGATGCTCAGGTGGTGGATCACGGCCACCGAATCGCCGAAGGCCTGTGAGGTGCCGAGGTGTATCGCGCCGACGGGCCGGCTGTTCACGCACACCTGGTAGTGGCGCGAACGCGTCCCGTCGGCGGCGCGCTGGAGCGGCTCGGTCGGCCGCAGGGTGGTGGTCATCACCGGAGTTCTACCCGGCGACGGGGCCCGAGTCAGCCTCATTTTCGGGGCCTTGCCGGGTCCGCGGGCGCGCTTACGGGTCCAGGTCGTTCCCGGAGCGCTCCTCGAAGATCCGCATGGCCTTGGCGGTCACCGGCCCCGGGGCGCCCGGCAGTTCGCGGCCGTCGACGCGGTGCACGGCCTGCACGTCCCGGAGGGTCGAGGTCAGGAAGACCTCGTCGGCGCGGTCCAGGACGTCCATCGGGAGGTCGGTCTCGCGGGCGCCGGTCCACTCGACGGCCAGGGCGCGGGTGATCCCGGCGAGGCAGCCGGAGGCGACCGGCGGGGTGTGGATCTCGCCGTCGAGGACGACGAAGACGTTGGAGCCGGTGCCCTCGCACAGCTGTCCCACCGTGTTGCCGAACAGCGCCTCGGTGGCGCCCCGTTCGCGGGCGCGGGCCAGGGCGACGACGTTCTCCGCGTAGGAGGTGGTCTTCAGGCCGGTGAGCGCGCCGCGCTCGTTGCGGGTCCACGGCACCGTGATCACGGCCGTCGAGTCGGGGTGCCGGCCGGTCTCGCCGAGGGCGACGACGAGGGTCGTGCCGTGCTCGCCCCGGTCGGAGCCGAGCGGGCCGTGACCGCCGGTGTACGTGATGCGCAGCCTGCCCAGCGGCATGGGATTGGCCTCGATGACGGCGGCGCAGGCGCGGCGCACCTCGTCGAGGTCGGGGTCCGGCAGGCCGAGGCCGCGGGCCGAGCGGGTCAGCCGGTCGAGGTGCCGGGTCAGGGCGAACGGCCTGCCGTCCACCGCCTTCACGGTCTCGAAAATGCCGTCGCCCACGGTCAGCCCGTGGTCGAGGACGGAGACGCGGGCGGACTCGATGTCCTGGAGCCCGCCGTCGAGCCAGATCTTCACGCCTGTGTTCCCTCTCCACTCACCTCGTACGTCCCCGACGCTACCGCGAGCAGCCGGGACGCCTTCAGTTCCGTCTCCCTCCACTCCCCCTCCGGGTCGGACCCCCAGGTGATGCCGGCGCCGGTCCCGAAGCGCAGCACCCCCTCGGCACGGTCGATCCAGAAGGTGCGGATGCCGACGGCGAGCTCGGCGGCGCCCCGGTCGGCGTCGACCCAGCCGATGCCGCCGCAGTACGGGCCCCGGGGGGCGGTCTCCAGGGCGTCGATGATCCGCAGGGCGCTGGACTTGGGGGCGCCCGTGACGGACCCGGGCGGGAAGGCCGCGGCGAGCAGCTCCGGCCAGTCGGCGTCGGCGCGCAGCTCGCCGCGGACCGACGACACCAGGTGCACGAGCCCCGGGTGCTTCTCGACGGCGCAGAGGTCGGGAACGGTCACGCTGCCGGTGGCGCAGACCCGCCCGATGTCGTTGCGGACGAGGTCCACGATCATGACGTTCTCGGCGTAGTCCTTCTCCAGCAGGTCGGCCTCGGTCCGTCCGGTCCCCTTGATCGGCCCGGACTCGACGGTCCGGCCGTCGCGGCGCAGGAACAGCTCGGGCGAGGCGGTGGCGATCTCGACGCCGTGGCCGGGCAGCCGGATCGTCCCGGCGTACGGCGCCGGGTTGCCGCGGGCCAGCAGGGCGGTGAGGGCGTCCACGTCCGCGCCGGGGGCGACGGGCGCCGAGAGCACCCGGCAGAGGTTGGCCTGGTAGACCTCGCCGGCGGCGATGTGCTCGCGTATGCGCCGCACGGCCGCCGTGTACGCGGCGTGGTCGAGGGAGGACGTCCAGTCGCCGACGGCCGGTCCCCGCCACCGGCCGGGTGCGGGAGCCGGCACCGGCCGCGTCCGTACGTCCGCGAAGCGCGCGCAGGTCAGACGGCCTTCGAAGTCCGCGCAGACGGCCCAGAAGCCCTCGGATTCGAGGGCGGCGGGATCGCTGGTGACGTCGAGGAGGCCGGTGGCGAGACGCTCGCCGAAGCGGGCGAGGGGAGGGAGGTCGAGCACGTGTCCGAGTCTAGGACGGTGGCCCGGAGGTGACCCGTACGTGTCCCTCCGGGTGCCCTGACCAGGCCCTCGGCCGGACGCACCGCAGCACGCTGCACAAACGCGTTTTTGTACTGGCCCAGGAATCCGCTAGAGTTCAACACGTCGCCGGGACGCGGAAGCGGACCGAACCGACAGGCGGACGTAGCTCAGTTGGTAGAGCGCAACCTTGCCAAGGTTGAGGTCGCGAGTTCGAGCCTCGTCGTCCGCTCGCAGGAACAGAGGGCCTCCCGGGCCCTCTACACTCCTGGTGGAGTGGCCGAGAGGCGAGGCAACGGCCTGCAAAGCCGTCTACACGGGTTCAAATCCCGTCTCCACCTCCAAGGACGATTAGCTCAGCGGGAGAGCGCTTCCCTGACACGGAAGAGGTCACTGGTTCAATCCCAGTATCGTCCACTGGTCCGCAAGGATCACCGATCCGTATGGATCCCCGCGCGATTAGCTCAGCGGGAGAGCGCTTCCCTGACACGGAAGAGGTCACTGGTTCAATCCCAGTATCGCGCACGCAGTACCGCACCTGGTGCTCCCAGGACGATTAGCTCAGCGGGAGAGCGCTTCCCTGACACGGAAGAGGTCACTGGTTCAATCCCAGTATCGTCCACACCGACCGAAGCCCCCGGCCGTCTCGTACGGCCGGGGGCTTCGTCGTGGCTCGGATCAGCGAGTGAGGTCAGCTGGAGAAGAGCATGTGGCCGAAGCTCTTGTGACGGTGGTGACCGTGGTGGCCGTGACCGCCGTGCGGGGCGCCCCAGGCGGGCGCGGGAGCGGCCGGGTAGGCCTGCGGGGCGGCGGGCGGGGCCGGTGGGACGGCGGGCGGGGCGGGCTGGGACCACTGGGCCTCCAGGCGGGTCAGCGACTCCAGCTCGCCGTAGTCCAGGAAGATCCCTCGGCAGCCGCTGCACTGCTCTATCTGAACGCCGTTGCGGTTGTAGGTGTGCATCGGCGCACGGCACTTGGGGCACTGCATCGTCGGCTCAACTCCTCGCCGGTCGGTCCTGCTTCGCGTATCGCCAGGACAGACTCTGTCCGGCTACGGGTCGGTTGCACCCTACGTCGTGGAAACTCGGTTCAACCGTGCGGGGCGGAGGGGCTGACGGAGCTCATTCGGGAGCAGGCGTCGACCAGGGACTGCTCCACCTCGTCGAGGAGGCGGCCCGCCTCGACGGCCTTGGTGACGGCACGGGCGGCGGTCTGCGCGGTGAGGGCGCGGGCCGGAACGTCCAGCGCGGGCCAGGGGTCCTCGTTGGACGGGACGGCGGGGCCGCCGGCCGCGCGGTAGGCGGTCAGGAAGCGGTGCCAGTCCTCGGGCGGGAGCAGTCCGCACGCGTACCAGGCGGCCGGGCGGGCCAGGTCCCAGGCCGGGGCACCGGTCCCGAGGTCGTCCACGTCTATCAGCAGCCAGGAGCCGTCGGGCGAGGGGTGGCGCACGAGTTGGCCGAGGTGGAAGTCGCCGTGGCAGAGGCCGGCCGCGTCCGGCACGGCGGCCTCGCCGCGGGCCCAGGCCGGGAGGGCGGTCCAGGCCCGCAGGACGGGGGCGGTGGCGGGATGGTGCGGGGCGGTCGTCCGGAGGCGGGCGACCGCGTGGGCTGCCTTCGCGGGGCCGCGCATGGGCGGTACGGCGGTGGGGGCGGCGGTCCGGTGCAGGCGCGCGAGGAGGGCGGCGGCGGCCTCCCATGGCGCGGCGTCCGGGTCCTCGGGGTCGACGGGAGTGCCGTAGGGCCAGTACGTGACGAGTCTCCCGTGCAGGGCGACGGGCGACGGGCGCAACGGGGGCAGCAGGACGCCGGGGAGCCGGGCGGCGACGGTGACACGGCCGGCCAGCTCGGCGGCGTCGGCATCCGCCGCGTGGGCCTTGGCGACGGTCCCGGCATGCCGGACGACGGTGCCGTCGGGGCGGTCGGCGAGAGTGGTGTCGCCCGGGGCGGCCGCCGCTTGGCAGGGGCAGACCGGGGCGCGGGCGTGGGCTGCTTCTCTGACGCGGAGCGTCAGTGCGGGGAGGAGGGCGTCCGTCGTCACGGGGTGAGCGTACGCAGGTGTTCCCCCGCAGGGGGCTCGTGGTGCGGGGCCCTTGCCGGGCGGGGTGCGCTTCCGCCGAGGGGCGGCCCGCGGTCGGGGTGTTCCCAGGGTTGGCTTGGGGCGCGGGACCTGCCTGCCGGAGGGCGAGCCTGCCATCCGGGACGCTCCCGCCGGGGGACGGGCCCACGGGCATCGGGGTGCTGCCGTCGGAGGACGGGCCTGCGGATCGGGGCATCCTCGCGGAAGGGCGAACCTGCCGTGCAAGACCCTTCCGCCAGAGGATCGGCCCGCGGTCGGGGTGTTCCCAGGGTTGGCTTGGGGCGCGGGACCTTCCTGCCGGAGGGCGAGCCTGCCATCCGGGACGCTCCCGCCGGAGGACGGGCCCACGGGCCGGGGTGTTCCCGCCGGAGGACGGGCCTACGGTCGGGGAGCTTCAGAGGCGACGTGTCATTGGAGGGAGGGGGCGGACGCGGAAGGGGACTCGCGGGCGGGGCCTTGTGGGAAGAGCAATGCCGGCGCAGCTCCCCAGCTGCGCCGGCATTTTGCCGTCCGCCGCACCCCCGTCCCCACGGGGTTTCATGGATGGATGTCCCCGCCCGGACCGCTCTTCCGGGCCTGGGGTCGCCGCTCAGCGCCCCAGCATCACACCCACGGACGACGCTTGTGTGGCCACTGTCTCCCACCCGTCGAAGACGAGGAGGAGCAGGACCGCCAGGGGCAGGGCCATGACCGTCGCCACCAAGGGGTGACGGCGTCCCTGACGGCGGCTGTCGCGTGTGCGGACCAGCGTCCGCGGTACCGTCTGGGCCATGGTCCCTCTCCTGACCGTTTCCGTTGTTCTGGCAGCGGCGGGCGTCTGACCTCGGGGGACGAGTGCTGCACCCGCCGCTTGACCTCAAATCTAGGCGTCCGGCGGTCTCCGGACGTCATGCCCTCGTACCGAATGCCGGGCCTCCCGGAGGATGAGCCATGCCCCGGGGCGTACTCCCCTGGGTGGAGACCGGGCCCCGGACCTCGGGGTCTTCCCGGAAGGGGTGTCCACTGCGTCCCGGTTTCTCCGTACTGTCCGGTGACATCCCTCACTTCACCATCGTCCCAGCCCACCTCCGCCTCCTCCCACCGCAGGTCACCACCCGCCGCCACACCGCGGAGGCTCGACGGCCCGACGGCTCCACGGCACCCCGCACCGCTTCCGTCCGCTCACTCGCACCCGTCCCAATCCCCGCGCCACGGCGGCCGGTTGGGAACACCCGTGCGCCCGGGCCGGACGGCGCCCGCGTTCCCTGACCGCCCCTCAACTCTCCCACCCGGCACTGACAATCCCTCGCCCCGAGAGGGCGCGGCCTCTGCGCGCGGGCGGCCGTGGAAACGTAAGCTGTGGCTCGTCACAGGGACCGGGCAGCGGGGATGAACATGGCGATGATGCGCCTGAGGCGCGAGGACCCGCGCGTCGTCGGCTCGTTCAGGCTTCACAGGCGGCTCGGCGCGGGTGGAATGGGCGTGGTCTACCTGGGCTCCGACAAGAAGGGGCAGCGGGTCGCGCTGAAGGTCATCCGGCCCGACCTGGCCGAGGACCAGGAGTTCCGCTCGCGGTTCGCACGCGAGGTCTCCGCCGCCCGGCGCATCCGGGGCGGCTGCACCGCACGTCTGGTCGCCGCGGACCTGGAGGCGGACCGTCCCTGGTTCGCCACGCAGTACGTGCCCGGCCCCTCCCTCCACGACAAGGTCGTCGACGGAGGCCCGCTCGGCGCGGCCGACGTCGCCGCGGTGGGTGCCGCCCTGTCCGAGGGACTGGTCGCCGTGCACGAGGCGGGGGTGGTCCACCGGGACCTGAAGCCCTCCAACATCCTGCTGTCCCCGAAGGGGCCGCGGATCATCGACTTCGGCATCGCCTGGGCCACCGGCGCCTCCACTCTCACCCACGTCGGCACAGCGGTCGGCTCCCCCGGGTTCCTCGCGCCGGAGCAGGTGCGGGGAGCGGCGGTCACACCGGCCACGGACGTGTTCTCGCTCGGCGCCACACTGGCGTACGCGTCGATGGGCGACTCGCCCTTCGGGCACGGCAGTTCCGAGGTGATGCTGTACCGCGTGGTGCACGAGGAGGCCCAGCTGCACGGCGTCCCGGACGCCATCGCTCCGCTGGTGCGGGCCTGCCTGGCCAAGGATCCCGAGGAGCGCCCGAGCACACTGCAACTGTCCTTGCGGCTCAAGGAGATCGCCGCCCGGGAGGCCCAGGGCCTGGCCGACGTACGGCCTCCGGCGCCGCGCAGCGCCGAGGCGGACACGCCGACGGGGCGGCTCGCCGACACCTATCCGGAGCGGGCACAGCGACGCCCGCAGGGGCGGCCGGGCGCGCCCGGCACCCCCGCTCCGCGGAGCGGGTCCGGTTCCCGCGGCCCCGTGCCCGCCCGTGGTTCCGACGGGTCGCGCGGCGGCACACCCTCGCGCGGTGGCGCACCGTCGCGGGGCGGGGCCGGGGCGCGGGGTGGCAGCGCGTCACGCGGTGGCGGTGCGGGCTCGCGGGGCGGTTCACGGTCCACGACCCCCTCCCGCGGCAACCCGGGACGGAACGGGTCCCGCCACGACAGCGGCGGCCGGTCCTCGCCACGCAGCGGGGCCGGCCGTACGGCGCCGAGGACCACCGGGACCGGCTGGCGGCGGCCAGCGAACCCGCGGCTGCTGCGGCAGCGCCTGTTCGTGTTCGTGGTCGTGACACTGCTGGTCGCGCTGGGCATCGCCGCCGCGCAGGGCTGCCAGGGGCCGTCCCGCGGGCTCGGCGACGAGCGCGACGGGGTCCGGAACCAGCAGGAGCAGGTGGACGTACGGGGCGACACGCCCGGGCAGCGTCAGGTGCCCGGGCTGTGAGGGAACGGCCAGGAGCCGTGCGTCGGGGGCGCCCATGAGCCGGAGACCCGGCTCGGCGGTCGCCTCGGGGCCGGGGACCCGCTACGCCGAGGGCCGGCCCGTCGTCACCGCGTAGAAGGAAACCGCCGCCGCCGCGCCCACGTTCAGGGAGTCGACGCCGTGGGACATCGGGATGCGGACCCACTCGTCGGACGCCGCCAGGGCCCGCCGGGACAGGCCCTCGCCCTCGGCGCCCAGCATCAGGGCCACCCGGTCCATGCGGTGCGGGGCGACCTCGTCGAGGGACTTGGCCCGCTCGTCGGGGGTGAGGGCGAGCAGCGTGAAGCCCGACTCGCGGACCGTGGCGAGGCCGGCCGGCCAGGTGTCGAGGCGGGCGTACGGCACGGAGAAGACGGCGCCCATCGAGACCTTCACGCTGCGCCGGTACAGCGGGTCGGCGCAGTCCGGGGAGAGGAGTACCGCGTCGATCCCGAGGGCGGCGGCCGAGCGGAAGATGGCGCCGATGTTGGTGTGGTCGTTGACCGACTCCATGACGACGACGCGCCGGGCGGTGGTCAGCAGGCCGGCCGCCGCGGGCAGCGGTTTGCGCGCCATCGAGGCGAGCGCGCCGCGGTGCACGTGGTAGCCGGTGACCCGTTCGGCGAGCGCCGGGTCGACGACGTACACCGGGGCGGGGGCCTCGTCGATGACGTCGCGCATGGTGTCGACCCACTTCGCGGAGAGCAGCATCGAGCGCATCGCGTAGCCCGCCTCGCCGGCCCGCCGGATGACCTTCTCGCCCTCGGCGATGAACAGGCCCTCGGCGGGTTCGCGCCGGCGGCGCAGTTCGACGTCGGTCAGGCCGGTGTAGTCGTGCAGCCGAGGGTCGTCGGGGTCGTGGATGGTGACGAGGTCCGTCATGTCACGCACCGGCCCCGTGCGGGCCTACGCCGACGACCTCGCCGACGACGATGACGGCGGGCGGCTTGACCTCCTGGGCGACGACCGTCTCGGCGACCGTGGCGAGGGTCGCGTCGACCCGGCGCTGGGCGGCCGTCGTGCCCTCCTGGACGAGGGCGACCGGCGTCCCGGGGGGTCTGCCGTGCGCGACGAGGGTCTCGGCGATCTTGCCGATCTTGTCGACGCCCATGAGGATCACCAGGGTGCCGGTGAGCTTGGCCAGGGACGGCCAGTCGACCAGGGACCGCTCGTCGTCGGGGGCGACATGTCCGCTGACCACGGTGAACTCGTGGGCGACACCCCGGTGGGTGACCGGGATGCCGGCCGCGCCGGGGACCGAGATGGAGCTGGAGATGCCGGGGACGACGGTGCACGGGATGCCCGCCTGGGCGAGCGCCTGCGCCTCCTCCATGCCCCGGCCGAAGACGAACGGGTCGCCGCCCTTCAGCCGTACGACCGCCTTGCCCTGCTCGGCGTGCTCGATCAGCGCGTTGTTGATGGCCTCCTGGGCCATGAAGCGCCCGTAGGGGATCTTCGCCGCGTCGATGACCTCCACGTGCGGCGGCAGCTCGGCGAGCAGGTCGCGGGGGCCGAGCCGGTCGGCGATGACGACGTCGGCCTCGGCGAGCAGCCTGCGGCCCCGGACGGTGATCAGGTCCGGGTCGCCTGGTCCACCGCCGACCAGGGCGACGCCGGCGGTGCGGGTGCGGTGGTGCGGGGCGACGAGGGTGCCGTCACGCAGGCCCTCCACGACCGCGTCGCGGATGGCGGCGGTGTGCCGGGGGTCCCGGCCGCGGGCGTCGGTGGTGAGCACGGCGACGGTGACGCCCTCGCTGTGGCCGGTCGCCGGGGTCCAGGCGGTGGCCCGGTCGGCGTCGTCGGAGCGGACGCACCACACACGGTGCCGCTCGGCCTCGGCGGAGGCGGCGGCGCTGGCCTCGGCGTCGCTGGTGGCGATCAGTGCGTACCAGGCGTCCGCGAGGTCGCCTTCGGCATACGGGCGCCGCTCCCAGGTGATCTCCCCGGCGTCCGCCATGGCCTCGACCGAGGGGGTCGCCGCCGGGGACACGAGACGGATGTCGGCGCCCGCCGCGATGAGGGCAGGGAGGCGGCGCTGGGCCACCTGGCCGCCGCCGAGGACGACCACGCGGCGGCCGGCGAGGCGGAGACCTACGGGGTAGGCGGGGTGTTCGGCCATGAGGGAGCGCTCCTCGTCCTGGCGGTGCGGAGGGCGGCGCTGCGGCAGTGGAGCGGCCCTGACGTGGGGATACGTGGATTCTAGGAGACGTGCGCAAGAGGCACGAGGTCGGTTCGGCGGGCGGCCGGACGGGCCGCCGGTGCGGGGGCTGTGCGACGGGCGCGCCACCGGTTCGCCGGTGGCGCGCCCATCCCCGCCGTGGGGCTACTTCTCCGTCACACCCGCCGAGTCGAACGTCGCCACCTCGTGCATCGCTCGGGCCGTGCTCTGCACCATGGGGAGGGCGAGCAGCGCGCCCGTCCCCTCGCCGAGGCGGAGGTCGAGGTCGACCAGGGGGCGCAGGCCGAGCTTGTTGAGCGCGGCGACGTGGCCGGGCTCGGCGCTACGGTGCCCCGCGATGCAGGCCGCCAGGACCTCGGGGGCGATCGCACGGGCCACCAGTGCGGCGGCGCCGGCGCTGACGCCGTCGAGGATGACCGGCGTGCGCAGGGAGGCACCGCCGAGCAGCAGGCCGACCATGGCCGCGTGCTCGAAGCCGCCGACCGCGGCGAGGACGCCGATGGGGTCGGCCGGGTCGGGCTGGTGGACTTCCAGCGCGCGGCGGACGACCTCGGTCTTGCGGGCGAGCGTCTCGTCGTTGATGCCGGTGCCGCGGCCGGTGACCTCGGCCGGGTCGGCGCCGGTGAAGACGGAGATGAGCGCGGCGGACGCGGTGGTGTTCGCGATGCCCATCTCGCCGGTGAGCAGCGCCTTGTTGCCGGCCGCGACCAGGTCGCGGGCGGTCTCGATGCCGACCTCGATGGCCTGCTTGGCCTCCTCGCGGGTCATCGCGGGACCGGCCGTCATGTCGGACGTGCCGGCGCGGACCTTGCGGGGCAGCAGGCCGGGTGTGGCGGGCAGGTCGGTGGCGACACCGACGTCCACGACGCACACCTCGGCGCCGACCTGGGTGGCGAAGGCGTTGCAGACCGCTCCCCCGCCCAGGAAGTTGGCCACCATCTGGGCGGTGACCTCCTGGGGCCAGGGGGTGACGCCCTGGGCGTGCACTCCGTGGTCGCCGGCGAAGACGGCGACGGCCGCGGGCTCGGGGATCGGCGGCGGGCACTGCCGGGACAGCCCGGACAGCTGCGCGGAGATGATCTCCAGCATGCCGAGCGCGCCGGCCGGCTTGGTCATACGCTTCTGGCGCTCCCACGCCTCGCCGAGCGCCTTGGCGTCGAGCGGGCGGATCTGTGCGACGGTCTCGGCGAGCAGGTCGTGCGGTTCCTCTCCGGGCAGGGCGCGGCGGCCGTAGGTTTCTTCGTGGACCACCCAGGACAGCGGGCGGCGCTTGGACCAGCCGGCCTGCATCAGCTCGGGCTCGTCCGGGAACTCGTCGACGTACCCGACGCACAGGTAGGCGACGACGTCCAGGTGCTCGGGCAGGCCGAGGGCACGGACCATCTCGCGCTCGTCGAAGAAGCTGACCCAGCCGACGCCGAGGCCCTCGGCGCGGGCGGCGAGCCAGAGGTTCTCGACGGCGAGCGCGGAGGAGTACGGCGCCATCTGCGGCTGCGTGTGGCGGCCGAGGGTGTGCCGGCCGCCACGCGTCGGGTCGGCGGTGACGACGATGTTGACCGGGGTGTCGAGGATGGCCTCGATCTTCAGTTCCTTGAACTGCTTGGCCCGGCCCTTGGGCAGCGACTTCGCGTAAGCGTCGCGCTGACGCGTCGCCAGCTCGTGCATCGCGCGGCGGGTGTCGGCGGAGCGGATGACGACGAAGTCCCACGGCTGCGAGTGGCCGACGGAGGGCGCCGTGTGCGCGGCCTCCAGGACGCGGAGCAGCACCTCGTGCGGGATGGGGTCGCTGCGGAAGCCGTTGCGGATGTCACGGCGTTCGCGCATGACCTTGAGTACGGCCTCGCGTTCGGCGTCGGCGTAGGCGGGGGCCGCCGGACCGGTGGAGCGCCGTGCGTCCGCCTCCGCGGCCGTGCTCACGTCCTCCGGGTCTTCCGGACCTTCCTGGTCGGCCCGGGTGTCCAGGTCCTCGGCGTTCTGGGCGACCTCGGGGTCCGCCTCACGAGGGGCGGGAACCGGGGCGACGGGCTCCGGGGCCTCCTGAGTCGCTGGAGTGTCCCACGTCTCCGGCGGTACGACGAGTGCCTCGGGGGGCGTCGGTGCGAGGTGCGGGGTGGTCGGGACCTGGCCGCCGTCGACCGGCACGAACTGGCCCACGGGCTGGTCGGGGTGCGGCTGGACGCCACCCGCCGACGCCGCGGCGGCCACTGCGGGTTCGGGCGCGGTCTGCGGAGCTTCCGCTTCCAGCGCTACGTCGGTTCCCGGTGCTGCGTAGGTGCCGGCGACGGACTGGGGGCCCTGAGCGGGCTGCGCGTCGGCGGCAGGGTGGTCCGGTTCCCGCGCGGCGGGTTGCGCGACGGCGCCGTCCTGGGCTGCGGCGGCCCGCACGTCCGCGTGCGGACGGTCTCCGGCCACCGGAACGGGCTGCGGCGAGCTCTCCGACGGTGCGGTCGCCTCCGGCGCCGGTGCGGGCTGCCCGTCGGCCGCCGCGGTCTCCGGGGACGGCTCGTGTCCGGCGGGTTCGCCGGGCGCCAGGTCGGCCTCGGTGAGGGCGCCGGTGCGGGCGGCCCCGGTCACTCGCGCCTCGGCGGGCGGGACGTCCTGCGGTTCGGGCACCTCGACGGGTTCGGCCGGCTGCGCTGCGGGCTCGGCAACCTCGCTGGGCCGGGTCGGCGGCGCGGGCTGGGCGGCCTCGGTGGGCTCGGCCGACGGCACGGGCTGGGCAGCCTCCGACGGCTCGGCCGACGGCACGGGCTGAACAGCCTCCGACGGCTCGGCCAAAGGCACGGGCTGAACAGCCTCCGACGGCTCGGCCGACGGCACGAGCTGAACAGCCTCCGACGGCTCGGTGACCGTCTGCACGGGCTCGGGAGCCTGATCCGCACCGGCCGCCTGCTCGGCGCCCGGTACCCGTGTCGGCTCGCCTTCCTGCGCGGCTTCGGGGGCCCCGGTCGGCTCCACCGCCTGCGCCGGGTCCTGGGCGTCGGCCGACTCGACCGTCTGCGCGGGCCCCTGACCGTCCGCTGGCTCGACCGTCTGCGCGGGCTCCTGGGCGTCAGCCGACTCGACCGTCTGCGCGGCGTCGGCAGCCTCCCCCGGCTCATCGTCCTGCACAGCCTCGGGATCGACGGCCGGCTCCGCCACCGGCACGGCCTCGGGCGCGACTCCCTCCGGGGTGCTGACGTCCTGGGCCACCGCCGCCACCGGCTGCCCGGCGGCCTCCGCCACGGGCTGGGCGGGCACGGCCACGGGCTCCTCGGGGCCCGCCTGCGGGGTAGGGGCCGGCTCAACGGCCTCCCCCGCGCCCGTCTCCGGGAGTGCCGCCTGGGTCATCTGCTCGGCCTCGTGCCCCGGAACGGCGCCGGGTGCGGGCGCTTCGTCCGCCGGCCGCTCGGTCACCGCATCGGGTTCGGGCGCCTCCTCGGCCCGGGGCGCTGCCACGGCCTCGGGAGCGGTCTCTTCCTCCGCCGCCGGCTCGGCCACGGCCTTCCGCGTCCCGTCGCCGCCCTCGGGCGTTCCCTGGACGTGCGCCGCCTCGGCGCCCGGTGCGGAACCGGCGCCGTCCGCGTCGCCCGGCGCGCTCAATGCCGGGTCCGGGACGCCGGCGTGGGTGTCCGCGGCCGGGACCTCGGGCTCGCCCGGTCCGCCGCTCTGCCCGCTCTCCCCGGGCTCCCCGCCCGTCGCCGCCACGGCCTCCGTGGCCACGCGGGTCACCAGTGCCTCCGCGGCGCCCACCGGCTGGGCGGCCTGGTCCGCTACCGGAATAACCGTTTCCGCACGCACTGCCCCGGCGCCCACCGGCACCTCCGCCGGCTGCTGGGCCTGCGGAGCCGCCTGCGCGGGACCCCAGGGCGCCGCCCCCTGCGGAGGCGTCGCGGCGGTCTGCGCGGCGTCGAGGTACTCCGGACCGGCGGCCGGCGGACCGGCGTGACGCACCGGCGCGTCGGCCGGGCCGCGGTCGGCGAGCGAGCGGACCGGGCTGGCGGAGGTGTCGGGGATCGGCGGACCGAGGTGCAGGGGCCTGCGCGGCGGAGCGGGGACGGAGGCGGGCTGCGGCGACGGCTCGGACGGACGGACGCCGCTGAGATCGACCGAACCGCTGTCACGGCCGGACATCTCGTGCGGACCCGGCTGGTGCACGGTCTCGACGACCGGCTCCGGCGCGGGCGGCGCGACCTCGTTGCCCCAGGCACTCTGGGCTCCCGGCAGCAACAGCAGGTCCTCGTCCTCGGCGGTGGTCTCGGAGAGGTAGGTGTACGCGCCGGGAGCGGGGACGCCCGGCTGCTCCACCATGCCTGCGTTCTCCGGCAGCCCCTCGCCCGGGATCTGGCCGGTGTCGGTCATGCGTAACCCCTCGCCCATCGGTTAGTGCTTCTACGACCAGCTCGCCCGGGACGGCGCACCGACCGCCCCGTAGTGAGAACGAGCGTGCGTGCCCAGCGGCACGAACGACCCGTCGAGAATGACGACAAAGCCATTGAGTGGCATTGTCGCGGTCGTTCCCCCGTCACGACAGCTTGATCCGCGACGGCCCGCTGTGGACTGCGCCACGTTGCGCGTCCTCCGGTTCTTGCCGTACCACACCCAGCCCGTAAGAGGGCGGTTTTTGCGGACATTGACCGGCGAAGTGCCAGGTGTCCGAGCGCGGTACAACAATCCGCCAGCCTACCCCGCGCGGTACGACTAGCCGATCACGGGGCGCGGTCCGGAAGTACCCCGCTGAGCAGGAACGCAACGCTCCGCTCCGTCTCCGTCCAGGCCCGGGTGTCGAGCCCCACGGACTGCAGCAGGGCGCACTCGACCCGGTAGCCGTGCTCCGTCAGGTCCCTGCCCACGAGTTCGGCCGCGTCGCGGGTCGCGGCGTGCGCGACGATGCGCTGCGGACGGCGGTCGGCGACCGCTGAGACCACGGCCGCTCCCCCGCCGCCGACGCGCACGACGTCGGGTTCGGGAAGGTCTTCCAGGACGTGCGGGGCGGTGCCGTGCGCGATCTGGAGCTGGACGCCGAAGTGGCGGGCCGTGGCCTCGGTGCGGGCGCAGGCGTCCGGATCCCGGTCGACGGCGATGACGGCGGCGCCGGCGCGGGCGGCCTCGGTGGCGAAGGCTCCGCCGCCGCAGCCGATGTCCCACACGAGGTCACCGGGGCGGGGTCCGAGCCGGGCGAGTTGGGCCGTGCGCAGCAGTTCGGTCTCGCCCTCGCCGAGGTCACCGCCGTACGCCTCGGCGGGCAGCGACCAACCGCGCGGTCCGGCGGCGGGGCCGCGGCCGGCGATCCATCCGGCGCCGTCGC
The DNA here is from genome assembly GCF_028473745.1 of Streptomyces sp. M92. Taxonomy (NCBI): domain Bacteria; kingdom Bacillati; phylum Actinomycetota; class Actinomycetes; order Kitasatosporales; family Streptomycetaceae; genus Streptomyces; species Streptomyces sp. M92. The sequence goes on from NZ_CP101137.1 coordinate 7,016,747, forward strand.
CCGTCGCCCCCGGGCCGGTGCTCCCGCCGACGACGATGACGACGTTCGGGTCGCGCCAGGTGTGGTCGGCGGCCTTCTCAGAGGTGACGACGGTGACCTGTTCGCGCGCCGTGCCGAGCTCCTCGCAGATGACGAAGGTGCGGTGGACGCCCTCCATGAGCAGGCCGAGTTCGGCGGGACCGGCGCCGGGGGAGGTGAGGACGGCGACCTTGGTGTGGGCCCGGCATACGTTCACCGCGCGTCGCAGGGTGCGGGGGTGGGCGACGACCACATGGGCGTCGTCCCAGGGCATGCCGGCGCGGGCGAAGGCGGCGGCGACGGAGGAGACGGCCGGGACGACTTCGACCTCGAGGCCGAACTCGGGGGCCCGCAGGGTGCGTACGACGCCGAAGAAGCCGGGGTCGCCGTCGGCGAGTACGACCGCGGTGCCCCGGTGGGCGGCGATGCGGCGGGCGGCGAGGGCGACGCTGCCGAGGCGGACGCGTTCGGCGGCGGCGGGTACCTCGGGAAGTGCCAGGTGGTGTGCGGCACCGGCCACGAGGGTGGCCGCGCCCAGAGCGGAGCGTGCCGCGGCGGTCAGCGGCGAACCGTCCCAGCCGATCACCGTGACCCGGTCGGCCATCGTCGTCAGTCTCCAGGGGTGTTGCAGGTCGTGTCGCGGAACCGTTCGCGGGTGTGCCCCGTGAGGGTACCCCGGTGCGGCCCCCGGGCGGGGTGTCGGCGGCGCCGGTGCGCCGCTGCGCCGGTCCGGGGATCAGTTCCAGTCGGTGAAGGTGCCGAAACCGCCGTCGTCGGTCAGCGGCCCGGACGCGCCCTCGAGGTCCTCCGGCAGCAGGCTCCACACGATGAAGTCGGTGCGTACGTCCGTCCACACCTCGTCGTCGGTGCGGACGCGGGCTATGCAGGCGTTGCGCAGGACGCCCTCGCTGATGCAGCCGATCTTCTGGGCGACCTGCTGGGAGGCGGTGTTGTCGGCGGCCGTGCGCAGTTCCAGGCGCTCGAACTTCTGGTCGCCGAAGAGCCACTGGGCGGTGGCGAGCGCCGCCTCGGACGCGTAACCCTCGCCGCGGGCCCAGGGGGCGACGATGTACGACAGCTCGGTGGACCGTACGTGCCAGTTGGTCCTGGTGAGCTGGATGACGCCGACCAGCCGCTGGGTGAGGAACTCGGTGACGGCCAGGTCGAGTCCCCGGCCCGCCGTGCGTTCGGCGGGGGCGTGCTCGCCGATCCAGGTACCGGCGTGCCGCTCGGTGAAGGGCTGCGGGACGTGGGTCCAGGCGCCGACCTGCTCGTCGTTCATCATGGCGGTGAGGGCGGGGACGTCGTCCTCGTCGAGGGGACGCAGCACCAACCGCTCCGTGCTGATGGAGATGTTGGGGAAGGTGCTCGTCATGCGCCGCTCCGTAACCTGTGTAACCGTCAGGGCCTGCTCGAGCTGCCCAGCATGCAGCATGTGAGCACGCGACCGCACCACGGGGTCCGCTCCGGCGGAGCGGACCCCGTGGCGGGTGCGGAGGGGGATCAGAACGAGGGCAGCACGGCGCCGTCGTACCTGTCCTCGATGAACTTCTTCACCTCGGGCGAGGTGAGGAGCTTCGCGAGCTTCTTCACCCGCGGGTCGTTCTCGTTGCCCTCCTTGACGGCGAGGAGGTTGTTGTTCGGGTTGTCCTTGGCGGACTCCAGGACGAGGGCGTCCTCCGCCGGCTTGAGGTCGGCCTCGATGGCGTAGTTGCCGTTGACCACCGCGGCGTCGACGTCGTTCAGGGAGCGGGGCGTGGTGGCCGCCTCCAGCTCCTTGAACTTGAGGTTCTTCGGGTTGTCGGTGATGTCCGCCGGGGTCGCCGTGGTGCCGACGCCGTCCTTGAGGGTGATGAGCCCGTTCGCGGCCAGCAGCTGCAGGGCGCGGCCTTCGTTGACGGTGTCGTTGGGGACGGCGACGGTCGCACCGCTCTTCAGGTCCGCGGCCTTGTCGACCTTGTTGGAGTACAGGCCGAGGGGCTCCAGGTGCACGTCGACGACGGACACGATGTGGGTGCCGCGCTTCTTGTTGAAGTCGTCGAGGTACGGGGTGGTCTGGAAGAAGTTGGCGTCCACCGAGCCGTCCTCCGTGGAGGTGTTCGGGGTGACGTAGTCGGTGACCTCCTTGACCTCCAGTTCGAGGCCCGCCTTCTGCGCCAGGTTGTCCTTGACGTAGTCGAGGATCTCGGCGTGCGGCACGGGGCTGGCGGCGACGACCAGCGGTCCGGAGGTGTCGGTCGCGGTGTCCTTGTCGGAGCCGCAGGCGGCCAGCCCGAGGGTGAGGGCTCCGGTGGCGAGGACGGCGGTGGTGATCTTGGCGGTGTTACGCACGAAAAGTGCCTTTCCTTCGGGTGGTGCGACCCCGCCCTGTGTGCGGCGGGGAGTCTTGGGGGCCGGGTGCGCTACGCGACCTTGCCGACGTCGGCCGCGGCGGGCTCCTTGGCCCTGAGCAGCCGCAGCCGGGGTGCGGCTGCGGAACGTCCGCCGCGGCGGTGCAGGGCGCGGGCGGCGGCGTCGCCGGCGAACTGGATGAGCGAGATGGCGACGGCGAGGACCGCGACGGTCACCCACATCAGGCCGGACTCGAAACGGTTGTAGCCGTAGCGGACGGCGAGGTCGCCGAGGCCGCCGCCGCCGACGGTGCCGGCCATGGCGGAGTAGCCGATGAGGGCGATGACCGTGGTCGTGGTGGAGGCGATCAGCGAGGGCAGCGCCTCGGGCACCAGGACCTTGCGGACCACGGTCCAGGTGTTGCCGCCCATGGCCTGGACGGCCTCGACCAGACCTCCGTCGACCTCGCGGACGGCCGTCTCGACCAGCCGCGCGAAGAACGGGATGCCGCCGATGGCGAGCGGCACGATCGCGGCCTCGCTGCCGATGGTGGTGCCGGTGACCCAGCGGGTGAAGCTCATGAGGGCGACCATGAGGATGATGAACGGCAGTGAGCGGCCGATGTTCACGATCTGGCCGATGACCTTGTTCACCACGGTGTTCTGGAGCAGCCCGCCCTTGTCGGTGAGGACGAGCAGGATGCCGAGCGGGAGTCCGCCCACGATCGCGATCAGGGTCGACCAGCCGACCATGATCAGGGTCTCCTGACAGGCCTGCTCCAGCAGGGGCTGCATCTCGGACCAGGTCACTTGGCACCTTCCTTCACCAGCACGGAGCCCTGCGCGGGTTCCTGGGCGGGGCCCTCGGCGGGGCCTTGGTCGATCACGTCGATCTGGAGGCCCTGCTCGCGCAGGAAGCCGACGGGCACGACGTTGTCCTCGTAGCGGCCGGGCAGTTCGATGCGCATGCGGCCGACCTGGAGCCCGCCGACGGTGTCGATGGCGGCACCCAGGATCGATATGTCGATGTTGTAGGTGCGGGACAGCTGGGAGATGACCGGCTGGGTGGCGGCCTCGCCGTGGAAGGTGACGTCGAGGACGGTGCGGTCGTCCCCGGACGCCTCGCCGCCGACCGGGAAGAGGGCGGCGGCCAGTTCGGAGCCGGGCGTCGCGAGCAGGTCGCTCACGGTGCCGGACTCGACGACGCGCCCCTTCTCCATGAGGGCGGCCGAGTCGCAGACGCTCTTGACGACGTCCATCTCGTGGGTGATGAGCAGGACGGTCAGTCCGAGCTGCCGGTTGAGGTCGCGCAGCAGCTGGAGGATGGAGCGGGTGGTCTCCGGGTCGAGGGCGCTGGTGGCCTCGTCGGAGAGCAGCACCTTGGGGTCGCCGGCCAGGGCGCGGGCGATGCCGACGCGCTGCTTCTGGCCGCCGGAGAGCTGGGCGGGGTACGCCCTCGCCTTGTCGGCGAGACCGACCAGGTCGAGCAGTTCTAGCGCCTTGCGGGAACGTTCCTTCCCGGTCTTGCCGAGGATCTCCAGCGGCAGTTCGACGTTGTCCTGCACGGTCCGGGAGGAGAGCAGGTTGAAGTGCTGGAAGACCATGCCGATACGGCTGCGCGCCTGACGCAGCTCCCTGCCGGCGCGGGGACCGCGGCCCGCCAGCGCGGTGAGGTCCTGGCCGGCGACGGTGACCGTGCCCGCGGTGGGGCGCTCCAGGAGGTTGACGCAGCGGATGAGCGAGGACTTGCCGGCGCCGGACTGGCCGATGACGCCGTACACCTCGCCCTCGCGGACGTGCAGGTCGACGCCGTCCAGGGCGGTGACCTCGCGGCCGCGGGAGCGGTAGACCTTGGTCAGGCCCGATGTGGTGATCACGTGGGTTTCCGTCACTGTCGAGTGCGCGGCGCTCTGGTGTGCGCCGGGCACGGGGGCGTTGTTCTTCGGGGTACTGGGGACCTTCGGAACGCGGCACGGTTCTCGCGGTGGCGATGCGCGGTGGCGGTGAACCGGGGAGAAACGTGTGCGCGGGGCGTGGCCCGGTCGCGGGCGCGGGGCGCATGGGCGGACTCGGGCGGGCGCTCGCTTCGGGGCGCGAGGCTCAGGTGGTGCAGGGGCCCTCTAGAAGGCGCACATTCGGCACATACAACGAGCACCGGGCGTCATCGTCGCCTCGGTCGCAGGGGTGCGGTCGCTCGTCGTGCTCATGCGATCAGTAAAGCAGACATACGGTCCTGACCGGCCACGACTGTCCGGATGCTGGACAGCCGTGGGCGGTGACCGGACACCGGCGCGACGGCGGCCAGGGGCGGAGGCCCCGGCCCGGGCTCCGGTGACCAGTGCCGACGAGGCCGTCACCCCGTCCCGGCCACAGCCCGCGGGCGCGTCCGGCGGACGTGCGGGCTGTGGTCAACGCCACGGTGGCCCGGTGGGGGCGGGGCCGGGGACGGCGGGGCTTTTGGGGCGTAATAGGGTCGCTGCCATGCTTGACGTCCTGACGCTGGTGACCGGGGTCGCCGCGCTGCTGCTCGCCGCCTGGTGCGGCTGGGCGGCCTACCGTGACCAGCCGACGAAGGACTGGCACTTCATCGGCATGGCCGTGGTCTCGGCGCTGGCACTGATCCAGCTGATCGCGGGGATCGTGCTGCTGGCGCGGGGCGAGAAGCCGGAGCAGGGCACCACGATCTTCGTGGCGTACCTGCTGGGCGCCTTCGCCTGTGTACCGGCGGCGGGCTTCATGTCGCTGGCCGAGCGCACCCGCTGGGGTTCGGTGACGGTCGCCGCCGGCGGCGTCGTCCTCGCCGTCCTCGAAGTGCGGCTCTTCGACATCTGGGGAGGCTGAGATGGCGGCGACGGAGCAGCGGCCGGACCGCGAGCGACTGATCAGCGGCCCGGGCATCCTGCTGGTGTGGCTGTACGGGGTGATGGTCGTCGGCGCGGTGTCGCGCTCGGCGTACCAGATCGCGACCGAGTTCGACCGGGCGCCGCTCGCCTACACGCTCTCGGCGCTCGCGGGCATCGTCTACGGCTTCATCACCTACACCCTGGTGCGCGGCGGCGAGACGGCCCGCAAGGCGGCGCTGGTGTGCTGCGCCGCCGAGCTGGTGGGCGTCCTCGCGGTCGGCACCTGGACCCTGGCGGAACCGTCCGCCTTCCCCGACGCGACCGTGTGGTCGGACTTCGGGATGGGCTACCTCTTCATCCCGGTCCTGCTGCCGCTGTCGGCCCTGTACTGGCTGCGCCGGGCCCGCACCGAGTAGGGGTGCGCTCAGGCCGTGGCGGCGTACTCCCCGGCGGCCTTCTCCAGGACGATCATGGGCACGCCGTCGGCGCCCTGTGCCGTCCCGACCGTCTCGTAGCCGACTCGCCGGTAGAGCCGCAGGTTGCTGTCGCTGCGGTGGCCGGTGTGCAGGCGGAAGCGCTTGGCGCCGCGCTCCCCGGCGAGCGCCGACTCCGCCGCGCGCAGCAGCCGGGCGCCGATGCCGTGCCCCTGGAGGCGGGGGTGGACGCAGAGCTTGCCGATGGACGCGGCCCCGTCCCCGGCCACCCGCCCGCGCACCGAACCGACGACCTCGTCGCCGAGCCGCGCGACGAAGACGCAGTCACCGGCGACCTCCTCGCGCACCGAGTCGAGGGTCTGGACGAGCGGGTCGATGCGGTAGTTGCCGTACAGCGCCGCCTCGCTCTGGAAGCAGAGGTACTGCAGCCGGAAGATCTGCTCGGCATCCTGCTCGGTCGCCGCCGAGATGGTCACGCTCATGCCCATGTGTGCATGCCTCCCGCTCACCTGATCCGCTGTGGTCCCCCACTCCTATCCCCGTCGTCGGCGGACCGCAACCTCCGGCGCCAGCAGTCGCCGCAGACATCCCAGACATCGGGAACGTTCCGGGCCTAGACTGCCCTGTGAGATACCCAACTCCCCCGCGATCTCCCGGTATGTGAGGTCTTTCGGCGACAGCAGGGCCTCGATCAGCCGGGGGCAGCGGCCGGGCAGCCGGCGCACGGCGTCGCGCAAGGCCCGGCGGCGGTCGGCGGCGAGGACGAGCTGTTCCGGCTCGTCCTCGGCGGCGTCGGCGGGTTCGGTGTCGTACGGCCGCTCGTCGCGACCGGTCCGGCGGGTGCGGCGGGCCTCGGTGCGGACGGCGCCGCGCAGCCACTCGTGGGGGTCGCGGGGCGGCCCCTCGGCCGCCAGCCGCTCGAGGAGGCGCAGCCAGACGGCCTGTTCCAGGTCGCCGGGCTCGGCTCCGGACGCATATGCCTCGGCCGCGGCCTCGGCGGTGAGCAGAGGGTGCAGGGCGGCGACCAGGTCGGGTGTCATATGCGGATCGACGCGGCCGCCCGGGCGGTGGGTTGCCCGGGCGGCCGAAGGTCACCCGGACCGGGGTCGGACCCTCAGTTGTTGACGGGCCCGCGGTCGACGGGCCCGCCGTCGACCGGTCAGTCGTCGAGGAAGTCCTCGCGGGCCAGTACGCCGGTGTCGGGGTGGTCGGTGAAGACTCCGTCGATGCCGGTGGCGAAGTAGGCGCGGAACGCGCCGAACACGTCGCCGTAGGCGTCGGGGTCGCTGCCCCTGCGGAAGTCGGCGGGCAGGAAGGGGTTCTCGTTGCGCATCGTGTACGGGTGCAGGATCAGGCCCGCGCGGTGCGCGTCGCGGACCAGGGTGGTCGGCTCGGTGAGCCGCCCGGCGGAGTCCTTGGGGATGATCAGGTCCAGGGTCGGGCCGATGCCCTGGGCGTAGGAGGCGATCTCCCTCAGGCCCTCGGGCGTGATGAGGTCGGCGGTGGTGCGCGGGTCGCCGCTCTCCACGAAGTCCCAGGGGCGGCTCCTGGCACCGGAGAGCAGGACGGCCAGCGGGTTGCCGACGAGCCTGTTCATCCGCTGGATGCTGGTGGGTTCGAAGGACTGGATGATGACGGGCGAGTTCTTCCGGTCCTTGCCGTACTTGCGCAGCAGCCGCGCCAGGCGCTCCTCCGTACCGAGACCCAGCTTGCGGAAGTAGGTGGGGTGCTTGAGTTCGGGGTAGATCCAGACCTGCTTGCCGCGCTTGCGGGTCTGCTCGTTCTGCCAGCGCAGTACCTCTTCGAAGGTGGGGATCTCCCAGCGGCCGTCGTAGAGGGTGTTGTGCGGGCGGTTGGCCGGGATGCGCTCGGTGGCGCGGAGGGTCTTCAGCTCGGCGAGTGTGAAGTCCTCGGTGAACCAGCCGGTGACGGAGACGCCGTCGAGCGACTTGGTGCGCTTGCGGTCGGCGAACTCGGGGTGGTCGGCGACGTCCGTGGTGCCGCCGATCTCCGGCTCGTGCCGGCAGACCAGATGACCGTCCCTGGTGGGGACCAGGTCGCCGGCCTCGACGATGTCGGCGCCCATGTCGAGGGCGAGTTCGTAGGCGCCGAAGGTGTGCTCGGGGCGGTAGCCGCTGGCGCCGCGGTGGCCGATGACCGTCGGGACGGGCAGGCTCTTCACGCCCCCGCCGCGTCCGCCGCCGTGCCGGGCGTCGGCGGCTCTCGCCGTGCCGGACAGGCCGAGTACGGCTCCGCCCGCGCCGAGCACCGCCGCCCCGAGGAGCGCCCGCCGTCCGGTGCCGCCCGTCTGCTCGTCCGACTCCTGCGTTCCCATCAGGGCCTCCTGTCGTTGACCGTCGGTGCGGGCCGATCGTAGGGGCGCGTACATGACGAGTGGGAGACCGCGGTGGAAACACGCGGGTGCGTCGGGATGTCGTACGGGCGTGGAGTGGCCGGTGGGGCGCGAGGGGTGACGGGCCGTCGGCTTCGGAGCGACGGGCCGGGGTACGCGGTCGGTGGCACGGGTCTCGCCGTGGCGGTGCCTCACCGGTCCCGTGGACGCGAGCCGGCTCACGTCCCGGGCCGCCGTCACCTCCGCGAAACACGCCTGCACCGCAGGTGAACGCATGTCAACACCGCGTAAGGTCCGGGTGACCCGACGTGCGCGACCCCCCGCGCCGCGAGTAATGTCCTCACCTGCACAGACTCATACCGCATCCCCGACACCGGAGGACCCGTTGTCCCGCTTCGCGCTCATCAAGGCAGTGCTCGGTCCGATCATGCGCCTGATGTTCCGCCCACGGGTGGAAGGCGTGGAGAACATCCCGGGCGACGGCCCGGTGATCCTGGCCGGCAACCACCTCACCTTCATCGACTCGATGATCCTGCCGCTGGTCTGCGACCGGCAGGTCGTCTTCATCGGCAAGGACGAGTACGTCACCGGCAAGGGCCTCAAGGGCCGGCTGATGGCCTGGTTCTTCACCGGCGTCGGCATGATCCCGGTCGACCGGGACGGCGGCCGGGGCGGGGTCGCGGCGCTGATGACCGGCCGCCGGGTGCTGGAGGAGGGCAGGATCTTCGGCATCTACCCGGAGGGCACCCGCTCCCCCGACGGCCGCCTCTACCGGGGCCGCACCGGCATCGCGCGGCTGACCCTGATGACCGGGGCCCCCGTCGTCCCGTTCGCCATGATCGGCACCGACAAGCTCCAGCCGGGCGGCGCCGGCCTGCCCCGGCCGGGCAAGGTGACCGTCCGCTTCGGCGAGGCGATGGAGTTCTCCCGCTACGAGGGCATGGACCGCGACCGCTACGTCCTGCGGGCCGTGACGGACTCCGTGATGACCGAGGTCATGCGGCTGTCCGGCCAGGAGTACGTGGACATGTACGCGAGCAAGGCGAAGGCGGCGTAGGGCCTCCGACGCACGAGGGACGCACAGACACGTGGACGGCGGGTCGCTCGGTGAGCGGCCCGCCGTCGTGTGTGCGGCCCTGAGGCCCGCCGTACGGTTACGGGTGTTCCACCCCGTCCTCCAGGCGCTGGCCCCGCAGCAGGAACCAGGCGGCTCCCGCGGCGGCCAGCAGCACCGCCGCGCCGACGCCCGCCGCGAGCGTCAGGCCGTCGACGAAGGCCTGACGGGCGGCGTCCAGCAGCGCCCCGGCCGACGGGGCCGGCAGATGGGCGGCGACCTCCACCGCGCCGCCCAGTGACTCGTGGGCCGCGGCCGGGGTGCCGGCCGGGCCGGTGAAGTCGCGGTAGACGCCGGTCACGATGGAGCCGAGCACGGCGATGCCGAGAGCGGCGCCGAGTTCGTAGGCCGTCTCGGAGACCGCGGAGGCCGCGCCCGCCTGCTCCTTGGGCACGCTGGAGAGGATCACGTCGGCGGTGACGGTGAAGGAGAGTCCGGCGCCGACGCCGACCACCAGCAGGGCGGCACCGAGCAGCGGGTACCCGGTGTGCTGGCCGATGACGGTCAGCGCGGCCAGCGCCAGGCCGACGGCGGCCAGTCCGCCGGAGACGACCGCGCGGACCGAGAAGCGGCGGGCCGCGCGACCGGCGAGCAGACCCGCCACCACCGCGCCGATCGCGGCGGGCAGTTCGGCCAGGCCCGCCTCGAAGGGGCGCCTGCCCTGGACGAGTTGCAGGTACTGGGAGAGGAAGAACACCAGCCCGGACAGGCCGAGGATGGTCAGCAGGTCGGCCAGGACCGCGCCGCTGAAGCCGCGGCTGCGGAACAGCCGCATGTCGAGCAGCGGGGTCGGCATGGTCAGCTGACGGCGGACGAAGCCGTAGAGCGCGGCGGCGCCCAGCAGGCCCGCGGTGAGCGTGGCCCACGCGAACCCGTGCGCGGCGGACTCCTTGACGGCGTACACGACACCGACCATGCCGACGAGGGAGAGGACGACGCTGAGCAGGTCCCACGGGCCGGGGTTCGGATTGCGCGACTCCGGCAGCAGCTTGACGCCGACGAGGACGAGGACGGCCATGACGGGCAGGTTGATCAGGAAGACCGAGCCCCACCAGAAGTGCTCCAGCAGGAAGCCTCCGACGACCGGACCGACCGCCGCGCCCGCCGAGGCCGCGGCGCCCCAGATGCCGACGGCGAGAGAGCGCTCGCGCGGGTCGTGGAAGAGGTTGCGGATCAGCGCGAGGGTGGCGGGCATCAGGGTGGCGCCCGCGACGCCGAGCAGGGCCCGGGCGACGATCATCAGCTCGGGGGTGTGCGCGTAGGCGTTGAGGACGGAGATCAGGCCGAACGCCGTGGCGCCGATGAGCAGGATCCGCTTGCGGCCGATCCGGTCGCCGAGGCTGCCCATGGAGACCAGCAGACCGGCGATGACGAAGGAGTAGACGTCGCCGATCCACAGCAGCTGGGTGCTGGAGGGGGCGAGGTCCTCACTGATGTAGGGGGTCGCGAGACCGAGTACGGTCGCGTCGACGGCCACCAGCAGTACGGCCAGCACGAGGACGGACAGCGCCAGCCAGCGGCCGGGGCGCTTCACCGCCTCGGTCGTCCGCGCCGACTGCGAGGTGCGGGTCATGGTTCACTCTCTCCGAAGTGCGCCGCCGAGCAGCAGCTCGACGATCATGTGGTTGAAGTCGTTGCGGGCCACGCGGCCCTCGGCCACCGCCCAGGCGGCGGCGCCCAGCAGGCCGTACAGGGCCTCGGTGAGCCAGGCCGGGGTGAGGTCGATGCGGAACTCACCGCTCTCCTGGCCCCGGCGGAACAGGTCGGTGAGCCGGGCGTCGATGCGCGCCCAGCCCTCGTTCTGCTCCTCGCCCTCGAACAGCTGGTTCTCGGTGTAGAGGAAGGCGAGCAGAGCGGCGGAGGGCTCGATCCCGCGCACGAGCCGGCGCACCGCGTCGGCCGCCGGCCCGTCGGCCGGACGGGCCGCTTCCAGGGCCGCCTCGCACTCGGCGATGCCGAGTTCCTCCAGCGCCCGGACGAGGGCGTCGCGTCCGGCGAAGTGCCGGTGCAGCGTGGCCCGGCTGAGCCCGGCGGCCCGCGCGACCTCGTCCATGGTCGCGGTGGATTTCCGGGTCAGCAGGGCCGCGGCGCTGCGCAGTACCTGTTCACGATCGACGGCCATGAGACAACGATAACCCACATGAGACATTCATGTCTCATGTTAGGCATGCGTGACTCACCTCTCAGGGTCAGTCACACGGTCGGAGAGGGCTCAGTGCCAGGGCAGCTGCCCGCGCCGCTCCCAGTAGGCTCGCGGGTCCTCGACGAGCGCGTCGAGTCGGGCCACCTGGTCGTCGTCGAGGTCGACCACGGCGGCGTGCAGGTTGGAGCCGAGCTGGTTGACCGTCGCGGCACCGGAGAGGACGACGCCGGCCCAGGGCCGGCGCAGGACCAGCGCGAGGGCGACCGCGTCGCAGCCCAGGGTCGTCTCCTCGGCCACGGCCTTCAGTGCGTGGGGCGCGTGCGGCTCCGCGAGACGGCCGTTGGCCATGCCCTCCTTGACGATCACGGTGAGCCCCGCGTCGTGCGCCTCGGCGAGCGCGGGCCCGGCGGAGGTCTCGAGGATGTTGTACGTCGACTGCACGGTGCGGAAGAGGGGTTCGCCGTCGACGGTCACGGCGAGCGCCGAGCGGATGGCGTCGGCCTGGGCGGGACCGCTGGTGGAGAACCCGACGGTGACGCCCCGCGCGGCGGCCTCGGCCAGCTTCGCGTGCAGGTCCTTGTCGGTGAGGGCCGGGCTGTCGGGGGTGAGCGAGTGGATCTGGTAGAGGTCGAGCCGGTCCCCGAGCAGGGCGTCGGTCTCGGCGCGCTGACGCTCGTACGTGGCGGCGCCGTGGTCCTTGACCTCGTGCCGGTCGGCGTCGGCGGACCAGTCGGCCGTGTAGGTGTAGCCCCACTTGCTGCCGACGACGACGTCGTCGATGTCGGGGCGGTCCCTCAGCCAGCCGGCCAGGAACTCCTCCGAGCGGCCGTAGGAGCGGGCGGCGTCGAAGTAGCGGACACCCTGGGCGTAGGCGGCGTCGAGGAGGTCGTGGGTGCGCTCGCGCATCGCCTCGACGGTGCGGTCGGCCGGCAGGTCCCGGTCGCGGCCGAGGTTGATGTAGCCGGGGCGGCCGACGGCGGCGAGACCCAGTCCGATGTGGCAGGTGGGGGTGGTCGCCGCGGCCAGGCGGGCGAAGGGCATCGCGGGCTCCGTTCGGTCGGCTGCTGAGGCTGTGGAAGCTGCTGAGCTGTTGACCAACGTAACCGCGATGCCCTTCGCGCACACCGGCTGCTACTTCTTGGCGTCCGCCCACGCGTGCTGGGCCGCCACGTCCGCCTTCACCTCGGCGAGCTGGACGGCGACCGCGCTGGGCGCCGTACCGCCGCGTCCGTCGCGGGAGGCGAGGGCGCCGGGCACGTTGAGGACGCCCCGGACCTCCGGGGTGAGGTGTTCGGAGATCTTGGCGAACTGCTCGTCGGTGAGCTCGTCCAGCTCCTTGTCCTCGGCCTCGGCGACCTTCACGCACTCGCCGGCCACCTCGTGCGCGACGCGGAACGGCACGCCCTGCCGCACCAGCCACTCGGCGATGTCGGTGGCGAGCGAGAAGCCGGCCGGGGCCAGCTCCGCCATCCGTTCGCGGTGCACGGTGAGGGTGGCCATCATGCCGGTGAAGGCCGGGAGCAGGATCTCCAGCTGGTCGATGGAGTCGAAGACCGGCTCCTTGTCCTCCTGGAGGTCGCGGTTGTACGCGAGGGGGAGGGCCTTGAGGGTGGCCATCAGGCCGGTGAGGTTGCCGATGAGGCGGCCGGACTTGCCGCGGGCCAGCTCGGCGATGTCCGGGTTCTTCTTCTGCGGCATGATCGACGAGCCGGTGGAGAACGCGTCGTGCAGCGTGACGAAGGAGAACTCCTTCGTGTTCCAGATGATGATCTCCTCGGCGATCCGGGAGACGTTGACGCCGATCATCGCGGTGATGAAGGCGAACTCGGCGACGAAGTCGCGGGAGGCCGTGCCGTCGATGGAGTTGCCCGCGCTGCCGTGCTCGAAGCCCAGGTCCTGGGCGACGGCCTGCGGGTCCAGGCCGAGGCTGCTGCCCGCGAGCGCCCCCGAGCCGTACGGCGACACGGCCGTGCGCTCGTCCCACTGCCGCAGCCGCTCCGCGTCCCGGCCGAGCGCCTGGGCGTGGGCGAGGACGTGGTGGGCGAAGAGCACCGGCTGGGCGTGCTGGAGGTGGGTGCGGCCGGGCATCGCCACGTCCGGGTGGGCCTCGGCGAGGCCGATCAGGGCGTCCTGGAGGTCCGCGATCAGGCCGCCGACGGTGCGGGCGTGGTCCCGCAGGTACATGCGGAAGAGGGTGGCCACCTGGTCGTTGCGGGACCGGCCGGCACGCAGCTTGCCGCCGAGGTCGGGGCCGAGCCGCTCCAGCAGCCCGCGCTCCAGGGCGGTGTGGACGTCCTCGTCGGCGATGGTCCCGGTGAAGGACCCGTCGGCGACGTCGGACTCCAGCCGGTCGAGCCCGGCGATCATCCGGGTCAGCTCGTCCTCGGTGAGCAGCCCCGCCTTGTGCAGCACGCGCGCGTGGGCACGCGAGCCGGCGATGTCGTAGGGCGCGAGCCGCCAGTCGAAGTGGACGGACGCGGACAGCTTCGCCAGCGCCTCGGCGGGACCGTCGGCGAAACGGCCGCCCCAGAGCCGGACGTCACCGCTGTTGCTGCTCACTTGGGTCGCTCCTCACCGTACGGTCAGTGTCATGCATGAGTATGCAGAACTCTGCATGGTTCGTCAATTTCGCAGGTAGGTGACACGGACCGCGTCCCGCGCCCTCATAATCGTTAGACATGGGAAAGACTTACGAACGCATCGACGGCAGACTCCGCACCTTCATAGAGGCACAGCCCGTCTTCTTCACCGCCACCGCGCCGCTGGCCGGCGACGGCACGGTCAACCTCTCCCCCAAGGGCCTCACGGGCAGCTTCGCCGTGCTCGACGAACTCACCGTGGCCTACCTCGACTTCGCCGGCTCCAACGCCGAGACCATCGCCCACCTGCGCGAGAACGGACGGATCACCCTGATGTGGTGCGCCTTCCAGGGGCCGCCGAACATCGTCCGGGTGCACGGCCGCGGCGAACCGGTCTTCCGCGACGACCCCCGCTTCCCGGAACTGCTCACCCACTTCCCGGACATCGACCCGAGTGAGCACGGGCTGCGCGCCGTCATCGTCGTGACCGCCGAACTGGTCCGGGACACCTGCGGCTACGGCGTCCCCTTCATGGCGTACGAGTCGGACCGGGATCTGCACGGCAAGCGTTTCGCACGCGAGGACGACGCCTCGCTCAGCGCGTACTTCACCAAGAAGGAGCACATCGCGACGAGCATGGACGGCCTTCCCGGGCTGCCGTTGCCGCTGCCCCCGTCTAGCGTCTGAGCCATGCGCCCCGGTGTCGTCGCCGTCCTCCTGTCCGCCACCCTCCTCGTGCTCGGTGCCGCGCCCCCCGACGGGTCCGGTCCACGGCCCCTGCCGGCGCGCATGGCGGACACCGGCGGCGGTACCCAGCTGATCACCGCCGTGGCGCCCGGCACCGGTTCGACCGAGGGCCGGGTCACCTGGTGGGACCGCAGGGGCGGCACGGACGGCCGGTGGGTGGCGGCCGGTTCGGCACCCGCCCGCTTCGGTGCGGGCGGTCTCACCGACGGGGCGACGCGCGAGCAGGGCACGAGCACCACCCCGACCGGTCTGTACGACCTCCCGTACGCCTTCGGCATCGAGCCCGCGCCGCGCGGGACGGAGTACCGGTACCGCCCGGTGCGCCAGGACTCCTGGTGGTGCCAGGACAACGCCTCCCGCGCCTACAACCGCTGGACCGAGCCCCGCCCCGCCGACTGCCGCGCCACCGAGGCCGAGCACCTGATCACCTACACGGCGCAGTACGCGCACGCCCTGGTCGTCGGCTTCAACTACCACCGCCCGGTGCGCGGCCGCGGCGCGGGCATCTTCCTGCACGTCGACGGGCGCGGGGCGACGGCGGGCTGCGTGTCGGTGCCGCGCGAGGCGATGCGGCGGATCCTGCGGTGGGCCGAGCCGGACCAGCGGCCGCACATCGCCATCGGCACCCGGGACGGGGCCACGGCGATCACGCGGTACTGAGCGGTGCCGAACGGCGGCGACGGGACCGGCGGACGCTGAACGCTCGGCCGGCCCGGCGCGTATCTGTGGGCCAAGGGCCGAGTCCCACGGAGGAACCGTGACCACCACGCTCGCCGGCGGCCGTGCCGCCCGCCGTCAGACGATGCGGCGCATCCGCCCGCGCCGCTCCCCCGCCGTCCCCCTGCTGCTCGCCGTATGGGCGGGCGCGGCGGGCGTGTTGTGGCTGTGGTGGCGCAACACGCCCGCCATCTCCGACCGGACCGACATGATCCTGAACGCGGGCCGGATCACCGGACTGCTCGCCGGGTACCTGATGGCGCTGGTCGTGCTCCAGATGGCGCGCGTGCCCGCCCTGGAACGGCGGGTGGGCTCGGACCGGGTCGCCCGCTGGCACGCCATGACCGGCCGCTACACCCTCTGTCTGGTCCTCGCCCACGTCTTCCTGATCATGTGGGGCTACGCCGCCCAGGCGGGCAAGGGCCTGGGCGGCGTCGTCCAGCAGACGGTCGACTCGGTGAACCAGCTGCCGGACATGGGCAAGGCCGCCGTCGGCACCGGCCTGCTGGTCCTCATCGGCCTGCTGTCCGCCGGCCCGGTGCGCCGCCGCATCCCGTACGACGCCTGGTACCACGTGCACCTGCTCACCTACGCGGCGGTGTTCCTGACCTTCTGGCACCAGCTGACCACCGGCAACGACTTCGCCGTCGAGCCGTTCGCCAGGACCGTCTGGTACGCGCTGTACGGGACGGTGACCGCGCTCGTCCTCTGGTACCGGATCCTGACCCCCCTGCGCCTCAACCTGCGGCACCGGCTGCGGGTCGAGGCGGTGATCGAGGAGACGCCCGGCATCGTGTCGGTGCTGATCGGCGGGCGCCGGCTGCACCGGATGGGCGCGGAGGCCGGGCAGTTCTTCCGCTGGCGGTTCCTGGCGCCCGGGATGCGGTTCAGCTCCCACCCGTACTCGCTGTCGGCGGCGCCGCGCCCGGACATGCTGCGGATCACCGTGAAGGCGATCGGCGACCACAGCGCCCGGCTGCGCGAGCTGGAGCCCGGCACCCGGGTGTGGGCGGAGGGGCCGTACGGCGCGCTGACCGCCCAGCGCCGCAGCCGCGGCAAGGTACTGCTGGTGGCGGGCGGGGTCGGCATCACGCCGATGCGGGCGCTCTTCGAGACGCTGCCCGGCGCGTCCGGCGACATCACGCTGCTCTACCGGGCCAACAGCACCCAGGACCTGGCCCTGTGGGACGAGCTCGCCGGGATCGCCGACGAGCGCGGGGCCCGGCTGATGTACGCGGTGAACAGCCCGGACGGGGAGCGCCCGGACATCTCCGCGGAGACCCTGAGCCGCAAGATCCCGGACGTCGAGCGTCACGACGTCTTCCTGTGCGGGCCGCCCGGCTTCGCCCAGTCGGTGTACGAGGCACTGCGCGGCGCGGGGGTCCCCGCCCGCCGTATCCATCACGAGTCGTTCGAGATGTGAGCGACGGACATCAGGAGTCCAGGACAGATGAGGAAAAGCCACCCCGTCCGGCGTGCCGTGCTCGCCGGTGCCGCCACCGTGTCCGGGATCGTGCTGCTGCTGTCGCTGAAACCGGCGTCCGACCCGGGCTCCGCTTCCGCGGCGGGCGGCGCGGCCCCGCCGGTGGCGGCGCAGTCGCCGCAGGGCGGGCGCGGTGCCGGTGCCGGCACGGTGACGGGTGACGCGGCCAGTACCCAGTACGGGCCCGTGCAGGTCCGGGTCACCGTCAGCGGCGGGAAGATCACCGGCGCCGAGGCGGTACAGGCGCCCAAGGGCGGACGGAGCGACCAGATCACCGCCGACGCCGTACCCAGACTCAACCAAGCCGCCATCACCACCGGCAACGCCGACATCGACACCGTCTCCGGCGCCACCTACACCAGCGCCGGATACAAGCAGTCGCTGCAATCCGCGCTGGACAAGGTGAAGGCCGGGGCGGACGGCGGCCCGGACACCCGGACGCTCACCGGTGCCGTCGCCCGGACCCAGTACGGGCCCGTGCAGGTCCGGGTCACCGTCAGCGGCGGGAAGATCACCGGCGCCGAGGCGGTACAGGCGCCCAAGGGCGGACGGAGCGACCAGATCACCGCCGACGCCGTACCCAGACTCAACCAAGCCGCCATCACCACCGGCAACGCCGACATCGACACCGTCTCCGGCGCCACCTACACCAGCGCCGGATACAAGCAGTCGCTCCAGTCGGCCCTGGACCAGGCCGGTGGTTGATCAGGTGGCCGGGGCCGCACAGGCTCCCGCCGCGGTACGCCGGGTGGAGGAGACGATGGGGACCGTCTTCTCCTTCGACGTCCGCGGCGGGGAACCCACGGCGGTACGGGCGGCGCTGGACGAGGCGGTGGCGGAACTGCGCCGGGCCGACGAGGTGTTCAGCACCTACCGGGAGGAGAGCGAGGTCTCCCGGCTGGCGCGCGGCGAGCTGACCGTCGACGCGTGCGTGCCCGAGGTCGCCGAGGTGCTGGAGCTGGCCGCGGAGGCCGAGCGGGTGAGCGACGGCTGGTTCAGCTCCGTGTACCGGGGGCGGCTCGATCCGACGGGGATCGTCAAGGGCTGGGCCGTGGAGCGCGCCGCCCGTGGGGTCGCGGCGGCCGGCGCGGTCGGGGTGAGCGTCAACGGCGGCGGGGACGTGCAGTTGCTCGGGACGCCGGGGGCGGGACGGCCGTGGCGGGTGGGCGTGTCGGACCCGTTGCGCACGGGCGGGCTGGCGGCGGTCGTGTCGGCGGCCGGGGCGGCCGAGCTGGCCGTGGCGACGTCCGGCACGGCGGAGCGGGGCGCGCACATCGTCGACCCGCGCACGGGGCGCCCCGCGGTGACCGACCTGGTGTCGGTGACGGTGGTGGCGGCACGGCTGACGTGGGCGGACTGCTGGGCGACGGCGGCGTTCGCGATGGGGGCGCGGGAGGGGTTCCGGTGGCTGGAGTCGCTGGACGGGGTGGAGGGGCTGTTGGTGGCGGCGGGGGGCGGGGTGCGGTGCACGGGGGGTCTGGCGGGGTGGTTGGGGTGACTGCACCCCCAGGGGCGCGGCGAACTGCGCGACCAGCCACCGACCACCCGCACCCGGCCCCCGCCGCGCTCACCCCCCGTTCTGGGCCAACCGCAGCAAATGGTCCGCCAACGCCTGCCCACCCGTCGGCTCCCTGCTGATCAGCAGCAGCGTGTCGTCACCCGCGATCGTGCCCAGGATGTCGTGCAGTTCCGCCTGGTCGATCGCCGACGCGAGGAACTGCGCGGCCCCCGGCGGGGTCCGAAGGACCACGAGGTTGGCCGAAGCCTCCGCGGAGATCAGCAGCTCCGCGGAGAGCCGCCGCATCCGCTCCTCCTTCGCCGACTCCCCGAGCGGCGCCCGCGGGGTGCGGAAACCGCCCTCGCTGGGCACCGCGTAGATGAGGTCGCCGTCGTTGTTGCGGATCTTGACCGCGTTCAGCTCGTCCAGGTCCCGGGAGAGCGTCGCCTGCGTGACGGTCAGCCCGTCGTCGGCGAGCAGCTTCGCGAGCTGGCTCTGCGAGCGCACCGCCTGCCGGTTGAGGATGTCCACGATCCGGCGGTGGCGTGCGGTGCGGGTCTGCGGTACGGCAGGCCCACCGGTCTGCTCGTGCTCCTGCGCCTGGCTCATCGTCGTCTCATTCTCCGGATCGTCCGTCCCCGTGGGCCGCGTCGGCGGCCTGGTCAAGGATGCCGGGCAGGGCCCCGAGGAACGCGTCCACCGCGTCGTCGCCGAGGTTCAGCGGCGGCATCAGCCGTACGACATCGGGTGCGGGCGCGTTCACCAGGATTCCGGCGTCCTGAGCCGCCTGCTGCACCTGGGGTGCGAGCGGCCCGGTGAGCACGATACCCAGGAGGAGGCCGGCCCCCCGGACATGGGCTGCGAGCGGGTGGCCCAGCCCTTCGACGCCGCCGCGGATCTTCTCCCCCTGCCGCTTGACGTTCTCCAGCAGCCCCTCGTCCGCGATGGTGTCGAGGACGGCGAGTCCGGCGGCGCAGGCGACGGGGTTGCCGCCGAAGGTGGTGCCGTGCTGGCCGGGCTGGAGGAGTTCGGCGGCGCGGCCGAAGGCGACCGTCGCGCCGAGCGGGAGTCCGCCGCCAAGGCCCTTGGCGAGGGTGACGACGTCCGGCAGGACGCCTTCGTGGGCCTGGTACTCGAACCAGTGCCCGGTCCGGCCGACGCCGGTCTGCACCTCGTCCAGGACGAGCAGCGCGCCGGTGGCGGCGGTGATGGCCCGGGCCGCCTTGAGGTAGCCCGGAGGCGGGACCACGACGCCGTTCTCGCCCTGGATCGGCTCGATGATCACCAGGGCCGTCTCCTCGGTGACCGCGGCGGCCAGCGCCTGCGCGTCGCCGTAGGGCACATGCGTGACGTCGCCGGGCAGCGGCCGGAAGGGCGCCTGCTTGCCGGGCTGGCCGGTGAGGGCGAGGGCGCCCATCGTGCGGCCGTGGAAGCCGCCGTCGGTGGCGACCATGTGCGGCCGCCCGGTCAGCCGGCCGATCTTGAAGGCGCCCTCGTTGGCCTCGGCGCCGGAGTTGCAGAAGTAGACCTTGCCGTCGCGGCCGAAGCGCTGGAGCAGCCGTTCGGCGAGCGCGACGGGCGGCTCGGCGATGAAGAGGTTGGAGACGTGGCCGAGGGAGGCGATCTGCCGGCTCACCGCGTCGACCACCGCCGGGTGGGCGTGGCCGAGCGCGTTGACCGCGATGCCGCCGACGAAGTCCAGGTACTCCTTGCCGTCGGCGTCCCAGAGCCGGGCGCCGTCGCCGCGCACGAGCGGCAGGCGCGGCGTGCCGTAGTTGTTCATGAGCGTGCCCTGCCACCGCTCGGTCAGCTCCGCGTTGCTCATGATTCCCCCTGTCCGTCCGGCACGACCATCGTGCCGATCCCCTCGTCGGTGAAGATCTCCAGCAGGATCGAGTGCTGGACCCGGCCGTCGATGACGCGGGCGGTGGTGACGCCGTTGCGTACGGCGTGCAGGCAGCCCTCCATCTTCGGCACCATGCCGCTGGACAGCTCGGGCAACAGCTTCTCGAGCTGGGCGGCGGTGAGGCGGCTGATCACCTCGTCGGAGTCCGGCCAGTCCTCGTACAGGCCCTCGACGTCGGTGAGGACCATGAGCGTCTCGGCACCGAGCGCCGCAGCGAGTGCCGCAGCCGCCGTATCAGCATTGACGTTGTAGACATGTCCGTCGTCCTGGGAGCGGGCGATCGAGGAGACCACCGGGATGCGGCCGTCGGCCAGCAGCGCCTCGATGGCGCCGGTGTCGATCTCGGTGATCTCGCCGACCCGTCCGATGTCGACGGACTCGCCGTCGATCTCGGGCCGGTGCTTGGTGGCGGTGATGGTGTGCGCGTCCTCGCCGGTGAGACCGACGGCGAGCGGTCCGTGCTGGTTGAGCAGTCCGACCAGCTCGCGCTGCACCTGCCCGGCCAGCACCATCCGTACGACGTCCATGGCGTCCTCGGTGGTGACCCGCAGGCCGGCCTTGAACTCGCTGACGATGCCGGCCTTGTCCAGGGCGGCGCTGATCTGCGGGCCGCCGCCGTGCACGACGACGGGCTTGAGGCCGGCGTGGCGCAGGAAGACGACGTCCTGGGCGAAGGCGGCCTTGAGGTCCTCGTCCACCATGGCGTTGCCGCCGAACTTGATGACGACGGTCTTGCCGTGGTGCCGGGTCAGCCAGGGCAGCGCCTCGATGAGGATCTGGGCCTTGGGGAGCGCGGTGTGCTTCCTGGTCGTGCTCATGAGCTGTACGCGCTGTTCTCGTGGACGTAGTCGGCGGTGAGGTCGTTGGTCCAGATCGTGGCCGTGGCGTCGCCGGCGGCGAGGTCGGCGACGATGTGGACCTCGCGGTAGCGCATGTCGACCAGCTCGCGGTCCTCGCCGACGCCGCCGTTCTTGCAGACCCACACGCCGTTGATGGCGACGTTGAGGCGGTCGGGCTCGAAGGCGGCGGAGGTGGTGCCGATCGCGGAGAGCACCCGGCCCCAGTTGGGGTCCTCGCCGTGGATGGCGCACTTGAGCAGGTTGTTGCGGGCGATGGTGCGGCCCACCTGGACGGCGTCGTCCTCGGTCGCGGCGTTCACGACCTCGACCTTGATGTCCTTGCTGGCGCCCTCGGCGTCCCGGATGAGCTGCTGCCCGAGGTCGTCGCAGACGGTGCGGACGGCCTCGGCGAACTCGGCGTGCTCCGGGGTGCGGCCGGAGGCGCCGGAGGCGAGGAGCAGCACCGTGTCGTTGGTGGACATGCAGCCGTCGGAGTCGACGCGGTCGAAGGTGACCCGGGTGGCGTCGCGCAGGGCGCGGTCGAGCACCTCGGTCTCCAGGTCGGCGTCGGTGGTGATCACGACGAGCATGGTGGCCAGGCCGGGGGCGAGCATGCCGGCGCCCTTGGCCATGCCGCCGACGGTCCAGCCGTCCTTGGTCACGACGGACGTCTTGTGCACGGTGTCGGTGGTCTTGATGGCGATGGCGGCCTTCTCGCCGCCGTGCTCGGAGAGCTGGCCGGCGGCGGTCTCGACGCCGGGGAGCAGCTTGTCCATGGGCAGCAGTACGCCGATGAGTCCCGTCGAGCAGACGGCGACCTCGCCCGCTCCCGTCCCGAGCACCTCGGCGGCCTTCTCGGCGGTGGCGTGGGTGTCCTGGAAGCCCTTGGGGCCGGTGCAGGCGTTGGCGCCACCGGAGTTGAGGACGACCGCGGACAGCTGCCCGCTCTTGAGCACCTGCTCGGACCACAGCACCGGCGCGGCCTTGACGCGGTTGGAGGTGAAGACACCGGCGGCGGCGCGTCGGGGGCCGTTGTTGACCACGAGGGCCAGGTCGGGGTTCCCGCTGTCCTTGATCCCGGCGGCGATGCCCGCCGCCGTGAATCCCTTTGCTGCCGTCACACTCACGGCGCGACTCCGATCGTCGTCAGTCCGGTGGTCTCGTCGAGACCGAGGGCGAGGTTCATGCTCTGGACGGCACCGCCCGCGGTGCCCTTGGCCAGGTTGTCGATGGCGCTGATCGCGATGATGCGGCCCGCGGCGGCGTCGTACGCGACCTGGATCTGAACGGCGTTGGAACCGTAGACGGACGCGGTCGCGGGCCACTGGCCCTCGGGCAGCAGGTGCACGAAGGGTTCGTCGGCGAAGGCCTTCTCGTAGGCGGCGCGGACGGACTCGGCGGTGACGCCGGGCTTGGCCTTGGCGGTGCAGGTGGCGAGGATGCCGCGGGGCATCGGCGCGAGGGTCGGGGTGAAGGAGACGGTGACCGGCTCTCCCGCCACCGCGCCGAGGTTCTGGATCATCTCGGGGGTGTGCCGGTGCAGGCCCCCGACGCCGTAGGGCGACATGGAGCCCATGACCTCGCTGCCCAGCAGGTGCGGCTTGGCCGCCTTGCCCGCGCCGGAGGTGCCGGAGGCGGCGACGATCACCGCCTCGGGCTCGGCGAGCGCGGCGGCGTAGGCCGGGAAGAGCGCCAGGGACACGGCGGTCGGGTAGCAACCGGGCACCGCGACACGCTTGGACCCCTCCAGCGCGGCGCGGGCACCCGGCAGTTCGGGGAGGCCGTAGGGCCAGGTGCCGGCGTGCGGGGAGCCGTAGAACCTCTCCCAGTCGACGGCGTCCTTCAGCCGGAAGTCGGCGCCCATGTCGATCACCAGCACGTCCGGCCCGAGCTGCTCGGCGACGGCGGCCGACTGCCCGTGCGGCAGCGCGAGGAACACCACGTCGTGCCCGGCGAGCACCTCGGGCGTCGTCGGCTCCAGCACCCGGCCGGCCAGCGGCGGCAGGTGCGGCTGCAGGGCGCCGAGCCTCTGTCCCGCGTTGGAGTTGCCGGTCAGCGCGCCGATCTCGACCTCCGGGTGCGCGAGCAGCAGACGCAGCAGCTCACCGCCCGCGTACCCACTCGCTCCGGCCACCGCCGCACGTACCGCCATGACATCCTCCATCCGTGATGGCATGACTATACGTAGCCATGCACGTTTATGCAATTGCCTGAGCGGCCAGCACCGCCGCGAGGCCCTCTCGCAGGTCTTCGACGAAGTACCGCGGGACCTCCAGCGACGGGAAGTGTCCCCCGGCCTCCGGTGACCTCCAGCGGACGATCCGGCGGTACCTCTCCTGCGCCCAGGGACGGGGACTCTTCTCGATGTCGCGCGGGTACATCGTGACGGCCGAGGGGACGTCCACCCGGAGACCGGGGTCGAGCGAGTTGTGGCTCTCGTAGTAGATGCGGGCCGCCGACGCACCGGTCCGCGTCAGCCAGTACAGGGTGACGTCGTCCAGAACACGGTCCCTGGAGATCCTCTCGAACGGACTGTCCCCCGTGTCCGACCAGTCGGCGAACTTGTCGAGGATCCAGGCGAGAAGCCCGACCGGTGAGTCGACGAGTGAGTAGCCGATGGTCTGCGGACGGGTCGCCTGCTGCTTGGCGTACGCCGCGCGGTGCTGCCAGAAGTGACGGGTCTCCTCGGCCCACCGGCGCTCGACCGCCGTCAGCCCGTCCGTCGTCAGCCCGGGCGGCGCCTCGGCGAACGTCGTATGGATGCCGAGCACGTGCGCCGGGAACCTGCCGCCGAGGACCGTGGTGATGTTGCCTCCCCAGTCGCCGCCGTGGGCCAGGAACCTGCCGTAGCCGAGCCTTCCCATCAATTCGACCCACGCGGCCGCGATCTTCTCGGTCCCCCAGCCGGTGACGGCGGGCTTGTCGCTGTACCCGAAGCCCGGCAGCGACGGCGCCACGACGTGGAACGCCGGCGCGTCCGCCTCCTTCGGATCCGCCAGTTCCTCCACCACGTCGGTGAACTCGGCGACACTGCCCGGCCAGCCGTGCGTCATGATCAGGGGAGTGGCGTCCGCGCGCGCGGACCGGCGGTGCAGGAAGTGGATACCCAGGCCGTCGACGGTCGTGCGGAACTGACCGATCCGGTCGAGGCGCGCTTCGAACGAACGCCAGTCGTACCCGGTGCGCCAGTAGTTCACGACGTCGACGAGGTCGGCGAGCGGAACCCCCTGCTCCCATCGGCGGGTGCCGGGCCCGGCACCCAGGACCGTCTCGGCCTCCGGCAGCCGCGCCGCGGCCAGCCGCGCACGCAGATCGTCGAGGTCGGCGTCGGTTGCACGGGCTTCGAATGCTTGCACGTCACTGACTGGAGCGGACATGAGACCTCCTGGTTCGCGGAACCGGCTAAGACGGTTCTAGCAGTCGCCCGAGTCAGGCCGCAACCGGCTATGGTGGTTCCATGCGTGCCGACTTCCCTGATTTCCGCCTCGGTTCGGTGCTGGCGACCAGCTTCACGGGGACCCTGTCGGAGCGTCACGGCGACGCCGTGGAGCGGATTCCCGTGCCGCACCGGCTCGTCGACTGGCTGGCCGTGTACGGCCTCGCCGTGGACTCCTGCACCACCGCCCAGCTCGACCTCGCCCGGGAACTGAGGGAGTCGATCCACGCCGTCGCGACGGCGGCCGCGCTCCAGGACACCCTCCCCGCGGCCGCCGTCCGCGTGATCAACGACCGCAGCACCCAGGGGCGGGCCGCGGCCGTACTGACGCCCGAGGGCAAGCGGCACTGGCGGCTCGGGCCGGCTTCCCGCGTGGAAGACGCCCTCGGCGTGATCGCCGCCGACGCGATCGGCGTCATCTCGGGCGAGCGGGACGGAAGGCTGGCCCTGTGCGCGTCACCGACCTGCCGGGCCGCCTTCTTCGACACCAGCCGCAGCCGCACCCGCAGGTGGTGCGACATGAACACGTGCGGGAACCGCCAGAAGAAGGCACGCTTCAACGCCGGCCGGCGCACCGGCCCGGGACCGGCCGCGGATGCCGGACCGCCTCTTCCCGGCACTCACGGACGGTAGCCCGCCAGTCATGGGCAATGTGTTCGGCGCCGGCGACGACGACCTGTACCTGTCCAACGGCGGTACCGCGGTCTTCGTCGACGTGCTGGCCCTCGCCGTGTCGTCACTGGCCGCGGGGCACTGGGAGCGCCGTTTCGCGGCGCTGGTGGCGCTGCAGGACCAGGGGCTGATGGGACGCGGGGCCGTCGGGTTCGACCTGGCCGACCTCGACTGGGGCACCACGGGCGGGGAACGGGCGTCGGCGAAGGCGTTCGTGCTGAACGTGCTGGACCTGGCCGCGCGGCACCACCGGTGGGAGGAGCTGGATTACGAGCCGCGGTTCGCCGAGCGGTACGTGCGGCGGTTCCGGGAGATCGTCGCGTCGTTCGATCCCGCCGACGCCGACCCCGGCGACGGCGCCGGGTTTCCGGACGCCCCCCTCGTCGCCTGCTGCGTACGGCACCGGGTACTGAGCGGACTGCCGTACTGGGAGGGGTGCGTCTTCTGCCACCGGTGACCGTGGGGGAGGATCGGCGGGCTTCGCAGCCGATCACCGCAGCGCGCCGGAGGACCGTGCGGCAGTCGATCCGGCCGGCTTCACCCCTGGCCGGCCTGGACACGGAGGACGATCCGCTGGAGTTCGCCCGGTCCGAGGCCTGGGACGGCCGCGCGTACTGGTGAGGCCGCCCCAGGACCGTACGAACGGCTACCGCTGCCTGATCCGCAGGAAGGTCACCGAGTTCGCCGGGAAGGTGTAGGTGAACTCGCTCGCCACCCCGGAGAAGGTGGACCGTACCGGAGTGACGGGGGTGTCCGTCTCGGTGTTCACGGCATCCTGGTCGGCGGCCAGCGTGGTGACGCGGGCCTTGCGGGCGACCTTCGCGCCGCCGAGGTCGACGGCGGTGCGGGCCGCCGTGTCCTGGGCGTTGACGACCTTGACGATCAGCTCGCCGGTCCGGTCGTCCTCGGTGACGATCTGGCGGAACGGCTCGGCGGGCTTGTCGTCGGTGAAGCTGCCCCACTCCTCGCCGTCGAGGTAGAGGGTCACCTGGCGGCCCCGCACCTTGACGTCGATGTCGTAGGCGCGGCCCGTCTCGATCGAGCCCGCCTTGGACAGGAGCGTCGACTTGCCGCCGTCCGAGGCCTGTTCGACGGCGGACTGGGTGTTGTTCCAGCCGCCCAGGTTCCACCAGTAGTAGTTGCCGGTGTCCTTGACGCCGAAGGCGATCAGGAAGCCCTCGTTGCCGGACTTCTTGGTGGCCCGCACGTGCAGGTCGTAGTTCTGCCAGGCCGGGTCACCGGCCGTGACCATGGTGTTCTCGGCCGCGGTGTCGGTCTGGACGTACGCGCCGTCCTGGACGGTCCAGGAACCGGCACCCGCGTGGGTCCACTGCGACGCGTCGCCGGAGAAGTCGTCGGAGAGCAGGGTCTCCCCGTCCGCCGACGTCACCCGCACGTCGTCGTAGGCCGCGCTGGTCGCCCAGGTCGACAGGCCGACCGCGCCGGTGATGGGGCCGCTGACGTCCGGTGTGCCGGTCGCCGTGGAGGGGACGACCCGGTCACCGGTGTTGTTCATGAAGAGCTTCTGGACCTCGTAGTTGGCCGAGCCCCAGGACGCGTGGTTGTTGAACCAGATCATGTCCGGGCTCCACTGCACGTAGTCCTCGTTGGCGAGCAGCGGGGCGTAGGAGGCGAGCTTGACGATGTCCGCGTTGCGCTCCAGGCCGGTCATGAAGGCTGCCTCGGACAGCGCGTTCTTCCAGGCGTTGCCCTGGGAGGCGTACTCGCCGAGGAAGACCTCGGGGCCGTTCCTGTCGTAGGAGTCGTAGCGGTCGTTGTTCTGGAGGAACCACTGCGGGCTGTTGTAGTAGTGCTCGTCGACCATGTCGACGCCGGCCTCGCGGTTCAGCTGCCAGGCGGTGTCGAAGGTGGTGCCGGAGTCGTCCGGGCCGGAGTTGGAGACGACGGTGATGTCCGGGTACTTCGCCTGTATCGCGGCGCGGAACTCCTTGAAGCGGGCCATGAACTCCCGGGGGAGGTTCTCCTCGTTGCCGACGCCGATGTGGGTGAGGCCGAAGGGCTTCGGGTGGCCCATCTCGGCGCGCTTGGCGCCCCATCGGCTGGTACGGGGGCCGTTGGCGAACTCGATCAGGTCCAGGGTGTCCTGGATGTGCCGCTTCAGCAGCGCGTCGTCGTCGGTGGCCTTGTTCTGGCCGCAGCCGGTGACCAGGGCGGGTACGACGGGCAGCGGCATGGCGCCGATGTCCTCGGCGAAGCGGAAGTACTCGTAGTAGCCGAGGCCGTAGCTCTGGTTGTAGCCCCAGAAGTTGGCGTTGGTGGCGCGCTCCTCGACGGGTCCGATGGTGTCCTTCCACTGGTAGGACCGTTCACGCTCCCAGCCGGAGGCGGCGCTGTAGTCCTCCATGGAGCCGGTGTTGACCAGGCAACCGCCCGGGAAGCGCAGGAAGCCGGGGTTCAGTGCCTCGATCTTCTCGGCGAGGTCCTTGCGCAGGCCGTTGGACTGTCCCTTGTAGGTGTCGCGGGGGAAGAGGGACACCATGTCGAGGGCCGCGGGGGCGGTGGTGGTGACGGCGAGGCGGCCGCGGTTGCTGGTGCGGGTCGCGGTGAAGGTGGCGGTGTACTTGCGCCACTCCCCCTCGGCCGCCACCGTGCGCGGCTTCGCGAGGGTGCCCGCCGCGTCCTGGAGGGTGACGGTGAGGGTCGTGCCGCTCTCGGCGCGCACCCACACGGAGAAGTCGTACTTCTTGCCCTTCTCCACGTGGATTCCGGTGTTGTAGCCGCTGTTGGCGACGGAGGAGCCGGCTCCCAGGGAGAGGTAGTTGCGGTTGCGCTCGTTGAGGCGGCCGGCGTCGTCGCGGACCTCGGCGGTGCCGTCGGCCGTCCAGGAGGTGAGCGGCGTGTACGAGGCGTTGTCGGCGGTCGAGTACTCGAAGGACCGGTTCTGCACCAGCTCGGCGTACAGGCCGCCGTCGGCGGCCCGGTTGATGTCCTCGTAGAAGACGCCGTACATCGTGTCGTCGATCGCGGCGCCCTCGGCGGACGGATCGACGGTGATCGTGTAGTCGGGGGCGGCGGCCTCCGCGTGCGCGGGGGACGGCAGCAGGGCGGACGCCGTCAGGAGGGCGGTCGCGCCGAGACCGGCTCTCCAGCGGGTGCGTGACAGGGATGACATGGATACTCCGCGGCTCTCTGTCGTTCGAAATATCGGACATTGGTCAGCACTTCGAACGGCAAGATAGGGAGGGGGTGGAGGCGCGTCAATGGGTCGCGCGGCAACCAGGGGGCCGGAGGCGGAAAGCGGGTGGAAATGGGCGAGTTGTGGCCGGTGCCGGACGTGCTGGCGTTTCTCGCGGGCCGGTGGCGCACCGAGCGGACGGTGCGGGACCTGGCGAGCGGGGCGGAGGGCCGCTTCGAGGGCGCGACGGCGTTCGACGCGCTCGCGGACGGCGGGCTGCTGAGCCGGGAGTCCGGGGCCTTCACCTGGCAGGGCGTGTCCCGCCCCGCCGAACGGACGCTGCGCTACGCACCGGGCACCCGGCCCGGCACCGCCGACGTGCGTTTCGCGGACGGGCGGCCCTTCCACGGCCTGGACCTGACGTCGGGGCGGCACGTGGCCGACCATCCCTGCGCCGCCGACCTCTACCGCGGCGAGTTCACCGTCCGGGACGCGGACCACTGGCGGACCGTGTGGCGGGTCGGCGGCCCGGCCAAGGACCTGCTGCTCGTCACGGACTACACCCGCGAAGGCCCCTGAGCGGGCGCACCCTCGAAACGGAGGTTCCAGCGGCCCGCGCGGCCCGTGACGGTCGTGGTCGACAGAGGGCGCACGTCCAGGTTCCAGTACGTCGCGGGCGGCGCCTTGAGCACGTAGACGAGAGCGGCCCGGATCACGGACGGCTCGGCCACGGCGACGATGCGGTCGCCGTCCTCGCCGGGGCGCGTGTCGAGCCACCCGCCGACGCGGGTGATGAAGCCCAGCAGCGACTCCCCGCCGTGCGGTGCGGTCCGCGGGTCGGCGAGCCAGGCGTCGACGGCCCCGGGCTCCCGGGCCATCGCCTCGCCGAGGGTCAGTCCGCGCCAGCGGCCCATGTCGCAGTCCCTGAGCGCGAGTTGCACCAAGGGACAGCAGCCGATCGCGTCACCGGTGGCGCGGCTGCGGGGCGTCGGCGAGCAGTAGCGCAGCTCGGCCGCCGCGAGCGGCAGCAGGTCGCCCGCCACACGCAGTACCTCGTCCCAGCCGGCCTGGTCCAGCGGCCGGTCGTCGTCGAAGCGCTCCGCGAGCAGCGGGGAGCTGCGTGCGGCCGCGACGAACGTGACCCGAAGCGCCATGCGGTGATGGTGCTGCGCGGGGGTCCGCAGGTCAAGGGGCGTTACTTGTGGGTTACCGAGGGTGCGCCCGGGTTCACGGGCCGAAGGTGTGCGCCATCCACTGGTCCGGCCGGTCCAGCGCCGTGAAGCCGAGCTTCTCGTAGACGCCGTGCGCGTCGTGCGTGGCCAGCAGGATCCGCCGCAGCCCGTAGGGCCGCAGGTGTTCGCGCACCGCCGCGACCAGGGCCGTGCCGATGCCCTTGCCGCGCACCGAGGGGTCGACGTACACGTCGCACAGCCAGGCGAAGGTGGCCCGGTCGGTGATCACCCGCGCGTACGCCACCTGCTGTGCGGTCAGCTCCTCGTGGACGCCGAAGTTGAGCGATCCCTCGATGGCGCGGTCCTGCTTCTCCCGGGAGCGACCGAGCGCCCAGTAGGCGTCGGTGGACAGCCATCGGTGCACGCGCACGGCGTCGATGCGGTGCGGGTCGGTGGAGATCTCGTAGCCCTCGGGCAGGCTCGGCGTGGGGATCATGCCGCGATGCTCGCAGGGTGGCGGGGCCGCGTCGAGCCCCGGGTTCACGGACGCCGTCCCCACACCTCCGCGCAGGCCGTGCGCAGGCGCCGTACGCCCTCCGCGATCTCGCCGGCGCCCGCCACCGCCGCGAAGCTCAGCCTCAGGTGGGGGGCCGGGGGCTCGGCGCTGAAGTACGGGCGGCCCGGGGTGACCGCGACGCCCGTGCGCAGAGCGGCCGTGGTGAGGGCGGTCTCGTCCGTGCCCTCGGGCAGCCGGGGCCACAGGTGGTAGCCCCCGGAGGGGATGTGCGCCAGCAAGACCTCGGGGAGGTGCAGGCGCAGGGCGGACGTCATAGCGTCCCGGCGGGCCTTCAGCTCCGCCGAGACCGCGCGCAGGTGGCGGGGCCAGGCGGGCGAGCCGACCAGCTCCAGCGCCGCCTCCTGGAGGGGCCGGGGCACGAAGAAGGTGTCGACGACCTGGATGGCCCGCAGTCGCTCCAGCACCGGTCCACGCGCGGCCAGGGCGCTCACCCGGAAACTCGGTGAGGTCGCCTTGGTGAGCGAGCAGACGTGCACGACGACGCCGTCCGGGTCGTCGGCGGCGAGCGGGGCGGGCAGCGGGCCCGCGTCCTCGTGCACCAGCCGCCGCACGAAGTCGTCCTCGACGACGAAGGCGCCGGCCGCGCGGGCGATGCGCAGCACCTCACCGCGCCGCTCGGGGGCGAGCACGGCGCCGGTCGGGTTCTGGAACAGGGGCTGGCAGACGAAGACGCGGGCACCGGTCGCCCGGAAGGCGTCGGCGAGCAGCGCCGGGCGCACACCGTCCGCGTCCACGGGAACCGGCACGGGGCGCAGGCCGGCCGCCCGGGCGATGGCCAGCATGCCGGGGTACGTCGGGGACTCGACGAGGACGGCGGTGCCGGGCGGGGCGAGGGCGCGCAGGGCGGTGGTCAGCGCGGACTGGCCGCCCGAGGTGATCAGCACCTCGGCCGCCGTGATGGCCCCGCCGATGCCGCGCGCGAACCACTCCCGCAGCTCCGGCAGTCCCTCCATCGGCGGCCGGCCCCACGCACCGGGCCGCCGCCCGGCCCGGGACAGGGCCGCCGCCATCGCCCGCTCCGGCTGCAGCGAGGGGTGCAGGTAGCCGCCGTTGAACTCCACGACGCCGGGCGGCGGGGCGGCCAGCGAGACCAGGACCCCGGAGGCGTCCACCGAGCGCGGTACGAGGTCGGCGGCGCCGTCGGCGCTGAGCGCGACCTCCTGCCAGGAGGTGTCGCCACCGGACGTCGCGGACGAGCGCGGCCGGGCGCGGAAGGCACCGGCGCCGGGCCGGGTGACCACCAGTCCCTCGGCGGCCAGCTGCGCCAGGGCGCGGGAGACGGTCACGGGGCTCACCCGGAACCGGTCGACGAGGGCTCGACTGGAGGGGAGCTTTCCGCCGGGTGAGTAGCGGTCGAGCTCACTTCGCAGCCGGTTCGCCAGGTCAGCGACGCTGCTACGCTCTTGCATGAGAGCACAGAGTAGCGCTACCAGCCCTTCGGCGATAGCAGTGGACGGCCCGGACACCGCGTCCGGCGTCCGCCCCCTCGGCACCCTCCAGGCGGCCCTGGGCGTCGTCGCCTTCTCGCTCACCTTCCCCGCCACCGCCTGGGGGCTGGAGGGCTTCGGCCCCTGGTCCCTGATCGCCGTGCGCTCGATCCTCGCCGCGGTGATCGCCGGGGGCTGTCTGCTGGCACTGCGCGTGCCCCTTCCCGAGCGGCGGCACTGGTTCGGGCTGGCCGTGGTGGGCGCGGGCGTCGTCCTCGGCTTCCCCCTGCTGACCACGCTCGCCCTGCAGACCTCGACGACCGCGCACGCCGCCGTCGTGGTCGGGCTGCTTCCGCTGACCACCGCGCTGCTGTCCGCGCTGCGCATCGGCACCCGCCCCTCGCGCACCTTCTGGATCGCGGCGCTGGCGGGCGCGGCGGCGGTCATCGCCTTCACGGTGCAGCAGAGCGGCGGCGCCCTGACGACGGCCGACGCCTACCTCTTCGGGGCGCTGCTGGTGTGCGCGGCCGGTTACACCGAGGGCGGGCGACTGGCCCGGGTGATGCCGGGCTGGCAGGTCATCGGCTGGGCGCTGGTGCTGTGCCTGCCGGTGACGGTGCCGATGGCGGCCGTGGCCCTGTCGTTCGAGCCGGTGCACCTGACGGGGCACGGGGTGGCCGGGCTGCTGTGGGTGGCGGTGGGCTCGCAGTTCCTCGGGCTGGTCGTCTGGTACCGGGGCATGGCCGCGATCGGGATACCGAAGGCCAGCCAGTTGCAGCTGGCCCAGCCGCTGCTCACACTGGTGTGGTCGGTACTTCTCCTGGGCGAGCACCTGACGGTGGCCGCTCCGCTGACGGCCGCGGCGGTACTGGTGTGCATCGCGGTCACCCAGCGGGCCCGGGGCTGAGCGGCACACACGTGAGGAGGCCTCACAGATGCACGCAACCAAGGGCGACCAGCTGATCCAGCACGGCCGGGTGGTGGGTGAGCACGACAAGGTCGCGGAGATCGTCGAAGTGATGGGCGAGAAGGGCGAACCCCCGTACCGGGTCCGGTTCGAGGACGGGCACGAGGCGGTGTGCTCACCCGGCCCCGACTCGGAGATCCGGCACCGGGAGATCCGGCTGTAGCCGTACTCGTCACGGGCGCGGGGCGCGGGCCGGCCGCGCGTAGTGGTCGGCGTTCACCCGTGCCATCGCGCCGATCCGGTCGTCGGCCACGTCCTTCGCCGAGAAGTAGACGTGCCCGCGCACCTCGGGGTGCCGCTGGGCGAGGGTGAGGTGCCGGGAGAGTTCCGCCGGGTCCTGCCAGGCCGCGCCCTGCGCCGGGTCACCGGCCTTGTACAGCGCCTCGCCGACGTACAGCTCGGTCCGGCTCCCCTTGGCCACCTGGGCCCACCACGGCACGAGCTTGGCGTAGTCGGCGGCCTCCAGGCCGATGTGCCAGTACAGCTGCGGCACGATGTAGTCGATCCAGCCCTCGCGCACCCACTTGCGGGTGTCCGCGTGCAGGTCGTCGTAGGTCTGCACGCCGGCCTTGGTGTCCGAGCCCGCGGCGTCGGTGGCGGCGTTGCGCCACACCCCGAAGGGGCTGACGCCGAAGCGGGCGGCGGGCCGGATCTTCTTCACCCGCTCCGCGGTCTCGCGCACCAGCAGGTCGATGTTGTTCCGCCGCCAGGCGGCCCTGGCCGCGAAGCCGCCGCCGTACGTGCCGAACGTCCCGGCGTCGTCGAAGCTCTGGCCCGCCACCGGATACGGGTAGAAGTAGTCGTCGAAGTGGACGCCGTCCACGGCGTACTTCTCGACGGCGTCCATCATCGCGTCCTGGACGAAGGCCCGGACCTCGGGCAGCCCCGGGTCGTAGTAGAGCTTCCCGCCGTACGGCACCACCCACTCGGGGTGCTTGCGTGCCGGGTGGGACGGCACCAGGCGGCTGGGGACGTCGTGCGTGGCGACGCGGTACGGGTTGAACCAGGCGTGCAGTTCCAGGCCACGGGCGTGCGCCTCCGCGACGGCCGTGCCCAGCGGGTCCCAGCCCGGGTCCCGGCCCTGGCTGCCGGACAGGTACTCCGACCAGGGCTCGTACGCCGAGGGCCACAGCGCGTCGGCCGTGGGCCGCACCTGGAAGATCACCGTGTTGAGGCCGTGCCGGACCGCCGTGTCGAGGTGTTCGACCAGCTCCGCGCGCTGCTCGGCCGCGCGCAGCCCCGCGCGGCTGGGCCAGTCGCGGCCTGCCACCGTGGCCAGCCACATGCCTCGCATCCCGGCGGTGGCCGCGCCGCCCGCGCGGGACCCCCTGGCGGGGCCCGCCGGGGCCGAGGGGACCGGCGCCGCGGACGCCCGGGGCGCCATCGTGAACGCCGACAACGCCGCCACCGCGAAGGCACGACGCGAGACACCGCCCATGGGGAGACCTCCTGAACGCTGTGGATCCGCACGGTCACGGATCGTGTACGGGCACTCAGCATGCCCGACCCGGGAGACGGATCCGTGACCATTCGGGGGTAACGTGCTCGATCGGAGCAGGCACCGGGGACCCCGGCGTGCGTGCTGCCACAGCCGTGAAGTCAGCGAAAGGGACGATGTGACCGGCATCTCGGGAGATATCGCACGCGTCGGCGTGGTGGGCTGCGGTCAGATGGGAGCGGGCATCGCCGAGGTGTGCGCCCGCTCCGGTCTGGACGTGATGGTCGCCGAGACCACCGGCGAGGCGCTGGAGATCGGCCGGACGCGGCTGTACAACTCGCTCACCAAGGCCGCCGAGCGCGGGAAGATCACCGAGGAGGAGCGGGACGCGACGCAGGCGCGGCTGAGCTTCACCACCGACCTCGGCGAGTTCGCCGACCGTGATCTGGTGATCGAGGCCGTCGTCGAGAACGAGCAGGTCAAGACCGAGATCTTTCAGGTGCTGGACCAGGTCGTGACCCGGCCGGACGCCATCCTGGCCTCCAACACCTCCTCGATCCCGCTGGTGAAGCTGGCCGTCGCCACCTCGCGGCCCGACCACGTCATCGGCATCCACTTCTTCAACCCGGCGCCCGTGCAGCAGCTGGTCGAGCTGATCCCGGCGCTCACCACCTCCGAGGGCACGCTCAGCCGGGCTCAGCTGTTCACCGAGAAGGTGCTCGGCAAGCACGCCATCCGCGCCCAGGACCGCTCCGGCTTCGTGGTCAACGCGCTGCTGATCCCCTACCTCCTCTCGGCGATCCGGATGTTCGAGTCGGGGATCGCCAGCCGCGAGGACATCGACAACGGCATGGAGATGGGCTGCGCCCACCCGATGGGCCCGCTGAAGCTGTCCGACCTGATCGGCCTGGACACGGTCGCCTCGGTCGCGTACTCGATGTACGAGGAGTACAAGGAGCCGCTGTACGCCGCTCCCCCGCTGCTCCAGCGCATGGTCGACGCGGGCCGGCTGGGCCGCAAGAGCGGCTCGGGGTTCTACACCTACGGCTGACCAGCACGGCTGACACGCACAGTGACCGTCCTGCGGGCCCGGCGCCTTTCGAGGTGCCGGGCCCGCGGCATTCGCACGGCGTGTGAACTCCGGGCCCGCATATGCCGACCGCACACTCTCCCCACGCGCCGACCAGGCGGGTTGACTCACCATGCGCATGCAAGGGACGTGAGACGACAACGGAAAGGAGCGGTTTCGTGACCGCCGATCCCGAGCGTTCCGCCCACCTGGGAGAACTCGCAGAGTTACGGCGCCGGCTCGATGTGGCCCACGCCCGTGTCGAGGGCGGACTGGCCCTGCTCTCGCACCGTACCGAGGAGGGCGCCAAGGAGCTGGAGGACCTGAGCACCCGGCTGACCGCCCTGGAACACGCCCGCTGGCCACTGCCCTCGGTCGCGGTCGTCACGGCACTGGGCGCGCTGGCCGTGGCCGTGTGGCAGGCCCTCGGGCACTAGGCCCCGTCCTGCGCCCTGAGGTGGTGCAGCAGGAGTAACGCGGCCGCCATGTTGGCGGCCGGGACCTCCCCGCGGGCGACCAGGTCGGGAACGACCTTGAGGGGGACCCATTCCCGGCGGTCCGACTCGAAGTCGTCCACGGGGTGTCCGACGTACGTACCCTCCTCGGCCCAGTAGACGTGGTGCCGGGCGTCGGTGAGCCCGTTGGACGGCTCCACGCTCATCAGGTGGTGCAGCGGTCCCGGCCGCCAGCCGGTCTCCTCCTCCAGCTCCCTGGCCGCCGCCGCCGCGACGTCCTCGTCGTCCTCGACGACGCCGGCCGCGAGTTCCCAGCCCCAGCTGTCGGTGATGAAGCGGTGCCGCCACAGCAGGAGGACCTCGTCGGCCTCGTTCACGACCGTGGCCACGGCCACGGGGCGCATGCGTATGAGGAAGTGGTCGAGGTGCCGGCCGTCCGGCAGCCCCACATCGGCCAGATTGACGCTGAACCAGCGGTTTGAGTACACAGTTTGTTCGTTCTGCTTCGTCCACTGCACGGTTCTGCCACCTTTCCTGAGGTAGGTGGCAATATCGCAGCCGGAGCGGCCCCGCAGCAGGCGCACGGTGACCGCTCAGGACGCAGCGTTGGCGCAGGGGGACACGGGCCGGGACGTCAGAGCGGCACGCGCAGCGCCCCGTCGATGAGTTCGGCGGCCTCGGCCGTACCGGCGCAGCCGCTGCGCACCAGGTGCTCGCGCACCGCGCGGAGCCGGTCGCGCAGGCGCTGGGACTCCATTCCCCGGGCCTGTTCGGTCATCTCCACCGCGGTGGCCACCGCCTTGTCGGCGTTGCCCTGGCGCAGTTCGATGGTGCTGAGCATGGCGAGGCGGTGCACCCGGCCGCGGTCGTGCGCCGGGTTGTCGACGGCCGCGGCGGCGTGCTCGGCCGCCGCCGTCAGCTCGCCGAGGCTCAGCAGCGCCTCCGCCACCTGTACGTTGACCAGTCCGGGCTGGACATAGCCGGTCTCGTCGGGTTCGTAGCCGCGCCGGATGCGTTCGGCGGCCCGCTCGGCCCGCCGGATGCAGGACAGCGCGCTCGCGCCGTCGCCGAGGTGCGCGTACGCCTTCGCCTGCATCGCGTACAGGTCGGAGGCGAGCGCCGGGGTGATGTGCCGGCCGGCGGTCCGCAGCGCGGCCTCGGCGAAGGCGACGGCCTGCCGGTGCTCCCGCAGGAACAGCGCCTGGTTGACCAGCAGCGCGATGACGTAGGCGCCGAGGCCCCGGTCGCCGCTGGCCTTCGCCAGCCGCAGGGCCTGGTGGAAGTAGCGCTGCGCGAGGCCGTGCGCGTCGGAGTCGTACGCGCAGATGCCGGCGACCGCGACCAGGCCCCCGGTGGCGCGGTGGAGCTGGCGGCCGGTGGCGTCGGTGTAGCCGCCGCGCAGCAGCGGGGCGGCCTCGGAGTTGAGGAACCCGACGATGCGGGAGCGGGTCGCCATGCCGCCGGCCTTGCGGTACATCTGCTCGTAGTGGGCGCGGGCGCAGCGCAGCAGCTCCAGGTCGGCCGGGGTGACCCGGTGCCGTCCGCCGCGTGAGACGTCGACGTCCTCGGGCGGGTTCTCCCACTCCCACACCGGCATCACGGCGGGCGTGCCGGTGAGCGCGGGGGCGCCGAGGATGTGCGGGCGCCGCTGCTGGTCGGAGCGCCACAGGGCGGTGGCCCGCTCCACGAACCCGGACAGTGAACCGGTGTGCGGTGCGGCCGGTTCGCCGGGGACACCGAGGCCGATGTCGTCGAGGGTGACGGGCCGGTGCAGCCGGGCCGCGAGGACCTCGCAGATCAGGTCGGGCACCTGGCCGCGCGGCCGCTGCCCCTTCAACCACCGCGCGACGGCGGTGTGTTCGTATCTCAGTGCGAGCCCCCGGGACCGGCCCGCCTGGTTGACGTGCGCGGCCAGTCCCGCGTGCGAGATCCCGGCCTCGTCGAGGATCGCGTCGAGCAGGGTGTTGGGCTGCATGGGTGCCCCCCGGTGACTCGGTGCCCGACAGCGTAGTGCGTCGGGCTTCACACGGGGTGTGAACGGAGTACGCGCATCCGCAGCGTGTGTGCGCTGTCGCGGAGAGTTCCGGGCCGGTTGACTGAAGGGCCTCGAAAGAGGCCGGCCGGGCCGCCGGCTCCCCCTCGTACAGTGCGGCGGCCCGAGTGCACGCCGTCCGCCCAGCTGCCTGCCCGACACTCCGTGGCGGGGCGGACGGCTCCGCCGGTCGTGCGGGGCGAGTGAACTCCGTTCGGTGTGCGGTGCGTTGTCGGCTGCGGGCGCACTGTGGCTGGTCGCGCCCACGCGGCGGAGCCGCGAATGTCACAGCCCCGCGCCCCTGAGGGACGTCACCCGTACGCCGCTCGGGGGCGCGGGGAACTGCGCGAGCGACCACGACGCACCCGCGGCCGCCGAACCGGCAGAACCCCACACCCCTCGTGCGAACCGCTAACTACGCAGCACCGCTCCGACCCGCTCGCCCGCGAGGGCGACCGCCGCGTCCCGCGCGGCCGACGCCTCGTCGACCGTCAGCGTCCGGTCCCCCGCCCGGAAGCGCAGCGCGTACGCGAGGGACTTGCGCCCCTCACCCAGCTGCTCCGCGTTGGTGTAGACGTCGAACAGCCGGATGGACTCCAGCAGTTCACCCGCGCCCTCGCGCAGCGCGGCCTCGACCTCCGACGCCGGGACGAACTCCTCGACGACCAGGGCGACGTCCTGCGTCGCTACCGGGAAGGTGGAGATGCCCGGCGCCTGCGGGGTGTCGTGGCCGACGCCCGCCACCGCGTCGAGGTCCAGCTCCATCGCACAGGTGCGCGCGGGCAGGCCCAGCGTCTTCAGGACGCGCGGGTGCAGCTCACCGGCGTGTCCGACGACGCGGTCCTCGCCGTCCACCGTGATGAACAGCTCGGCGCAGCGGCCCGGGTGCCACGGCCCGTACTGGCCCTTGCGGATGCCCAGTTCGGCACCGGCCTCGCGGGCGACGGCCCGGGCGGACTCGACCGCGTCGGCCCAGTCGGCCGGGCGGCCCTTGCCCCACCAGCCGGCCTGCTCGCGGGCGCCGGCCAGGACGACCGCGACGTGCCGCGGCTGGTCGGGCAGCGCGGCGTCCAGCGCGGCGAGGTCCTCTCCGCTGGGGCGCCGGTCGACGGGCAGGTTGGCCGCGACGCGCTGCTCGTCGCGCGGGTGGAAGACCAGGCCGGTCTCGAAGAGGGCCAGGTCGTGCGAGCCGCGGCCGTCGTTGCGGCGCAGGGCGCCGAGCAGGCCCGGCAGCAGCGAGGTCCGCAGCGCGGGCTCCTCGTCGCTGAGCGGGTTGACCAGCTTGACGACGCGGCGGGCCGGGTCGTCGGCGTCCAGGCCGAGCTGGTCGAAGACCTGCTCGCTCACGAACGGGTAGTTCGGCGCCTCGACGTAACCGGCACCGGCCAGGGCACGCCCGACCCGGCGGTGCAGCCGCTGGCGGGCGGTCAGGCCGCGGCCCGCCGGGGGCCGGGGCAGCGTGGAGGGCAGGTTCTCGTAGCCCTCCAGCCGGATGACCTCTTCGGCCAGGTCGTTGATGTCGTCGAGGTCGGGCCGCCAGGACGGGACGGTGACGATCAGCTCGTCCTGCCCGTACACGTCGCAGCCCACCTGCTGGAGGCGGCGTACGACGGTCTCGCGGCCGTACGCCACGCCCGCGACCTTGTCCGGGTGGTCGGCCGCCACGGTGATGGTGTGCGGCACGGGCGGGGCGCTGATCTCGGTGACGCCGGCCTCGGCGGTGCCGCCCGCGAGCAGCACCAGCAGGTCGACGGTGCGCTGCGCGGCGGCGGCCGCGGCCTGCGGGTCGACGCCGCGCTCGAAGCGGCGGGACGCCTCGGAGGACAGCTTGTGCCGGCGGGCGGTGCGCGCGATGGCCACCTGGTCGAAGTGGGCGGCCTCGATGACCACGTCGCTCGTCGCGTTCCCGCCGTTCCCGGCGGCGTCGTGGTCGGCGATCTCCGTGTTGGCGCCGCCCATGACACCGGCGAGCCCGATCGGGCCGCGGTCGTCGGTGATGACCAGGTCCTCGGCGTGCAGCTTCCGCTCGACGCCGTCGAGGGTGACGATCGTCTCGCCCTCCTCGGCGCGGCGCACGCCGATCGTGCCCTGGACCAGGGAACGGTCGTAGGCGTGCAGGGGCTGGCCCAGCTCCATCATCACGTAGTTCGTGACGTCGACGGCGAGCGAGATCGGGCGCATGCCGACCTTCTGCAGCCGGCGCTGGAGCCAGATCGGGGAGCGCGCCTCGGCGCTGAGGCCGGTCACCGTGCGGGCGGTGAAGCGGTCGCAGCCGCTCGGGTCGGCGATCTTCACCGGGTAGCCGTAGGCGTTCGGCGCGGGCACATCCAGCAGGGCCGGGTCGCGCAGCGGCAGGCCGTAGGCGATGGCCGCCTCACGGGCGACGCCGCGGATGGACAGGCAGTCGCCGCGGTTGGCGGTGACGGCGATGTCCAGGACCTCGTCGACCAGTTCCAGCAGCTCGATGGCGTCCCTGCCGACCTCGGTCTCCGGCGGCAGCACGATGATGCCGTGGGTGCCGTCGTCGCCCATGCCCAGCTCGTCGCTGGAGCAGATCATGCCGTGGGACGTCTTGCCATAGGTCTTGCGGGCGCTGATGGAGAAGCCGCCGGGCAGGGTGGCGCCGGGCAGGACCACGACGACCTTGTCGCCGACGGCGAAGTTGCGGGCGCCGCAGACGATCTCCTGGGGCTCACCGGTGCCGTTGGCCTGGCCGACGTCGACCGTGCAGAAGCGGATCGGCTTCTTGAAGCCCTCCAGCTCCTCGATGGTCAGCACCTGGCCGACGACGAGGGGGCCCTTGAGGTCGGCGCCGAGGTGCTCGACGGTCTCGACCTCCAGCCCGGCCGAAATGAGCTTGGCCTGTACGTCACGGCCGGTCTCCGTCGCCGGCAGGTCGACGTACTCCCGCAGCCAAGAAAGCGGGATCCGCATCAGATCTCCATCCCGAACGGCCGGGTGAACCGGACGTCACCCTCGACCATGTCTCGCATGTCCTCGACGTTGTGGCGGAACATCAGCATCCGCTCGATGCCGAACCCGAAGGCGAAGCCGCTGTACTTCTCGGGGTCGACGCCGCAGGCGGTGAGCACCCGCGGGTTGACCATGCCGCAGCCGCCCAGCTCGATCCAGCCCTCGCTGGAGCAGGTGCGGCAGGGCCGGTCGGGGTTGCCGACGGACGCGCCCTTGCAGACGTAGCAGAGCATGTCCATCTCGGCGGACGGCTCGGTGAAGGGGAAGAAGTTCGGCCGCAGCCTGGTCTTCATCTCCGCGCCGAACAGCGACTGGACCATGTGGTCCAGGGTGCCCTTGAGGTCCGCCATGGTCAGGCCCTCGTCGATGGCGAGCAGCTCGACCTGGTGGAAGACGGGGGTGTGCGTGGCGTCCAGCTCGTCGGTGCGGTACACGCGGCCGGGGCAGATCACGTAGACCGGCAGCTCGCGGGAGAGCGCGGAGCGGATCTGCACGGGCGAGGTGTGGGTGCGCAGCACGACGCCGGACTCGGAGACGCCCTGCTCGCCCCGCACGAAGAACGTGTCGGCCTCGCCGCGGGCCGGGTGGTCCGGGCCGATGTTGAGGGCGTCGAAGTTGAACCACTCGGCCTCGGCCTCGGGGCCCTCGGCGACCTCGTAGCCCATGGCCACGAAGACGTCCTCGATGCGCTCGGAGAGCGTGGTGAGCGGGTGGCGGGCGCCGGCCGGGACCCGGTCGTGCGGCAGCGTGACGTCCACGGCCTCCTCGACCAGGACCCGCGCGTCGCGCTCGGCCTCCAGCTCGGCCTGGCGGGCGGCGAGACCCTTGTTCACGGCGCCGCGGGCCTGGCCGACGCGCTTGCCGGCCTCGGCCTTGGCGTGCGGCGGCAGGGCGCCGATCTCGCGGTTGGCCAGCGACAGCGGGGAGGTGCCGCCGGTGTGGGCGACCTTGGCCTCCTGGAGCGCGTCGAGGGAGTCCGCGGCGGCGAAGGCGGCGAGCGCCTCGTCCCGCATGCGCTCGATCTCTTCCGGTTTCAACGCCTCGACCTCGACAGGGTCGTACGACTTATTCGGTGCCGACATCTCTTCCCGTGCTTCCGATTGGCTGGCTGGGACGCCCCGTCTACGGTCCACGGACGCGGCGGAGACGCTCGTCGACGCTTCGTCTGCGGATCTGGACGCAAAGGTGCCAAAGACCGAGTCTAACGGGGCTGTGGAACGCTGATTACGCCCGCGGGGGTCGTGGGCCGCCTCTGGTGCTGCTCAGGTGAGGTACGCCGGTGCCGCCACGGGCAACGTAAATCGGAACTCCGCGCCGCCGCCGGCGGCTCGTCCGACCGTGATGGTGCCGCCGTGGGCCTCGACGATGCCCTTGACGATGTACAGCCCGAGGCCGGTGCCGCCGCGCTTGCTGCCCCGCCAGAAGCGGGTGAAGACGCGGTTCATGGACTCCTCCGGGATGCCCGCCCCCTCGTCGCTCACCGTGACCGACGTGCCGGTGTCCTCCCCCTCGCGGGGTGACGCCGTGGGCGTGACGTCAATGGTGACGGTTCCCTCGCCGTGCCGCACGGCATTTTCCAGCAGGTTGCTGAGCACCTGGTCGATCTTGTCCGGGTCGGCCCACAGGTCGGGCAGCGGCTGCGCGAGGCGGAGCAGGAACCGGTCGGCCTCCTGGCCGGCGGCGACGTACGCCTGGATGTGGCGGCCGACGGCGGCGCCGATGTCGACGGGCTGGCGGCGCACCTCGAGGCGGCCCGAGTCGATCCGGGAGATGTCGAGCAGCTCGGCGATGAGGCGGGTGACGCGGTCGGCGTCGGCGTCGACGGTCTCCAGCATCAGCCGCTTCTGGTCGTCGGTGAACCGCTCCCACTTGGCCAGCAGGGTGGCCGTGAAGCCCTTGACGGAGGTCAGCGGGGAGCGCAGCTCGTGGGCGACGGTGGCGATCAGCTCGGCGTGGCTGCGTTCGGTGCGGCGCCGGGCCTCGGTGTCGCGGAGGGTGACGACGACGCGGTGGACGGGGCCGAGGCGCTGGGCGCGGACGTAGCGGGCGGAGACGAGGACCTCCCGGCCGCCGGGCAGCAGGAGGTTGCGCTCGGGCTGGCGGACGCGGATGGCGAGGCCGCCGTAGGGGTCGGTCAGCCGCCACCAGCGCCCGCCCTCCAGGTCCTCCAGGGGCAGCGCCGTCTCCAGCCGCTGTCCGAGGGCCTGGGCGGCGGGGGTGGCGGTGATGCGCGCGGCGGCGGAGTTGAAGCAGATGACGCGGCCGTGCTCGTCCGCGAC
This sequence comes from Streptomyces sp. M92, assembly GCF_028473745.1. Classification (NCBI taxonomy): domain Bacteria; kingdom Bacillati; phylum Actinomycetota; class Actinomycetes; order Kitasatosporales; family Streptomycetaceae; genus Streptomyces; species Streptomyces sp. M92. The sequence continues at coordinate 7,059,384 of NZ_CP101137.1, forward strand.
GACGAGCCCGTCGGGCAGCTGGTCCGGGTCGACGCCGAGGCCGGCGGGACCACCGGGGGTGCGCGGCGCGGGCGGACGCGGCGCCTGACGTGCTCCCGGTGCGCTGCTCGTGCCGACGCTCATCCCCGTACCCCACCTCTCAGCCGTGCGGGGGCCCTGAGCTGGTCACCCTACTAGGCCTCGGTGACGGAGCGGCACCCTCCGGCGGCGCGCTGTGCACGCGCCGACGCGTAGAGACATACGGCGGCGGCGGTGGCGAGGTTCAGACTCTCGGCCTTGCCGTGGATCGGGACGCGCAGGACGGCGTCGGTGAGGGCGCGGGTCTCCTCCGGCAGGCCCCAGGCCTCGTTGCCGAAGACCCAGGCGGTGGGGCCGCCCATGGTGCCCGCGTCCAGCTCGGCGTCGATGTCGTCCTCGCCAGCCCCGTCGGCGGCCAGGACACGCACCCCGGCGTCCCTGAGCCCGGCCACGGCCTGCTCGACGGGGACGCCGACGGCGACGGGCAGGTGGAACAGGGAGCCGACGGAGGCGCGTACGGCCTTCGGGTTGTACAGGTCGACGGAGGCGTCGGTGAGCACGACGGCCTCGGCGCCCGCGGCGTCGGCACAGCGCAGCACGGTGCCGGCGTTGCCGGGGTCGCGGACGTGGGCGAGGACGGCGACCAGCTTGGGCCGGGCGGCGAGGATCTCCTCGAACGGTGTGTCCAGGAACCGGCAGACCCCGACCAGCCCCTGCGGGGTGACGGTGGTGGAGATGTCCTCGATCACCGCCTCGGCGGCGAGGTGGACCCGGGCCCCGGCGTCCCGTGCGGCACCGACGATGTCGGCGTACCGATCGGCCGCCTCGACGGTGGCGAACAGTTCGACCAGCGTCTCCGCGTACCCGGCGGCCTCCCGCACGGCCTGCGGCCCCTCGGCCAGGAACAGCCGCTCCTTCCCCCGGAAGTTCCGCTTGGCCAGCCGCCGCGCGGCGAGGACCCGGGGGGAACGGGGGGAGATCAGCTCGGGGGCGGCGGGGCGCACTCTACTCACCTTCACAAGTAAATCGACGGGCTGAGGCGCGCCCCTTCAGGGGGCGCGGGGAACTGCGCGACCAGCCCCAACGGACCCGCGGCAGACAACGAACCGAACAACGGCAATCGAAGGGACCCGCAGGCTTCAAGCCTGCGGGTCCCTTCGACTACGGCTCAAGCCGGCGCAGCGTCACGCCGCCTTCGGCGCGTTCACGTCGCTCGGCAGCGCCTTCTGCGCGACCTCGACCAGCGCGGCGAACGCGTTGGCGTCGTTGACGGCCAGCTCGGCCAGGATCTTGCGGTCCACCTCGATGTTGGCGGCCTTCAGACCCTGGATGAAGCGGTTGTAGGTGATGCCGTTGGCGCGGGCAGCGGCGTTGATGCGCTGGATCCACAGCTGGCGGAAGTCACCCTTGCGCTTCTTGCGGTCGTTGTAGTTGTAGACCAGCGAGTGGGTGACCTGCTCCTTGGCCTTGCGGTACAGGCGCGAACGCTGACCGCGGTAGCCGGAGGCCTGCTCGAGGATCGCCCGGCGCTTCTTGTGGGCGTTGACTGCCCGCTTGACGCGTGCCACTTTTTAACTCCTTGTAGCGGGGCCGCGGTGGTGCTCACGCGGCCCGGTGTCGAATGGGTCCCGGTCCTGCCGTACGGCGCTCAGTGGCGCCCGTACGTCACTTGCCGAGAAGCTTCTTGATCTTCGCGGCGTCGCCCGGGGCCATCTCGGCGTTGCCGGTGAGGCGACGCGTCACGCGGGACGACTTGTGCTCGAGCAGGTGGCGCTTGCCGGCGCGCTCACGGAGCACCTTGCCGGAGCCGGTGATCTTGAAGCGCTTGCTGGCACCGCTGTGCGACTTGTTCTTCGGCATAGCGCCGTTCTCTCCTCGTCGGTGGCGCTCCGATGCCCGGTCGTGAAACCGGGCACGGTGGAGCGTCGCTCTTGTATCGGTTACGTCCTGGGGGCCGGAGCCCCCCGGGGTCACGCCTCGGCGGGAGCCTCGGCCGGGGCCTCGGCGTCCACGGCGTCGGTGTCCGCGGCGTTCTGCGACTTGCCGGGGTTGGCCTTCGCCTCCGCCTTGCGGGCTTCCTGCGCCTGGCGAGCCTCGGCCATCGCCTCGGTCTTCTTCTTGTGCGGACCGAGGACCATGATCATGTTGCGGCCGTCCTGCTTCGGGTTCGACTCCACGAACCCGAGGTCGGCCACGTCCTCCGCGAGACGCTGCAGCAGCCGGTAGCCGAGCTCCGGCCGGGACTGCTCGCGACCACGGAACATGATCGTGATCTTGACCTTGTCGCCCTGCTTGAGGAACCGGACGACGTGACCCTTCTTGGTGTCATAGTCGTGCGGGTCGATCTTCGGCCGGAGCTTCATCTCCTTGATGACCGTGTGCGCCTGGTTCTTGCGCGCCTCACGGGCCTTCATGGCCGACTCGTACTTGAACTTCCCGTAGTCCATGAGCTTGCACACGGGCGGACGGGCGTTCGCCGCGACCTCGACGAGGTCGAGGTCGTACTCCTGCGCAAGCTCCAGGGCCTTGGCAAGCGGGACAATCCCGACCTGCTCGCCGCTGGGACCGACAAGTCGCACCTCGGGAACGCGAATCCGGTCGTTGATGCGGGGCTCGGCGCTGATGGATCCTCCTCGGTAGCACCACGCGACGGTCTGGCGGACAGCCGCGTAACGTCTGTGTTCGATAGACCTAACCGCGCCGGCGCAACAAAAATGCCCCGGACGATCACAGGCGGGGCTCCTCATTACTACCGGAGCACCGCCGCGATGTGATCGCGGGGCGCGATTTCGGGCTGGTCGCCGCCGCTGGGACGGGACCGCCTGACCGGTGACCCGCCGCCCTGAGGACGGCCAGGTGGGAGATCGGAGCCTCCACTTGTGGGCCGGGCTCGCTGCCGTGGGGCGCGCGTGTCCGACCGGTCGTTACACAAGGTTAGCAGCTCGGCGGGGGAACGGCTAACCGAGACCGAGTGGGGCGGCGGGCCGCCCTGCGCCTATCGTGAGCGGCATGAGTGAGACCCCTGCCGAATCCTCGGCGAACCCCGACTTCGACGCCATGGCCCGCGACATCGCCGAGGTACCGGCGGTCGAGGTGATCGTGACGGTCGCCGTCAACCTGATGAGCGCCGCCGCCGTGAAGCTCGGACTGACCGAGGAGGGCGAGGCGCACAAGGACCTGGACGAGGCCCGCAAGCTGGTGCACGCGCTGGCCGGTCTGCTGGACGCGACGGCGACCGAGATCAGCTCGTTCCACGCGGCGCCGCTGCGCGACGGTCTGAAGTCGCTCCAGCTGGCCTTCCGCGAGGCGTCGCTGGTCCCGGACGAGCCGGGCCAGGGTCCGGGCGAGAAGTACACGGGCCCGGTCTACAGCTGAAACGGCTCCGGCCGGCCCCGAGCCGAGCTACCCGCGCACGTACAAGGGCTCGCCGGGCGGCGTCGCCCCGGCCGGCAGCAGTGCCAGGTCGAGGCCGCGCACCAGGCGGGCCCTCAGCGTCTCGTCGGCGGCCAGCCGCTCGGCGACGGCGCGGGCGGCCCGCGCCGGTTCGGCCCCGGGGTCCAGGAGCAGCGCGAGGGTGCCGTCGGCCTGCCCCGGCCCGAGGTGTGCCCGCAGCACGGCGGGCTCGGCCGCCAGGGCGGCGCGCACGGCGTCGGCGACGGCCGGGTCGGCGAGCGGGTCGATCGTCGTACGTCCCTCGGCCAGCGCGAGCAGCACCCGTCCGGTCAGCTCGAACGGCACCGGTCCGGCCAGGTCCAGTACGACGGTGTCCGCCTTCTCGTGCGCGGCGGCCTGGAGCGCCTGGGGCACCGGCACGGCGACGGGGCGGGCCTTCGGGTCCCAGCGGGCGAGCGACTCGGTGGACGTGAAGGCGGGCAGGGCGGTCCGGCCGCCGGCCTTCAGCGTCGGTACGGCCATGTCGCTGGTCTTCTCGCGGCGCAGCCCGCCCTCCCGTCGCCCACCACCGCCCTTCCGAGGAGCTTCGCGCCCCTCTTGATCGTCCTCCTCCACCTCACCCAGGACGGCCACCACGGGCACGAGCAGCCGGGCGCTCTTCAGCGCCTCCAGCACGGGCGCCAGGGCGGTGCGGTCCTCGGCCCAGGCGGCGAGCGCCGCGCTCAGCCGGGGGTCGGCGGAGCCGTCGTCGTCGGAGAAGGCGGAGTCGGGGATGTTCTTGTTCGCCACGGTCCCTGAGCCTATCGGGGAGCGGACGGCCACCCTCACCGGCCTCTCACGGGCTGCTGGGCCACTCCGCCCTCCGCGTCACCGAGCGTGAAGCCACTGCCTAAGATCGCAGCCATGGAGCCTTCCAGAGTCCAGCGAAGACGGCGAGCCCGGAGAGCCCGACGAGCACGGCGGCGACGCGCCCTGATGTGGTGTGCCCTGGTCACGTTCGGTGTCGCAGGCGGCACGGCAGCCTGGACGGTGTACTGGCCGGGGCACGCGCGCTCCGGTGCGGGCGGCGCCGCGCCGTCGTCGGCCTCGGTGCCCGCAGGAGGGGAGGCATCGGTGAAGGCATCGGTGAAGGCATCGCCGGAGGCGTCCGTGGAGGCGCTCGAACCGGTCCGGGACCGAGACCCGCGGTTGGCCTCGGCCATGTCGTCGGTGGCCGTGGCGGACGGCGTCGAGGTGGCGGTGGCGGTGCTCGACCCGGAGACCGGTCATGGTGCCTCGTACGGCACGGGTCCCTTCACCACGGCGAGCATCGTCAAGGTCGACATCTTGGCCACGCTGCTTCTCCAGGCACAGGACGCGGGGCGGACGCTGACCGCCGCGGAGAAGGCGTACGCCGTCGCGATGATCGAGAAGAGCGACAACGAGTCGACGTCCGCGCTCTGGGAGTCGATCGGGAAGGCGGACGGGCTCGACGCGGCCAACGAGCGCTTCGGGCTCACCGCGACCGAGGGCGGGGAGGGCCCGGTGTGGGGGATGACGCAGACGACGCCCGCCGACCAGGTCGCCCTGCTGCGGCAGGTGTTCGTGGCGGACGGTTCGCAGCTGAGCGAGGCGTCGCGGGCGTATGTGCGGGGGCTGATGGAGCGGATAGCCCCTGGGCAGCGCTGGGGGGTGTCGGCGGCGGCCGACGGTTCGGGGTGGGCGCTGAAGAACGGCTGGCTGCGGCGCACCACCAGCGGGCTGTGGGTGGTCAACAGCATCGGCCGGGTCACGTCCGGTGGCCATGACCTCCTGGTCGCGGTGGTGTCGCGGGGCAGCGCGACCATGGCGGAGGGGGTCTCGCTCACCGAGGAGGCGGCGAAGGCGGCGGTGTCCGTGTTCGCCTCGGCGGGCAGCGCCGACCAGGGTCAGAAGTCGTCGTAGCGTTCGCGGCGGCCGCGCCACAGGACGACGGCCGCGACGATCATGACGCCGCCCGCGCCGCCCGCCAGCGGGGCCGCCCAGGCCGAGGTGTCGTCGTCGGAGGCGGGGGCGTCCGGCCCCGCGCCGAAGTACTTGTCGCCGTACGCCGCCGACCTCAGGCCCTGCGGTTTCAGCCGTCCGGCCGCCTCGATGGCGGCGGCGGGGTCGACGAAGCCGTAGCCGCGGGAGTCGTCGCGGCCCCCGGCCGGGGCGTTGCGGGCCGTGTCCTCCAGGAGGCTCTTGACCTGGGCCGGGGTGAGGTCCGGGTGGGCCGACTTCACCAGGGCGGCGGCGCCGGAGACGAAGGCGGAGGCGGCACTGGTTCCCCAGCCCTCGTAGTAGCGGTGGTCGGGGTCGGCGATGATCACGTCGACGCCGGGGGCGCTGACCGTGGCGTACCAGCGGCGGGTGGAGAAGGAGGCGCGGGTGCCGTAGCGGTCGACGGCGGTGGCGGCGATGACGCCCGGGTAGGCCGCCGGGTAGGAGATGTGGTCGCCCTTCTCGCCGCCGTTGCCGGCCGAGGCGACGACGACCACGCCCTTCTTCAGGGCGTACTGGATGGCCTCGTCCTCGGCGGGCTCGGGGTGGGCGGAGGCCGAGTCGTCGCCCAGGGAGAGGTTGATGATGTCGGCGCCGTGGTCGGCGGCCCAGCGGATGCCTTCGGCGAGGGCGTTGCCGCGGGTCTTGCGTGCCTTGGCGCGGGAGGGGTCGCCGTCCTCCAGGATCACCCGCAGGGGCAGGATCTTCGCCTCCGGGGCGATGCCCATGACGCCCTCGGAGTTGCCGGGCCCGTGGCCGTGACCGGCGATGATCCCGGCCATGGCGGTGCCGTGCCGGGCCCAGGCGCGGTCGCCCTCGCTCGCGCCGAAGCCGACCAGATCCTTGCCGGTGAGAACGTTGCCGGCCAGGTCCGGGTGGTCGGCCTCGACGCCGGTGTCCAGGACGGCGACGGTGACGCCGGCGCCCTTGGTGGTCTGCCACGCCTTCGCGGTGTGCATGGCGTCCAGGGACCACTGCTGGGCGCGGATGCCGTCGGCGTGCGCGGCCGGTGCCGGGACCAGGACGAGGGCGGCGGCGAGGAGGAGGCTGAGGGCTCCCGTCGTACGGGTTCCGTTCGTGTTCACGAGGGGCGCTCCGTGGGCGCGCCGACGTTCCCCCGCAGGGCGCGTTCGACGCGGTCGGCGAGGCCCTGCGCCTCATGACCGAGGCCGGCCTGGGCGGGGGCGGAGGTGGCGCCGGACTCCATGGCCTGTTCGGCGGGCTCGGGCTCGTCGACGGTGCGGTCGTCGGCCCAGCCGGAGACTGCGTAGACGACCACGGGGGCGTCGGTGAGGACGGAGACGGTCCACGAGGCCCGTTGCGGCGCGCCGAACCCGGCGGCGACGGTGCCCTCGGCGGCGTACGGCAGCGGCATGAGGTCGGTGCGGCGGCCCAGGCCCTCCTTCTCGAACCGGCCGGCCAGCGCGGTCATGGCGGCGGCGTCGGCCTCGGTGAAGAGCAGGCCGACGGTGGTGACGTGGCTCTGGGTGGCGTCGGTGTAGGTGGCGCGCAGCAGGCGCGTACAGCCGACCGGGTCGAGCACCCTGGCCAGCAGCGGGTCGAAGGCGCCGGCGCAGTCGCCGTCCGGGGCGACTGCGACCCGGGTCCAGGTGCGGTCGGCGCCGCCGGGGCCGGCGCCCCGCCCCTGGACGGTGGGCGGGAAGAGCTGGTCGACCGGCACGCTGTGCCACAGGTCCCCGGCCGCGGTGAACGCGTCGCGCGCGCCGCCGTTCCCGGAGTCACCGGCGAGCCAGCTGCCGGTGACGGCGCCGGTGACCAGTCCCAGCCCGAGTACGAGGCAGACGGCCGCGGCGACGGCCTGGGGCCTGCCGCGCCCGCCGAGCGAACGCGGCCGGGCGAGTCCGTCGTACCCCTCGGGCTCCCCGAACGACACCCAGGGCCGCCCGTCGCCCGGGGCCGCCGGGGCGCTCCAGGACAGCGCGGGGTCGGGGGCGGTGGGCGCGTCCGCCGGGCGGGCGGCGGGGCGTGACGCGGCTGCGGGCTCCGGTGCGGGCCCCCGGTCCGGCTCCGGTTCCGCCGGGACGGGGCAGAGACGCCTGGTCGTCTCGGACGGGTGCTCCGCGGGCACGGCAGGGCTGCGGGGCGGCGGTGCGGAGGTGCTCGCCGCAGGCGCGGTGGCGGGCCGGTGGGGCGACGAGTCGGGCGCGGCGCCCGCCCGGGGGGCCTCGGCAGGAACGCCGGGGCCGACGGACGGGGACGCGGGTGTCGTCGGGTGCTGTGCCTGCGGCGTGCCGCTTGCCTCCGCCATCTCCCGGCGGACGGTCGGCGGGGTGTCCGGGAAGCGGGCGGACGCCCGGGGCGGTGGCGCGGGATCGGTGTCCCGGGAGCCGCCTGGCCGAAGGCGCGGGAAGTGGTGCCGGGCGCTGCCCGGGGTGTCGGGGGCACCGTCCCGACGCGTCTGTGCGCGCTCTCCCTCCCCGCGCGGCACGATCGGGCCGGCCTCACGGCGTGGGGTCGATTCGTCCGTCCGGCGCGGAGTCGCCGGGCGGGGCGGGACTCCCGTGGACGGCGGCGCCGCGGGGCGCGGCGGAGCGTCCGGGCGGCTTACGTCCCCGCAGCGCTCACCCGTAGCGGACAGACCGCCCGGCGAAGACGGCGTGCCCGGCCGGGGCGAGGCGTCCGCCCCCAGCTCACCGCCGGAACGCAGGCGTTCGTCCCCGGAGGGCGCGACCGCCCTCGCCGAAGACGGCACCCCGGGACGCGGGGAAGCGTCCAGGCGGGGCGAGGCCTCCGCACCCAGCTCACCGCCGGAACGCAGGCGTTCGTCCCCGGAGGGCGCGACCGCCCTCGCCGAAGACGGCACCCCGGGACGCGGCGAAGCGTCCAGGCGGGGCAAGGCCTCCGCACCCAGCTCACCGCCGGAACGCAGGCGTTCGTCCCCGGAGGGCGCGACCGCCCTCGCCGAAGACGGCGCCCCGGGACGCGGCGAAGCGTCCAGGCGGGGCAAGGCCTCCGCACCCAGCTCACCGCCGGAACGCAGGCGTTCGTCCCCGGAGGGCGCGACCGCCCTCGCCGAAGACGGCGTCCCGGGGCAGGGCGGAGCGGCCGGGCGGGGCGGAGTCGTAGGGCCTGACGGAGCCGCAGGACCGGGTGGAGCCGTAAGGGCTGGTGGAGTCGTCGGGCCGGGTGGGTCGTCGGGGCGCGGGGGGAGGGAGGCGCGGCGCGCTTCCGTGCTCATGCACCCCCCGTTCCTCGGGCCCGAGCCGTTTCTCCGGCGCGGGCCGGTGATGTCGTCTCCTGCCCCGGCCCGGTGCGGAGCGTTCCGTCCCGGGCACGCATACCCGCACGGGAGGACCGCCATCCCGGCCGGAGTCCCGCGGGCCCGGCCGCCGGGGCCGCCCCGCCGTGCGTGCGCGTCACTCTACGGCGTGACCCCGTCCGGCGGGGAACCAGTCCGCGCGCCCGTGGCATTGGCCCGGAACGTCCCCCTACCCTGCGGTAATCCTGTCTGGCAGGCTGCGGTCATGACCGCACGCGCCGCCGACCGGGCCCGCTACGACCGGGCCACCGCCCATCTGGACGCCCCCGTGGCGATCGTGGACCTGGAGGCCTTCGACGCGAACGCCGACGACCTGCTGCGCCGGGCCGGCGGGAAGCCGGTCCGGGTCGCCAGCAAGTCCGTACGCTGCCGTGCGCTGCTGGAACGGGTCCTGGTCCGGGACGGCTTCGCGGGCGTCATGTCGTTCACGCTGGCCGAGTCCCTGTGGCTGGCGCGCTCCGGTTTCGAGGACGTGCTGCTCGCCTACCCGTCGGCGGACCGCGCCCGGTACGCCGAGCTGACCGCCGATCCCAAGCTCGCCGCAGCCGTGACCGTGATGATCGACGACCCGGCGCAGCTCGACCTGATCGATGCGGCGCGCGGCGGTGGCCGGGAAGTCGTCCGGGTCTGCCTGGAGTTGGACACCTCGCTGAAGCTGTTCGGCGGGCGGGTGCGGGTCGGGGCCCGGCGCTCCCCGCTGCACTCCCCCGCCGAGGTCGCCGACGTGGCCCGTTCGGTGACTCGCCGGCCCGGCTTCGAGGTCGTCGGCGTCATGGCGTACGAGGGGCATGTGGCCGGTGTCGGGGACGCGGTGGCGGGGCGGCCGCTGCGGTCGCGTGCCGTGCGGCTGATGCAGGCCGCCGCCCGCCGGGAACTGGCCGAGCGGCGCGCGGCGGTGGTGCGCGCGGTCCGGGCCGTGGTGCCCGGCCTGGAGTTCGTCAACGGCGGCGGCACGGGCAGCGTGCAGCACACCGCCGCGGAGGACGCGGTCACCGAGATCGCCGCCGGGTCGGGGCTGTACGTGCCGCGGCTGTTCGACAACTACACGTCGTTCCGGGGCCGCCCGGCGGCCCTGTTCGCCCAGCCCGTCGTGCGGCGCCCGGGGGTCGGGGTCGTTACCGTGCTCGGCGGGGGCTACCCCGCCTCCGGTGCGGCCGGGAAGGACCGGCTGCCGGTGCCGTACCTCCCCGAGGGGCTGCGCTACGACCCCCAGGAGGGCGCCGGCGAGGTGCAGACGCCACTGCTCGGCACGCCCGCCGACGATCTGCTCATCGGCGACAAGGTGTGGTTCCGGCATGCCAAGGCCGGCGAGCTGTGCGAACGGTTCGACACCCTGCACCTGGTGGAGGGGGACGCGGTGACGGCGACGGTGCCGACGTACCGGGGCGAGGGGCACACCTTCCTCTGAACAGCCGCTCGGCGGTTCAGCGGTTCAGTCGGACGGGCCGATGCCGCTGCCCACGCCGCCGCCCGTGTCCGCGTCGCCGACGGGTCGGATGCCGTCGGTGATCTCGTCCATCAGGTCGAGCGGCGGTCCCTCCTCGCCCGCGTCGAAGACGTAGCGGACGAGGATCGGGGACTCGGTGCCGACGGTGGAGGGGAAGACCAGCGACTGCACGTGGCCGCCGGGGCCCTTGGCCGTCGTCACCCGCCAGCGCACGTAGTACCCGGCGCGTCCGGCGACCGCGACCGGCCCGGCCCCGACCTGCTCGTGGGACTCGATGCCGCCGAAGGGTTTGCCGCCGACCGGATCGCGGTCGTAGGCGTCCTCGGCCGCGTCCTCGATGTCCTGTTCGGCGAGGGCCTTCGGGGAGGACTCGGTGCTGCCGGTGACGGTGCGCGAGATGACCAGGCCGTGCCGGCAGACGCCGCCGTCGCCGGGGCAGTCGTAGGTGCCGTCCGTGGTCATCATGACGTCGTCCTCGGCGATGTACCGGGGACGCACCCAGCCGTCCGGCAGCGGGAAGGTGATGCCGTTGAGCGGGTCCTCGACCACGGCCGGGTCGTCGGCGGCGGATTCGGAAGCGGCCGGTGCGGGGGACGGTGGCGTACTCGTCGGCGCCGGGACGTCGGTGGTGGCCGTGACCTGCGGGGTCCGCGCCTCGGGTGCGCCACCGTCGTCCTCACCGAGGAGGAACACACCGGTCACGACCGCCGCGACCAGGACCGCCGCGGCGGTGGTGAGGGCGATCGCCCTGGCCCGCCCGCCGCCGCCCGCCGGCCCGCGCTGTCCGGGGCCGCCACCGGTGAACAGCGGCACGGTCTGCGAGGGCGGCGGCTCTGGGGGCCCGTACCCGGTGGGGGGCCCGTACCCGGCGGGGCCCCCGGGCACGCGACGGTGCTCCGTCCAGGCCGTGCCGTCCCACCAGCGTTCCTGGTGCGGGGCCGACGGATCGGGGTACCAGCCGGGCGGCGGCGTCATGCTCATTCCGGCACTGTAGGACGCCGCCCGCCCCGGTCTACAGCGGTGTGACGTACGCCCCGGAGATCCCGCCGTCCACCAGGAAGTCGGTGGCGTTGACGAAGGAGGAGTCGTCGCTGGCCAGGAAGGCGACGGCGGCGGCGATCTCCTCGGCCTCGGCGAACCGCCCGAGCGGGATGTGGACGAGGCGGCGCGCGGCCCGCTCCGGGTCCTTGGCGAACAGCTCCCGCAGCAGCGGGGTGTTGACCGGGCCGGGGCACAGGGCGTTGACCCGGATGCCCTCGCGGGCGAACTGCACGCCCAGCTCCCGGGACATGGCGAGGACGCCGCCCTTGGACGCGGTGTACGAGATCTGGCTGGTGGCGGCGCCCATCCGCGCGACGAACGACGCGGTGTTGATGACGGAGCCCCTGCCCTGGCGCCGCATGTAGGGGATGGCGGCCTTGCAGCACAGGTAGACGGAGGTGAGGTTGACGTCCTGGACGCGCTTCCAGGCCTCCAGTCCCGTCTCCAGGATGGAGTCGTCGTCGGGCGGCGAGATGCCGGCGTTGTTGAACGCGACGTCGACGCTGCCGTAGGTGTCGTACGCCGTCGCGAACAGCGCCTCCACCTGCTCCGGGTCGGTCACGTCGGCCCTGACGAAGGTGCCGCCGGTCTCCTCGGCCGCCGCCTCGCCCCGGGTCTCGTCCACGTCGGCGCAGACGACGTGGGCGCCCTCGGAGGCGAGCCGGCGGGCGGACGCGAGGCCGATGCCGCTGCCGGCCCCGGTGACGACGGCGGTGCGGCCGGCCAGGCGGCGGCAGATGATGTCCTCGGTCATGAGTGGCTATGCCTCCGTGCTGATGAAGACGTTCTTGGTCTCGGTGAAGGCGGTGAGCGCGTCGGGGCCGAGTTCGCGGCCGAGACCGGACTGCTTGAAGCCGCCGAACGGGGTCCAGTAGCGCACGCTGGAGTGGGAGTTGACCGACAGGTTCCCGGCCCGCACCGCGCTCGACACCCGCAGGGCGCGCCCGACGTCCCGGGTCCACAGCGAGCCGGAGAGGCCGTAGTCGGTGGCGTTGGCCAGGCGGACCGCGTCGGCCTCGTCCTCGAAGGGCAGGACCACGGCGACGGGGCCGAAGACCTCCTCGACGGCCACGCGCGCGTGCGCGTCCACGCCGGTGAGGACGGTGGGCGGGAACCAGAAGCCGGGCCCGTCCCCGGGGGTCTTGCCGCGGATGGCGTCGGCGTCGTCGGGGACGTAGGAGCGGACGCGGTCCAGTTGGGCGCGGGAGATCAGCGGGCCCATGTCGGTGCCCTCGTCGGCCGGGTCGCCGACGCGGACGGACTCGATCGCGGGGGCCAGGAGGGCGAGGAAGCGGTCGTACACGGTGCGCTGCACGAGGATGCGGGTGCGGGCGCAGCAGTCCTGGCCGGAGTTGTCCAGGAAGGACATGGGGGTGGCGGCCGCGGCGGCCTCCAGGTCGGCGTCGGCGAAGACGATGTTGGGGCTCTTGCCGCCGAGTTCGAGGGTGACGGGCTTGAGGCGGGCGGCGCCCTCGGCGGCCACCCGCCGGCCCACGGCCGTCGAGCCGGTGAAGACGATCTTCGCGACGCCCGGGTGACGGACAAGGGCGTCGCCCGCGACCGGCCCGTGCCCCGGCAGGACCTGGAAGAGTCCCTCGGGAAGGCCCGCCTCCAGGGCGAGTTCGGCCAGGCGGAGCGCGGTCAGCGGGGTGGTCTCGGCGGGCTTGAGGAGCACCGCGTTGCCCGCGGCCAGCGCCGGTGCGGTCCCCCAGGCGGCGATGGGCATCGGGAAGTTCCAGGGGGCGATGACGCCGACCACGCCCAGCGGTTCGAGGATCGTCACGTCGAGTCCGCCGGCGACCGGGATCTGCCGTCCGGTGAGCCGCTCCACTCCCCCTGCGGCGTAGTCGAGCAGGTCGCGGACGTTGCCGGCCTCCCAGCGGGCGTTGCCGACGGTGTGCCCGGCCTCCATGACCTCCAGCCGGGCCAGTTCCTCCAGGTGGCCGTCGACGACGGCGGCGAAGCGGCGCAGCAGCCGGGCACGGTCGCCGGGGGCGAGGGCGGCCCAGCCGGTCTGCGCCCGGGCGGCCCGTACGACGGCGGCGTCGACGTCGGACGCCGATGCGGCGGGGACGGTGGCGACGACCTCTTCGGTCGCCGGGTTCAGGACGCGTAGCTCGTCGGAGAGCGGCTGTGCCTCGGACAATCGGTGCCTCACATGCGTTCGAAGGAGCGGCGCAGTTCCCAGTCCGTGACGGCGGCGTCGTAGGCGTCGAGTTCGACGCGCGCCATGTTGCGGTAGTGGGCGACGACCTCGTCACCGAAGGCGGCCTTGGCGAGGGTGCTGTTCTCCCACAGCTCGGCGGCCTCGCGCAGGGTCGTCGGGACGTGTTCGAAGTCGGCGGCGTAGGCGTTGCCCAGGCAGGGTTCGGGCAGCTCCAGCCGCTGTTCGACACCGTGCAGGCCGGCCGCCACCATGCCCGCCACCGCGAGGTACGGGTTGACGTCGCCGCCGGGGAGCCGGTTCTCGAAGCGCAGGGAGCGACCGTGACCGACGACGCGCAGGGCGCAGGTGCGGTTGTCGTGGCCCCAGGCGACGGTGGTGGGGGCGAAGGAGCCGGGCTGGAAGCGTTTGTAGGAGTTGATGTGCGGGGCGTACAGGAGGGAGAACTCGCGCAGCGCCACGAGCTGTCCGGCGAGGAAGTGCCGCATGAGCTTCGACATGCCGCCCTTGTGGCCACCGGCCATGACGCTGCGGCCGTCGGCGTCGGCGAGTGAGAGGTGGATGTGGCAGGAGTTGCCCTCGCGTTCGTTGTACTTGGCCATGAAGGTGAGGGACATGCCCTCCTGGGCGGCGATCTCCTTGGCGCCGGTCTTGTAGACCGCGTGCTGGTCGCAGGTGACCAGGGCCTCGTCGTAGCGGAAGGCGATCTCGTGCTGGCCGGGATTGCACTCGCCCTTGGCGGACTCGACGGTCAGGCCGGCGCCGGCCATCTCGTTGCGGATGCGGCGCAGCAGGGGTTCCACGCGGCCGGTGCCGAGGACCGAGTAGTCGACGTTGTACTGGTTGGCCGGGGTCAGGCCGCGGTAGCCGGCGTCCCAGGCCTGTTCGTAGGTGTCGCGGAAGACGATGAACTCCAGCTCGGTGCCGGCCTGCGCGGTGAGACCTTGCCCGGCGAGGCGTTCGAGCTGGCGGCGCAGGATCTGGCGGGGCGCGGCGAGCACCGGGGAGCCGTCCTCCCAGGCCAGGTCGGCGACGGCCAGCGCGGTGCCCTCGTGCCATGGCAGGCGGCGCAGGGTGGCCAGGTCGGCGTGCATGGCGAAGTCGCCGTAGCCGCGGTCCCAGGAGGACATCGCGTAGCCGTCGACGGTGTTCATGTCGGCGTCGACGGCGAGGAGATAGTTGCAGCCCTCGGTGCCGTGCCGCAGGACCTCGTCGAGGAAGAAGCGGGCGGCGAAACGCTTGCCCTGGAGGCGTCCCTGCATGTCGGGGAAGGCCAGGACGACGGTGTCGAGGTCGCCGGCGGCGACGAGGGCGCGCAGTTCCTCGACCCCGAGCGGGGGTGTGCGGTCCGCTGCCACGAGGGGAGCCTCCTTCGGCCGGGAGCCATAAGGTATTGCCGGGGACCATTGCTTGGAAAGGGGGCGCGGCCGCATGTCCGAGGCAACCCCGGGGAGCGTGACGGACCGGCTCGCGCCGGTGCTGCGGCCGGTGCGGGCCGGCAACGGGTTCGAGGAGGCGCTGGAGCAGATCCTCCAGGTCGTCAGGCTGGGCCTGGTGTCCGGTGGTGAGCGGCTGCCGGCCGAGCGGGAGCTGGCGGAGCGGCTGGGAATCAGCCGGGTGACGCTGCGCGAGGTGCTGCGGGTGCTCCAGGACCAAGGGCTGGTGGAGGCGCGGCGGGGGCGGTACGGCGGAACGTTCGTGCTGGCGCGGGTGGACGCGGGCGGCGAGGACGAACTGCGGCGCCGGGTCGCCGGGGTCGACCTCGAGGACGTGCTGCGCTTCCGGGAGGTGCTGGAGGTGGGCGCGGCCGGGCTGTGTGCGGCGCACGGATTGACCGACGCGCGGGCGGCGCGGCTTCGGGCGGCGCTGGCAGGCACGCGGGAGGCGCCGCTCGCGGAGTACCGGCGGCTGGACACGATGCTCCACCTCACCGTGGCGGAACTGTGCGGCTCGCCCTCCGTCGCCGCCCAGCACGCGGCCGTCCGGGCCACCCTCAACGACCTGCTGGACTGCATCCCGCTGCTGGTGCGCAACCTGGAGCACTCCCAGCGCCAGCACACCGCGCTGGTGGAGGCGGTGCTCGACGGGGACGCGGAGGGGGCGCGGGAGATCGCGCGGGAGCACTGCGCGGGGACGGCGGCGCTGCTACGGGGGTTCCTGGCGTGAGCGCGGGCGGGCGTCTTGCCTTGGAAGCCCGTCCCGGCAAAGGTGTGCGTACGGTCCATTGCGGGTAGGCCGCGGGAGGTCGGACGATGGCGGGCAGGCCGCTGATCGGCGTCAGCACGTATCTGGAGCACGCGGCGCGCTGGGGCGTGTGGGAGCTGGAGGCGGCGCTGCTGCCGGCCGGGTATCCGCGGCTCGTGCAGCGGGCGGGCGCACTGGCCGCGATGCTCCCGCCGGACGCGCCGGAGCACGCCGCCGCAGCCGTCGCCCGCCTGGACGGACTGGTGATCGCGGGCGGCCCGGACGTGGAGCCGGCCCGCTACGGCGCCGAGCCCGGCCCGCGCACCGGCCCTCCCGCCCGGGCCCGGGACACCTGGGAACTGGCGCTCATCGAGGCGGCTCTGGCCGCGCGCGTCCCGCTGCTGGGCGTCTGCCGGGGCATGCAGCTGCTCAACGTCGCGCTCGGCGGCACCCTCGTCCAGCACATCGAGGGCCACGCGGAGGTGGTGGGCGTCTTCGGCGGCCACCCGGTCAAGCCGGTGCCGGGGACGCTGTACGCGGATGTGGTGCCCGAGGAGACGTTCGTCCCGACCTACCACCACCAGGCGGTGGACCGCCTGGGCGCGGGCCTGGTCCCCTCGGCCCACGCGGCGGACGGCACGGTGGAGGCCCTGGAGCTGCCGTCGGCCCCCGGCTGGGTCCTCGGGGTGCAGTGGCATCCGGAGATGGGCGGGGACGTACGGGTGATGCGGGCCCTGGTGGAGGCGGCGGGGGCGGACTGACCGGCGCGGGCCCTGAGGCGCCGGGCTCGCGCCGTCCGGGCACTCGCGTCGGTGCCCCACTCGGCCCGTGGGTGAGCCGGACCGCCCGGACGGGCGACGCGCCGCCACCTCCGGGCGGCAGGCATCCGTACGCCGACAGCCCCCGGCACTCGTGCCTGACACACGCCGGCACGCACGCCACACGCACGCCGAGCAAGCCGGCCGACCCTGCCCCGTGCCCCCGCACGCGCGGCCGGCCGCCCCCTCTCGGCGGCCGCGACTCCGGACCCGTCGCGTCGGCCGACGCCGGGCATACCGGGCCGGCCGACCCCCGACGCAGCGCACGCGCCCCGTCCCCCCTCCCCCGCCAGCCGACGAGGCGGCACGAAAGGGGAGTCTCGATCCATCACCGCCCGCAGGCCGAGTTCGCACGCCCGTGACAAGAGCCGTCAGGCCGGCCGGGCGAAGACCGAGCGATACGACCACGTACCTGGCGTACCGGGCCGGCCGGCCCCCGGCCCAGCGCACGCAACCCGTCCGCCGCCCCGTCCCACGCCAGTCGGCCCGGCGGGCACGACGGCACGACGGCACGACGGCACGACGGCGCGGCGGCGCGGCCGCCCGGTGGACACGACGGGCACGGCGTCACGACGGGCACGACGGGCACGACGGCACGGCAGGCACGACGGCACGACGGGCACGGCAGGCACAACGGACACGACGGCACGGCAGGCACAACGGACACGACGGCACGACGGGCACGGCAGGCACAACGGACACGACGGCACGGCAGGCACAACGGACACGACGGCACGGCAGGCGCGGCAGGCACGACGGCGTGAGGGCCCCCGCTCAGCCCCCGGCCCGTCACCGCCCGCAGCCCCGCGCCCCCTACCCCCGCGTCAGGGACAGGAGCTGTCGGGCCGGGCCGGTCGGGCGGTGGCCCGTGGGCCATACCGCGCGCAGGTCGCGGGCCAGGGCGACATCCGCGACCGGGACGCTCACCAGGCGCCGGTTGGACAGCTCCTCGCCGACGGCGAGTTCGCTCAGGACGGAGGGGCCGGCGCCGCTCACGGCGGCGGCCTTCACCGCGGTGGTCGACGAGAGTTCGATCAGGGGACGGGCCAGGCCGCCCAGAGCCGCGTCCAGGACCTGCCGGGTACCCGACCCCTTCTCCCGCAGGATCAGCGGGGCCGCCGCCAGTTCCGCCGCCTGGAGCGGACGCCTGCGCCGGGTCCACGGGTGGCCCGGTGCCGCCACGACGATCAGCCGGTCGTGGGCGATGACCGCGGAGTCGAGGCCCGCCGGGACGCTCACCCCCTCCACGAAGCCCAGGTCGGCCTCGCCGGCCAGCAGCCGCTCCGCCACCGCCGTCGAGTTGCCGGCGAGCAGCGACACCGCGGTGTCCGGCAGCTGGGTGCGCAGCGCGACCAGCCAGCCCGGCAGCAGGTACTCGGCGATCGTCATGCTCGCCGCCACCCGCAGCCGCGAGTCCCGCCGGTCCCGCAGGGCCTGCGCGCCCGCGTCGAACGCCTCGGCCGCCTCCACGATCCGGCGCGCCCAGTCCGTGACCAGCGCGCCGGCGTCGGTGAGCCGGGAGCCGCGGGGCGAGCGGTCCACCAGGGCGACGCCCAGCTGCCGTTCCATCGAGCGGACACGGCTGCTGGCGGCCGGCTGGGTGATGCCCAGCTCGCGCGCCGCCCCACCGAGACTGCCGAGCCGCGCCACGGCCAGGAGCAGCTCCAGCGCCCCGAGGTCCGGCACCCGGTGCGCCAGTGAGCCCGTCCCGTGCCGCCCCCGTACGTCGTGCCCGCCCTCCGCGTCGCCCGTACCGTTCGTACCGTCCGTAGCGCTGCCCATAACCCCAGCTTATGTCCTCATAGGGACATGGTCCCTGGTCGGCGACCTCTGCGGCCGGGACCGTGGACGCATGGTCACCGCAGCCCAGCCCTTGTCACCCGCCCCCGCCCCGCCCCGGCGGGTCCCGGCCGTCCGTCATCTCGGGCCCAACTGGTACGCCTGCGTCATGGGCACCGCCGTCGTCGGTACCGCGGGGGCCGCGCTCCCCTGGCAGGTGCCCGGGCTGCGGGCGACATGCACCGCCGTGTGGGCCCTGTCGCTCGCGCTGCTGGCGGTCCTGCTGGTGGCCCGGTCCCTGCACTGGCTGCACCACCGCGACCAGGCCCGCGCCCATCTGCTCGACCCGGCGGCCGCCCCCTTCTACGGCTGTCTGTCGATGGCCCTGCTGGCCGTCGGCGGCGGCGCCGTGACCGTCGGCCGGGACTGGATCGGAACCCCGGCCGCGGTGGCGCTGGACACCGTGCTGTTCACCGCCGGTACGGTCGTCGGGCTGACGGCGGCGGTCGCCGTGCCCTACCTGATGGCCGTACGGCACCGGACAGAACCGGGGCAGGCCAGCCCGGTGTGGCTGCTGCCGCTGGTCGCGCCGATGGTGTCCGCGGCCATGGGACCGCTGCTGGTGCCGCACCTCCCGCCGGGACAGCCCCGCGAGACGCTGCTGCTCGCCTGCGTGGCGATGTTCGGGGTGAGTCTGCTCGCGACCCTGGTGACCCTGCCGGTGATCTTCGGCCGGCTGCTCACCGGCGGCCCGCTGCCGCTCGCCCTCACCCCGTCGCTGTTCCTGGTGCTCGGCCCGCTCGGGCAGTCGACCACCGCCGCCGGGAAGTTCGCGGACGTGGCCCCCGGGGTCCTGCCGGCACCGTACGCCGAGGGGTTCGGGGTGCTCGCCGTCCTGTACGGCGTGCCGGTGATGGGCTTCGCGCTGATGTGGCTGTGTCTCGCCGTCGCCCACGTCGTGCGGGCCCGGCGGGAGGGCATGGGGTTCTCGATGACCTGGTGGTCCTTCACCTTCCCGGTGGGCACCTGCGTCACCGGCGCCGAGGCGCTGGCCCGGCACACGGGGCTCGCCGCCTACGACGTGCTCGCCGTCCTCCTGTACGGCGTCCTCGTCACCGCCTGGGCCGTCGCGGCCGTGCACACCGCGCGGGGCCTGTTCAGCGGCGTGCTGCTCGCAGGGCCGCGTCCAGCACCCGGGGCGCCTTCGCCAGCGACGGCCCGTACCACGTGAGGTACCGCCCGTCGACGAGGGCGCAGGGCAGCCCGGGGAAGGCCTCCGGGCCGTCGTCGGCGGTGAAGCGGTAGGGCTCGTCCGGCAGGACCACCAGGTCCGGGCGGGCCGCCCGCAGTTCCTCGACCGGGACCTTCGGGTAGCGCTCGGGGTGGCAGGCGTAGAGGTGGTCGACGCCGAGGCGGGCCAGTACGTCGCCCGCGAAGGTGTCGCTGCCCAGCACCATCCAGGGCCTGCGCCAGATCGGCACGACGGCCGTGGTGCGCCGCTCGGGGCGGGGCGGGGCGGTCCAGGCGGCCTCCGCCTCGTCCAGCCACCGGGGGCGGGACGGCGCCCCGCAGGCGGTCAGCACCCGGGCCAGTTCGGTGAAGGCCTGCGGCAGCGTGCGCACCTCGGTCACCAGCACCTCTACGCCCGCCGCGCGCAGGGCGTCCAGGTCGGGGGCGCGGTTCTCCTCCTCGTTGGCGATCACCAGGTCGGGGGCGAGGGAGAGGACGCGGTCCGTCTGCGGGTTCTTGGTGCCGCCGACGCGGACGACGTCGAGACCGGCCGGGTGGGTGCACCAGTCGGTGGCTCCGGCCAGGGCGCCCGGCACCGTACGGGCCACCGCCTCGGTCAGCGACGGCACCAGCGAGACCACCCTCACCGGCGGGGCCCTTCCCGCACCGCCTCGATGTGCTCGGCGACGGCGACCACGATCAGCCGGGTGTCGGGCACCGTGGCCCGCCAGCGGTGCCGCACCCCGCCGGTCAGGTACAGCGTGTCGCCGCGCCCGAGCCGGTAGGCGCGGCCCTCGGCCTCGATCTCCACGGCGCCCTCGGCGACGAACATCAACTGGTCGTTGCGGTACTGCAGTTCCCGGCCCGCGTCATGGTCGCCGGTGAACTCCGAGGCGTGCATCTGGTGGTGCCCGCGCACCAGGGAGCGCACCCTGGGTGCCAGCTCGGGGTCGGGGTCCTCGGCGCGGACCACGTCCACGCTGCACGCCGGGTCGGCGGCGGCGAGCAGTTCGACGGCGGTGGTGCGCAGGGCGTCGGCCACCTTCTCCAGGGAGCTCTGGGACGGCCGGGCCCGGTCGTTCTCGATCTGGCTCAGGAAGGGAACGGACAGGCCGCTGCGCTCGGAGACGACGGCGAGGGTGAGTTCGAGGCTCCGGCGCCGCCGCCGTACGGCCGCGCCCACCCGGAGCTGCTGCTCTTTGTGGTCGCCCATCGCTCCGGCTCCCTCCTTCACTCGTCGCCGTGTCCCTGATGAGTTCTCTGCACCCTACGCATGTTCGGCAAACCGTTTCACGCGGCCGTCATATCGACGTCACGGTGCGGTGACCGCGACCTCACGTTTCTCGCCATCCCAGGGTCTCCCGTCCGCGGTGCCGGACGCCTTACCGGTTCAAGGTCCGGACGGTCCCGCGTGTTCCCGCCAGTCCCTCACCGTCCCGGTCGAGCGAGGCTCGGGCGGTGGGTTGGCGCTCCGTGGTTGACCGAATCCTTACCGTGTGCCGACCGCACACGTCAAAGGGGTGGGTCCGGGACGCTGCTTCGAGGCGAAGCGCGTCCCGGACCCACCCCTCGGGGCGCCGGTCGTCCTACTGCGGGGTCATCCGGCCGACCATGTCCGGGTGCTCCTCGAGCCACGCGGCCACGGCTTCCTCCTCCTGCCCCTGGCCACGGTTCTTGATCTCCGCCTCCAGGGTGCCGAGCTCGTCCTCGCTCATGTGGAAGTTCTTGATCCACTCGGTGAGCTGCGGGTACTGCTCGGGGAACGCCTTGCTGGAGATGGTGCGGATCGTGTTGCCCTCGCCGAAGGCCTTCTTCGGGTCCTTCAGCTTGGTCAGCTCGTAGTCGCTGTACGCCCAGTGCGGGGACCAGAGCGTGACCGCGACCGGCTCCTTCTTGGCGTACGCGCGCTTGAGCTCGGCCAGCATCGCCGGGGTGGAGCCGTCGACGACCTTGTACTCGTCCTCCAGACCGTAGCCCGGCAGGACCTCGTTCTTGAGCAGCTGCATCTCACCGGTGCCCGGCTCGATGCCGATGATCCGCCCGTCGAAGAGGTCGGCCTTGCCCTTGAGGTCCGCGAGGGACTTGACGTCCTTCACGTACGAAGGGACGGCGATCTCCAGTGAGGTCGGCTCGTACCAGGTGCCCAGGTCGTTGAGGTTGTCCTTGTGCTTGTCCCAGTAGTTCTTCTGGGCATAGGGCAGCCAGGCGTCGAAGTTGAGGTCCAGGTCGCCGGTGGCCAGGCCGCTGTAGACCGGGCCGACGTCCATCTGCTTCAGGTTCAGCTTGTATCCGCGCCGCTCCAGGACGTTCTTCCACAGGTAGGTGACGGCGACGTCCTCTTCCCACGGGAACCAGGCGACGTCCAGCGGACGCTTGGCCTCGGCCGGGGTGGCGCCTGAGCCGCCCTGGACCGGGGCGAGCTTGTCGACGACGCCCGGGTTGGACTTCAGCCAGGTGCGGACGGCGTCCTGCTGGTTGCCCTTGCCGGCCTTGTTGATCTCGGCCTCGAGGCTGGTGAGTTCCTTCTCCGTCATGGAGAAGTTCTTGAGCCACTCGGTGACGACCGGGTTGTCGTCCGAGAAGCCCTTGCGGGACAGCGTGTGCACGCCGTCGCCCTTGCCCCAGGAGCCCTTCGGGTCCTTGAGCTTCTTCAGGTCGTAGTCGTTGTACGCCCAGTGCGGCGACCAGAGCGTGACGACGATCGGTTCCTTCTTGCTGTAGGCCCGCTTCAGCTCGGCCAGCATCGCCGGCGTGGAGCTGTCGACGACCTTGTACTCCTGGTCGAGGCCGTACTCCTTGAGCACCTTGCTCTTGAGCAGGTTCATCTCACCGGCGCTGGGCTCGATGCCGGTGATCTTCCCGCCGAAGAGGTCGGCCTTGCCCTTGAGGTCCTCGAGGGAGTTGATGTCCTTCATGTACGCCGGGACGGTCAGCTCCAGCGACGTCTCGTCGTACCAGGAGCCGAGGTCCTCGAGCTGCTTGCCGTACTTCTTCCAGTACTGCTCGTGGGTCGTCGGCAGCCAGGAGTCGGTCTGGAAGTCGATGTTGCCCTGCGCGAGCGCGGTGTAGAGCGGGCCGGCCTCGAACTGCTTGGCCTCGACCTCGAAGCCGCGCTGTTCCAGGATCTCCTTCCACAGGTAGGTGGAGGCGACGCCCTCGTCCCAGGGGATGTAGCCGATGGAGATCTTCTTGCCCTCGCCGACGTTCTTGCCGCCGGCCACCGTCTCGGACTTCTCGCCGCTGCCGCCGAAGACACCCATGCCGCCGGCCACCAGGCCGAGGATGACGATGCCGATCACGGCGACCTGCGGCTGGGGGCGGTAGGACCAGATCTTCAGGCCGTTGGCGGCGCGGGCCTTGGCGGCGGCGCGGCGGCCCAGCGGCGAGACGTGCGTGCCCAGCGCGCTGGTCATGCGGTCCAGGTAGATCGCGAGGATCACGATGGCGATACCGGCCTCGGCGCCGAGGCCGACGTCGAGCTGACCAATGCCCGCCATGACGTCGCCGCCGAGACCGCCGGTGCCGACCATGCCGGCGATCGCGGCCATGGACAGGCCGAGCATGATGACCTGGTTGACGCCCGCCATCACCGTGGGCAGCGCCAGCGGGAGCTGGACGCGCAGCAGGGTGTTGCGGGGCGTGGTGCCGAACGCCTCGGCCGCCTCGACCAGGTCCTTGTCGACCTGACGGATGCCCAGCTCGGTCATGCGGACACCAGGGGCGAGCGCGAAGATCAAGGTGGCCACGATGCCCGGGGCGGAGCCGGTCCCGAAGAACAGGATCGCCGGGATCAGGTAGACCATCGCGGGCAGCGTCTGCATGAAGTCCAGGACCGGCCGCACGACCGCGCTCACCCGGTCCGAGCGGGCGGCCCAGATACCCACCGGCACCGCCACGACCA
Organism: Streptomyces sp. M92; assembly: GCF_028473745.1. Classification (NCBI taxonomy): domain Bacteria; kingdom Bacillati; phylum Actinomycetota; class Actinomycetes; order Kitasatosporales; family Streptomycetaceae; genus Streptomyces; species Streptomyces sp. M92. The sequence continues at coordinate 7,082,640 of NZ_CP101137.1, forward strand.
GGGCGATGATCGTGGCGACCAGCAGGAGCGCCAGGGTCATCATCGCGTGCTCCCACAGTTCGAGGGAGTCGATGAAGGCGAATCCGACGAAGGAGAGGACACCGGCGAAGGTGCCGCGCAGCCAGAAGGCGATCACGGCGAAGATACCGGCGAGCAGCAGCGGCTCGGGGGCCTGGAGGACGGCGTTGATGCCGTCGTAGGCGCCGGTGAAGATGCTCTTGAGGAAGTTGAAGAGCCAGGAGACGTTGTCGAGGAGCCAGTCGACGGTGCTGTTGACCCAGTCACCGAGAGCAATCCTAGGCACGGGTCATCACCTTCTCGCCGCCCTTGTCGCGCGGGGTGTCGCAGACGCCGGGAGCCGTGTCCTCGTCACCGAGGAAGCCGACGAGACGCCGGGCCGGGACGACGCCCACCAGCCGGCGGTCACCGTCGAGTACGGCCACCGAGTGGGGCACGCGGGCGCTGATCGCGCACAGGTCCGCGAACGAGGTGTCGGGCGTGGCGGTCTCGCAGCCGCAGTCTGCCTCGTCGCCGCGCAGTTCCGTCTCCATGACGGCGCCCGCGGTGAGCACGCGGGAGCGGTCGACGTCCTGGGTGAAGGAGGCGACGTAGTCGCTGGCGGGACGTATCAGGATGTCCTGCGCGGTGCCTATCTGCACGATCTCGCCGTCGCGCATGACGGCGATGCGGTCGCCCAGGCGCATGGCCTCGTTGAGGTCGTGGGTGATGAAGACGATGGTCTTCTTCAGGGTCTTCTGCAGGTCGAGCAGCTGGTCCTGCATGTCGCGGCGGATCAGCGGGTCGAGGGCGCTGAAGGACTCGTCCATCAGCAGCAGGTCGGCGTCGGTGGCGAGCGCGCGGGCCAGACCCACACGCTGCTGCATGCCGCCGGACAGCTCGTCCGGCCAGGACTTCTCCCAGCCGGCCAGGCCGCACAGGGCGAGCGCCTCGTCGGCGCGGCGTTCGCGCTCGGCGCGGGGCACGCCCTGCACTTCAAGACCGTAGGCAGCGTTGTCACGGACGCTGCGGTGCGGGAAGAGCGCGAAGTGCTGGAAGACCATGCTGATCTTCTTGGAGCGGACCTCGCGCAGCTCGCGGTCGCTGAGCTCGGTGAGGTCCTGGCCGCCGTAGCGGACATGACCGGCGGTCGGCTCCGACAGACCGTTGAGCATGCGCAGCAGCGTGGACTTGCCGGACCCGGACAGGCCCATGACCACGAAGATCTCGCCGGGTTCCACGGTGAAGGACGCGTCGATGACGGCGGCCGTGGTTCCGTCGGCGCGCAGTTCCTCCCGGTCTGCTGCCCCCTTGCGCAGTCGCTCGACTGCCTGGTCCGGTTTTCTGCCGAAGACCTTGTACAGGTTCTCGGCCTCTAGCCTGGCTGACACGCTTACCTCTTGGATCGGGGGCGGGGGCACGGGCCGCAAACAGTTGAATGCATCAACCAGATTTGGCCCGGCTGCGCGCCTGCCCCGATCTTTATCGGCCAAACATGCGAGTGACTCAGTTCACAGACCCTCCACCGCCCGTCCGCATGACCTGCGGCATGATGCGAGGCGTGACCGGACGACTGATGCTCCTCGACACCGCCTCCCTCTACTTCCGCGCCTACTTCGGCGTGCCGGACTCCGTGAAGGCACCCGACGGCACCCCCGTGAACGCCGTGCGCGGACTCCTCGACTTCATCGACCGCCTGGTGAAGGACCACCGGCCCGACCACCTGGTCGCCTGCATGGACGCCGACTGGCGACCGGCGTGGCGGGTGGATCTGATCCCCACCTACAAGGCGCACCGCGTCGCCGGGGAGCAGGCATCGGGCCCCGACATCGAGGAGGTCCCCGACACCCTCTCGCCGCAGGTCCCGGTCATCGAGGCCGTCCTCGACGCGCTCGGCATCGCCCGCGTCGGCGTGGCGGAGTACGAGGCGGACGACGTCATCGGCACCTACACCGCGCGGGCGACGGGACCGGTCGACATCGTCACCGGCGACCGGGACCTCTACCAGCTCGTGGACGACGCGCGGGGCGTGCGCGTGCTGTACCCCCTCAAGGGCGTCGGCACCCTCGCGCTCACCGACGAGGCCGCGCTGCGGGAGAAGTACGGCGTAGACGGGCGCGGCTACGCCGATCTGGCGCTGCTGCGGGGCGACCCGAGCGACGGCCTGCCGGGCGTGGCGGGCATCGGCGAGAAGACGGCGGCCAAGCTGCTCGCCGAGTTCGGGGACCTGGCCGGGATCCAGGCGGCGGTCGACGACCCCCGGGCCAAGCTCACGCCCTCGCAGCGCAAGCGCCTGACCGAGGCGAAGCCGTATCTCGCCGTCGCCCCGAAGGTCGTCCGGGTCGCCGACGACGTGCCGCTGCCGGACGTCGGCACCGCGCTGCCGCGCACGCCCCGGGACGCCGCGGCACTGGACGGACTGGCGGCGCGCTGGGGGCTGGGCGGCTCGCTGCAGCGGTTGCTGGCGACGCTCTCCGCCTGAGCCGTGCCCACCGGGCGGGCAGGGCTCGCCCGGTGAATCGGAGTGCCACGGAGGGGAAGCCGTAACCTGCGCGCCGGAGGGGGCGTCGTGGAGTTCTTCGTCCATGACGCGGCAAGCGAGGCGGGGATGCTAACTTAGGTAAACCTAACTCAGGGAACCCCCACGCAGGGAGCAGGGAGGCCGTCATGGCAGACCGTCCGGGACGCAAGCCGCGCAAGCCGCACACCGCGCAGGTGGTGCGCACCGAGCGGCTCACCCCGCACATGCAGCGCGTGGTGCTCGGCGTCGGGGAACTGTCCGCCTTCTCGGCGGACACCTGCACCGACCACTACGTGAAGCTGCTGTTCCCGGCCGAGGGCGTGACCTACCCCGAGCCCTTCGACATGGAACGCATCCGCGAGGAGTTCCCGCGCGAGCACTGGCCGGTGACCCGGACCTACACGGTGCGCCATTGGGACGCCGAGCACCGCGAGCTGACGCTGGACTTCGTGGTCCACGGCGACGAGGGACTGGCCGGGCCCTGGGCCCGGCGCGTCCAGCCGGGCGAGACCGTGCGGTTCCTGGGTCCCGGCGGTGCCTACGCCCCCGATCCCGCCGCCGACTGGCACCTGCTCGCCGGTGACGAGAGCGCCCTGCCCGCGATCGCCCGGTCGCTGGAGGCGCTGCCCGACGGTGCCCGCGCCTTCGCCTTCGTCGAGGTCGACGGCCCCCAGGAGGAGCAGAAGATCGACTCCGACGTGGAGGTGGTCTGGCTGCACCGCGACGGCCGCCCGGTGGGCCGGGCCCTGGTCGAGGCCGTGCGCGGCCTGGACTTCCCCGAGGGCCGGGTGCACGCCTTCGTGCACGGCGAGGCGGCCTGCGTGAAGGAACTGCGCAAGCTGCTGCGGGTGGAGCGCGGGATTCCCCGCGAGGACCTCTCCATCTCCGGATACTGGCGCCTCGGCCACAACGAGGACGGCTGGCAGGCGTCGAAGCCGGAGTGGAACGCCCGCATCGAGGCCGAGCAGGAGGGCACCGCGTCGGCGGCGTAGCACTCCAGACCAGGGCTACGGCTACGACTACGGGCCTGGAGTCCGCGGGGCTCCGGGGCCCCGCTCAGTCGCCGCGTATCCGCGCGTGCAGGTGCATGTCGTGCCAGCCGTCGGCGTGCAGCAGGGCGCTGCGCTTGGTGCCCTCCAGGGCGAAGCCCGCCTTGGCGGCGACCCGGCAGGAGGCCTCGTTGGCGACCGCGTGGGACAGTTCCAGACGCTGGAAGCCGATGTCGTCCAGGGCCCAGCGGGCCAGCGTCCGCGTGGCACGGGCGGCGACGCCCCGGCCGCGGGCCGCCGCCGTGGTCCAGTAGGCGACCTCGGCGACCCCGTCGCCCAGCTCCACCTGCCGCAGCGCCACCCGGCCGAGGAGGCGGTCGCCGGCCGCGTCGACGACGGCCCACTGGACGTTCCGCTCCTGCTCCCAGCCCCGCTGCCACTCGGCGATCCAGCCGCGCACCTCCTCCTCGGAGTCGGCGGCGCGGATGTGCCACCGGTGCATCACCGGGTCCTGGAAGGCGGCGTGGACGGCGGGTGCGTCCGCCGTGCGCCACGGGCGCAGCAGCAGCCCGTCGCCGGTGGGGAGCGTGGGCTGCGGGGTGCGGGAGAGGGTGCCCGGGGGCAGGACCGGGCTCGTCAGGTAGGGCATGCCCGCATCCTGCCAACGGGTGCGGCCGGCGGCCCAGCGGATTTCGTAGGCTGGCAGGCGATGAGACGCCGCACCGCTCCCCCGCCCTCACCCCTTGCCCAGCGCGACGGGGTCGACGCGGTGCGGGTGCGGCTGCCCGCGGGCGGGGCGTGGGCCACGGTGCGGGAACACCTGACGGAGCGGCTGTCCGGCGCCGGGCCGGGGATGGTCGACGGCATGTTCGAGAGCGGGCTGATCGTGGGCGCGGACGGGCGGCCGGTGCCGGGCGACGCCCCCTACGAGGGCGGGATGTACGTGTGGTTCCACCGGGAGCTGCCCGCCGAGGTGCCGGTGCCGTTCCCGCTGGAGACCGTGTACCGCGACGAGCACATCGTCGTCGTCGACAAGCCGCACTTCCTGGCCACCACCCCGCGCGGCGGCCACGTCGCCGAGACCGCGCTCGCCCGGCTCCGCCGCGAGCTGGAGGTCCCGTCCCTCGGCGCCGCGCACCGCCTGGACCGGCTCACCGCGGGACTGGTCCTGTTCACGGTGCGCCCCGAGGAGCGCGGCGCGTACCAGGGCCTGTTCCGCGACCGGCTGGTGCGCAAGGCGTACGAGGCCGTCGCCCCGTACGACCCCGCGCTCGCCCTGCCCCGGACCGTACGCAGCCGGATCGTGAAGGAACGCGGTGTCCTGGCCGCCCGGGAGGTCGAGGGCGAGCCGAACGCGGTGAGCCGCGTGGAGCTGATCGACCACCGCCCGGCCGGCGGCCCCGGGCTGGGCCGGTACCGGCTGGTGCCCCGCACCGGTCAGACCCACCAGCTGCGCGTCCACATGAACGCGCTCGGCCTGCCGATCCTCGGCGACCCCCTCTACCCCGAGGTCGCGCCGCCCGTGCCGGCCGGCGACTTCCGGCGCCCGCTGCAACTGCTGGCACGGGAGCTGGCGTTCACCGATCCGGTCACCGGGCGGGAGCACGTGTTCCGCAGCGCCCGGTCCCTGGGCGCCTGGACGGCGTACGACGACTGGGCGGCGTACGACGCCGGGCCAGGGCGTCAGTAGCCGCGCCACCAGAGCAGGAAGCGCTGCCAGGCACCGCGCGGACGGGGCGGTTGTGGCGCCGGTCCCGGCTGGGGCTGCGCGGCCGTGAACGAGACGGGCTCCGGCGGCCGCGCGGGGGCCTCGGGTTCGGGGCGCTCCTCCCGGCGGGGCATGCCGATGTGCCAGTCGGTCCGCTCCCCGGCGCCCGGGGCGTGACTCGGCTGCGACCTGATGTCCTGCTGTGCCTTGGGCTCGAACCGCACCGGCAGCTCCACCAGGTGCCGTGACGCGATGGACGACCGCCATGTCAGGTCGTCCTCGTCGCAGGCGAGCTGGACGTCGGGCAGCCGCATGAGCAGCGCGTCGATGCCGGCGTCGGCGATGGCCCGCCCGATGTCCTGGCCGGGGCATTCGTGCGGTCCGCCGCCGAAGGCGAGGTGGGCGCGGTTGCCCTGCATGCTCGCCTCCAGGTCGGGGCGGATGCGCGGGTCGACGTTGCCGGGCGCGATGCCCAGCAGCAGTCCGTCGCCCGCGCGGATGCGCTGCCCGCCCAGCTCGGTGTCCTGCTTGGCGAAGTAGGCGAAGACGGTGCTGAACGGCGGCTCGTCCCACAGGGACTGCTCGACCGCCTCGAACACCGGCATCTGCCCACCGCTGAGCTGGGCGCGGAAGCCCGGGTGGGTGAGAACCACGCGCAGTACGTTGCTGATGAGGTTGACGGTCGCCTCGTACGCCGCGAGGAGCACCAGCCGCAGGTGCTCCCTCACCTCGTCGTCGGTGAGCCCCGCCGGGTGGCTGACGAGCCGGCCGGCGATGTCGTCCCCGGGGCGGGCCCGGCGCTCGGCGGCGAGCCGGCCCAGGACGTCCATGAGGTGGGCGTGGCTGGCGAGCGCGGTCTCGGTGCCCTTGAGGGCGTCCCGCGCCGCCTCGACCATCCGGTCGTTGTACGCCTCCGGCATGCCGAGGAGGTGGCACATCACACCCATCGGCAGGTGCTCGGCGAACTGGCCGACCAGGTCGGCGCGGCCCTCCTCGCAGAACCTGTTGACGAGGCGCTGGGTGTACCGCTTGATGTGGCGGCGCAGCTCCCGGTAGTTGATGTCGGACATGGCGCTGGTGACCGCGCCGCGCAGCCGCTTGTGCTCCTCGCCCTCGGCGTGCGAGCAGATGGGCTGCCAGGCGATGTGCGGCATGAGCGGGTGGTCGGGCTTGACCATGCCCTCGTTGAGCGGGGTCCAGATGCGGCTGTCACGGCAGAACTGGGCGGGCGTGCTCACCATGTGCAGGTTCTCGGCGTGCCCGAGGACCACCCACACCGGTACGTCGTCGTGGAGCAGCGCCGGGGCCACCGGCCCGTGCTGCTCGCGCAGCCTCTCGTACAGCTCCTCCAGGTCCTCCGCCTCGTGCAGCCGGTGCAGTCCGCCCGGTCCGAGGCTGCCCGGCCCGGGGCTGCCCGGTACGAGGCCGTGCGCGGGGCAGCCGGGCGGTGGTTCGAGCAGGGGGTCGCCCGTGGAGGTGGGGGCGTGGCGTTCAGGCGTCACAGTGTCGCTCCGCAAGAAAGGGGGGTGCGGGCCGGGGGTCGTCCGGCCTCGACGGGTCAGGTGAGCGCGCCCTTCATGGCGAGGGAGTGCAGGAAGCGCATCAGGGTCAGCAGGACGTCCCGGCTGGAGGCGCGGCGCCGTACGTCGCAGTCGAGGATGGGGATCTCCTCGGACAGGTCGAGCGCGGTCCGCAGCTCCGCCATGGGGTAGCGGGGCGCGTCCGGGAAGGAGTTGACGGCGACCACGAAGGGCACGCCGCGCTCCTCCAGCCGGCCCATGACGTCGAAGCTGACCTCCAGGCGCCGGGTGTCGACGAGGACGACCGCGCCGAGGGCCCCCTCGAACAGCCCGTTCCACAGGAACCAGAAGCGCTCCTGTCCGGGCGTGCCGAAGAGGTACAGCACCAGTTCGTCGGTGATGCTGATGCGGCCGAAGTCCATGGCCACCGTGGTGGCGGTCTTGGAGGCGGAGCCGTAGTTGTCGTCGACGCCGATGCCGGCCTGGGTCATCGTCTCCTCGGTGGTCAGCGGTCTGATCTCGCTGACCGAGCCGACCATGGTGGTCTTGCCCACCCCGAAGCCGCCCACGATGACGATCTTCACGGCGGCCTCGGCCGTGTGCGGCAGCCGGTCCTCCGTCCGTGGGCCCGGGATCGTGTCAGAGTCGTTGAAGTCCATGCATCACCGCTTCGAGGAGGTTTCGGTCGGCGACCTTCTGGCGGACGATCGGGGCGCGGGCCTGCACCAGTTCCTTCGCCAGCAGGTCGGTGAGCAGCACGGTCAGCACGCTGAACGGCAGGCTCAGGTAGGCCGACAGCTCGGCCGCGGACAGGGGCGCGACGCACAGCCGCAGCACGGCCGCCTGTTCCGGGGTGGCGGACACCGGCGGCTCGGCGCGGGCCACGATCAGCGTCACCAGGTCGATGTCGGCCCGCTCACCGGCGTCGTCGCCGCCGATGACGAACAGCCGCTCGGGGTTGTGGCTCTCGCCCTCCTTGGCCGGGCCCAAGGCGGGTAACGGGGCGGGGGGCCGCTGCCCGGGGGATCGCCGCTGGCGCTGGGGAGGAGTCATACGGTCTGCCCGTTGCGCCTGGCGGGACTCGTCAGGTGGGGTCCGATCCGGGCGACCAGGTCGGCCATGCTCAGGCCCATCCGGCCGGGCTCGCAGCGGACGTCGGAGAGGACGGCGAGGTAGGCGTTGGGGCCGGCGGCCATCAGGTAGAAGTAGCCGCCGTTCATCTCGATCAGGACCATCTTCATGTCGCCGTCGCTGGTCGGGATCTCCTGGGCGACCGCGCCCGCCAGGCTCTGCAGGCCCGCGCAGGCGGCGGCGACCCGGTCGGCGGCGTCCGGGTCACCGGAGTAGCGGGCGATGCGCAGGCCGTCGGCGGACAGCACCACGATCATCTCGATGCCCGGAACACCGTCGTAGAGATCCTTGAGCATCCAGTCGAACTTGCCTTGCTGCTCGATCACTTGAGGTTCCCCTCGTCGTCGGCCGGGGCGTGGGCCGGCTCACTGCTGCTGGTCTGCTGGTGGGCCTGGGTGATGCCCGGGTACTGCTTGAGGCCCTCCCAGAAGGCGCCGATCCAGTGGCCCGGCGGGAGTTCCTCGGTCTTCTCCGGTTCGGGTTCCGGGGCGGGCGCCGGGACGCCGTTGCGGGCCCGCTCGGCGGCGAGGCGGGCCTCGCGCTCGGCGTCCTCCCGCTCCCACTTCGCCTGTTCGGCCAGGCGCTGGCTGAGCGGCATCTTGACCCGGCTGCGGCGCTGCGGGAGGCCGCCCGCCGTCCACTCGGTGACCTCCGGCACGTCGTCCTCGAAGGAGACGCCCGCCGGGATGCGGGGGCTGGTGGGGCGGCGCTTCTTGGGCTTGCGCTCGGGGCCGGGGAGGGCGTCCGGGCCCGGGGTGGGGATGGAGGTGGCGCCGATGCCGTGGGCGAGGCCGACGCCGGGCTCGGTGGTCATCATCTTGCTGGGCACGATGAGGATGGCCCGGACCCCGCCGTACGCCGAGGCGCGCAGCGCGACGTCCATGCCGAACTGGGTGCACAGCCGGCCGACCACGGACAGGCCCAGGCGCGGGTGCTGGGCGAGGTCCTGCACGTCGGTGCCGCGCTTGGCGTCCTCCAGCAGGCCCTCGATGCGGGCGCGGGACTCCTCGCTGAGGCTGACGCCGGCGTCCTCGATCTCGATGCAGACGCCGCTCTGCACCTCGGTCGCGGTGACGTGCACCTTGGCGCCGGGCGGCGAGTAGCGGGTGGCGTTGTCGAGGAGTTCCGCCGCGGCGTGGATGACCGGCTCGACGGCGGTTCCCTTGATGTTGACCTTGGCGATGGAGGCCAGGTTGATCCGGCCGTACTGCAGGATGCGGGACATCGCGCCGCGCAGCACGCTGTAGAGGGCGACCGGTTCGGGCCACTGCCGTCCGGGGCGGCCGCCACCGATGACGGAGATCGAGTCGGCGAGGCGGCCGATCAGCGCGGTGCCGTGGTCGATGCGCAGCAGGTCGTCGAAGACCTCGGGGTTGCGCCCGTGGTCCTCCTCCATCTCGCGGAGTTCCTTGTTCTGCTGGTGGACGATGGCCTGGACGCGGCGGGCGATGTCGACGAAGGAGCGCTCGGCGGACTCCCGCATGGAGTCCTCGTGGTCGACCATCTGGCAGACCATGCGGATCAGCTTGCGCTGGGGCTCGCCGAGTTCGGCGTAGGAGGGGTCCAGCTCACCGATGCGGCGCATCACCTCGGCGGGCGTGTGGCCCCGGCGCATGAAGTCCAGCGCGTTGGGGATGACTTCGCCGCCGAGCCGGACCATCTCGTCGTAGTGGCTCGCGGCCCGGCGTTCCAGATACGCGCTGCTGCGGGCGTGCTCTTCGCGCATCACCCGCATCTCACGGCCGCGGCGCACCACTTCGGCGCCCGCGAGGCTCACCAGCAGGGTGGCGAGGGCGCCGCACAGGCCGACGGCGAGCCGGGCCGGTTCCGTCACGAGGGCGACGGCGGCCCCGGTGGCCGCGGCCATCAGTATGGCCGGCAGCAACAGCGTGCGCGCGTAGGGAAGTTCGCGGCGCCCTGGAGGGGAATCAACACTCACCATGTAGGCCCTCTGAAAACGAATCGGCGGGGATGGGGGAGCTTGCGGTGGGGTATCTCTGGGAGTTGTCGGGATCTTCGGCGCGTTAGGAACAAACGCGCGATTTCACCTCAACTCGGTGCGCTGCGGGCGAGCTTAGTCCGAGCGGATCATCGCCGTGTCATATTCAGCAAGCGCCTGAAACGGGCGCGGGGGCTGGAGTAACCTCGGACACATTTGCACGCAGTGGAATCGTTCGAACACAAGCGGTAATTGCATGCGGGCGTTCGAAACCCACGCAGCAGGAAGGCCCGGCGGTGGAACCGCCGGGCCTTCCTGACCGCGTGGGCTAGCCCACCGACGAGTAGGCGACCACTCCGCGCAGCAGCCCGTCGACCGCCTTGCGCGCGTTCTTCGGGACCGTCGACCCCTCCCCCGGCGCGGCGGCCGCGACCTGGCCGAGGACGTCGATGACCTGCTTGCACCAGCGCACGAAGTCGCCGGCCGGCATCTCCGCCTCGCGCAGCACCTCGTCGAGGCCCTTGCCGGAGGCCCACATGTACGCGGCCCAGGCGAAGCCGAGGTCGGGCTCGCGCTGGCCGACGCCCTCGGTCTGGCGGATCCGGAACTCCTCCTCCAGGGCGTCGAGCCGGCCCCAGATGCGGACGGTCTCGCCGAGCGCGGCCTTGGCCTTGCCCGAGGGCACCTTGGGGGCCATCGCGTCGTCGGCGACCCGGGACTCGTAGACCAGCGCCGAGACGCAGGCGGCGAGCTCGGCCGGGGACAGGCCCTCCCAGACGCCCTCGCGCAGGCACTCGCTGGCCAGCAGGTCCAGCTCGCCGTAGAGCCGCGCGAGGCGCTTGCCGTGCTCGGTGACCTCGTCGCCGCGCAGGTAGTCCATCTCCGTCAGCAGCGCCACGATCCGGTCGAAGGTGCGGGCGATGGTGTTCGTCCGGCCCTCGATGCGCCGCTCCAGCTGCGAGGTGTCGCGCAGCAGCCGGTGGTAGCGCTCGGCCCAGCGGGCGTGGTCCTCGCGGTCCTCGCAGCCGTGGCAGGGGTGCGCGCGCAGCGCCTTGCGCAGCCGGGCGATCTCCCGGTCGTCGGCGGCCTGGGCGCGCTTCTTGCGGGCCCGCTCCGGCGGGATGTGCCCGGCCTTGGTCCGCAGCGCGGAGGCGAGGTCGCGGCGGGACTGGGGCGAGCGCGGGTTGAAGGACTTCGGGATGCGCATCCGCTCCAGGGCCTCGACCGGCACCGGGAAGTCCATCGACGCGAGCCGCTTGACCTGCCGCTCGGCGGTGAGCACCAGCGGGCGGGGCCCGTCGTGGTGCTCGAAGCCGCGGTGGCCGTTGGACCGCCCGGCGGGCAGGCCCGGGTCCAGCACCAGGGCGAGGCCCGCGTACTTGCCGGTCGGCACGTGGATGACGTCGCCCGGCTTCAGCTTCTCCAGCGCCACGGCGGCCTCGGCGCGCCGCTGGTTGGCGCCCTGCCGGGCCAGTTCGTTCTCCCGGTCCTTCAGCTCGCGGCGCAGCCGCGCGTACTCCTCGAAGTCCCCGAGGTGGCAGGTCATGGAGGCCTTGTAGCCCTCCAGCCCCTCCTCGTTGCGCTGCACCTGCCGGGAGATGCCGACGACCGACTTGTCCGCCTGGAACTGCGCGAAGGAGGTCTCCAGCAGCTCCCGCGAGCGGTGCCGGCCGAACTGCTCGACCAGGTTGACCGCCATGTTGTACGACGGCCGGAAGCTGGAGCGCAGCGGGTACGTCCGGGTGCCGGCGAGCCCCGCGAGGTGTTCGGGGTTCATGCCGCGCTGCCACAGCACCACCGCGTGGCCCTCGACGTCGATGCCGCGCCGGCCGGCCCGGCCGGTGAGCTGGGTGTACTCGCCGGGGGTGATGTCGGCGTGCTGCTCGCCGTTCCACTTGACGAGCTTCTCCAGCACCACCGAGCGGGCGGGCATGTTGATGCCGAGGGCGAGGGTCTCGGTGGCGAAGACGGCCTTGACCAGCCCGCGGACGAAGAGCTCCTCGACGACCTCCTTGAAGGTCGGCAGCATGCCCGCGTGGTGGGCGGCGATGCCCCGCTCCAGGCCCTCCAGCCACTCGTAGTACCCGAGGACGTGCAGGTCCTCGGTGGGGATGGAGGCGGTGCGCTCCTCGACCAGGGCGCGGACCTTGTGCCGCGCCTCCTCGTCGTTGAGCCGCAGCCCGGCGTACAGGCACTGCTGCACGGCGGCCTCGCAGGCGGCCCGGCTGAAGATGAAGGTGATCGCGGGCAGCAGTCCCTCGGCGTCGAGCCGCTCTATGACCTCGGGCCGGCCGGGCGTCCACATGCGCGAGCGCTGTCTGCGCTCCCGCTCGCGGTCGGCCTCCCGCATGTGCCGGCCGCGCCGCCGGTCCTGGTACGAGGGGCGGCTGGCCTCCAGGCGGGCCATGCGCGTCAGGTCCGGGTTGACGGCCCTCTTGTGACCCTCGCCCTCCTCGAACAGGTCGTACATCCGGCGCCCGGCCAGCACGTGCTGGAACAGCGGCACGGGCCGGTGCTCGGAGACGATCACCTGGGTGTCGCCGCGCACGGTGTCGAGCCAGTCGCCGAACTCCTCCGCGTTGGACACGGTGGCCGAGAGTGACACCAGGGTCACGGACTCGGGGAGGTGGATGATCACTTCCTCCCAGACGGCGCCGCGGAAGCGGTCGGAGAGGTAGTGCACCTCGTCCATGACCACGTACCCGAGGCCCAGGAGGGTCTGCGAGCCCGCGTACAGCATGTTCCGCAGCACCTCGGTGGTCATCACGACCACCGGGGCGTCGGAGTTCACGCTGTTGTCGCCGGTGAGCAGGCCCACCTTGTCCGCGCCGTAGCGGCGGCACAGGTCGGCGTACTTCTGGTTCGACAGCGCCTTGATGGGCGTCGTGTAGAAGCACTTCTTGCCCTGCTGGAGGGCGAGGTGGACGGCGAACTCGCCGACGATCGTCTTGCCCGAACCGGTGGGCGCGGCCACCAGCACGCCCTTGCCGGTCTCGAGTGCCTGGCAGGCCTCGATCTGGAAGGGGTCGAGGCCGAAGTCGTACATCTCGCGGAACGAGGCGAGCGCGGTGGCCTGCTCGACAGCGCGTCGCCGCGCTGCCGCATACCGCTCGGCCGGGGAGAGATCCTCTGTCATCGTGCTTTCGAGCGTACCGGGCCGCACTGACAACAGGACGATCATTATCGGGATCGGCTCCGTGCGGCCCCTCCCGGGGGCGGCGACGCGTGTGCCGTCACCGCCCCGGTGTGCCTCAGGTCACGTCGTCGTAGCCGTTGACCCGGTCCTTCGTGGCCTGCTCGGGCAGGGCGCGGGCGGTGGTCACGGGCTCGATCTCGCCGATGTCCTCGGGCGTGAGGTCCAGCTCGGACGCCTCGTCGTCGTCGGGCTCGAGGGCCTCGCGACGGCTCCTGCGGCGGTCGTTCAGCAGGGAGATGGAGACCGCGGCGAAGTACAGCACCCAGATCGGCCCGGCCAGCATGACCATCGTCAAGGGGTCGGTGCTCGGCGTGGCGATCGCCGCGAACAGCGTGATGCCCATGATCATGGCACGCCACCAGCCGAGCATCCGCTTGCCGGTCAGCACTCCGGTGAGGTTGAGCATGACCAGCAGCAGGGGCAGTTCGAAGGAGAGGCCGAAGACGATCACCATGCGGGTGACGAGGTCGAGCAGCTCGTCCAGCGGCAGCAGGTTGTCGACGTTGCTCGGCGTGAACTCGATCAGCACCTTCGCCGAGGTGGGCAGCACCGCGTAGGCGAAGTAGGCACCGATGAGGAAGAGCGGCGCGCCGGTGGCGACGAACGCGTAGGCGTACTTCTTCTCGCTCTTGTGCAGGCCCGGGGCGACGAACGCCCACAGCTGGTAGAGCCAGACCGGGGAGGCCAGCACGATGCCGGCCGTCAGGGACACCTTCAGGGCCAGGGTGAAGGGACCGAGCAGACCGTTGAGGGTGATCTGCGCGCACGGCTCCGAGCCGGCCTCCGACCGGGCCAGCTCCGCGAACGACTTCTCGCAGCCGATCGACTCGAGGATCGGCTCCGTGAGGACGTTGATGATCTCCTCGTAGAAGAAGGCGGCGACGATCGTGACGGCGACGATGGCCAGCAGGGACTTCGCGAGCCGGTTGCGGAGCTCACGAAGGTGCTCCGCGAGAGGCATCCGCCCCTCGGGGTCCCTCTCCTTGTTGCGGGCAGACTTCAGCAACCCACGTTCCCATCTCGTGCGGCGGGCCGGAGGTCACCGGCCCTGCGTCAGCGCTTGGTCGTGTCCGTCGGCTCGGTGACCGGCCGGGAGCTGGTCACGTCGCCGGGGGCGGCCTGGATGGTGCGCTTCGCCGCGGACTGCTCGGGGCCCGGCGGATCGGCCGGAGCGGAGTCGTCGGACTTGCTCTCGCTCTTCATCGCCTTGGCCTCGCTCTTGAGGATGCGGGCGGACTTGCCCAGCGAGCGCGCCATGTCCGGAAGCTTCTTCGCGCCGAACAGCAGGATGATGACGACGAGGATGAGAATGATCTCGGGGGCGCCGAGCCTTCCGAACATAAGTCTTTACCTTCTCACCGAGGCGGCTGGGTGGGGGTGCTGTCCGACCGGTCGGACACACGTCCGATCGATCGTCTTGTGCAGCGATCGTAACGCTCAGGGGTGAACGTGAGGCAATCCCCGTGCGTACTCCCGTCCGCGGCCGGGCCTCGTTTTCCGGTCCGCGACGAGCAGCGTACCTTCAGCGACCTGTGACGTGACAGGGCGAAGTGCCCCGGGACGCGGGTCACAGCGCGTCCACGGCGCGGGTGGCGCTCTCGGTCGCGCGTTCCAGGTCCTCCGCGGCCCGGCTGATGCGGTGGGCCGAGTCCGTCACCTGCCGCCCCAGGCGCTGGGCCTCCACGAACACCTTCACGGCGAGCACCGCGAGGACGGCGAGAGACACAAAACCCACGGCAACCGCGAACATCGGCCAGAACATGACGTCGAGCCTAGACCGTGGAGTGCAGCCGGAGGGTCCTGACCCCGCCGCCCGTGAGCAGCTCCACGACCCGCTCCCCCGCCGGCTTGCGAACGGCGGAGCCGCACTCGGGGCACGTGAACGAGTAGAACGTGGTGCGGCTCGTGGCGCCGATCGCCAGGCGCAGGGCGCTCGCGGCGAGTTCGAACCGGCCGCGGCAGTCCGGGCAGCCGGCCTTGAACACGACCGGCGGGACGCGTCTCATGCCGGCGAACGCGGTCGCCGCCGTCATGCCCGCCGCACCCGGCCCCACGGAGTCGCTCACAGTTCTCGCTCCCGCCCCTCGCGCTCGTGCCGTCCCTCGCCCGTGCCGCCGGGCATCCCGGCCGCCTCGATCCCGTCGTACGCCGCCAGCGCCTCGCGGGCCGCCTGCCGGGCGCTGCCGGCGAGCTCCGGCGGCGAGACGATCCGGCCGTCGCGTCCCAGCCGCAGTGCCAGCCGCCGCAGCGAGGCCGGGTCGGGCGTGCGCAGGGTGATACGCAGTCCGCCGTCGGGGAGTTCATCGGCGCTGTCGTGCGGGTAGTACTCGGCGACCCAGCGTCCGCCGGGGCCGACCTCGATCACGACCTCGGGGTCCTCGGCGGCGGGCTGCACCAGCCCCTCCGACAGGTCCCGCAGCTCCACCTCGGGCGGCGCGGACGGCTCGTCCAGGATGCGGATCTCGGCGACCCGGTCGAGCCGGAAGGTGCGCCGCGCCTCGGAGCGGCGGCACCAGGCCTCCACGTAGGTGTGGCCGACGCTGACCAGGCGGATGGGGTCGATCTCGCGTTCGGTGACCTCGTCGCGGGCCGGCGAGTAGTAGCGGATCCACAGGCGGCGGCGCTCGGAGATCGCCCGGTCGACGTCGGCGAAGACACCGCCCTCGGACTCGAAGGTGACGGACAGCCGCGAGCTGGCGCCCGCGGCCTCGCCGGCCGAGGTCTCCACCTTGGCGGTGGCCCGCAGCAGCGCCTGCCGGTCGCTCTCCCGCAGCCCCGGCAGGGTCGCCACGGCCCGGGCGGCCACCAGCAGCGCGGTCGCCTCGTCGGCGGCCAGCCGCAGCGGCTCGGCGGCGTCCGCGCCCAGGGCGGCCGGATTGTGCCACCAGATGCGCTCGCCGTCGGTGTCGATGTCGAGGAGGTCGCCGCCCCGGAAGCTGGTGCCGCACATCGGCAGCACGTCGAGGTCGGAGACCAGCTCGTCCTCGGTGATGCCGAAGGCGCGCGCCACGTCCTCGACCCTGGCGCCGGGGCGCTCGCGCAGATACGTCACCAAGGACAGCATCCGCCGGGTCTGGTCGATGGCGTTCACGGGCCTGACCGGTTTGCCTGCCACTGTGTTGTCCGCTCCCCCTCAGCCCTTGGCCACGGCACGCAGCCGGTCCACCACGTCCGCGCGCAGCTCCGCCGGCTCCAGCACCACCACGTCCGGCCCGAACTCCACCAGCCAGGCGTCCAGACCGTGCCCGTACGGAATCTGCAACTCGTCCCAGCCGTCACCGAGTTCCCGCACCACGGTCGCCTTCGCCCGAAGGGGGTAGCCGGCGCCCGTGCGCAGCCGGATCAGCGCGGAACGGTCCGCGGTCTCCCCCGCCCAGCTCGCGACCGTCTCGCGGACGGTGACGACGTCGGGCACGGGCGCGGTGAACCGCGCCCCGCGCGAGCGCACCTTGCCCGTGATCCGGGACAGCCTGAAGACCCGCTCCGCCCCGCGGTCCCGGTCGAAGCCGGCCAGGTACCAGTGGCCGCGCCAGCACTCCAGCGCCCACGGCTCCACGTGCCGGGCCTCGGGCTGGGCGGCGTTGGCCTTGCGGTAGTCGAAGACGACCGGCCGGCGGTCGCGGCAGGCCAGCATCAGCGGCTCGAAGGCCGCCTCGTGCACCGGGATACGGGGCTCCAGCGCGCTGTGCGCCTCGTACGGGTCGACGTCCTCGGGCAGTCCGGCCGCGCGCAGCTTCTGCAGGGCGCCGCTGGCGGCACCGGCGAGCCGGGCCTGCTGCCACACCTTGGCGGCGAGTCCCAGCGCGGCGGCCTCCTCGGCGTCCAGGGTGATGGGCGGCAGACGGTTGCTGTCGCGGCGGGCCAGGTAGCCGACCTCTCCGTCGAGGCTCTCCACGGTCTCGATGACCAGGCCGAGCTCCCTGAGATCGTCCTTGTCCCGCTCGAACATGCGGTTGAAGGAGTCGTCGGAGCCCGCCTCCAGGTAGGCCTCGATGGACTGGCGCAGCTCACGCTTGCTGAGTGGCCGCCGCGTCCCCAGCAGACACAGCGCCAGGTTCATCAGCCGCTCGGCCTTGGCAATGGCCATCGACGCCCTTCTCCCTATGGTGCTTACGACGGATGACCGTACCGCCCCGCGGCGGCCCCGCAAAAGCCGAGGGCCCATGCCCGGACAGGCATGGACCCCAGGTGACCGGCTCTGATCGTTGTCCGCTCGGACTTCGGTCAGACTCCGAGCAGATCGACCACGAAGATCAGCGTGGAGCCGGGCGGGATCGCCGGGGTCGGGCTCTGGTTCCCGTAGGCGAGGTGGGCCGGGATGGTCAGCTGGCGACGGCCGCCGACCTTCATGCCCTGCACACCCTGGTCCCAGCCCTTGATGACACGGCCGCCACCGAGCGGGAAGCGGAACGGCGCACCGCGGTTCCAGCTGGCGTCGAACTCCTCGCCCGTGCTGAAGGTCACGCCCACGTAGTGGACGGTCACGGTCTGACCGGCCTCGGCAACCGGGCCGTCGCCCTCCCAGATGTCCTTGATCTCGAGGTCCGCCGGGGGCTCGCCGCCCGGGAAGTCGACCTCGGGCTTGTCGATGCTCACGTGTTCAGCTCCTGCTTGTCTGCGGAAAGGCAACGTCCCCAAGTCTTACATCCCCGGGCGTCACATCTTCGCGAGGATGTCCACGGAGAACACCAGCGTGGAGTCCTTCTCGATGCCGCTGCCCTGCGGCGGGTTGTCGCCGTAGCCCAGGTCCGGCGGGATGACGACGAGGACGCGGCTGCCGACCTTCTTGCCGGTCAGGCCCTGCGCCCAGCCCTTGACGACCTGCTGGAGCGAGAACGACGTCAGCTCCTTCCGGCCGTACGTCGAGTCGAACTCCTTGCCGCCGTCCCAGACCACGCCCTTGTACTGCACGAGCACGCTGTCCTGGGCGCCCACCTCCGCGCCGTCGCCCTCCAGGACGTACTCGGCGACGAGCTTCTTCGGCGCGTCGGCCTTCGGCACCTCGATGGAGGGCGCCTTGCCGTCGGTGTTGGTGCCGACCTTGGGCAGTGCGGCGTCGTCCTGGGCGGCCTCCTTGCCCTTTGCGGAGCTCTTGGCGTTGAACGTGTCCTGCACGTCCACGACGAAGACCAGCGTGTCGTCGCCCTTGATGCCCGCCTGCTCGTTGCCCTGCTCGCCGTACCCGTAGGCCGGGGGCACGGAGAACTGGACGCGGCTGCCGGTCTTCTTGCCGGCCAGCGCGTACCGCCAGCCGTCGATGATGCTGCCCTGGGAGAGCTGGATGATCAGGGGGGTCTTGCGGTCGTAGGAGTTGTCGAAGACCTTGGCGCTCGTCCACACCTGGCCCAGGTAGTTCGCCGACACGAAGTCGTTCTCCGCGACGGCCTTGCCGCCGCCGGCGATGACCGTCTTCACCGCGAGGTCCTTGGAGGGATCCCCGCTGCCCTTGGCGACGGTCGGCTTCTCGTCGAACTTCGTCCCCGCGGTGATCGGCGGCAGCGGGCCGTCGACGATCTTCGGGGCCGGCGGCGCCGACGTGCCCGACGCCTCCGGCGTCGCGCTGTCGCCCGCGCTGCTCGATCCGGAGTCTTCGTCGCCGCAGGCGGCGAGCGTGACCAGTCCTGCGGGGACGGCGATGAGGAGTGAGCGTCGGCGCACGGTGGGGGCCTCGTATCGGTGTCGGTCGGTGTTCATGTCATGAATGGCGTGCGCGCAACTCTACGGCGTGAGAAGGGCACCGTACGGCTAACGTACGGTGCCCCTGTGACGTTCCGCCCTTTCACGGGGGAAACATCCGTCTCACCCTTCCGCCGGGCTCACATCCCGGCGATCAGCTTCTCCACCCGGTCGTCCACCGAACGGAACGGGTCCTTGCACAACACCGTGCGCTGCGCCTGGTCGTTGAGCTTCAGGTGGACCCAGTCGACGGTGAAGTCCCGGCGCTGCTCCTGAGCACGCCGGATGAAGTCACCGCGCAGCCGCGCCCGAGTGGTCTGCGGCGGCACCGACTTGCCCTCGAAGATCTTCAGGTCGTTGGCGACCCGGGCGGCCTGGCCCTTCTTCTCCAGCAGGTAGTAGAGACCACGACGGCGGTGGATGTCGTGGTAGGCGAGGTCTATCTGCGCGACCCGCGGATGCGACATGGTCATGTTGTGCTTGGCCCGGTACCGCTCCAGCAGCTTGTACTTCATGACCCAGTCGATCTCGGTGTCGATGCGGTCGAGGTCCTCGGTCTCGATCGCCTCCAGGGTGCGGCCCCACAGCTCCAGCACCCGCTCCACCGTGCCCGTGCGGATGCCTCGGCGCTCGCAGAAGTCCACGGCCTTCTCGTAGTACTCCCGCTGCACCTCCAGGGCGGACGCCTCCCGGCCGCTGGCCAGGCGCACCTTGCGGCGTCCGGTGATGTCGTGGCTGACCTCGCGGATCGCCCGGATCGGGTTCTCCAGGGTGAGGTCGCGCATCACGGTGCCCGCCTCGATCATGCGCAGCACCAGGTCGGTGGCGCCGACCTTCAGCAGCATCGTCGTCTCGGACATGTTGGAGTCGCCGACGATGACGTGCAGGCGCCGGTAGCGCTCGGCGTCGGCGTGCGGCTCGTCGCGGGTGTTGATGATGGGCCGGGACCGCGTCGTCGCCGAGGAGACGCCCTCCCAGATGTGCTCGGCCCGCTGGCTGACGCAGTACACGGCACCACGCGGCGTCTGCAGCACCTTGCCCGCGCCGCACAGCAACTGCCTCGTCACCAGGAACGGGATGAGGATGTCCGCGAGCCGCGAGAACTCCCCGTGCCGGGCCACGAGGTAATTCTCGTGACAGCCGTAGGAGTTGCCCGCGGAGTCGGTGTTGTTCTTGAAGAGGTAGACGTCGCCCGCGATTCCCTCCTCGTGCAGGCGTCGTTCGGCGTCCACCAGGAGTCCCTCGAGAATGCGCTCGCCCGCCTTGTCGTGGGTGACGAGCTCGATCACGTTGTCGCATTCGGGTGTGGCGTATTCCGGATGCGATCCCACGTCGAGATAGAGGCGGGCCCCGTTGCGCAGAAAGACATTGCTGCTGCGGCCCCATGACACGACACGGCGGAAGAGGTACCGCGCCACCTCGTCAGGCGACAGGCGGCGCTGTCCCCTGAACGTGCACGTGACGCCGTACTCGTTCTCCAGCCCGAAAATGCGGCGGTCCATGACTGAACATTACGCCTGATGACCCGAACTGAAACGGGGTTCGACGGCACGGTTTGGATCATTTTCCGATGAAGCCGCAACCACCGCCGCCCGCACGGGAGCTGCGAGGACCCGCCCGGTGCACAGGAGCACGAGCAGCGACACACCGCCGGCCGCCGCGGGCACCGCGAACCCCCAAAGCGCCCCGCCGTGCTCCACCACCGGTCCCGCCAGGCCCGTCCCCACCGAGGCACCCACCGTGAAGGTCGTCACCAGCCACGAGAACGCCTCCGTCACCGTGCCCCGCGGCGCGTGCACGTCGACGAGGACGAACGCACAGGCGATGCACGGCGCCAGGAACACACCCGCGACCACCGTGAGCAGCACCATGGCCACCACACCCGGCATCAGCGTCAACGGCAGGTAACACACCGCCAGCAGAGCCACCAGCAGCCGCAGCCGCAGCGCCGGATCACCGCTCCACCGCCGCGCCCCGTACACGGCCCCGCCCACCAGCGCGCCGAACCCCAGCGCGGCCATCAGCCAGCCGTAGACGGCGTCACCCCCGTGCTCATCCGCGTACGGCACGGACGCCACCGTGATCGACCCGAGCGCCATCCCGATGAACAGGAAGGCACCCAGCAGCGCCAGCAGCCCCGACGAACGCAGGGCACCCAGCCAGTGCGCCTCGCGCGGCGCCGACCGCCACGCCCGCGAAGGCGGCGACACCACCACGGACAGCGCCCCGAGCACACCCACCGCGTTCAGCACGAGCAGCGCCACCTGCGGCGACCACAGCGACACGCACACCGTCACCAGCAACGGCCCGACCGTGAACATGACCTCCTGGGCCACGGCGTCCATCGCGTACGCCGTGTGCACCTGGTCCTCCTTGCGCAGCACGCTGGGCCACAACGCCCGCAGACCGCCCTCCAGCGGCGGCGTGAACAGCCCGGCCGCCCCCACGGCGAGGTACGCGACGGCGACCTGCCCGGTACCGGCGAAGGCGAAGACGCCCATGGCCAGCGCCGACAGCAGCGCGGCCGGCAACTGCACCCGCGGCTGCCCGTGCAGGTCCACCAGCCGCCCCAGCACGGGCTGGCCCACCGCGTTGGCGACGCCGTACACCGCGGCCAGCGCGCCCGCGAGGCTGTAAGAACCGCCCTCCGCGCGCACGAAGAGCACGACCGCGATCGCCGCCGTCGCGTTGGGCAGCCGCCCCACGAGCGTGCCGACGAGCAGCCGGACGGCGTGCCGCGCCCGAAGAATGTCCAGGTACCCGGCGACCACGACAGCCCCTTCCGAACGAGCCCCACGAGGTTTTACGTATAACGTGTCCGGTCATACGTACCATGGCGGCTGTTCGCGAGTCCAGACGACCAGACGAAAGCGCAGGCCGAACGGTGGCACCAGGCAGCACCCGTCCCACCAGCCGCGACGTCGCCCAGGCCGCGGGCGTCTCCCAGGCCGCCGTCTCCCTCGTCCTCGGCGGCAAATGGCGCGGCCGGGTCTCGGAACCCACCGCACAGCGCGTCCGCGACGCCGCACACCGGCTCGGCTACCGCCCCAACCTAGCCGCCCGCAACCTCCGCCTCGGCCGCACCCGCACGGTCCTGCTGGTCGTCCCCGCACTCACCACGGAATTCTTCGCGGAGGTCTACACCGGCGCCGCACGAGTCGCCGCCGAACACGGCTTCGGAGTCGTCCTCTACCCCTCCCCCGAAGGCGTCGGCCCCGCCAGAGACCCCTTCGCCTCCGCCCAGGCCGCCCTCGACGGCGTCATCGCCTCCTCCATGGCCGCCGACGCACTCACCGCCATCCGGGGCGACCAGCTCCCCCTCGTCATGCTCGACAGCGACCCCGAAGGCAGCCTCGGCGCCGCCACCGTCAACCTCGACATCACCGACGGCATCCGCCAGGTCGCCGAACACCTCCTGGACCTCGGCCACCGCCGCTTCCTGCACCTCGCCGCCGACGTACCGTCGTGGACCTTCGAGATCCGCGCCCGCGAACTGGCCGCACGCCTGGCGAACACGCCCGGCACCGACCTGCGCACCGCCCGCGCCCCCATCTCCATCGAAGGCGCCCTGACCGCCACCGAGGCCGCCCTCGCCGCTCCCGGACCCCGGCCCACCGCACTCGTCTGCGACGACGACAAACTCGCGGCCGGCGCATACAAGGCGGCGAGGCGGGCAGGGCTGCGCGTCCCGGACGACCTGTCCGTCACCGGCCTCGACGACCTCGGCCTCGCCACCGCCATCGACCCCGAGCTGACGACCGTACGTCTCGACGCCGAACTCTTCGGCGAACGCGGGATGCGGGCCCTGCTCGCCGTCATGGAGGGACAGATCCCCGAGGAGGGCGACATCCCGGTGCACCTGGTCGTACGTGGCTCCACGGCACCGCCTGCACAAACCTGAGCGGCGCCGGGGCACATGGCACCCGGCGCCGCTCGAAGGCTCTCGCGCAGCGGCTCCCCGCTACTTGTCGCCCTCGTCCTCGTCCGGCAGGGCCAGGTCTTCAGCATCGCCGCCGGCCCCGGCCCCGGCTCCCGCGCCCGAGTCCAGCAGGCGCGACAGCTGAGCCCCCACGATCCGCTTGAACTTCCGCTTCTGCGGCCGCGTACGGTCCAGCACCGCGACCTCCAGCCGCTCCGCCGGAATCTCCCGTTCACTGCCGTTGGTGTCCCGGGACAGGGCCTGCACCGCCAGCTTCAGCGCCTCGGCCAGCGTCATGTCGTCACGGTGCCGCTGATCCAGGAACCCGCTGATCTGCTCGGCGTTGCCCCCGACCGCGACCGAACCGTGCTCGTCCACGATCGAGCCGTCGTGCGGCAACCGGTAGATCTGGTCCCCGTCGGCACTCTCACCGACCTCGGCGACGACCAGCTCCACCTCGTACGGCTTCTCCGCCTGACTGGAGAAGATCGTGCCCAGCGTCTGCGCGTAGACGTTGGCCAGACCGCGAGCCGTCACGTCGTCCCGGTCATAGGTGTAACCACGCAGGTCGGCGTAGCGCACCCCGCCGATCCGCAGATTCTCGTACTCGTTGTACTTGCCGGCGGCCGCGAAGCCGATCCGGTCGTAGATCTCGCTGAACTTGTGCAGCGCACGGGACGGGTTCTCACCGACGAACACGATGCCGTCGGCATACTGCAGCACGACCAGGCTGCGGCCACGCGCGATGCCCTTGCGGGCGTACTCCGCCCGGTCCGCCATCGCCTGCTGGGGTGAGACATAGAACGGCGTCGACACCGGTTATCCGTCCCTTTCTGGAGAAGTCACTGAACCACCTGACAACACGACCGACCGCGCCCGCTACAGCAACGCGGCCCGCGGACCGTCGGGCTGCTCCAGCCGCCGCTCCAGCACCGAGCGGGCGAGCGCCGAAGCCTCGTCCTCACCCAGCCGGCGGAAGCCGTCCTCGGTGATCACAGTGATGATCGGGTAGATCCGGCGCGCGACATCGGGACCACCGGTCGCCGAGTCGTCGTCCGCCGCGTCGTAGAGCGCCTGCACCACGAGCGTCGTGGCCTGCTCCTCGGTCAGGTCCTCACGGAAGAGCTTCTTCATCGCACCACGGGCGAAGATCGACCCCGACCCCGTGGTCGCGTAGCTCTGCTCCTCCGACCGCCCGCCCGTCACGTCGTACGAGAAGATCCGCCCACGGCCGCGATCCACGTCGTACCCGGCGAAGAGCGGCACCACGGCCAGGCCCTGCATCGCCATGCCCAGGTTGGACCGGATCATCGTCGACAGGCGGTTCGCCTTGCCCTCCAGGGACAGCTGCGCGCCCTCGACCTTCTCGAAGTGCTCCAGCTCCAGCTGGAACAGCTTCACCATCTCCACGGCCAGACCCGCCGTACCGGCGATGCCCACCGCCGAGTACTCGTCGGCCGGGAAGACCTTCTCGATGTCCCGCTGGGCGATCATGTTGCCCATCGTGGCCCGCCGGTCACCGGCGAGGACCACGCCGCCGGGGAACGTCACCGCCACGATCGTCGTGCCGTGCGGCGCCTCGACGACACCCTGCACCGGGGGCAGCTGCCGGTTGCCCGGGAGCATCTCCGGCTGGTGCTCGCCGAGGAAGTCCATGAAGGAGGAGGACCCAGGCGTCAGGAAGGCAGCTGGTAGACGCCCGGTGCTACGAGTGTTGGCTTCCACGCGTTTCCTTCCACGTAAGCTGCAGCCCGCCTTATGGCATCGGGCCGATCCTTGAACTGCCCCAGGGCTGCGTTACAGCTGAAGCACAGTACGCCACGGACCCTACCCGTCTCGTGGC
This sequence comes from Streptomyces sp. M92, assembly GCF_028473745.1. Lineage (NCBI taxonomy): Bacteria > Bacillati > Actinomycetota > Actinomycetes > Kitasatosporales > Streptomycetaceae > Streptomyces > Streptomyces sp. M92. The sequence goes on from NZ_CP101137.1 coordinate 7,107,079, forward strand.
AGTGATCCACATGTGCGGCGGGAGCGGCAAGACATATGCAGCAGACGCCGCCTTGACTTGCGATCAGGGCATCGCGTTCTGCTTCGGTGATGCCGTACTGACGCTTCAGATGGCCTGCTCGCCCCTGCGCCGCTTTGCAGGACTTGCAGAGCGTCGCCAGACCGTCTGAAGCTGTGCGGTTCCGGGTCCACTCGCTGTGGGGTTTGATGTCCCCGCACGTCCGGCAGAGCTTATGCCCCTCGGGCACCTCCACTCGCGGGCGGACGTTGCGCCCTTTGGTCACCTGGCGTTCTTGGTGACAGGCCGCAGCACATTCCCGGCAGTAGGCCTGCAGCCCGTCACGCATCGCCTTGTTCCGTGCGAACGCTGCCCGCGGCTTATGGTCCTTGCACCGCGAGCAACGCCTACCAGATTCTTCGATCGACAAGTGAACCCCCGTTGTAGCCTTCATTCCGAAGGCTACTCGCCGCCCTTCTGAACGAACGAGCGTACGAAATCCTCTGCGTTCTCCTCGAGCACATCGTCGATCTCGTCCAGGACGGAGTCCACGTCGTCGTTCAGCTTCTCCTGGCGTTCCTTGAGGTCCTCGGAGGCCTGCGCGTCCTGCGCCTGCTCCTCGACCTCCTCGTTGGACCGGGTGGCCTTCTGCTGTCCGCCGCCGGTGTCCTTGGTCGCCATAACCCTCACCCCGCTCGGTTCGCCCGACACAGTTGCTCGGTCAAGATCAGACCCTACAAGCCGGGTCCGACATCGGCCCCGCGTTTCTCCAACGAACGGGGGCCATCTCGATGGTTCCCGGCCGGGGTGGGTTTCCACCCCGTCCGGCGGTCTCGTTCGTGTACCCGTTCCGTCCGCTCACCCGCCGGTGAGGACCCTGACCAGGTCCTCCGCGGTACGGCAGCGGTCCAGGAGCTCCTTGACGTGATTACGCGTTCCGCGAAGCGGTTCCAGGGTTGGCACCCGCTGGAGGGAGTCGCGTCCCGGCAGATCGAAGATCACGGAGTCCCAGGAGGCCGCCGCGACGTCGTCCGCGTACTGCTCCAGGCAGCGTCCGCGGAAGTAGGCGCGGGTGTCCTCCGGCGGCTTCGTGCGGGCCCGCTCGATCTCGTTCTCGTCCAGGAGCCGCTTGATGCGGCCGCGGTCGACCAGGCGGTTGTAGAGGCCCTTGTCGGGCCGTACGTCGGCGTACTGGAGGTCGACGAGGTGGAGCCGGGCGGCGTCCCAGTCGAGGTCGTCGCGGCGCCGGTAGCCCTCCATGAGTTCCCGCTTGGCGACCCAGTCCAGTTCGCCGGCCAGGCTCATCGGGTCGTTCTCGAGCCGGTTGAGGGTGTCCTCCCAGCGGCCGAGGACGTCCTTGGTCTGGTCGTCGGCGTCCGCGCCGTAGCGTTCCTCCACGTACTTGCGGGCCAGCTCGTAGTACTCCATCTGGAGCTGGACCGCGGTGAGTGTGCGGCCGCTGCGGAGGGTGACCAGGCGCTTCAGGGACGGGTCGTGCGAGACCTGGTGCAGGGTGCGGACGGGCTGGTCCACGGCCAGGTCGACGGCGATGAAGCCGTCCTCGATCATGGACAGGACCAGGGCGGTCGTGCCCAGTTTCAGGTAGGTCGAGATCTCGGAGAGGTTCGCGTCGCCGATGATCACGTGGAGGCGCCGGTACTTCTCGGCGTCCGCGTGCGGTTCGTCGCGGGTGTTGATGATGGGCCGCTTGAGCGTCGTCTCCAGGCCGACCTCGACCTCGAAGTAGTCGGCGCGCTGGCTGATCTGGAAACCGTGTTCGTGGCCGTCCTGGCCGATGCCGACGCGGCCGGCGCCGGTGAAGACCTGGCGGGAGACGAAGAAGGGCGTCAGGTGGCGCACGATGTCGGAGAAGGCGGTCTCCCGCTTCATCAGGTAGTTCTCGTGCGTGCCGTAGGAGGCGCCCTTGTTGTCGGTGTTGTTCTTGTAGAGGTGGATGGGCTGGGCGCCGGGCAGCTGGGCGGCCCGCTCGGCGGCCTCGGCCATGATCCGTTCGCCGGCCTTGTCCCACAGGACCGCGTCGCGGGGGTTGGTGACCTCCGGGGCGCTGTACTCGGGGTGGGCGTGGTCGACGTAGAGCCGTGCTCCGTTGGTGAGGATCACGTTGGCGAGGCCGATGTCCTCGTCGGTGAGCTGGCTGGAGTCGGCGGCCTCCCGGGCGAGGTCGAAGCCTCGCGCGTCCCGCAGCGGGTTCTCCTCCTCGAAGTCCCAGCGGGCCCGGCGGGCCCGGTGCATCGCCGCCGCGTAGGCGTTGACGATCTGGGACGAGGTGAGCATGGCATTGGCGTTGGGGTGGCCGGGGACGGAGATTCCGTACTCCGTCTCGATGCCCATTACTCGCCGTACGGTCATGCGGCCCTCCTTGCCCGGCGGTGCCCGTGGTGGGCGCCGCTCAAGTACCGCTGGCGCTCCGATGCGTGTGCGGTGCCCGTCCCCGCACTGCGCGACTCGGCGGTATGGAAGAGCCTAGAACGCCTTTGCGCTGGTGGGGAGATCATTTGCGGCATTGCCTTGCTCCAGTCGGGGCTCTGGAAAACAGTCGGCTGCGGGTACCCGCTGTGGGGACCCGCAGCCGCCCCGCCTTTTACAGGTACTGACCGGTGTTTGCCACCGTGTCGATGGAGCGTCCGGTGTCGGCGCCCTGCTTTCCGGTGACGAGCGTACGGATGTACACGATCCGTTCGCCCTTCTTTCCGGAGATGCGGGCCCAGTCGTCCGGGTTGGTGGTGTTGGGCAGGTCCTCGTTCTCCTTGAACTCGTCCACGCAGGCCTGGAGGAGGTGGGAGACGCGGAGACCCTTCTGGTTCTTTTCCAGGAAGTCCTTGATCGCCATTTTCTTGGCGCGGCCCACGATGTTCTCGATCATGGCGCCGGAGTTGAAGTCCTTGAAGTAGAGGACTTCCTTGTCGCCGTTGGCGTAGGTGACCTCGAGGAAGCGGTTCTCCTCGGATTCGGCGTACATCTGTTCCACCGCCGTCTGGATCATGCTCTGGACGGTGGCCGCCTTGTCCTTCTCGTGTTCGGCGAGGTCGTCGACGTGGAGCGGGAGGCGTTCGGTGAGGTACTTGCCGAAGATGTCCTTGGCCGCTTCGGCGTCCGGACGCTCGATCTTGATCTTCACGTCGAGCCGGCCGGGCCGCAGGATGGCGGGGTCGATCATGTCCTCGCGGTTGGAGGCGCCGATGACGACCACGTTCTGCAAGCCTTCCACGCCGTCGATCTCGGCGAGCAGCTGCGGGACGATGGTGTTCTCCACGTCCGAGCTGACGCCGGAGCCGCGGGTGCGGAAAAGGGATTCCATCTCGTCGAAGAAGACGATGACTGGGGTGCCCTCGCTGGCCTTCTCACGGGCTCGCTGGAAGACGAGGCGGATCTGCCGCTCGGTTTCGCCGACGTACTTGTTGAGGAGCTCGGGGCCCTTGATGTTGAGGAAGAAACTCTTGCCGGCGGCCTGGCCGGTCACTTCGGCGACCTTCTTGGCCAGTGAGTTGGCGACCGCCTTGGCGATGAGTGTCTTGCCGCATCCGGGGGGCCCGTAGAGCAGGACGCCCTTGGGGGGACGGAGCTCGTGCTCCTTGAAGAGGTCGGGGTAGAGATAGGGGAGCTCGACCGCGTCGCGGATCATCTCGATCTGTCCGCCGAGGCCGCCGATCTGCTCGTAGCCGATGTCGGGGACCTCTTCGAGGACGAGTTCTTCGACCTCGCTCTTGGGGACGACCTCGTAGACGTAGCCGGAGCGGGGTTCGAGCAGGAGGGCGTCGCCGGGGCGGATGGTGACGCCCCGCAGCGGCTCGGCGAGCCGCACCACGCGCTCCTCGTCGGTGTGTCCGAGCACGAGGGCCCGCTCGCCGTCCTCGAGGATCTCCTTGAGGGTGACGATGTCACCGACGCTCTCGTACTCCATGGCCTCGACCACGTTGAGTGCTTCGTTGAGCATCACTTCCTGGCCGCGCCGTAGCTCGTCGAGCTCGACGCTCGGGCTGACGTTCACCCGGAGTTTGCGGCCGCCGGTGAAGATGTCGGCGGTGTCGTCGTCGTTGGCTTGCAGGAAGACGCCGAAGCCTGCCGGTGGCTGGGCCAGCCGGTCGACCTCCTCCTTGAGGGCCACGATCTGGTCGCGGGCCTCACGGAGGGTGCTGGCGAGTCGCTCGTTCTGGGCGGACACGCCGGCCAGGTTGGTCTGCAGTTCGACGATCCGCTCTTCGAGAATTCTCGTGTGTCGCGGAGATTCGGCGAGCTTGCGTCGCAGGACGGCGATCTCCTGCTCAAGGTAGGCCACCTGCCCGGCCGGGTCCTCGGACCCGCGTCCCGGGCGGATGCCGCGGTTCATGTCGTCGTCGTGGGCTGCCACGGTCCTCACCTCCTCCAAGGGGAGCTGGACGCTTCCAGACCCTACCTGGGTGGGTGTCGATTGAAACCCCTAGATCACAAAGACTGTAGGGGTGTGTCCGATCTTCACCCTTGCGCTCTCCCTCACGCCAGGGGAATACCCACGGAACGTGGATGGAACCCAGGCGGAGGTAGGCTCGAAGCGTTCAACACCCGTCAGAGCTGGCCGGATTCCCGGTCGACTCGGGCGCAGGAAACGGCAGGAGAGATGAGCGTGCAGCAGGAGGCCGGAGTCGACGGCGAGGCCTTGGAGGTCTGGATCGACCAGGACCTGTGTACCGGTGACGGCATCTGCGCGCAGTACGCGCCCGAGGTGTTCGAGCTGGACATCGATGGTCTGGCCTATGTGAAGGGTGTCGGCGACGAGCTGCTGCAGACTCCGGGGGCGGCAACGCCCGTGCCGTTGCCGCTCCTCACGGACGTGGTCGACTCCGCGAAGGAGTGTCCGGGTGAGTGCATCCATGTGCGTCGCGTTTCGGACAGGGCCGAGGTCTACGGCCCGGACGCAGAGTGACCAAAATGTAACTCAATCCGTACGCTGAGTGACCGTTGCGTGTCGGGTCACCTCATCTGCCCCGGGACTGCCGGGGCCGTCGGTCATACGGTGCGCGCCTGGGACGGCGTGTCGCGGACGAACGCGCCGTTCTTCCACTGCCACTTCACGTCGTCGGTGACGTCGGGGCAGCAACTGGGCACGTCGGCCGACGAGTAGCCGAGCAGCGTGGCGTGGACCTCGCCGCCGCGTACGGCGAGGTCGGAGGCCGTGCGGCGGTCCGCCGGGTCCACGAGGGTGGCCACGACGCGGGGCTTGGTGTCGGTGCCGCGGGTGAGGACGTAGACGCCGTCGGGCGGGGTGCCCATGGGGGCGTCGCAGTGCACCACCGCCACCGTCTCGGGACGGCCGTCGCCGTCGAGGTCGCCGGTCGCCTTCTTCTGCACCACGGCCTTGACCGGGCCGCATTCCAGGGGGAAGGCCACGGCGGCCGGGTCGGGCGGCGCGACGTGGGCGGGGGCGTTCCTCGGTTCGGTGCCGGGGGTCTGCGCCGCGGTCGCGGCGTCGGGCTGCAGGACCGAGGAGAGGGCGACGACCGCGGCGAGGGCCGTGGCGGTGGCGACCCAGTGGATCGGGCGGGTGTGCGTGTGGGACAGGTCCGGAACGGCGGGGTGCTGCACGAGGAGTGTCTCCTGTGAGGGCTGTGCCGGCGGGGGGTGGCCAGCATCGTGCCACACGTCACAGTGCGGGGGAACGGCGGGGTGGGTACCGGGGTGTTTTCCGTGGCCCCGTGCCTTGGGCTGCTGCCGCCGTGTGGGTCAATACGGCGTCGGTGCGTTGTACGGGGCGCGGGCCGTGTCAGCGGCCGGAGCCTCCGCCGGCGTTGGGGCCGTCGTAGTCCTCGCCGTAGGCGCCCTTGGCGGGCCGGCGGCGGCGCATGGGCGGCTCGACGCCGTCGGCGAGGCGGCGGGCGGTGAGCAGGAAGCCGGTGTGGCCGATCATGCGGTGGTCGGGGCGGACGGCGAGGCCTTCCACGTGCCAGTTGCGGATCATGGTCTCCCAGGAGGTCGGCTCGTTGAAGCAGCCGATCTCGCGGATGGACTCGACGGTCCGGGCGAGCTGGGTGGTGGTGGCCACGTAGCAGCACAGGATGCCGCCGGGCACGAGCGCCTTCTTGACGACGTCCAGGCACTCCCAGGGGGCGAGCATGTCGAGGATGACGCGGTCGACGTCGGTGTCGGACAGGTTGTCCTGGAGGTCGCCGACGGTGAGCTGCCAGGCGGGGTGCGGGCCGCCGAAGTAGCGTTCGACGTTCTGCTTCGCGATGTCGGCGAAGTCCTCGCGGCGCTCGTAGGAGTGCAGCATGCCCTGGTCGCCGATGGCGCGCAGCAGGAAGCTGCTGAGGGAGCCGGAGCCGACGCCGGCCTCCACGACGCGTGCGCCGGGGAAGATGTCGGCGAAGGCGAGGATCTGCCCCGCGTCCTTCGGGTAGACGACGGCTGCCCCGCGGGGCATGGACAGGACGTAGTCGGGGAGCAGGGGGCGCAGCGCGAGGTAGGCGACGTTCCCGGTGGTGCGGACAACGCTGCCCTCGGGAGCACCGATCAGTTCGTCGTGGGGGAAGGAACCCTTGTGGGTGTGGAAGTTCTTCCCTGCCTCGAGCGTGAACGTGTAGTGGCGGCCCTTGGGGTCGGTCAGCTGAACCTGGTCCCCGACCTTGAAGGGCCCGCGCCTGCGGGCGGCACCGGTCGGTTCGGACATGTGACCAGCCTACCGGTCCCCGGCGGGGCCGCCGACCACTGCTTGGGGAGAGCGGTTCTCAGGACGGGCGGGCCATCGCCTTGACGAAGGCGCGCTCGACGTCGGCGGCGGAGAGGACACCGTAGATCTCGCCGGTCTCCTCGACCACCAGGTACTCGGTCGCCGGGTTGGCGCGCAGGGCGTCCAGGAGCTCTTCGCCGGACAGCTCGGCCGAGACGCGCATGCCGTCGGTGAGGTCCTGGGCGAGGGTGCTCACCGGGACCCAGGGCCGGCGGTGCTCGGGTACGCCGACGATGGCGGCCTCGCGGACCAATGAGACGGGGGCGCCGTCGGTGTCGACGACGACCAGGGCGCGGGCTCCGGAGGCGTTGGCGCGGCGCAGCGCCTCGGAGAGCGGGGTGTCGCCGGGGACGGGGACGGCGCGCCGGGTGAGGGCGCGGGCGCGCAGTTCGGGCAGGTGCTCGCGCAGGCGGGCCATGCGGAGGCTGTTTCCGGCGCCGGTCCAGATGATCGCGGCGAGGATCGCAGCGAGTAGGGCGTCCATGACGGTGTCCATGCCGATGTCGTCGGCGGCGTCGGAGCCGAGGGACTGGGTGAGCAGGGGCAGGCCGATCAGGACGGCGATGGCGAGCGCCCGGCCGACCCAGGCGGCGGCGATGGTGCCGTTCATGGGCTTGCCGGTGATCTTCCAGACGACCGCGCGGAGCATCCGGCCGCCGTCGAGCGGGAGGCCGGGCAGCAGGTTGAAGGCGGCCACGAGGAGGTTGGAGATCATCAGGCCGGCCAGGAGGACGCCGGGGACCGAGTCGGGCTCGACGGGCAGGAGGGCGGCGTAGAAGACGCCGGCGAGGACGAGGGAGAGCAGGGGGCCGACGAAGGCCAGCACGAACTCGCGGCCGGGGGTCTCGGCCTCCTTCTCGATCTCGGAGACGCCGCCGAAGAACTGGAGCTGGATGCGGCGCACCGGGAGCTTGAAGCGGAGGGCGGCGACGGTGTGGGCGAGCTCGTGGACGAGGACGGAGGCGTAGAACGCGACGGCGAAGAAGAGGGAGACCAGGTAGCGGGCGGCGCCGAGTTCGGGCAGTACGCGGTCGAGCTGTCCGCCGAAGACCCAGGTGATCAGGGCGGCGACCAGGAACCAGCTGGGCGCGACGTACACGGGTACGCCGAAGGGTCGGCCCATGAGCAGGCCGCCGCCGGGTTCGGGCTTGCGCTGCGGGGGCTTGGCCGGGCCGGTGCCGCCGTCGGGACGGGGTGGCTGGGCGGGTGGCTGGGCGGTGGTGTGGCCGTGGCCGGGGTGGGAATGGGCGCGGGGATGGCCGGGATGGGTGTCGCGGTCACCGTGACCGTGGTGCGCGGGCGCAGGCTCGTGGGCGGGGCGGTCGTCGGCGGGAGGCTGCGGGGTCCGGGGGCCCGGGGCCGGGCTCGGGTCGGGGGCAGGGGCCGGGTTCGGTTCCGGCGTCTGTTCCGGGGTGATGCCGTCAGAGGTCTCTCGCCCGGGCTCGCCGTGGGCTGCGGGGGCGGAACCTTCGGAGGTCTCCCCCTGGGCCCCCGGGCTCGGCGCCTTCCGGAGCGGCGTTTCGTGAGGAGGCGTTCCGCGAGCAGGCGTATCGGGAGTTGTGGCTCCGCGAGCCGGCGTTCCGGTGCCCGCGGGCTCCGGAGCCGGACCGGTGGCACCGCGTGACGACTCCGGGCTCGGCGCCTTCGCAGAGGACAGCTCGGGCCCTGACGTCTCGGTGTCGGCGCCCTGGTCGTGCCTCTCGGAGGCAGGCGTCTCGGGGCCCGGGGTGCTGGAGCCCGGTGTGTTCGCAGTCGGCGTAGCGGGGGTGTCGTCCGTGCCCGCCGTCGGTGAGCGGTCGGCGGGCGTTCGGGCGGGGTCGCCGTGGGCCTCCCCAGCCGTCCGGGGTCCGTCCGCGGGCCGGTCCCCGGGCGGGCCGGAATCCGCGGACTCCGGCCGGGCGGAGCCGGTGGCCGGGGCAGTGGGACCTGCCTGGGGCTCGGCCGACTCGTCGTTGCCGGGGCGCGGCTGCCCGCTCCCGCCGCTCACGTCCACGGTGTCCCCTCGTTCGAAGCGTCTCCCGCGCCTGCCGGGCGGGAGGGTACTCGTGTCGATGGTATGCGTCCGCCGCGGCCCGTTCCGCCCCGGCACCCCTCTGGTTCCCTTCCGTCACACGGGTCACGACCGCGGGGTGGGTCACTGTCGGTGGCGGGCCGTAAGGTCTGTGGGCATGGAGACGAGCATCGAGGATGTCGCCGAGGACACCGGCGCGCCCGCCCGACCGGCGGTGACGGCGGCAGTGGCGGCACACGTGGACGCGGTGACGGACACGGCGGCGCCGGCCACTGCCCCTGCGCGCGTGCCCACGGCGCCCGCCTCGCTCTCCCCTTCCCGGGCCGGCGACTTCATGCAGTGCCCGCTGCTGTACCGGTTCCGGGTCATCGACCGGCTCCCGGAGAAGCCGAGCGAGGCGGCGACGCGGGGCACGCTGGTGCACGCCGTACTGGAGCGGCTCTTCGACGCCCCGGCTCTCGAGCGGACCGCGCCGCGGGCGAAGTCGCTGGTCCCGGGCCAGTGGGACCGGCTGCGGGAGAGCAGGCCGGAGCTCGGTGAGCTGTTCGCGGACGACCCGGAGGGCGAGCGGCTGGCGCAGTGGCTGAGCGAGGCGGAGCGGCTCGTCGAGCGCTGGTTCACCCTTGAGGACCCGAGCCGGCTGGAGCCCGCGGAGCGGGAGCTGTTCGTCGAGACCGAGCTGGACTCCGGGCTGCGGCTGCGCGGCATCATCGACCGGGTCGACGTCGCCCCCACCGGCGAGGTGCGCATCGTCGACTACAAGACGGGCAAGGCGCCCCGCCCCCAGTACGCCGAGGGCGCCCTGTTCCAGATGAAGTTCTACGCGCTGGTCGTCTGGCGGTTGAAGAAGGTCGTCCCGCGGCGGTTGCAGCTCGTCTACCTCGGCAGCGGTGACGTGCTCACCTACGACCCGGTCCCGGCCGACCTGGAGCGGGTCGAGCGCAAGCTGCTGGCGCTGTGGGAGGCCATCCGGCTGGCGACCGAGACCGGCGACTGGCGTCCGCGTCCGACCAAGCTGTGCGGCTGGTGCGACCACCAGGCCCACTGCCCGGAGTTCGGCGGCACTCCCCCGCCCTACCCGCTGCCGGTGAGGGCGGCCGAGTCCGGCGGCACCGAGCAGGGCAGAATGGGGCCGGACTAGCGAAGGAGACTTACGTGGCCATCCGCGTCCTACTGGTCGACGACCAGCCGCTGCTGCGCACGGGCTTCCGCATGATTCTGGAGGCGGAGCAGGACCTCGCGGTCGTCGGCGAGGCCGGAGACGGCCTCCAGGCACTCGACCAGGTGCGGGCGCTGCAGCCCGATGTCGTGCTGATGGACATCCGCATGCCGCGGATGGACGGTGTGGAGGCGACCCGGCAGATCACCGGCCCCGAGCGGGACGGTCCGGCGAAGGTGCTGGTGCTGACCACCTTCGACCTCGACGAGTATGTGGTGGAGGCGTTGAAGGCGGGCGCCAGCGGGTTCCTGTTGAAGGACGCCCCGGCGGGCGAACTGGTGCAGGCGATCCGTGTGGTGGCGAACGGCGAGGCGATGCTCGCGCCGAGCATCACCAGGCGGCTGCTCGACAAGTACGCCACGCATCTGCCCTCCGGGGAGGAGCCGGTTCCGAACACCCTGCACACGCTGACCGAGCGTGAGGTGGAGGTGCTGAAGCTGGTGGCCCGCGGCCTGTCCAACGCGGAGATCGCCGCCGACCTCTTCGTCAGCGAGACCACCGTCAAGACGCACGTGGGTCATGTGCTGACCAAGCTGGGCCTGCGCGACCGGGTGCAGGCCGCCGTGTACGCCTACGAGAGCGGCCTGGTGCGCCCCGGCGCGCAGTAGCCCGCCGCGCGCTCGCGGCGCGGGGTCACGGGCCCGCGCTCACGACGAGAACCACGAGAACCGCGGGATCCACGAAGGGCGCCCCTCCTCGCCGGAGGGGCGCCCTTCGTGTTCGGTCCGGCGGGGTCAGCCGCTCACACCCCGGCCCAGCTCCCACACCTGCAGCGTGGAGGAGGAGTTGAGGAGGTAGGCCGTGCCCGTGATGTCGTCCCGGGCGGCAACGTACTGCTTGCCCTGCCACAGGGGGATCACAGGGGCGTCGATCGCGGTGATCTCCTGGATCTCGTTGAGGCTGTCCGCGGCGGAGAGCCGGTCGGCCTCACGACGGGTCTCCGGGATCAGCGTGTTGCGGATCTCCGGGTTCGTGTACGGCGAGTTGAGGATGTTGTCCTTGTCGAGGAACGGCGCGATGAAGTTGTCGGCGTCCGGGAAGTCGGGGAACCAACCCATGCCGAAGACGTCGTACTCGCCCTTCAGCTCGGCCGGGCGGAACTTGTCCCAGGCCGTGCCCTTGATGTCGACGTCGAAGAGACCGCTGTCGTTGAACTGCTTCTGCAGGACCTCGAACTCCTGCTTGGTCGCGGCTCCGTAGTGGTCCGTCGTGTAGTGCATCGTCAGCTTCACCGGCGTCTCGATGCCCGCGTCCTCGAGTATCGCCTTCGCCTTGGGCACGCTGGGGTCGCCGTACTTGTTGAAGAACGAGTTGGAGTGGCCGGTGATGGTGGCCGGGACCATCGAGTACAGCGGTTCGGCCTGCGAGCCGTAGACCTGCGAGACGAGGGCGCTGCGGTCGACGAGCTGGGCCATCGCCTGGCGGACGGCCTTGTCCTTGACCGTCGGCGCGTCGGTGTTGAAGCCCAGGTAGCGGATCTCCAGACCGGCGACCTCGATCAGGTCGACCTTGCTGTCCGTGGAGGCGGAGAGCTTCCGGATCTGGTCCGGCGTCATCGTGCGGGCCATCACGTCGATGTCGCCCTTGTCGATCGCGGTGCTCATGGTCTCGGCGTCCTCGAAGGAGGCGATCTCGACCTTCTCGTTGTTCACCTCGAGGCTCCCCTTGTAATTGGGGTTCTTGGTGAACACGGCCTTCGTCATCACGTCGCCGTCGACCTCGGCCTTCATCGTGTACGGCCCGGAGCCGTCCAGTTCGAAGCCCTCGCGCAGCTTGTCCTTCTCGTAGACGTCCTTGTTGACGATGCCGGCGACCGGGGTCGACAGCTTGTACGGGAAGGTGGCGTCCGCGGTGTTGAGGTGGAAGATGACCTCGCGGTCGCCCTGTGTCTCGACGGTGTCGACGGTCGACAGCAGGCCGTACACCTGGCTGTCGGCCTTGATGGACAGGGCGCGCTCGATGGAGTACTTCACGTCCTGAGCGGTGATGGCGTCGCCGTTGGCGAACTTCAGGCCGTCACGCAGGGTGCAGGCGTAGCGCTCGTTGCCGGTGTCGGTGAATCCGCACTTCTCGGCGGCCTCGGGCACGGGTTCGCCGTCGCCCCGGGGCTGGATCATCAGGGTCTGCGTGGTCTGACGCAGGATGTTCCAGGTGCCGACATCGTAGGCGAACGCCGGGTCGAGGGGCGCGGGCGCGTCCTTCGAGGCGGTGAACCGGTCCGTGGTGCCGACGACGATCGCGTCCCCGCCGCCGCTGCCGCTGTCGGACCCGCCACAGGCGGCGAGTACCGGCGCGAGCAGGCCGACGGCGGCCGGCAGCACCAAAGTCTTGCGGTTCATGCTCGAGTTTCTCCAGAGCTGTCGGTCCGTGTATCCGGCATGCAGGGGTGTCGCGGCGGATCACGGGGGTAGTGGCCGATGTTCTCGCGACGAGGTTAGTCCGCGCCCGCAGGGGGGTTCGCAGCCACCGGAGTTGAGGGCTCATCACGGAGCGAAACCGGGTGTGGACGCACCGAAAACCCGACAGTGGAAGGATTAGTGCAGGGTTTCATCAATCGGGACACAAGGGCGCCTCGACAACGTTCGCCAAGCGTCGGACAGCACAGTCAACCCCTTCTGTCGACCCTTGACAGCGTGGCGAACGTCACAGAAGCGGGTTGACTGACGGGGCCGTGATTCGGCCATTCGGAGCGATGGCATTTCCCCGTGAACGCCTAGCGCATTTGCGTCATCAGACCGCGCAGAAATGTCAGGTCGACCTCTTCCAACGAGCCGACCACCGTGCGCCGGGCGCCCGGGGTAATGGGGGCCACCGAGGGCACGGCCACGACGTGGCAGCCCGCGGCCTCCGCGGCGGCGACGCCCGTCGTGGTGTCCTCGACGACGGCGCACCGCGCCGGGTCCACGCCGAGGCCGACCGCGGCGGCCAGGTAGGGGTCCGGGTGGGGCTTGGTCCGCGGTACCTCGTCGCCGGCCACGGTCAGGCCGAAGTGCTGGGGGCCCAGCGAGGCCAGCACACGGTCGATGATGCGCCGGTGGGAGGCGGAGACCAGGGCCGTGGGAATCTCGTGCGCGGACAGCTCCCCGAGCAGCCGGGCGGCTCCCGGCATGAGCGGCAGGGTGCGGCCGATGCGTTCCTCGAAGCCGTCGTTGAGCAGCACGCTGAGTTCGGCGAGTGTGATGTCGGCCCCGGTGGCCTCGATCAGGAATCCGGCGCTGCGGCTCATGGGGCCGCCGACGACCACGTGGCGCCAGGAGTCGTCGAGGGTGTGGCCGAGGGCGGCGAAGACCTCGACCTCGACGTCCCACCAGAAGCCCTCGGTGTCCACCAGGGTGCCGTCCATGTCGAGGAGCACGGCCTGCAGGGCGGAGCCTTCGGCCGTACGGGTTCCGAGCGCGGGGACCGTACTGGTCATCCACGTACCTCCTTGAAGGGACGATCAGGCCGGTTCCCACAAGGGGAACCGGCCTGCAGTGGACCGACCAGTATACGTCGTGCGGGACGGGAACGCCTGGTGTGGCCCGTGGAGCTGAACTGAGACTGCGCCGGGCTCCCAGGGCCTGTCGCCGGATCAGGCCGCGGACGCTAGCGGGCGTTGAAGTACTTGGCCTCCGGGTGGTGGATCACGATGGCGTCGGTGGACTGCTCGGGGTGGAGCTGGAACTCCTCGGACAGGTGGACGCCGATGCGCTCCGGCTGGAGCAGGTCGGCGATCTTGGCGCGGTCCTCCAGGTCCGGGCAGGCACCGTAGCCGAGGGAGAAGCGGGCGCCCCGGTACTTCAGGGCGAACATGTCCTCCATCTGGGCCGGGTCCTCACCCCCGAAGCCGAGTTCGGCGCGGACGCGGGCGTGCCAGTACTCGGCGAGGGCTTCGGCGAGCTGGACGGACAGGCCGTGCAGTTCGAGGTAGTCGCGGTAGGCGTTGGCCTCGAACATGCGGGCGGTCTCCTCGCCGATGCGGGAGCCGACGGTGACGACCTGGAAGCCGACGACGTCCCTCTCGCCGGACTCCTCCGGGCGGAAGAAGTCGGCCAGGCACAGGCGCCGGCCTCGGCGCTGGCGCGGGAAGGTGAACCGGGTGCGCTCGTTGCCGTCGTCGTCGAGGACGATGAGGTCGTCGTCCTTGGAGACGCAGGGGAAGTAGCCGTGGACCACGGCCGCCTCCAGGAGGTTCTCCGTCTGGAGGCGGTCCAGGAGTCCGCGCAGCCGCGGCCGTCCCTCGGTCTCGACCAGTTCCTCGTAGGTGGGGCCCTCGCCGGTGCGGGCCTGCTTGAGGCCCCACTGGCCCTTGAAGAGGGCGCCTTCGTCGAGCCAGGAGGCGTACTCCTTGAGCTGGATGCCCTTGATCACGCGCGTGCCCCAGAAGGGCGGGGCGGGGACGGGGTTGTCGGTGGCGACGTCCGAGCGGACGTGTCCTTCCTCGGGCCGCTCCTCGATCTCGACGGTGGCCGCCTTGACCCGGCGCTGCTTCAGCTCGGGCAGCTTGGCGCCGGGCACGCCGCGCTTGATGCCGATCAGGGCGTCCATCAGGCGCAGGCCCTCGAAGGCGTCGCGGGCGTAGCGGACCTCGCCGTCGTAGACCTCGTGGAGGTCCTGTTCGACGTAGGCGCGGGTGAGGGCGGCGCCGCCGAGGATGACCGGGTAGTCGGCGGCCAGGCCGCGCTGGTTGAGCTCCTCCAGGTTCTCCTTCATGATCACCGTGGACTTGACCAGGAGCCCGGACATGCCGATGACGTCGGCCTTGTGCTCGCCGGCCGCCTCCAGGATCGCGGAGACCGGCTGCTTGATGCCGAGGTTGACGACGTTGTAGCCGTTGTTGGACAGGATGATGTCGACGAGGTTCTTGCCGATGTCGTGGACGTCGCCGCGGACGGTGGCCAGCACGATCGTGCCCTTGCCGTCGTCGTCGGTCTTCTCCATGTGCGGCTCCAGATGGGCCACCGCGCTCTTCATCACCTCGGCGGACTGGAGCACGAACGGCAGCTGCATCTGCCCCGAGCCGAACAGCTCACCGACGACCTTCATGCCTTCCAGCAGCGTGTCGTTGACGATGTCCAGGGCCGGACGCCCGGTGAGGGCTTCGTCCAGGTCGGCCTCCAGGCCGTTCTTCTCGCCGTCGATGATGCGGCGCTTGAGACGCTCCTCCAGCGGGAGGGCGGCCAGTTCCTCGGCCTTGGACGCCTTCAGCGACTTGGCGGTGGCGCCCTCGAAGAGCTGCATCAGCTTCTGGAGGGGGTCGTAGCCCTCGCGGCGGCGGTCGTAGATCAGGTCCAGGGCCGTGGTCACCTGCTCCTCGTCGAACCGGGCGATCGGCAGGATCTTGCTCGCGTGCACGATCGCCGAGTCCAGGCCGGCCTTCACGCACTCGTCCAGGAACACACTGTTGAGCAGGATGCGGGCGGCCGGGTTCAGGCCGAAGGAGATGTTCGACAGACCCAGCGTGGTCTGCACGTCCGGGTGCCGCTTCTTCAGCTCCCGGATGCCCTCGATCGTGGCCACACCGTCCTTGCGGGACTCCTCCTGCCCGGTGCAGATCGTGAAGGTCAGGCAGTCGACCAGGATGTCCGACTCGTGGATGCCCCAGTTCCCGGTCAGGTCGTCGATCAGCCGCTCGGCGATCTCGACCTTCTTCTCCGCCGTACGGGCCTGGCCCTCCTCGTCGATGGTCAGCGCGATCAGCGCCGCCCCGTGCTCCCGGGCCAGCGTGGTGACACGGGCGAACCGGGACTCCGGACCCGCACCGTCCTCGTAGTTCACCGAGTTGATCACCGCACGGCCGCCGAGCTTCTCCAGGCCGGCCTGGATGACGTCGACCTCGGTGGAGTCCAGCACGATCGGCAGCGTGGACGCGGTGGCGAAACGCCCCGCCAGCTCCTCCATGTCGGCCACGCCGTCCCGGCCCACGTAGTCCACGCACAGGTCCAGCATGTGCGCGCCCTCGCGGATCTGGTCCCGGGCCATCTCCACACAGTCGTCCCAGCGGCCCTCCAGCATCGCCTCACGGAACTTCTTCGACCCGTTCGCGTTCGTCCGCTCACCGATCGCGAGGTAGGACGTGTCCTGCCGGAACGGCACGGTCTGGTACAGCGAGGCGGCGCCGGGCTCGGGACGCGGGTGCCGGTCGGTGGGGGCGGTGCCCCGGACCCGCTCCACGACCTGGCGCAGGTGCTCGGGGGTGGTGCCGCAGCAGCCGCCCACCAGGGACAGCCCGTACTCCCGCACGAACGTCTCCTGCGCGTCCGCCAGCTCCGGCGCGGTCAGCGGGTAGTGCGCGCCGTCCTTGCCGAGGACGGGCAGACCGGCGTTGGGCATGCAGGACAGCGGGATGCGGGAGTGGCGGGCGAGGTAGCGCAGGTGCTCGCTCATCTCGGCCGGGCCGGTCGCGCAGTTCATGCCGATCATGTCGATGCCGAGCGGCTCCAGCGCGGTGAGCGCGGCGCCGATCTCCGAGCCCAGCAGCATGGTGCCGGTGGTCTCGACGGTCACGGACACGATGACGGGCAGGTCGAGACCGAGGGCGTCCAGGGCGCGCCGGGCGCCGAGCACGGAGGCCTTGGTCTGCAGGAGGTCCTGCGTGGTCTCCACCAGCAGCGCGTCGGCGCCGCCCGCGACCAGGCCCTCGGCGTTGCGCTGGTAGGCGTCGCGCAGGACGGTGTACGGGGCGTGGCCGAGGGTGGGCAGCTTGGTGCCTGGGCCGATCGAGCCGAGGACCCAGCGCTGCCGTCCGTCGCGGGCGGCGAACGCGTCGGCGGTCTCGCGGGCCACCCGGGCACCGGCCTCGGACAGCTCGTGGACGCGCTCGGGGATGTCGTACTCGCCGAGGGCGGAGTGGTTCGCGCCGAAGGTGTTGGTGCCCACGCAGTCCACGCCGGCGGCGAAGTACTCCTCGTGCACCGAGCGCACGATGTCCGGGCGGGTGACGTTGAGGACCTCGTTGCAGCCCTCCAGCTGCTGGAAGTCGTCCAGCGTCGGGTTCTGCGCCTGGAGCATGGTGCCCATCGCGCCGTCGGCGACCACCACGCGGGTGGCGAGGGCCTCTCGGAGGGCGGACACGCGGGTCCGGGTGTCGGCGGGCGGGGTGGATGGCGACGAGGCCATGAAAGGGCTCCCTAGGATGCGACGGCTGTCGGCTTTGCGCTGCCCGGTTCCGTCCATGGGGGACGCCCCCGGGAGAGAACGCACGCCGCCAGGGTAGCCGGGACCCGAGGCCGGTGGTCGAGGAGTCCACGTGACGGACGAGGATGGCGGGTCGGGGGCCCGCCGAAGGGGTGACTTCCCGGTCCCGGGGGATGTGCCGGTGAACGGCCGGCGGCCGTCCCGGAACGGCCGTCGGGCTGGTGGTCCCGGGCGATCGAATCCGGCCGGAGTGCAACAGTTGCCCGCCGACCATTAGCGGGAGGTCGGCATGGACCGGTAGTGTTCGGCATTGCCGAACGACGTCAGCGACGCCGAGGTCGGCAGTCGAAGGGGACGGAGGCAGTACGTCGATGGCACGGAACATCCAGTCGCTCGAACGGGCGGCCGCGATGCTGCGCCTGCTCGCGGGCGGTGAGCGAAGGCTCGGCCTGTCGGACATCGCCTCGTCGCTGGGTCTGGCCAAGGGCACCGCGCACGGCATCCTGCGCACCCTCCAGCAGGAGGGTTTCGTGGAGCAGGACGGGGCTTCCGGGCGCTATCAGCTGGGCGCCGAGCTGCTGCGCCTGGGGACGACCTACCTCGACGTGCACGAACTGCGGGCCCGCGCCCTGGTGTGGACGGACGACCTGGCGCGCTCCAGCGGGGAGAGCGTCCACCTGGGGGTCCTGCACCAGCAGGGCGTACTGATCGTGCACCACGTCTTCCGTCCCGACGACAGCCGGCAGGTGCTGGAGATCGGCGCCATGCAGCCGCTGCACTCCACGGCGCTGGGCAAGGTGCTCTCGGCGTACGACCCGGTCGCGCACAGCGAGGCGCTGGAGGCCGACCGCAAGGCGTACACCGACCGGACCGTGTGCGAGCCGGACGGGTTCGAGCACATCCTCGACATCACGCGCGCGCGGGGCTACGCGGCGGACGTGGAGGAGACCTGGGAGGGCGTCGCGTCCATCGCCGCCCCCATCCACGACCGCAGGCGCATGCCGGTCGGCGCGGTCGGCATCACGGGTGCCGTGGAACGGCTGTGCCGGGAGGGCGAGCTGCGTCCCGAGCTGGTCGCGGCGGTACGGGACTGTGCCCGCGCGGTGTCGCGGGACCTGGGTGCCGGGCGGTTCTAGGAGGGTACTGGCAGGGGCCGGGACGCCAGAGGGCGTTCCGGCCCCTGGCGTTTCCCGGGTGACCGTCCCGCGGCGCGATCGATAGCCCGCGACGATCAATAACGATCGTGCTTTCGATAACACAGCTCTTGACGCATCCGTGACGCCACGGCGAGACTCGCGTCCATCGGTCGGCATTGTCGAACACCTACCGGCAATACGCGTTAGAGTGTGACAACGCCAAGGGCCGCCATCGCTCTCACACCGAGGGCGCCGGAACACCCGGAGGGACCCGGGGTTCGGCTTCCCCTGGACGAAGGACAAAGGAGTCGCGGGTGTCCAGCTCCGACATCTTCATCGGCGAGACCATCGGTACCGCCATACTCATCCTGCTCGGCGGCGGCGTCTGTGCCGCCGTGACGCTCAAGGCCTCCAAGGCCCGCAACGCCGGCTGGCTCGCCATCGCCTTCGGGTGGGGCTTCGCGGTCATGACGGCGGCGTACATATCGGGTCCGCTCTCCGGCGCCCACCTCAACCCCGCCGTGACGGTCGGCATCGCGGTCAAGGACGGCGACTGGAGCAACACGCCGACCTATTTCGCGGGTCAGCTCCTCGGCGCCATGATCGGCGCGGTCCTGGTCTGGATCGCCTACTACGGCCAGTTCCAGGTCCACCTCACCGACCGCGAGATCGTCGGCGGCCCCGGCGCGCAGGACACGGCGGCCAAGGCCGTCGAGGCGCAGGAGAAGGGCGCCGGCCCGGTCCTGGGCGTCTTCTCCACCGGCCCGGAGATCCGGCACACGGTCCAGAACCTCGCCACCGAGATCATCGGCACCTTCGTCCTGCTGCTCGCCATCCTGACCCAGGGCCTGAACGACGCGGGCAACGGCCTCGGCGTCCTGGGCGCCCTGATCACCGCGCTCGTCGTGGTGTCGATCGGTCTGTCGCTCGGTGGCCCGACGGGCTACGCGATCAACCCGGTCCGCGACCTCGGCCCGCGCATCGTGCACGCGCTGCTGCCGCTGCCCAACAAGGGCGGCTCCGACTGGGCCTACGCCTGGATCCCGGTCGCCGGTCCGCTGATCGGCGGTGCGCTCGCCGGAGGTGTCTACAACGTCGCGTTCGCCTGAGCGGGCCTCCGCTCGGCCATCATCGAGCCGCAGCACACGCGCCGTACGCACCGGCCGCCACACCACGGAAACCCAGGAGCACACAGTGACCGACGCCCACACCGCAGGCCCCTTCATCGCCGCCATCGACCAGGGCACGACCTCCTCCCGCTGCATCGTCTTCGACCGCGACGGGCGGATCGTCTCCGTCGACCAGAAGGAGCACGAGCAGATCTTCCCGAAGCCGGGCTGGGTCGAGCACGACGCGACCGAGATCTGGACCAACGTCCAGGAGGTCGTCGCCTCAGCGGTCGAGAAGGCCGGCATCACCCGTGACGACATCAAGGCCATCGGCATCACCAACCAGCGCGAGACGACCCTCGTGTGGGACAAGAACACCGGTGAGCCCGTCCACAACGCCATCGTCTGGCAGGACACCCGCACCGACGCCCTGTGCAGGGAACTCGGCCGCAACGTCGGCCAGGACCGCTTCCGCCGCGAGACCGGCCTGCCCCTCGCCTCCTACTTCGCCGGCCCCAAGGCCCGCTGGCTGCTCGACAACGTCGACGGTCTGCGCGAGCGCGCCGAGGCGGGCGACCTGCTCTTCGGCACCATGGACACCTGGGTCATCTGGAACCTGACCGGCGGGGTGAACGGCGGCAAGCACGTCACCGACGTCACCAACGCCTCCCGCACCATGCTGATGAACCTGCACACCATGCAGTGGGACGAGAGGATCGCCGAGTCCATCGGCGTGCCGACGCGGATGCTGCCCGAGATCCGCTCCTCCGCCGAGGTCTACGGCGAGATCACGGGCGGCAGGCTCGGCGAGCTGCTCGGCGGCATCCCCGTCGCCTCCGCGCTCGGCGACCAGCAGGCGGCCCTGTTCGGCCAGACCTGTTTCTCCGAGGGCGAGACGAAGTCGACGTACGGCACCGGCACCTTCATGGTGATGAACACCGGTGACAAGCTCATCAACTCCTACTCGGGCCTGCTGACCACGGTCGGCTACAAGATCGGCGACCAGGACACGGTCTACGCCCTGGAGGGCTCGATCGCCGTCACCGGTTCGCTGGTGCAGTGGATGCGCGACCAGATGGGCCTGATCTCCACCGCCGCCGAGATCGAGACCCTGGCGATGCAGGTCGAGGACAACGGCGGCGCCTACTTCGTGCCGGCCTTCTCCGGTCTGTTCGCCCCGTACTGGCGCTCCGACGCCCGCGGCGTGATCGCCGGCCTGACCCGGTACGTCACCAAGGCGCACCTCGCGCGCGCCGTCCTGGAGGCCACCGCCTGGCAGACGCGGGAGATCGCGGACGCCATGACGAAAGACTCCGGCGTGGAGCTGACCGCCCTCAAGGTCGACGGCGGCATGACCTCCAACAACCTGCTGATGCAGACCCTCGCCGACTTCGTGGACGCCCCCGTGGTGCGCCCGATGGTCGCCGAGACCACCTGCCTCGGCGCCGCCTACGCCGCCGGCCTCGCCGTCGGCTTCTGGAACAGCACCGACGACCTGCGCGCCAACTGGCGCCGGGCCGCCGAGTGGACCCCCCGCATGGACGCGGAGACCCGCGACCGTGAGTACAAGAGCTGGCTCAAGGCCGTCGAGCGGACCATGGGCTGGCTCGAGGACGAGGAGTAAGAACCACCATGACCACGCAGTCCACCCTGCAGTCCGTGCCTGCCCTGGGGACGCACCCGGCCTCCGGCTCGAACCCGGGCCGGGCCGAGACCCGGGAACAGCTCTCCAAGGCGTCGTACGACCTCCTCGTGATCGGCGGCGGCATCCTGGGCATCTCCACCGCCTGGCACGCCGCGCAGTCCGGCCTCAGGGTGGCCGTGGTCGACGCCGGCGACTTCGCCGGCGCCACCTCCTCCGCCTCCTCCAAGCTGCTCCACGGCGGTCTGCGCTACCTGCAGACCGGCGCGGTGAAGCTGGTGGCGGAGAACCACTTCGAGCGCCGTGCGGTCTCCCGCCAGGTGGCCCCCCACCTGGCGAACCCGCTCACCTTCTACCTCCCCGTGTACAAGGGCGGGCCGCACGGCGCGGCGAAGCTGGGCGCGGGTGTCTTCGCGTACTCGGCGCTGTCCGCCTTCGGCGACGGCGTCGGCCACCTGCTCTCCCCGGCCAAGGCCGCGCAGGACGTGCCGGAGCTGCGCACCGACAACCTGAAGGCCGTGGCCGTGTACGGCGACGACCAGATGAACGACGCCCGCATGGCGCTGATGACCGTCCGCGCGGCGGTCGACTCGGGCGCGGTCGTCCTCAACCACGCCGAGGTCACCGGTCTGCGCTTCACCAAGGGCCGGGTGACCGGCGCCGAGCTGAAGGACCGGCTGACCGGCGACGAGTTCGGCGTGAACGCGCGCCTGGTGCTCAACGCCACCGGCCCCTGGGTCGACCACCTGCGCCGCATGGAGGACCCGAACGCGGCGCCGTCCATCCGCCTGTCCAAGGGCGCGCACCTGGTGCTCAAGCGCACGGCGCCCTGGAGGGCGGCGCTGGCGACCCCCATCGACAAGTACCGCATCACCTTCGCCCTCCCCTGGGAGGACATGCTGCTGCTCGGCACGACCGACGAGGAGTTCGAGGGCGACCCGGCGGACGTCGCGGTCAACGAGAAGGACACCGCGCAGATCCTCGACGAGGCCGCGTTCTCCATCCGCGACCAGCAGCTCGACCGGGACCTGATCACGTACTCCTTCGCGGGTCTGCGGGTGCTGCCGGGCGGCCCCGGTGACACCGCGAAGGCCAAGCGCGAGACGGTCGTCAGCGAGGGCCGGGGCGGCATGCTGTCCGTCGCGGGCGGCAAGTGGACCACCTTCCGCCACATCGGCCGTACGGTGATGAAGAAGCTGGAGGCGCTGCCGGGCCACCCCCTCGGCGACGACTTCGAGCCGGTCTCCACGCTGCCGAAGAAGCTGCCGCTGCCCGGCGTCGCCAACCCGCGCGCGGTCGCCCACCGGCTGCTGGTGGACGGCCCGGCACCCGGCCCGCGGATGGCGGCGGACACCGCGCGGCACCTGGCCACCCACTACGGTTCGCTGGCCTTCGACATCGCCCGGCTCGCCAACGAGTCCCCGGAGCTGGCGGAGCGCGTCCACCCGGACGCCCCGGAGATCTGGGCGCAGGTCGTGTGGGCGCGGGACCACGAGTGGGCCGAGACGCCCGACGACGTGCTGCGCCGCCGCACCACGCTGACGATCCGCGGCCTCGCCACGGACGACGTGCGGGCGAAGGTGCAGGACCTGCTCGACAAGAAGTAGGCCCCGTCGCGCCGTTCGCGCCCGGTCCCGGCCGTCCCGGGGCCGGGCGCGGCCGTTGCGTGACGCCGGTGAGGTGTCCGGACGGCCGCGAACGGGACATGGCGGGGGCGCGGTCGGCCGGGGGTTCCGAGCCGCCGGAACGGGGCAGTGATCCGTTCACTCCCCCGTGCACGGGGGCTGCGGGCGGCCCCTCGGCACGCCGTAAGGTTGGGGGGTACGCGAGGGCACGTCGGAAGGAGGCGCTGGGTGATCGAGCTCGAGGGGGTTCCCGAGCTGGTCGACCCGGTCATGGTGGCCGCGTTCGAGGGCTGGAACGACGCCGGCGACGCCGCCTCCACCGCGGTCGCGCATCTCGACCGGGAGTGGAAGGGCGAGGTGTTCGCGGCACTGGACGCGGAGGACTACTACGACTTCCAGGTCAACCGGCCCACGGTGTTCATCGAGGACGGCGTCCGCAAGGTCACCTGGCCGACGACCAGGCTGTCGGTGGTCCGGGTCGGCGGCGACAAACCGCGCGACCTGGTCCTGGTCCGCGGCATCGAACCGTCCATGCGCTGGCGCTCGTTCTGCAACGAACTGCTGGGCTTCGCCCACGAGCTGGGCGTCGAGCTGGTGGTCGTCCTGGGCGCGCTGCTGGGCGACACCCCGCACACCCGTCCGGTGCCGGTCAGCGGGACCACGTCCGACGCCGATCTGGCGCGGCGCATGGACCTGGAGGAGACCAAGTACGAGGGGCCCACGGGCATCGTCGGCATCCTCCAGGAGGCGTGCACGCACGCGGGCGTACCGGCCGTGTCGCTGTGGGCGGCGGTGCCGCACTACGTGTCGCAGCCGCCCAACCCGAAGGCCACGCTGGCCCTGCTGAACCGGCTGGAGGACCTGATCGACGTACGCATCCCGCTGGGCGAGCTGCCCGAGGACGCGCGTGCCTGGCAGGTGGGTGTGGACCAGCTGGCCGCCGAGGACAGCGAGGTCGCCGAGTACGTCCAGTCGCTGGAGGAGGCCCGGGACACCGCGGAGCTGCCGGAGGCGTCGGGCGAGGCGATCGCCCGCGAGTTCGAGCGTTATCTGCGCCGCCGGGACGGCTCGGGACCGGGCCAGCCGGGCGGGCACGCCACGGCGGACGGGGATCCGTCCCCCGGGGCGCCGTATCTGCGGGACAACCCGAGCGGGCGGACCCGCCCGCCGCGGCCGCCGAAGGCGAGCGGGGACGACGAGGAGTCGTCGGAGGACTGAACCGACGTGACAGGGGGCGCCTCCCGGTGGGAAGCGCCCCCTTCGCGTGTACGGCCGGTGCCTACAGGGCGACGCCGAGCAGCGCGTCGACGGCGCGGGACACCACGCCGGGTGCGCCGGTGTCCGTGCCGCCGCTCTCCTGCTGGCGGGCGGCCCAGCGGTCGACGGCGTCGAGCGCCGCCGGGGAGTCCAGGTCGTTCGCGAGAGCCGCGCGGATCTCCTCGACCAGCGCCTCGGCGGGCGGACCGTCGGGCCGGGAGACGGCGGCGCGCCAGCGGTCCAGCCGGGCCAGGGCGTCCTGGAGGACCTGATCGGTCCACTCCCAGTCGGAGCGGTAGTGGTGGGCGAGCAGCGTGAGCCGGATGGCGGCGGGGTCGACGCCCTCGCGGCGCAGCTGCGACACGAAGACCAGGTTGCCCCTGGACTTGGACATCTTCTCGCCGTCCAGCCCGACCATGCCGGCGTGGACGTACGCCTTGGCCATGGGGAACTCGCCGGTGAGCGCCTGGGCGTGCGAGGCGCCCATCTCGTGGTGCGGGAAGGCGAGGTCGGAGCCGCCGCCCTGGACGTCGAAGCCCATGCCGAGGTGGTCGAGTGCGATGGCCACGCACTCGATGTGCCAGCCGGGGCGCCCGCGGCCGAGCGAGCCGCCGTCCCAGCTGGGCTCGCCCTCGCGGGCCGCCATCCACAGCATCGGGTCGAGCGGGTTCTTCTTGCCCGGCCGGTCCGGGTCGCCGCCCCGCTCGGCGGAGAGCAGCCGCATGGCGGCGGCGTCCAGGTGGGAGACCTGGCCGAAGTGCGGGTCGGCCTCGACCGAGAAGTAGGTGTCGCCCTCGAGCTCGTAGGCCGCGCCCGACTCCCGCAGCCGCTCGACGAGCGGCACGATCCCGGGTATGGCCTCGACGGCGCCTATGTAGTGCCGGGGCGGCAGCATCCGCAGCGCCGTCATGTCCTCGCGGAAGAGGGCGGTCTCCTTCTCGGCGAGGGCGGTCCAGTCGACGCCGTCGCGCACGGCCCGCTCCAGCAGCGGATCGTCGACGTCGGTGACGTTCTGGACGTAGTGGACCTGCCGCTTGGTGTCGAGCCACACGCGCTGCACGAGGTCGAACGCGTTGTAGGTCGCCGCGTGCCCCATGTGGGTGGCGTCGTACGGTGTGATGCCGCAGACGTAGATGCGGGCGACGGGACCGGGGTCGAGGGTGACCAGGCCTCCGGTCGCGGTGTCGTGGATCCTCAGGTCGCGGCCCTGACCAGGCAGGGCGGGGACCTCGGAAGCGGGCCAGGCATGCATGTCATGAGCCTAACCGGACGGATGTTCCGTACACGAACCGGACCGGCCGGATGGCCGGTAGGGCACTCTTGCGCGACACCGGCCGGTGTGCCACGGCCTCACCGGCGGACGTCCGGGGCCCGCACCGGTGGAAGCACGACTTCGACCACAGGCGCACAGGCGCCCGCACCGGGCGCCGCACGCAGACCCGCACCGGGCGCCGCGCGGAGAACCGCACCGACGAAGCACCGGGGCACACCGGCCGACGCGCCGCGGCGCGACCGGCACTCGCGCGGGAGCGTGACAGCCGACGTACGACGCCCCGCACCGACGGACCTGCGGGGGACCGCACCGGCCGAGACGCCGGGGCCGTGCCGGCCGCGGTGCCGAGGCGCGGTGGCCACGGTGCCGGAGCCGTGCCGACCACGGTGCCGAGACGCGGTGGCCGCAGTGCCGGAGCCGTGCCGACCACGGTGCCGAGACGCGGTGGCCACGGTGCCGGAGCCGTGCCGACCACGGTGCCGAGACGCGGTGGCCACGGTGCCGGAGCCGTGCCGACCACGGTGCCGAGGCGCGGTGGCCACGGTGCCGGAGCCGTGCCGACCACGGTGCCGAGACGCGGTGGCCACGGTGCCGGAGCCGTGCCGACCACGGTGCCGAGGCGCGGTGGCCGCAGTGCCGGAGCCGTGCCGACCACGGTGCCGAGGCGCAGTGGCCGCAGTGCCGGAGCCGTGCCGACCACGGTGCCGAGGCGCAGTGGCCGCAGTGCCGGAGCCGTGCCGACCGCGGTGCCGAGGCGCGGTGGCCGCGGTGCCGAGGCGCGGTGGCCACGGTGCCGGGGCGGCGGTGGCCGACGGGTGTCGGTGTCGGTCCTACACGGGTGGCCACGGGATGGCCGGCCACTCACCGCCCGGTTCCGGGTGCTTGCCGGACGTCAGCAGGGCGTCGACCCGCGCGCGGGTGGCGGTGAGTTCGGCGGGGGTGATGAGGGCGCCGAGACGGGTCGCCAGCGTTCCGCCGTCCCCGAGGGCCTCCCTGAGACCGTCGAGGGCGGCCAGGGCCTCCCCGGTGAGGGTCTCGCCCGCCCAGCCCCACAGCAGGGTGCGCAGCTTGTCCTCGGCGTGGAAGGTGACGCCGTGGTCGATGCCGTACAGCCGCTCCCCGGCGGCGGGCAGCAGGTGGCCGCCCTTGCGGTCGGCGTTGTTGATCACGGCGTCCAGGACGGCGAGCCGGCGCAGCCGCTCGTCGTCGGCGTGCACGAGGAGGGCGGTGCGCCCCTCCCCCACCTCGGCCAGGGCGACCGCCTTCCAGCCGGGGCCGGGCTGCTCGGTGTCCACCAGGGCGAGCAGTTCCGTCTCCGGAACCGACTCGATCCACAGCTGGACCATGCCCTCGCCGTAGGGCCCGTCGCGCAGCACGGTCGGCGGGACCAGGCCCCAGCCGGTCGCCTCGGAGACCTCGTACGCGGCGACCTCGCGCTGGGCGAGGGTGCCGTCGGGGAAGTCCCACAGGGGCCGCTCCCCGGCGACCGGCTTGTAGACGCAGGCCGCCTCGCGTCCCTCGTGCGTGACCGTGCAGTACAGCGCCGCGTTGGAGGCGTCACGGATGCGTCCGCGCACGGTCAGCTCGCCCAGGGCGAGCAGCTCGGCGGCCGCCGTGTCGGTGGTCACGCTCCGCGGCGGTATCCGTTCTGGCGCGGACATACGTGTCCTTCCGGGTCGAGCGGGAGGCTGCACAGCGGGCACGGCGGCCGCCCGGCGTTGACGACGTCGAGGGCGCGCTTGGCGAAGGCCCTGGCCTGCGCGCCGGTGAGGCGGACCCTCAGCATCGGGGGGCCGTTCTCCTCGTCCTGGAGGAGCCGCTCCTCGGCCTCCGCCAGGTCCTCCTCGGACTCGGCGTCCAGCTCCACGAGTGCCTGGGCCTCGACGATCATGCGCTGGTCCTCGCCGTCCCAGGCGAGCGCCATGGTGCCGACCCGGAACTCCTCCTCGACGGGGGTGTCCAGCGGCGCCGTGTCGGCGGGGCCGGTGGGGGCCATGGCGGGGACCTCGGTGCTGCCGCCGCTGCGCCGTACGACCTCGTCGAGGAGTTCGTCCATGCGCTCGGCGAGAGCGGCCACCTGGGTCTTCTCCAGGGCCACGCTGGTCACCCGGGAGCCGGCGGAAGCCTGGAGGAAGAAGGTACGGCGCCCGGGCAGTCCGACCGTGCCGGCCACGAAACGTTCCGGTTGGTCGTAGAGGAACACCTGACGGGACACGTCCTGTCTCCATGAGAAGTCGTAAGAGCGGGAAGGGCGGGGTGGGTCACTGCTGCGGTCGCTTCACCCTACTGCGGCCGACGATCACGGTGCGCCCGCACCGCCACCGACGGTGGCCTCGTCGCCGGGCGGCTCCTCGCGCGGGGCCAGCGAGGCGAAGTCGCCGGTGTCGCCGAGGCGGACGAGGAACGGGCGCAGCCTGGTGTAGCGGATCGCGGTGACGGAGCAGGGCTCGACGGAGATCCGCTGGAAGAGGTCGAGGTGCAGGCCCAGCGCCTCCGCGACGAGGGACTTGATGATGTCGCCGTGGGAGCACATGAGGTAGACGGCGTCGGCGCCGTGGTCGCGTTCCACGCGCGCGTTCCACTCGCGGACCGCCTCGGCGGCGCGGGTCTGCATGGCGCGCATCGACTCGCCGCCGGGGAACGCGGCGGCGGAGGGGTGCGCCTGGACCACCTCCATCAGCGGCTCGTCCTTGAGCTCGGCGAGCTTGCGGCCGGACCAGTCGCCGTAGTGGCACTCCCCGATCCGCTCGTCGGTGTGCGCCCGCAGCCCGGGCCGGGCGTCGAGGAGCGGCCGGATCGTCTCCTGGCAGCGCTGCAGGGGGCTGGAGACGATCTCGGACAGGGGCAGGCCGGCGAGGCGGCCGGGCAGCGCGGCGGCCTGCGCGGCCCCGCGTTCGTCGAGGGCGACGCCGGGCGTCCAGCCGGCGAGCAGCCCCTCGGTGTTGGCGGTGGAACGTCCGTGCCTGACCAGGATCAGCGTGGGCATGCGGACAGGGTAGGCATACGACCCGGTGCGCGGGCGCCGGGGCGGAGGGAGAATGCGTTCGGTGATCGTCGACTGCGCCATCTACCGGGACGGGCACCGAACGGACGGGCCCGAGGACTTCTCCGACGCGCTCGGTGAGGCGCGCTCCGGGGGCGGCTTCGTCTGGATCGGGCTGCACGAGCCGTCCGAGGAGGAGTTCGACCTGGTCACCGAGGAGTTCGCGCTGCATCCGCTGGCGGTGGAGGACGCCCTCAAGGCGCACCAGCGGCCGAAGCTGGAGGTCTACGAGGACTCGCTCTTCGCGGTCCTGAAGCCGGTGGTGTACGAGCCGGAGAGCGACGCGGTGTCCACCGGCGAGCTCATGATCTTCCTGGGCGACGCGTTCGTGGTCGTCGTCCGGCACGGCGAGGGCTCCCCGCTGAAGGACGTGCGGCAGCGCCTGGAGCACGAGCCCGAGCTGCTCGGCAAGGGCCCCACCTCGGTGCTGTACGCGATAGCGGACGCCGCCGTCGACCACTACCTGGACGTGGCGGTGGAACTGCAGAACGACCTGGAGGAGCTGGAGGCGGAGGTGTTCTCGCCGGACGGCGGCGGCTCGCGGCACACCGCGTCGCGGATCTACACCTTCAAGCGGCAGATCCTGGAGTTCCGCCGGGCGACGGGTCCGCTGGCTCCGCCGCTGGCCCGGCTGGCCGGGACGGGGGCGTTCGGCGCCGGGGTGCCGTACGTGAACGAGAAGGCGCGGCCCTTCTTCCGGGACGTCAGCGACCACCTCTCGCGCGTCAACGAGTCGGTGGAGGGCCTGGACCGGCTGGTCTCCGACATCCTGTCGGCGCACCTGGCGCAGACGAGCGTCCGGCAGAACGACGACATGCGGAAGATCTCCGCGTGGGCGGCCATGGCGGCGGTCCCCACGATGGTCGCGGGGGTCTACGGCATGAACTTCGAGCACATGCCGGAGCTGCGCTGGGAGTGGGGATATCCGGCGGTGATCGTGCTGATGGCCGGGCTGGAGGTGCTGCTCTTCCGGCTGTTCAAGCGGCGGGGCTGGCTCTGAGGGAGCCGTGCCGCTCAGGCGACCTCGGGGGCGGCGGTGGCCGGTCCGCCGAGCGCGTCGCGCCGCTCGGGCGCCCGCAGGGTCACCATGCGGCGCCAGCCGGCCAGCCGCTCGAAGGCGTACACCGCGTGGATGCCCGCCGCGAGCAGCGCGGACCTGGCGCGGGACCAGCCGAGGAGGCGCCCCATGCGGGCCATGACGCCGAGGCTGACGTCCCGGTGGACGCGGATCTCGGCGAGTGCGCACTCGCGCAGCGTCGCGTGGATGTGGCGGCCGTGTCCGGCGGCGGCGTAGCGCAGCAGTTCCTCGTGGGAGTAGGCGAGGTGGTTGTCCTCGTCGGCGGAGATCATCCGGACGGCCCGGCCCAGGTCCGGGTGGTCCCCGAAGTGCTTGAGGAGCATCGCCATCTGCTCGGCCGCGCGCTGTTCGGTGACCCTGCTGTGCGCCAGGTAGGTGATGATGTCGCGGACGGTCAGCGGCTGGTCGGCCTTGAGCTTCTCGTGGGCGAGGCCGATGCCGTGCCGTTCCAGGAGCATGGTGTAGTCGGTCTCGGGCGGCACCTCGACGGGCTCGAGGCCGCGCTTCTTCAGCAGGGCGTTGAAGATCCGCCCGTGCTTGTCCTCGTCCGCGCCGTGCCGGGTGATCTTGGGTGCGAGGGCGCGCTCGCTCTCCGGCACGAGCGCCGCGATGCGCGCGTTCTCCCAGCCGCCCTGCGACTCACCGCTGGCCGCGATGGAGCAGAAGAGACGGAACGACTCGTCGTTGTCGAGGATCTCCTGGAACAGGCTCTTGGCCGAAAGCATCGATGGCACCTCTCTGCCTCTGCAAGGTGGCGCAGATTCCGCAGACTCCGCAAAGACCGAGTCAAGTGCGGGAGGTGAGGCGCGGCAACAGGTGCGGCGGGCAACTCAGCCAAAAGAAGGACGGCCAGGAACGCGAGGAGGCGTAACCACACGCGCACGGGCGCGTTGTGCTCCGTGACGGCCGTGGCGGGGAAGACCCCCGAGCCCCCACCACGGCCGCAGAACCTACCGGCGGACCTACGCCAGTCCGGCCCGCTCCAGGGCCTCCGTGCCGGCGCGGAGCGCGGCGATCCGCTCGTCCAGGGTGAAGCCCGCGGGGGCGAGCGTCAGGGTGGTGACACCGGCGGCGGCGTAGGCCTTCATCCGGTCCGCGATGCGGTCGACGGAGCCGAGCAGGGTGGTCTGGTCGATCAGCTCGTGCGGTACGGCCGCGGCGGCGCCCTCCTTGTCGCCGGACAGGTACTTGTCCTGGATCTCGGCGGCCTCGGCCTCGTAGCCCATGCGCTGGGCGAGCTGGTTGTAGAAGTTCTGCTTGCGGCTGCCCATGCCGCCGACGTAGAGCGCGGTGTAGGGCCGGAAGGTGTCGGCGAGCGTGGTGACGTCCTTGTCGTCGCCCAGGGCGAGCGGCAGCGTCGGGCAGATGTCGAAGCCGTCGAGGGTCTTGCCGGCCTTCCCGCGTCCGGCGCGCAGGTGCTTGACCGCGGTCTCCTCGAGGTGGTCGGCGGAGGGGAAGATCAGCAGGGCGCCGTCGGCGATCTCGCCGGTCTGCTCCAGGTTCTTCGGGCCGATCGCGGCGATGTACAGGGGGATGTGCTCGCGCTGCGGGTGCACGGTGAGCTTGATCGGCTTGCCGGGACCGCCGGGCAGCGGCAGCGTCCAGTGCTGTCCCTCGTAGGAGAGCCGTTCCCTGGTCATCGCCTTGCGCACGATCTCGACGTACTCGCGGGTGCGGGCGAGCGGCTTGTCGAACTTGACGCCGTACCAGCCCTCGGAGACCTGCGGGCCGGAGACGCCGAGGCCGAGCCGGAAGCGGCCCTTGGAGAGGGAGTCCAGGGTGGCGGCCGTCATCGCGGTCATCGCGGGCTGGCGGGCCGGGATCTGGAAGATGGCCGAGCCCACGTCGATGCGCTCGGTCTGGGCGGCGACCCAGGTGAGCACGGTGGCGGCGTCGGAGCCGTAGGCCTCGGCGGCCCAGCAGACGGCGTACCCGAGCCGGTCGGCCTCCTGGGCGACGGCCAGGTTGTCCGCGTCCATTCCGGCACCCCAGTAGCCGAGGTTGATCCCGAGCTGCATGGCCGATTCCCCTTACCGATCAGTAACGTGTTCTGTGCCCCGACCTTAGCGCGGGAATTCGGTTGTCCACAGGCCCCCACAGCGCAAGCCGTGGCCAGTAATGTCGGCGTTCATGGAGCAGAGGCATCTCGGCCGCACCGGCCTGCGCGTGTCCCGCATCGGTCTCGGCACCCTGACCTGGGGCCGGGACACGGACGAGCACGACGCCGCGGACCTCTTGAAGACCTTCTGGGAAGCGGGCGGGACCCTCGTCGACACGGCGGACGTGTACGGGGACGGCGAGGCCGAGTACCTGCTCGGCCGGCTCATGGAGGGCCTGGTGCCGCGCCGGGACCTGGTCATCTCGACCAAGGCGGGCAGCGTGCCGGACCCCGACCGCCGCTTCGACGGTTCGCGCGCCCACCTCCTCTCGGCACTGGACGCCTCGCTGGCCCGCCTGGGCACGGACCACGTCGACGTGTGGCACCTGCACGCCTTCGACCCGGACACTCCGCTGGAGGAGACGCTGCACGCCCTCGACGTGGCGGTGAGCAGCGGCCGCGCCCGGTACGCGGGCGTTTCGAACTTCTGCGGCTGGCAGCTGGCCAAGGCGGCGACCTGGCAGGTGGCGGCGCCGGGCGTGCGGAACCGGTTGGCGAGCACGCAGATGGAGTACTCGCTGCTCCAGCGCGGCATCGAGCGCGAGGTGCTGCCGGCCGCCCTGGACCTGGGCATCGGGCTGCTCCCCTCCTCGCCGCTGGGCCGCGGGGTCCTCACGGGCAAGTACCGCAAGGACGCGACGCCGACCGACTCGCGGGGCGCCTCGGAGCACCTGGCCCCCTTCGTCGCCCCCTACCTCGACGACACGGCCGGCCACATCGTGGACGCGGTGGCGACGGCGGCGGACGGGCTCGCGGTGACGCCGCTCCAGGTGGCGCTGGCGTGGGTGCGGGACCGGCCCGGCGTGGTCGCCCCGATCGTCGGCGCGCGCAACGCGCAGCAACTCACGGCGGCGTTGTCAGTGGAGGCCCTTAGTCTTCCTGACGAGATCTGCCGGGCGCTCGACGACGTGTCGGCGCCCGTGCACCGCTATCCCGATCACGACTGGAGCACGCTGTGAGCACGGAGCCCGAGCCCACCTCCGAGGATCCCACGGCCACCGTGGACGCCGGGCCGGAGACGCCGGGCACGACGGACCGGGCGGGGCGGCCCGGCGGCGAGAGCGCGGGCGACGCCGGTTCGGGTGACCCGGACGAGGCCGCCGGCGACGACGCCGGTGGCGCGGACGCCTCCGGGGCGCCGGACGGAGCCGTGGACGGAGCGGTGGCCGTCGACGGAGAGGCCGCTCGGCCCTCCGAGGCCGAGGCCGAGCTGGCGGCCCAGCGGATCGAGCGGGAACGGATCGCGCGGCGGAGGGCCGAGAAGCAGGCTCCGATCGACGCCGGGGCCAAGCTCAGCGGCACGGCGGCCGACCTGCTCGCCGCCGTACGGGCCGTGGAGAGCGGCGAGAAGCCCGCGGCCACGGTCTTCGGCGAGCCCGCTCCCGCGCCGCGCCGGTCCGCCCCCGAGCCGGCGCCACGGCCCCGACCGGTACGGGCCGAGCAGGTTACCGGGCCCGCTGCCCCCGCGCCGGAGGCCGTCCAGGCCGTGCGGCGGGTACTGGCGGAGGGCGGCGCCCCCGAGGCGCTCGCACCGCAGACCGCGGCACTGCTCGGCGAGGGCGCGGGGGACGCGCTGCGCGCGGACCCCTGGCTGTTGCTGCGGGTCGGCGGGGTGCGGCCGGAGCAGGCCGACGGTTTCGCCCGGTCGCTGCTCGGCGCGGCGTGCGGCCCGGACGACGAGCGCCGCGGCCGTGCGGTCACCGTGTGGCTGCTGGAGCAGGCGGCCCTGGCCGGGCACACGGCCCTGGAGTTGCCGCGACTGACGGCCACGCTGGCCCAGCGCGGCGTGCCGGACCCGGACGCCGCCGTACAGAGCACGCTCGCCGAGGGCGAGGCGCTGGCCTTCCAGGACCCGCTGGACGAGCCCGGCGCCCGCCCGGGGACCGCACCGGGCGGGGCCGAGGCCGACGGGCCCGGTGGGGCGGACGCGCCGGACGAGGACGAGGAGAGGCCGGTCAGGGTGCTGATCGGTCTCGAACGGTTCGCGCTCGCAGAGGAGAGCCTCGCGGACGGCCTGGCGCGGCTGGTCAATTCCGCACCCAAGGAGGACGGCTCCGCCGCGGACTGGGAGCGGGCCGCCGACTCGGCGCCGGGTGCCGCCGCCGACCTGATCCGCGCCGTCGCGGGGCACGGACTGGTCCTGCACACCGGCGGCGAGGCGTCCATGGCCGAGCCGGCCGCCCTCCTGCGCGCCGCCCACGCGCTCGGCCTGCGGGCCTGGGCCGCCGCGCCCGGTCCGCTGGGCCGCGACCGCTTCGCCGCTCACCTGGGCGACGGCACCCCGTCCGCACCCCACGGCCCGGAACCGGCCGCGCCCGCCCCGGAGGGCTCCGGCCCCACCGGCCCCGCCCCCGCCGTCACGGTGGCCGGGCTGCTGGCCGGCACCGAGGGGCCGGGGCGGGACGCCGACGGCGCGCTGGACCTCGATCTGCTCGTCGTGCTGGACGCACCGCAGCTGGACGTCGAGGCCGGCGCCCTGCTGGTGGAGTCCCTGCCGGACGGGGCGCGGCTGGTACTGGCCGGCGATCCGGCGGTGCTGTGTTCCGTGGGACCGGGACGGATCTTCGCGGACCTGCTGGCGGCGCGGGCCTGCCCGCAGATCGCCTCCCGGCGCCCGGACCCCGGCCCGCTCGGCGAACTGGTCTCCGGCATCGGCATCGGTGAACTCGGCCAGGTGGAAGCGCCCGGCAAGGAGGTCGTGATCGTGCCGGTGCGGGACGCGGGCGAGGCCGTGCACCGCACCGTTCAGCTCGTCGCGGACTCCGTACCGCGTGCGATCGGCGTGCCCGCCGAGGACACGCAGGTGATCACCCCGGGCCACGGCGGGGCTGCGGGCACCCGGGCGCTCAACGCGGCACTGAAGCAACGGCTGAATCCCGGCCCCGGCCGCTTCGGCGGCTTCGATCCCGGCGACCGCGTCGTCTACTCCCCCGTGCCGGGCCGTACGCTGCCGGGCCGGGTCGTGAAGGCCGACGCCGACGGGCTGCACCTGTCGTGCGCGGGTGAGTCCGTGGTCGTACCGCAGGAGCGGGTGGAGCGGTCCGTGCGGCACGGATGGGCGCTGACCGCGCACCAGGCGGTCGGCGGGCGGTGGCCAGCGGTGGTCGTGGTCCTGCCGGGCGACGCCGTGCGGGCGCTCAGCCGCCCCTGGATCTACACGGCGTTCGGCCGGGCCGCCCGTCATCTGTCCGTGGTGCAGGGCGTGGAGCAGGCGTTGCCCCGCGCCGTGGCCGAGATTCCGGCCAAGCCGCGCACGACCCGGCTGCCGGTGCTCCTCGCGCCGCAGGTCCCGGTGACCGGCTGACCGGTCGAGC
Source organism: Streptomyces sp. M92 (assembly GCF_028473745.1). Lineage (NCBI taxonomy): Bacteria > Bacillati > Actinomycetota > Actinomycetes > Kitasatosporales > Streptomycetaceae > Streptomyces > Streptomyces sp. M92. The sequence goes on from NZ_CP101137.1 coordinate 7,141,778, forward strand.
AGGGCGGCGGCGACGGTCGACGGGCATCCCCGTCCGACCGCCGCCGCCGTCCCGGGCCGCCTGCTCGCGGCTCACGACCTTCGGCGATCCGCCCCCAGCCGCCCGCTCTCGTCGTCCTCCTCCGTGTCGAGGTCGCCGTCGACGTCCCCGTCCAGATCGGCGTCGAGTTCTTCCTCTTCGTCTTCTTCCTCTTCGTCCCCGAGGTCGTCGTCGAACTCGTCGTCGAAGACCGCGCTGACGTCGAACCGGCACACCACGCGTTGCGGATCGACCTGTTCGAAGGGGGCTTCCAGCCACTCCCCCGGCTCCGCCGGCTCGTCCGAGGCCGTCACCCAGAGCGTGGAGTCGCCTTCCTCCAGGCCGAACTCCTTGTGCCGGGAGGCGATCTCGTCCGGCTCGAACTCGCCGAACAGGAGACCCAGCGCCCCGTGCACCGTGCCGGAGGCCGCCAATGCCTCGCCCTCATCGTCCGCCGCCTCGACCCGGCGTGCCTGGGCCATCAGCCGCTGCGGCTCGGCCACGGCGTAGTCCCGGCGGATCAGGACGCTCAGCGCGCTCGGTTCCTCGGGTCCGTCGTACGGCGGCAGGGAGTCGTCGGCGCCGGGAATCTCGAAGGGGGTGACCTCGTCGTAACGGTCGTAGAGCAGTTCGTCGTACGCCTCCGCGGCCGCGGCCAGTTGGTTGAACGCGTCGTAGACGGCCGGGTCGTCCTCCCCCGACCGGCGTTCGACCGCGGCCAGGTGGCGGTCGAGCGCGGTCTTGACCGCCTCGGCGGCGGCGCGTACCTCGGCAGCGGTGGGCTGCGCAGCATCAGACATAGTGCAGACGCTATCCGTACCGGGCCCCAGCCCGCACAATAGATTCGATGCCGGAATACGAATTTGTCGACGTGTACGTGCCGCGCGGGGTTTCCCGCAAGGAGACAGCGCGTCTGCTGACCGACCACGCCGAGTACGGACACTGGGAGTTGTACCGCCTGAGCCTGCTGCGCGACGGCAGCCGCAGGGTGCGGCTGCGGCGCCGGATCATCCGCCAGGTACGCGCCACCTGGTGAGCCCGGTGACCGGGCTCGGCCGGGCACGGGTGACGGAGACGGAGCGGGCCCCGCCGTGCGGGGCCCGCCGCGCGTGCGGGCCACCCGGCCCCGCGGCCACGGTCAGCGTCACGCCGAGGCGCGCGCCTTGCGGTACAGCACCGTGCCCGCGAGCAGCGCGCCCGCGCCCACCGGGAGGGCGAGACCCAACGGCAGGTCACTGCCGGTCTCGGCGAGCTGCGCGTCACCCTGCGGCTGGGTGACGGTCTGGGTGTCCGGCTGGTTTCCGTCCGAGGAACCGCCGGGAGTGTCTTCGCCCGGGTCACCGGGGTTGCTCGGGTCCCCGGGGTTGCTCGGGTCCCCGGGGTTGCTCGGGTCCTCGGGGGCACTCGGGTCCCCGGGGTCACCGGGATCACCCGGGTCTCCAGGGTTACCCGGATCGCCGGGGTCACCCGGCTCCCCGGGCGGTGTCTCATCGCCCTCCCCAGGCGGCGTGGAGTGATCTCCGCCACCCCCGTTGCCGCAGTCGTTGCCGGTGGTCGGGTTGAGGGCACCGACGACGTCGACGCTGTTGCCGCACACGTTCACCGGCACGTGGACCGGCACCTGCACGGTGTTGCCGGAGCCGACGCCCGGCGAGTCACTGGCGTGCCCGTCGGCGTGCGAGCCCCCGTGTGTGCCCGACTGGCCCTTGGAGTCCCCGTATCCGCCGGAGGCCGCCCCGCCGCCCTGGTTGGCGCACGAGTTGCCCATCGCCGGGTTGAGGATGCCGACGACGTCGACCGTGTTGCCGCAGACGTTCACCGGCACGTGCACCGGAGCCTGCACCGTGTTGCCGGACAGCACGCCGGGCGAACCCGAACTGGAGCCGTGCGCCCCCGAGTCCGCGTGGGCGGCGCCGCCCGCGGCGGCGATCACACCGGTGGCCGCCGCCATCGTCATCAGACCCTTGCGGGTGACCTGTCGCATTTCCTGAATCCCTGCCTTGCCCTAGTCCCGCGGCACCGAGAATGCCGAGAATTCCGCCGTTGCCGTGCTCCCGTCCCCGAGATTCTCTGAAAGACCGTCGGCCCCGGAGCGCATGGCGCGCGTTCCGGGGCCGACGGACTCAGACCCTCACGGGGCGAGGCGCGACGTCACTTGTTGATGCAGACGTTGCCGAAGGCGGGGTTCAGCAGGCCGATCACGGAGACCGTGTTGCCGCAGACGTTCACCGGGACGTGAACGGGCACCTGAACGACGTTGCCGGAGAGGACGCCGGGCGAGTGCACGGCGGCACCCTGGGCACCGGAGTCGGCGACGGCCATGCCGGCACCCGCGAGAACCAGACCACCGGTGGCGGCAGCGGCGGCGACGACCTTCTTGAGCATTATTCCTCCTAGTTGGCAAAAGCGATCCAGGTTGCTGATCGCATCACCTGTAACGAGGAGGGAGTAATGAGGCTACGAGCCTATGAGCGTATTCACCCTTCCCGGTCCCACCCCGCACGCGCGACCGAATAGCCCCCGAACATTCGCGCCCATCGATCAGGACGCGTCGATGAAACGGTCGAGCACCCGCACGCCGAACTGCAGTCCCTCCACCGGCACCCGCTCGTCCACCCCGTGGAACATGCCGGCGAAGTCCAGCTCGGGCGGCAGCTTGAGCGGCGCGAAGCCGAAGCAGCGGATGCCGAGGTCGTCGAAGGACTTGGCGTCGGTGCCGCCGGAGAGCATGTAGGGCACCGCGCGCGCGATCGGGTCCTCGGCGCGCAGGGCGGTCTGCATGGCGTCGACGAGCCGGCCGTCGAAGTCGGTCTCCAGCGCCTTGTCGGCGTGCACGTCCTCGCGCCGCACGCGCGGGCCGAGGATGCGGTCGAGGTCGGCGAGGAACTCCTCCTCGTAGCCGGGCAGGAAGCGGCCGTCGACGTGCGCGGTGGCCTGGCCGGGGATGACGTTGACCTTGTAGCCGGCGCCGAGCTGGGTGGGCGCCGCCGAGTTGCGCAGGGTCGTGCCGATCATCCGGGCGATGCCGCCGAGCTTGGCGAGGGTCTCCTCCATGTTCTCGGGGTCGAGCTCGGTGCCGAGCGCGTCGGACAGTTCGTCGAGGAAGGCCCGGACGGTCTTGGTGACCCGGACCGGCCACTTGTGCCGGCCGAGCCGCGCCACGGCCTCGCACAGCTCGGTGATCGCGTTGTCGTCGTTGGTCATCGAGCCGTGGCCGGCCGTGCCGTCGACGGTGAGCCGCATCCAGTGCATGCCCTTCTCGGCGGTCTCGACGAGGTACAGCCGCAGCTTCTCGTTGACGGTGAACGAGAAGCCGCCGACCTCGCCGATCGCCTCGCTGACGCCCTCGAACAGCTCCGGGTGCTTGCGCACCAGGTGCTTGGCGCCGTAGGTCCCGCCCGCCTCCTCGTCGGCGAGGAAGGCGAGCACGATGTCGCGCGGGGGCTTGCGTCCGGTGCGCAGCCGGTCGCGGACGACCGCGAGGGTCATCGCGTCCATGTCCTTCATGTCGACGGCCCCGCGCCCCCACACGCACCCGTCGGCGATCTCGCCGGAGAAGGGGTGGTGGGTCCAGTCGTCCGCGTTGGCCGGCACGACGTCGGTGTGGCCGTGGATGAGCAGCGCGGGCCGGGAGGGGTCCTCGCCCTCGATGCGGGCCACCGTGGAGGCGCGTCCGGGGTGCGATTCGAAGATCTGCGGTTCGAGCCCCACCTCGGCGAGCTTCTCGGCGACGTACTCGGCCGCCTTGCGCTCGCCGGGACCCGAGTGGTCGCCGTAGTTGCTGGTGTCGATCCGGATCAGCTCGCGGCAGAGGTCGACGACCTCGTCCTCGCCGGTGACGCTCCTGGCCGTGCCCGAGTCGCTCACGTGCTTCCTCCCGCGGTCGCTGCTGAAGTCACTGCTGGTGTCAGTGCTGGTCGGTCCCCCTCATCCTCCCCCTCCCGCCGTCCGCGCCCAAGGAGGGGGTGATCGGCCACCCCGGAAAGCCTGGTAATGTTTACGTCGTCGCCGCGGGAAACGAACCGCACGACAGACACCTTGTCCGGGTGGCGGAATGGCAGACGCGCTAGCTTGAGGTGCTAGTGCCCTTTATCGGGCGTGGGGGTTCAAGTCCCCCCTCGGACACCAGTTGAGACCCCTGCCGAGCAGGGGTCTTCTGCTTTTTCCGAGCGGTGCGCGCAGCGGGCACAATGGCCGCCATGACCACGCCTTCCTGCCCGTGCGGCCTGTCCGAGCCCTACGCGAAGTGCTGCGGCCGCTTCCACGCGGGGACGGCGTCCGCGCCGACCGCCGAGGCCCTGATGCGCTCCCGCTACAGCGCCTTCGTGAAGGGCGACGCGGGCTACCTCCTGCGGACCTGGCACCCGAGGACCCGACCGGCCCGCCTGGACCTGGACCCGGGGATGCGCTGGACCGGGCTGGAGATCCGGGAGGCGACCGGCGGATCCGCCTTCCACGCCACCGGGACGGTCACCTTCCGCGCCTCCTACCGCGGCGGCTCGCTGCACGAGCGGAGCCGCTTCGAGCGCGTCGACGGAGCGTGGGTGTACGTCGACGGGGAGTTCCTCGACTGACCGGCTCGCGGGTCAGGGCGCCAGGATGTCCAGCTCGTGCAGCGCCCCCACCGTGATCTCCCGGGTCAGCCGCTCGGCGCGCTCGGCGTCCCGGGCGCGGACCGCCTCGGCGACCTGGACGTGCAGGGTGACGGCGGCCGGGTCGGGGTCCTCGAACATCACGTCGTGGTGCGTGCGGCCGGCCAGCACCTCGGCGACGACGCCGCCGAGGCGGGCGAACATCTCGTTGCCGGAGGCGGTCAGGATGACGCGGTGGAAGGCCACGTCGTGGAAGAGGTACCCCTCCAGTCGGTGACCTCGTGAGTTGGCCACCATGCCCAGCGCGCACTCGGTCAGCTCGGCGCACTGCTCAGGTGTGGCGAGCCGTGCCGCGAGGCCCGCGGCCACCGGTTCGACCGCCGACCGCAGCACGGTCAGGGAGCGCAGCTGCCGAGGGCGCTCGGAGCCGGCCAGGCGCCAGCGGATGACCTGCGGGTCGTAGACGTTCCACTCGCACTCGGGCAGGACGGTCACACCCACCCGGCGGCGGGACTCGACCAGGTGCATGGACTCCAGCACCCGCACGGCCTCGCGCATCACCGAGCGCGACACCTCGAAACGCTGTGCGAGTTCGTCGGTGCGCAGAACGCTGCCCGCAGGGTACTCGCCCGCTGTGATCGCGGGGCCGAGGGTGTCCAGTACGCGGCCGTGCAGCCCCCGGCCCGGTGTGCTCATGCACTCAGAGTACGGGGCAGGTCACGGGAACAAAAAGTCAGACTTATATGTCACAGACTCTTGAATTCGTCGTACGTAATGGGTTTCAGTTACGTCGACATCACGTGTCGACGAAGACAGCAGACAGCGAGAGTGCGATGCAGCAACTGCACACCCCCCACGTAGTCGTGGTCATGGGCGTGGCGGGCACCGGGAAGACCACCATCGGTCCCCTGCTCGCGGCCCGGCTCGGCGTTCCCTACGCCGAGGGCGACGACTTCCACCCGCCGGCCAACATCGCCAAGATGACGGCCGGCACCCCGCTCGCCGACGAGGACCGGTGGCCATGGCTGGACGCCATCGGCGGCTGGGCGCACGGGCGGGCGGGCCTCGGCGGGGTGGTGAGCAGCTCGGCGCTGAAGCGGTCGTACCGCGACCGGCTGCGTGCGGCCGCTCCCGGTGTCGTCTTCGTGCACCTCACGGGCAGCCGCGAGCTGATCGAGGACCGGATGTCGCACCGGCAGGGGCACTTCATGCCGACGGCGCTGCTCGACTCCCAGTTCGCCACGCTCCAGCCCCTGGAGCCGGACGAGGCGGGAGTCGCCGTGGACGTCGCCGGCACCCCGGAGGAGATCGCCGAACGAGCGGCCGCCGCCCTGAAGGACCTCCCCGAGCCGCCCCGGTGATCCGGTACTTCCGAAGTCCCGTACTCCCGTAGTCCGGCACCCCCGTGCTCCGTTAGTCCGTAACCCCCCCCCGGGGTCGTGCCGCCACCCGCGGTCACGGCCCCGGTGCCTTCCCCCGAATCCCCATCACCGCAAGGGAACCACCGTGACCAGACTCAGCGTCGAGATGCTGGCAGCGGACACCGTCGAGCCCATCACCTCGGCCGGCCACGCCCAGCTGGGCATCGCCGTCCTCCTGGGCATCGCCGTCATCGTTCTGCTCATCACCAAGTTCAAGCTGCATGCCTTCCTGTCGCTGACCATCGGGTCACTGGCGCTCGGCGCGTTCGCCGGGGCGCCGCTGGACAAGGTCATCACCAGCTTCACCGCCGGGCTCGGCTCCACCGTCGCCGGCGTCGGCGTCCTGATCGCCCTCGGTGCGATCCTCGGCAAGATGCTCGCCGACTCCGGCGGCGCCGACCAGATCGTGGACACCCTTCTCGCAAAGGCGACCCCCCGGTCGATGCCGTGGACGATGGTGCTGATCGCCTCCGTGATCGGTCTGCCGCTCTTCTTCGAGGTCGGCATCGTGCTGCTGATCCCGGTCGTCCTGATGGTCGCCAAGCGCGGCAACTACTCCCTGATGCGCATCGGCATCCCGGCCCTCGCGGGTCTGTCCGTGATGCACGGTCTGGTCCCGCCGCACCCCGGTCCGCTGGTCGCGATCGACGCGGTCGGCGCCAACCTCGGTGTGACGCTCGCGCTGGGCGTCCTGATCGCCATCCCGACGGTGATCATCGCCGGTCCGCTGTTCTCGAAGTACGCGGCCCGCTGGGTGGACGTCCCCGCCCCCGACCGCATGATCCCGCAGCGCGCCTCCGAGGAGCTGGAGAAGCGTCCCGGTTTCGGGGCCACCCTGGCGACGATCCTGCTGCCGGTCGTGCTGATGCTGGCCAAGGCGCTCGTCGACATCGTCGTCGACGACCCGGACAACGTGGTGCAGCGCACCTTCGACGTCATCGGCAACCCGCTGATCGCCCTGCTCGCCGCCGTGATCGTCGGCATCTTCACGCTGCTGCGTCCGGCCGGCTTCGGCAAGGACCGCCTCTCGGGCCTGGTCGAGAAGGGCCTGGCGCCCATCGCGGGCATCCTGCTGATCGTCGGCGCGGGCGGCGGCTTCAAGCAGACGCTGATCGACTCGGGCGTCGGCCGGATGATCCTGGAGATCTCCGAGGACTGGTCGATCCCGGCGCTGTTGCTGGCCTGGCTGATCGCGGTGGCGATCCGGCTGGCGACCGGTTCGGCGACCGTGGCGACCGTCTCGGCGGCCGGTCTGGTGGCGCCGCTGGCGGCCGACATGTCGACGACCCACGCGGCCCTGCTGGTCCTGGCGATCGGCGCCGGTTCGCTCTTCTTCAGTCACGTCAACGACGCCGGCTTCTGGCTGGTGAAGGAGTACTTCGGCCTGAACGTCGGCCAGACCATCAAGACCTGGTCCGTCATGGAGACGATCATCTCGGTGGTCGCCGGCGCCCTGGTCCTGCTCCTCTCACTGGTCATTTAGGGGTACGACGACGACGGCTCACCCTCTCTTCGGCATCGGCGGGCGCACCGCCCTGGCGACCGGTTCCAGCCGGGGCCCCGGGGCCGGCGCCGGCCCCGGGGCCTGGCGAAGACCGGAGGTGAGGCTCAGGAGGAAGCCGCCTTGTCCAGCTGGAACGCCTCGTTGCCCTGGCCGATGCGGGCGTGCCGCTCGGGCGCCCGCGCGCGCAGCAGCAGGCCTTGCACCAGCCCGCCGGCCGCGGCGAGCGCGATGACGCCGGGCAGCGCCCAGCTCAGCGCGGAGCCGGGGCCGGCGCCGACGAGGACGTCGAAGTCCTTGACCGTGTAGCCGGCGATGACCAGCAGGGCGACGCCCGCGACGGCGGAGGTCGCGATCCGCACGCCCTGCGCGCCGGCGGCGCCGCGCCGGACGAAGAAGGCGACGACGGAGAACGAGGCGGCGGCCATGAGCACGATCACGCCGAGGGCCCCGATGTTGCCGCCCCAGGTGAACAGGCGCAGCACGGGCTGGGTCGGGTCGCCGTTCGGCTTGTCGTCGGCGACGGCGAAGCCGATGACGACGACGACGGACACGGCGGTCTGGAGCAGCGACCCGGTGCCCGGGGCGCCGCTGGAGCCGCTGGTCCGCCCGAAGGCGGCGGGCAGCAGCCCTTCGCGCCCCATGGCGAAGGCGTACCGGGCGACGACGTTGTGGAAGCTGAGCAGCGCGGCGAACATGCCGGTCACGAACAGCACGTGCAGTACGTCGGTGAAGGCACCGCCGAGCCGCGACTCGGTGAGGAAGAACAGCAGCCCGGCGCTCTGCTCCTGAGCGGTTCCGACGATCTTGTCCGGACCGGTGGCGACGGTCAGCGCCCAGCTGCTGAGCGCGAAGAAGACCGCGACCCCGCCAACCGCCAGGAACATGACACGCGGAACGAGCACGTGGGGCCGGCTGGTCTCCTCGGCGTACACGGGCGCCTGCTCGAAGCCGAGGAAGGCGGCGATGCAGAAGCACAGCGCGGTCCCCACGCCCGCCCCCGTCAGGGTGGCCGGGTCGAAGGCGTGCAACGACAGCCCCTGGGCGCCGGGGTCGGCGACGGCGGCGATGTCGAAGACGACGACCAGTACGACCTCGATGAGCAGCAGCACGCCCAGCACGCGCGCGTTGACGTCGATCTTCAGCCAGCCCAGCGTGCCCACCGCGAGCAGGGCCAGCAGCGCCGGTGTCCACCAGGCGACGTCCAGGTCGGCGTAGGTGGCGAGGAGCGTGGAGACCTCGAAGCCGAAGATGCCGTAGATGCCGACCTGGAGCGCGTTGTAGGCGACCAGCGCGACCAGGGCGGCACCCGCGCCCGCGGTGCCGCCGAGCCCGCGGGAGATGTACGCGTAGAAGGCACCGGCGTTGTGCACGTGCCGGCTCATCTCGGCGTACCCGACGCTGAAGAGGACGAGCACCACGCCCAGCACCACGAAGAGCAGCGGCTGCCCGACGATGCCCATCACGGCGAACGTCGTGGGCATCACCCCGGCGACCACCATCAGCGGCGCGGTGGAGGCCAGTACGGAGAGCAGCAGGCCGCCCGTGCCCAGCCGGTCGGCGCGCAGCGCCCGCTCCTGCCCCTTGAAGGTGCTGATGGCGCCGGCGCCGCTCGTGCTCGAACTGCCCGTGGTCCTCGAACTGCCCGTGGTCATCGGGGCCGACCTTCTCTCGTCTTCGTGGCGGATGGTCAGACCGTGCCGAGCGCGTGCGCGCGGGCGGCACGGAAGGCGGAGTGCGGATCGCGGTCCGGGTAGGACCAGGGGGCGGGCGTGGCGTGCTCGCCGATGCGGTGGAACAGGGCGGCGGCCTCGGCTCCGCGGCCCTCGCAGGACTTGGCGTGGGCGAGGAAGTTGAGGTCGATCAGCCGCCGCGGATGGCCGTCCTGCTCCCACTCCAGCCACCAGTCGAAGGCGGCCTTCATCACCAGCCGGGCCCGGCGGCCGACCCAGTGCCCGGAGGCGTTCGGATCGGCGGACTCGTGCCCGGTCGCGGCCAGCACGCGGTAGCGCTCGGCGTGCGCGACCACCGGGAGGATGGCGAGCGGGGAGTCGGCGGGCGCCTGTTCCGCCGCCCAGGCGGCGAAGTCGTACACCTCGTGCAGCGGATCGGCCCCCCGGCCACCGTCCCGCTCGGCGAGCCGGGCCACGACCAGGTGGTGGGCGTGGTGGTGGTCCGCATACCGCCCGCGCACCGCGTCGAACACCCGGACGACGTCGTCGTCGGCGCCGAGCGACCGCTCCAGCATGAGGAGCCCGAGCCAGGGCGTGGGATCGTCCGGCAGCAGCCGTGCGGCGTCCTGGCAGGCCTCCCGCCCCCGGGCCGGCTTCTCCTTGCCGCGCAGGACGCGGTGGACGAGGGCCAGGGCGAGCAGTACCGAGGCGTCGGCGGAGTCGGGTTCGGCGAGCAGCCACTCGCGGGCCCAGGCGGCGCAGTAGGGCTCCTTGGCGAGGACCGTCGCCCGGTGCCCCCGCCGGTCCCAGTCGTCGCCGGTGTGGACCAGGAGGGACCGGGCGGACTGCCACCGGCCCTGGGCCAGGGCCGCGCGGGCGGCGACGAGTTCGGCGTCGTCGAGGGCCTCGTCGAAGGCCTGGGCGGCGCGTCTGCGGCCGCGGCCGAGGGGAGGCGGAGGTGGGGACACCGCGGGTTCTTCCTCACGCGACGCGCTGGGTCGTCGTAGCCGGATTGCCATGAACTGATCACGCACAGCAAACCGGCAGCCAAGGGTTGACGTCAAGGCCGGATTCCGCGTTACACGCGTCAACTCACTTGTAGAATACGCAACTTGATCGACGCGCCCCCCGTATGCGGCACCCACGCGGCGCACCCCGGTCCCCGGCATTAGAGTCGGCCCCGACGCACCCGTGACCCGACGACGACCGAGGTACGCAGCGTGTCGGTTCTGGTTCTCGTCCTCGCCGTGAGCGCCGCCTGCTGCCTGGGATTCGGTTTCGTCCTCCAGCAGAACGCGGCCCAGCGCGCCCCACTGGGCGACTTCCTCTCCCCCCGCCTCCTGCTGGACCTGGTGCGCGTTCCCCGCTGGCTGGCCGGCATGGGCCTGATGGTGGCCGGTATGGCGCTGGGCGCGGTCGCGCTCGGCGGCGGCGAGCTGACCCTCGTCGAACCCCTGCTGGCGACGAACCTGCTCTTCGCGCTCGCCCTCTCCCGCGCCCAGACCCGCCGGCCGCTGGGCCGCCAGGGCTGGGCCGGCCTCATTCTGCTGGCCGGCGGGGTCACGGCGTTCCTCGTCGCGGGCGAGCCGCGGGGCGGCGGCGCGGTGGTCTCGCCCCTGCGGCACTGGCTGCTCATCGGCGTGATGCTGGGCCTGGCGGTCCTCCTGACGGCATGCGCCGGACGCGCCCGCCTGACCTGGGGCCCGACCCTGCTCGCACTGGCCGCCGGCCTGGTCTACGGGGTGCAGGACGCGCTGACCCGGGTCAGCGGCCGGCGCTTCACCTCGGGCGGCCCGGCGGAACTGCTGACCGGCTGGCAGCCGTACGCGGTCGTGGTGCTCGGCATCACCGGCCTGGTCCTGGTCCAGAGCGCCTTCGAGACGGCACCGCTGCGCAGGTCGCTGCCGGCCCTGACGGCGTCCCAGCCACTCGCGGGCATCGTCTGCGGCGTCGGTTTCCTCGGCGACCGGCTGCGCACCGACACCGCGGCGCTGGCCTGGGAGGCGGGCGGCCTCACGGCGGTGGTGACGGGCATCGTCCTGCTCGGCCTCCACCCCGCGATGCCGCAGGGCACGGGCGAGAGCGGCCGTGAACGGGCTCTCCAGCGGCGCTGACGGCCGGTCCTGCTTGGATGGGCGCCATGAGCGCTGCTGACGAGATCCTGGACGTCGTCGACGAGAACGACCGGATCGTGGGACAGGCCCGCCGGGGCGACGTGTACGCACGGGGACTGCGCCACCGCTGCGCCTTCGTACTGGCCCGCGACCCCGAGGGCCGCGTCTTCGTCCACCGCCGCACGGCGACGAAGCTGGTCTTCCCCTCGCTGTACGACATGTTCGTCGGCGGGGTGGTCGGCGCCGGCGAGTCCTACGACGACGCGGCGCTGCGGGAGGCGCAGGAGGAACTGGGGGTGGCCGGGCTGCCGCGTCCGACGTTCCTCTTCAAGTTCCTGTACGACGACGGCGCCGGGCGGACCTGGTGGTCGGCGGTGTACGAGGTGCGCTGCGAGGGGCCGGTCGCTCCGCAGGTGGAGGAGGTGGCGTGGCACGGGTTCCTCACGGAGGCGGAGGTGGAGGAGCGGCTCGGGGAGTGGGAGTGGGTGCCGGACGGGTTGGCGGCGTATTCGCGGCTGCGGGCGAGGTGAGCCGGGGGGACGCGGCCCGGCGTTTCCTCGTCACCCGGCGTGGGTGTGGGCGTCGGGGGTGGGGTGTCGCGGCCCGGCGCTGCTGGGGTGCCTCCCCCGCTCTCGGCTTCTCCCCCACGCTCGGCTTCGCTCGCGCGGGAGAGGCCCCATGAGCGGCAGGTGCCCCCACCGCCCGCCCTCCCCCCACTCTCGGCTTCGCTCGAGCGGGGGGGGGGGGGAGGCACGACTGCCCGCAGCTGGGACAGCTGGGCGGGACGGCGGCCCGCAGCCCGGCGGCGTGGCCCCACCGCCCGCAGCCGCGCACGCCCGGCGTGGCGCCCGCCCGGTGGCTGGGCGCCCCGCGCGGGCGGTTAGGCCGCGTACGGCGGGAAGGGGACGTGCCGGGGGGTCCGCCCGCAGCGGTTGGCGCGTCCGCGCCGCCCACCCCCGTAGCCGACCGATTCCGCGCCGTTCCGAGGACGGACCCCCCCGGCGCGTCCCCGACCCACCACCGCACCCACCGAACCCACCGCACAACCCGCACCCCCACCGAACCCGCAGCAGCGCCGCAGGCACCCGCACCCCCACCGAACCCGCACAGGCCGCCGCAGGCACCCCACCCAACCCACCGCCGGAGGCCACCCTCCCGATAGGGTCCCCGCGTGATCGATTTCGTGCGGAACATCCGGCTCTGGTTCGCGCCCGAGGAGGTCCGGCAGGACGGCGGCACCCCCGACTACCGGTTCTCGCTCGCCAACGAACGCACTTTCCTGGCCTGGTTGCGCACCGCCCTCGCCCTCATCGGCGGCGGGTTCGCCGTCGACCAGTTCCTGCCCGACCTGCGCTGGGGCTGGCGCGTGGGTCTCGCCCTCGCCCTGCTCGCCGCCGGCGTCCTGTGCTCGCTGCGCGCCGTGAACCACTGGGTGCGCTGCGAACGCGCCATGCGCCGCGGCGAGGACCTCCCCGTCTCCCGCTTCCCGGCCCTCCTCAGCCTGGCCGTCGCCGTCGTCGCGGTCGCGATGGTCGTCGTGGTCCTCTTCGGCTGGGAAGGCTGACCGTGAGCGTGGACCGCGACCCCGGTCTCCAGCCCGAACGCACCCGCCTCGCCTGGCGCCGCACCACCCTCTCCGGCACCGTCGTCGCCGTACTCGCCGCGAAGACCGCGCTGCACGGCGGCGTGACCCCCGTCTCGGTCGTAGCCACCGCCCTGTGCGCCGCCCTCTGGCTGGCCTTCCTGCGCATCGCCCACGCCCGCATCCGCACCCTCACCGCATCGCCCAGACCGCGCCCCCTGCCCCCGCCGCACGCCACGGCGGCAGCCCTGTGCACGCTGGCGCTCGCACTGTGCGGCGCACTCCTCGTCCTCTAGTTCCTCCAGCTCCTCTAGTTCCTCTAGTTCCTCTAGTTCCTCTAGTTCCTCCGGCCCGGGGTACCTGGACACCGACCACGAGCAGAATGTCCGGATATCAACCCTTAAGGTGAGTCCATGACCACTCTCCACCAGGAACACACCGCACACGACCACGCCCACGGCCCGGACTGCGGGCACACCGAGGTCCCGCACGGCGACCACGTCGACTACGCCCACGACGGGCACCTGCACCGCGCACACGGCGGCCACTGGGACGAGTGCGAGCCCGCCGGCCACACCGCGCACGGGAGCCACGAGCACCGGCACGGTGAGAACTGCGGGCACGCGCGCGTGACCCACGGCGATCACGTCGACTACCTCCACGACGGCCACCGTCACGCCGCCCACGAGGGCCACTGGGACGACCACTAGCGGCACCGGCGCTCGCGCATCGGGGCCCCGTGGCCCCGATCACGTTCCGCTCCCCCTCTGGACGCCATACCGACCGGTCGGCATCATGAGTCGGGTACTGTCACCTGCCCGTAGGAGCGACGCATGAGCCCCGACCACCCGCCCGGACTCGATCTCGACCGGTTGCGCGGCCTGCTCGATCGCGAGCGCCCCGGGCTGGTGACCGGCCCGCTGTCCGGCCGGCTGATCGAGGGCGGACGGTCGAACCTCACGTACGCGGTCACGGACGGTACCGCGCGCTGGGTCGTGAGACGACCCCCACTGGGTCATGTCCTGGCCACCGCCCACGACATGAAGCGCGAGCACCGCGTGATCAGCGCCCTGCACCCCACCGACGTACCGGTGCCCCGCCCGGTCCTGCTCTGCGAGGACGATGAGGTCCTCGGAGCGCCGTTCTACGTCATGGAGTTCGTGGACGGCACCCCGTACCGCACCGCGGAACAGATCGCCCCGCTCGGCCCCGAGCGCACCCGGGCCGCCGTGCTGAACCTCGTCGACACGCTCGTCGGCCTGCACGCGGTGGACCCAGCCGGGGCGGGCCTCGCCGACTTCGGCCGCCCCGACGGCTTCCTGGACCGCCAGTTGCGCCGCTGGGCCAAGCAGCTGGACGCCTCCCGCAACCGCGACCTGGCCGGCATCGACGAACTGCACGCCACCCTCGGCCGGGAACTCCCCCGCTCCCCCGCCCCCACCGTCGTGCACGGCGACTACCGCCTCGACAACGTTCTGATCGGCGGGGAGAACGACGAGATCCGGGCGATCCTCGACTGGGAGATGTCCACCCTCGGCGACCCGCTCACCGACCTCGGCCTGCTGGCGATGTACAGCAGCCCGCTCGGCATGCCCGACTCCCCCGTCTCCACCACGGCGCAGGCCCCCGGCCACCCCGCCCCCGCCGAGCTGATCGAGCGGTACGCCGCGCGCTCGGGGCGCGACGTGTCCGCCGTCGCCTGGTACACGGCGTTCGCCTGGTTCAAGCTCGCCGTGATCCTGGAGGGCATCCACTACCGCTACACGCTGGGCCAGACGGTCGGCCGCGGCTTCGACCGCATCGGCGACCTCGTCCCCGTCTTCATCGAGCACGGCCTGACCACCCTTCAGGAGGGCTGACCCGCCATGGACTTCGCGTACGACGCACGCACCGAGGAACTCCGCGCCAGGCTGCTCGCCTTCATGGACGAGTACGTCTACCCGGCCGAGCGGGTCGCCCACGAGCAGCGCGCCCGGCTCGCCTCCCCCTGGGACACCCCGCAGGTCGTCGAGGACCTCAAGGCCGAGGCCCGCCGCCAGGGCCTGTGGAACCTCTTCCTCCCCGACGCCGAGCACGGCGCCGGCCTCACCAACCTCCAGTACGCCCCGCTCGCCGAGATCACCGGCCGCAGCCCGCAGCTGGCGCCGACGGCGACGAACTGCGCCGCCCCGGACACCGGGAACATGGAGGTGCTGGCCCAGTTCGCCGACGAGGCACAGCGGAAGCAGTGGCTGGAGCCGCTGCTCGCCGGCGAGATCCGCTCGGCGTTCGCGATGACCGAGCCGGAGGTGGCCTCCTCCGACGCCACGAACATCACCACGCACATCGAACGCGACGGCGACGAGTACGTCGTCACCGGCCGCAAGTGGTACATCTCCGGGGCGATGAACCCGGACTGCAAGATCTTCATCGTGATGGGCAAGACCGACCCGGACGGCGCGGACATCCGCCGCCAGCAGTCCATGGTGCTCGTTCCGCGCGACACGCCCGGCGTGACCGTCGACCGGGCGATGCAGGTCTTCGGCTACGAGGACCACTACCACGGCGGCCACGCCGAGGTCACCTTCGACCACGCGCGCGTGCCGGTGTCGAACCTGATCGGCGAGGAGGGCGGCGGTTTCGCCATCGCCCAGGCGCGTCTCGGTCCGGGCCGCATCCACCACTGCATGCGGCTGATCGGCATGGCCGAGCGCGCGATCGAGCTGATGTGCCGCCGCGCGGTGTCCCGCGAGGCCTTCGGCAAGACGCTGGCCCAGCAGGGCGTGGTGCACAACTGGATCGCGGACGCGCGGGTCACCGTCGAGCAGCTGCGGCTCCTCGTGCTGAAGACCGCCTGGCTGATGGACACCGTCGGCAACAAGGGCGCCCACACCGAGATCCAGGCCATCAAGATCGCCACGCCCCGCGCGGTGGTCGACATCATCGACCGGGCGATCCAGCTGCACGGCGCGGGCGGCGTGAGCCAGGACTTCCCGCTGGCCGAGCTGTACGCGGGCGCGCGGACGCTGATGATCGCCGACGGGCCGGACGAGGTCCACCAGCGCTCGCTGGCGCGCCGGGAGATCAAGAAGTACCTCTGAGCTGCACTCCCCACAGCAGGGGCGCCGTGCGGGGGACACTGAAGCCTGTGTTCCCCGTCCGTGTGCCGGCCTGGCACCTCCGGCCGGGGTCCCGGGGGTGGTCCCCCGGGGGATGCGGTACCGCCGCGGTCCGCCGCGAGCTGATCGTGCAGTCGGCGCTCAGCACCTCCGTCCGCAACCTGGAACGAGAGCTGGGCGCCGACCTGTTCGACCCGTACGGGCCGCCGAGGCGTCCTCACCGAGGCCGGCCGGGCCCTGCTACCGCGGGCCGGCGCGCAGGAGGCCCAGATCGGGCTGCTGGTCGACCTGGTGCGGGCCGGGATCGGTGTGGCGTTCGTGCCGCGCCGGATCGGTGAGCGGGCCGGGGTGCCGTGCGTGGAGATCCGGCAGCCGGAGCCGGGCCGGACCGTCGTCCTGGCCGGGCGCGGGCCGCGGCCGCGCAACCCCGCGGCGGCGGCCCTCGCCGATCACCTCACGGGACGCCCCACGGGTCCCTCACGGGCGCAGCGCCCGCAGCAGCAGGTCGGCCAGGTGGTCGGCGACCTCCTGCGGGCTGAGCGGGCCGTCGGGGCGGTACCAGGTGGACAGGTGGTGCACGGAGCCGAAGTGGTAGTCCACCACCAGGTCGGCCGGGGTCTCCTTGGTGAAGACACCGGCCCGCTGGCCCTCCTCGATGAGCGCGCGGAAGCGTTCGTGGTAGCGCCGGCGCTCGGCGCGCACCTGCTTGTTCTTCTCCGGGCTCAGCTGGTGCATGGAGCGGAAGAAGATCGACGCGTCGTCTAGGTTGTCGATGGTGGTGACGACGACGTCGGCCGCCGCCTCGCGCACCCGCTTCTCGACCGGCTCGTCGGAGTCCGCGTAGGCGTCCAGGCGTTCCTGCTGGAGGCGCAGCACGCGCGCGTAGACCTCGTGCAGGAGGTCGTCCTTGGAGCCGAAGTAGTGGTAGAGGGCGCCCTTGGTGACACCGGCCGCCTCCACGATCTCCTGGACCGAGGTGCGGTCGTAGCCCTGCTCCGCGAAGAGCCGGGTGGCGGCGGCCAGGAGCCGCTGCGGCACCGGAGTGCCGTCCCCGTCCGTGGTCCTGGGCACTGCCGTCACCTGCCTTTCCTGTTCAGCGGCCGTTCAGCGGCCGTTCCTGTTCGTCCTGTCGGGTACGGGAACGCAGTTCCCGACGGAGGATCTTCCCACTCGCCGTCTTCGGCAGTTCGGGCAGGATCTCCACCTGACGCGGGTATTTGTAGGCGGCCAGTCTCTCCTCGCAGTACGCGGTGAGGGCGTCCGGGTCCGTGTCGGCGCCCGGACGGAGGCTGATGTACGCCTTGACGGTCTCCCCGCGGTACCCGTCGGGCACCCCGACGACCGCCGCCTCGCGCACGGCCGGGTGGGTGTAGAGGACGTCCTCGACCTCGCGGGGCCAGACCTTGAAGCCGGAGGCGTTGATCATGTCCTTCTTGCGGTCGACGACGTAGAGCCACCCCCGGTCGTCCATGAAGCCGATGTCCCCGGTGCGCAGCTCGCCGCCGGGGAAGGTCTCGGCGGTGGCGCCGGGGCGGCGCCAGTAGCCGGGGACGACCTGCGGGCCGCCGACGACGATCTCGCCCTGCTCCCCGAAGGGCACCTCCGCGCCCTGGTCGTCGACGACGCGGACGACCGTGTCGGGGCCGGGCACGCCGACGGCGAGGGTCCCGGAGACCGGGTCGACGGGCGCCTCCAGGTGCGGCGGGACCGAGGCGCAGGGCGCCGTGCACTCGGTGAGTCCGTAGCCGTTGCGGATGTACGGCCCGAAACCCGCGCGGAACTTCTCCACCAGGGCGGGCGGCAGCGGGGCACCGCCCGAGGAGATGTTCGCGAAGGAGGCGAAGTGCTCGCGGGTGACGGACGGGTGGGCGGCCAGCGCCATGAAGGCGGTGGACGGGCCGACCGTGTAGTGCGGCCGGTGCTCGGCGAACGCGTCCAGCACCACGCCGGCCTCGAAGCGGTACGCCAGGACGAGCGTGCCCGCGCTGTTCAGGCAGGCGCCCAGCTCGCAGACCATGCCGGTGATGTGGAAGAGCGGCGCCAGCGCGAAGTAGACCGGTGCCTCGGGCAGGCCGAGGCCGGTGCGCTGGCGTTCGGCGTTGTACATGATGTTGCGGTGCGTGTTGGTGGCGCCCTTGGGGGTGCCGCTGGTGCCGGAGGTGTAGCTGATGAGGGCGGTGTCGCCCGGCTCCGGGTCGCGTCCGGCCGGGGCCTCGTGCCCGGCACGGGCCGCCTCGGTGAGGTCGTCGGCGTCGGGGGCGGCCGGCAGCCGCTCGAAGGTGAGCACGCGCGCGTCCCGGCGGCTCTGGAAGTCCAGCTCGCACCCGGTGAGCACGATCCGCACCGGCGACTCGGCCGCCGTGTCGCGCAGGTACGACTCCCAGGCCCGGTCGGAGCAGATGAGCGCGGCGACCTCGCCGTCCCGCAGGACGTGGCCGACCTCCCCCGCCTTGTACATCGGGTTGACCGGCACGACCACCGCGCCCGCCTTCCAGGCCCCCAGCACCGCGAGCACGAAGTGCGGCGAGTTCTGCAGCAGGACCGCCACCCGGTCCCCGCGCTCCAGTCCCCGCGCGGCGAGGTGCCCGGCGACGGAGTCGCTCAGTCCGTCCACCTCGCGGTAGGTGAGGCGGCCGTCGAAGTAGGCGAGGAAGGCGCGGTCGGGTGCCTCGGCGGCGGCCCGGCGCAGGGCGTGCACCAGGGAGGCGTCGGGGTCGAGGGGCGCCTTCTGGGCGTCGGTCAGCAGCTCCAGCCAGGGCTTGGCCGCGTAGGGGGAGCCGGTCATCGGGCCGTCGCCTCCTCCCACTGCCGCTGGAGCCGGTTCATGCCGTGCAGCCAGCGGTCGGGCTCGGCGGCGCGGGCCCGGTAGTACTCGGCGACCTCGGGGTGCGGAAGGATCAGGAAGCGGTCCTCCTCGATGCCCTTGAAGAGGGCGTCCGCGACGTCCCGGGGTTCGATCGCGGTGGGCTTCAGGACCAGTTCGCCCGCGCTGCCGCTCGCGGTGAGCATGTCGGTGCGCACGCCCTGCGGGCAGATGGCGTGCACCTTGACCCCGCGGTGGCGGTACGTCAGGGACAGCCACTCGGCGAAGGCGTAGGCGCCGTGCTTGGTGACGCTGTAGGGGGCGGCGCCGATCATGGTGAGCAGGCCGGCGGCGGAGACGGTGGAGACGAAGCGGCCGCTGCCGCGCTCCAGCCAGTCGGGGATCAGTTCGTGGGCCGCGCGGACGTGGGCCATGACGTTGACGTCCCAGGCGAGCGCCCAGACCGCCTCGTCCGCCGCCTGTGACCCCCCGGAGCCGACGCCCGCGTTGGCGCAGTACACGTCGACGGTGCCGCCCAGCGCCTCGCGGGCCTCACCGATGACCGCGGAGGCGTCGCCCGGGACCGCGATGCCGCCGATCTCGTCGGCGACGGCCTTCGCCCGGCCCGCGTCCAGGTCGTTGACGACGACGCGCGCCCCCTCGGCGGCGAAGCGGCGGGCCAGGGCGGCGCCTATGCCGCCTCCCGCTCCGGTGACCACGACTGAGGCATCCTGCACGGCTTCCACCATCGGTCTCCTTCGACACGGCTGCGGCGCCACCTGCGTGGGCCCGGTGCAGCGTCAGACTAACCAGTCGGTATGTACGACGGAAGGGGCGAAACGCGGTCTACTCCATTCCGTACGGCCGGGAGTGCGGGTTAGCGTGCGTCCGCATGACACCCGCCGCGATCACGGAGGTCACCGCATGACGCTGTCCAGACGGTCCCTGCTCGCCACCACGGCCGCGGTCGCGGCCGGCACCGCGGCCACCACGGCCGCCGCGACCGGCACGGCACAGGCGGCGCCGGAGGGCCACGGCGGCCGCCGGCTGCGCACCGGCTTCGAGCGCCTCGCCGACGACGGCTACGCCCCGCTCGACGGGCAGCGGGTCGGCGTCGTGACCAACCCCACCGGCATCACCAGGGACGTACGCCACATCGTCGACGTCATGCACGCCGACGACCGCGTGGACCTGATCGCCGTCTTCGGCCCCGAGCACGGTTTCCGGGGCACCGCACAGGCGGGCGGGTCCGAAGGGCGGTACGACGACCCGGCGACCGGGCTGCCGGTCTACGACACGTACCTGAAGAGCGGACAGCCGCTCGCGGACATCTTCACGGCGTCCGGCGTGGACACCGTCGTCTTCGACATCCAGGACGTGGGCGCGCGCTTCTACACGTACATCTGGACGCTGTTCGACTGCATGGAGGCGGCCCGGCTCGCGGGCAAGCGGTTCGTGGTCCTGGACCGGCCGAACCCGGTGACCGGGCGGGCGGCCCTCGGACCCGTCCTGCACGAGGAGTTCGCCACCTTCGTCGGCCGCAAGCCCATCGCGCAGGCGCACGGCATGACGGTCGCCGAGCTGGCCCGGCTCTTCAACGGCGAGTTCCTCCGGTCGCCGGTGCCGCTGGAGACGGTGACGATGTCCGGCTGGAAGCGCTCGGAGTTCTACGACGCCTCCGGGCTGCCCTGGGTGCCGCCGAGCCCGAACATGCCGACGCCGGAGTGCGCGCTGGTGTACTCGGGGACCTGCCTGTTCGAGGGCACGAACCTGTCGGAGGGGCGCGGCACCACCCGCCCCTTCGAACTGCTCGGCGCGGAGGGGCTCGACGGGAGCTGGGCCGCCGCCGCGAACGAGCTCGGCCTGCCCGGTGTGCGCCTCCGGGAGGCGTACTTCGCGCCCACCTTCTCCAAGTTCCAGGGGAAGACCGTCGGCGGCGTGCAGCTGCACGTGCACGACCGGGCCGCCTTCGACCCGGTGCGCACCGGGATCGCACTCCTGGTGACCGCCAGGCGGAGCTGGGACGGCTTCGCCTGGCGGCCGGACAACTGGATCGACAAGCTCACCGGCTCCACCCAGGTGCGCACGATGATCGACGCGGGGGCGGACACCGACGAGGTGGTGGGCGGCTGGGAGCGGGAACTGGCGGCGTTCCGCAGGACGCGCCGCCAGTACCTGCTCTACAAGTAGGCGTACCGCCCCTACCGGTGGGACGTGAACTCCACGACCTGCTGGTAAGTCGGCCGGTTCTGCCAGCTGATGCCGCCGTGCTTGATGCCGCCGAGGGTGCGGTGGATCACCGAGTCGGCGCACCACTGGTCGCCCGCCGAACAGTTCTCGTCGCCGGGATAGACCTGGGCGGGCGTCCGGCCGGCCGCCTCCTTCAGGGTGGCGACCAGGGTGTCCCGGCAGGCGGCCAGGTCGCCGCCGCCGCAGTACTCGCGCGCCAGGGGACCCTTGACGGGTTCGCCGAGCACGGACCGGATGTCCTTGTCGACATAGCTCCACCAGCCGTACTGGAAGGCGCTGCCGGCGTGGGCGCCGGTCGGGCCGTGGGCGGCGGACGGGGACTCGTCGACGGGCAGGTTGCGGGTGAAAGCCGTGTACAGGTCGGTGCCGAGGCCCGGCTCGAACTCGGCCTTCACCAGCAGCGGCCACCAGGCGTCCAGGGTGCGGATGGCGTCGGTGTGCGCGTACTTCTTCGAGCCGGCCGACGTCTCCGTGCGCAGCGAACCCGCCGCGAGCCACGCCTTGAGCCGGTCCACGGCCGTCTTCGCCGCGGGGTCGGTGACCGGCGCCGACTCGATCACCCTCAGCAGGTCGGGCACCACGTCCTCGGCCCGCAGGTCGGCGAGGCCCGCCTCGGCCATCGCCTTCACCAGCGCGGCCCGGGTGACGCCGCCCTCGGCGACCAGCTTCTTCACCCGGTCGTCGAGCAGGTTGCCCCGGTGCACGGAGCCGTTGCCCCAGGGGGCGGTGGTGTAGTCCCTGGCCTGCTTGTTGTTCCAGGAGACGTAGTAGTCCTGGTCCAGGGACTGCGGGTGGGCGGAGGACGGGGTGTAGCGGGCCGTGTTGGCGGCCGGGTCCCAGTCCCGCCACTCGTACGCCGGCTCGGCCAGGACCGGGAAGTCGGCGTCGACGCCGTCCGCCCGTACCGGGTTGTCGCCGCTGTTGTAGTACGCGGTGTGCTCGGAGTCGGCGTAGAACCAGTTGAAGGTGTAGTTGATGTGCCGCACCGCGCTCTGGAAGCGCTCGGGGCTGTTCAGGTACTCCGGGTCGTTGAGCATCTGGAAGCCGATGATCGAGTCGGCCTCGTGCAGGTACGACGAGCGCAGGGAGGTGTAGGCGACCTTCTTGCCGTCGACGGTGGCGCGGTACTGGACGGGGCCGTACTTGGTGCGCCACACCCGCATCGTGTAGGAGCCGGCCTCGGTGCCGTCGGCGACGGTGGGCTTCCAGGCGTTCTTGCGCTCGACCTTCTCCATCGGCGTGCAGGTGCCGCGGTAGAGGTAGTGGTGGTCGTCCTGGCACAGCTCGACCGCGTAGGTGTCGATGATGTCCTGGCCGGAGGTGGTCGCGCTCCACGCGTAGTCCTGGCCGCGGCCGAGTTCGACGTACATGCTCAGGCCCGCGAAGGAGGCGCCGCGGGCGCTGATGCCGGGGCCCTGGATCTCCTGGAGCATGAGGAGCTGGGGCGCGAAGTATCCGGTCTGCGGGCCGAAGACGGCGACCGGGTGGCCGCTCGCGGTGTGCTCGCCGCTGACGACCAGGGCGTTGGACATGCCGCGCCGGGCCGAGGAGAGGGCGGCGTCCGCGGCGGTGGCGGAGGCGCCGGCCGCGCTCGACGCGGCGGCGCTGCCGGTGCGGTCGTGCACCAGGGGTTCCGCCTCGACCGAACCGGGATCGGGCAGGGCGCGGCCCCGCGGGTTCTCGGGCGGGGTCAGGTACGGGAAGCTGCCGTCCTGCTGGGTGAGGACCGCCTCGGGGTCGTTGCGCTGGCGGAAGGACTCCCAGACCTCGGTGCCCTCTTCGACGCCGTACTTCTCCTGGGCGGCGAGCAGGGAGAGCGCGTTGGTGACCTCGCCGCCGCCTCCGGAGCCGAAGAGGGAGCCGATGACGGACGCGAGCGCGATCAGGTCGGCGCGCTCGAAGTGCTCGATGGTGCCGGCGTTGGTGATGGCGTTCTTGTGGCCGGTCAGGACGTACTCGCCGGGGAAGTAGCGGCCCTTGTCGGAGGCGTCGATGTAGGCGTTGATGCCGTCGATGTAGGCGTCCACGTCCGCGAGGGCCAGCTTGCCGCGTTCCCCGGCCTTGTCGGCGGCGCTCTCGATCTGCGCCTCCAGGTCGGCCTCGGTGTACGGGGCGTTGCGCCAGAACTGCTGCTCCAGGCCCTGGTTGGCGGGGGCGCCGCCGGCGAAGGGGGTCAACTGGCCGCGTCCGACGTGCCGGAAGAGGTCCATCAGCCACAGCCGGTCCTGGGCGGCGGCGTAGCCGGCGCCGAACTCGGTGCCGTAGCGGGTGGTGCCGGTGATGTGCGGCACACCGGTCTTCTTGTCGCGGACGATGGTCACGTCGTCGCGTCCGGCGGGGCGGACGGTGGAGGCGACCTGGCCCTCGGGGACGCCGAAGGAGGCGTCGTTGAAGAAGGTGTTGATCTTGTCGTTGGTCAGGCCGGGGTAGCCGGTGGCGAGGTTCGCGTAGGGCCCGAGCTGGTCCTCGGCGTGCGCGGGCTGGGTGCCGAACGCCTGGTTGAGGAGGATCTGGGCGAGGGTGGCGTTGCCGTTCTGGCCGGGCGGCAGGATGTCCGAACACTGGCCGCCGCAGTGGTCGTTCACCGCCGCGGGTGCGGCGGGTGCGGCCGGGGTTTCCGTGTCGGCGGCCATCGCCGGGGAAAGCGGTGACAAAAGGCCGGCGACGAGGGCGCATATGGACGCGCCCTTCAGGAACCCGTGGAAGCCGCGGGGAGTTCTCAGTCTGTCGAGGGCGTTGCGTGGGGTGCGCCGTGGCATGGCAGCTCCTCCCGACTGGGGGTTGGCCGGACGTTACCGCCGGTATCCCCGAGTTGGAAGATGAACATGCGTCACTTTTCGGAGCGGGTGGATCGGCTTATGAGGGGCATCGGAAAACGGATGGAGCCGAATCGCCTGTCGATACGTCTATTCGGCGACGTCCGCTGGACGACGCCGAAGTGACCGAAGTACAGGTGCAGGTGTGACGGAGGTGCAGGGCGATGGCCGGTTTCCGGAGTCTCGCGAGACAGGTCCGAGATCCACGGTGCGACCTGGCGCTGCGGCGCTACTCGCTGCGCAAGTGCCTTGAACGGTTCGCCCCTTACGGGCACAGGGCGACCTGGGACCATCTGTGCTCGCGGGCCGGGTTCGGCCCGGAGGACCGCTCCCCGGACCCGGCGCGGCTCGTGGCCGCACTGGAGGAACTGGAGGAGGCGCGGTCGGTGTGGCTGGCCTACGAGGTCGAGTTCGCCGAGCGGCGCAGGAAGGAGAAGCACCACGGGCTGCGCAGGCCGGGCAGCGTGGACGACTGGCACCGGCTGACCTGGGGCGGTTTCGGGGTCGCCTGGTGCGACGACCCCCGGGTCCACCCCGACGGGCCGCTGGCGGAGGTGCTGCGCGGGCTCATCTCCGCGCTGGAGCGTGAGCCGGGCTCGGTGTGCCCGGTCTGCGACGGGGAGCGCCTCGTCTGGAAGTACGACCTCGACCACGAGCCCTCCACGGGCCCCGTCTGCACGGACTGCGGAATCCTCGTTCCGCGGCCCGTCCTCACCCCCGACGCGCTGGCGGACGCCCGGCGGGGACGGTTGCTGATGTCGGCGTAGCCGGCCCGGGGGTGCGCTGGGGATGCCGCACCCCCGACGGCACGCGTCGTGGCCGTACGGATGTCACCGCGCGGTCAGTCGCAGCACTCCGTCTCCGGCTCCCGGGCGCGGCTCGCGGACTTGGGGGCCGCGGTGTCGCGGCGCTCCACCAGCAGACGGGAACCGGTGAGGCGTTCGCCGAAGACGTCGTCGGGGTTGGACAGGACGCAGGTGTCGAGGGACAGGCAGCCGCAGCCGATGCAGTCGGTGAGGTGGTCGCGCAGACGGTTCAGCTGCTTGATGCGTTCGTCCAGTTCGGAGCGCCAGGACGCGGAGAGCCGGGCCCAGTCCTCCTCGGTGGGCGTGCGCTCCTCCGGCAGTTCGGCGAGCGCCTCGCGGATCGTGGCGAGCGGGATGCCCACGCGCTGGGCCGCGCGCACGAAGGCGACCCGGCGCAGCGCGTCCCGGCTGAAGCGGCGCTGGTTGCCGGAGGTGCGGCGACTGGTGATCAGGCCCTTGGACTCGTAGAAGTGCAGGGCCGAGACGGCGGCGCCGCTGCGCGCGGCGAGCTGGCCGACCGTGAGCTCGTGGATCTTCTCGGGAATCTGAGGCACTCCTCAGACCCTACCGACCCGCTCACCCGCCCGGACACCTCCGGTCCGTTGACAGGGACCTCGCAGGCGACCATGCTAAGCAGTTGCTTAGAGTCGGGCACAGAGGTCGAGCGAGCAGAGAGGCCGGGACATGGCAGAGCCGAGGATCTTCACATCCGCCGACGAGGTGAAGGCGGCGGTGGGCGAGCAGCTGGGGTACACCGACTGGCTGGACGTCGACCAGAAGCGGATCGACCTGTTCGCCGAGGCGACCGGCGACCACCAGTGGATCCACGTGGACCCGGAGAAGGCCGCCGCCGGACCGTTCGGCACCACCATCGCCCACGGCTACCTGACGCTGTCCCTGCTCCCGCTCTTCGGGCCGCAGCTGATCAGCGTCGAGGGCGTGAAGATGGGCGTCAACTACGGCACCAACAAGGTCCGCTTCCCCTCCCCCGTCCCCGTCGGCTCGCGCCTGCGCGCCACGGCGACGATCACCGGGGTCGAGGACGTCAAGGGCGGCATCCAGGTGGCCGTCGCCTTCACCGTGGAGCGCGAGGGCGGCGACAAGCCGGTGTGCGTCGCCGAGTCCGTCTCCCGGTACTACCTCTGAGCTACCGCCCCTGAGCGGCGCCGGACGGTTCGGCGCCCACCATGCGCAGTACGAGGTCGGCGTAGAGGGCGCCGACCTCGTCGGGCGTGCGCGGACCGTTCACGTTGAACCAGCGGGCGACGTCGATGCAGAGCGACAGCACGGCCAGCGTCGTGCCCTTGACGTCCGGCACGTCGAACTCGCCCGTCGCCACGCCGTCCTCGATGATGCCGCGCACGGCGGCGTCGCACTGCCGGCGCAGGGCGAGGATCTCGTCGCGGGCCTCGGGGCCGAGCGCGTCCAGCTCGTACTGCACCACCCGCGCGGTCGTGCGCCGCCCGGCGTGCCAGCGCACGAAGGAGCTCACGGCGTCGGCGAGCCGCTCGGTGGCGCCGCCCTCGCCCTGGGCCGCGGTCCGCAGGATGGCGACCGCCCGGTCGTGACCGATCCTGCTGATGCGGTGGAGCAGCTCTTCCTTGGTCTTGTAGTGGATGTAGAGCGCGGCCGGGCTCATGCCGGCCCGCCCGGCGATGTCGCGGGTCGTGGTCGCGTGGTACCCGCGCTCGGCGAAGGCCTCCACCGCGGCGACCAGGAGCCGCCGGGCCGCGTCCGGGGTGACCTCTTCCCACGGCTCGATGTCGCCGCCCGTCGTCTCGGCCGCCGTACTCATCGCTTGTTCGCCCCTCTCGGTGACAGGAGCACCACCATACCGTCGAGTATGAGCGGTCGCTTAGGGGCGCTGCTGCGCCGGGGCACCGCCCGGCTTGTGGAAGGGGTCGTGCTCGACGAGGATCTTGTCCAGTCGCGCCTGGTCCACCCGGCTGACGATCTGGCCGACCTCCTGGCGGTCCCGGATGATCTTGGCGAGGGTGAAGGCCGAGGTGACCAGGTACAGGACGGCGATGGCGAGGAACGCGCGCACCCACGGGTCCGCCTCGAGCTGGTAGATGCCGATGGCGGTGGCGGCCATGGCGACCGCGAACGACGCGACGGCCTGCCCGTAGAAGGCCGCCGTGCTCTGCTGCTTGACCGGTGTGTCACTCATGGGAAAAGGATCGGCGGATGTGGTCCGGGCCACATCCGCCGACGTACTCAGTTCTCGTACTCAGGAGTCCCCTACCGGGCGCTCAGAAGGCCGAAACCCCGGTCAGCGCCCGCCCGATGACGAGTTTCTGGATCTGGCTGGTGCCCTCGTAGAGGGTCATCACGCGCGCGTCGCGCAGCAGCTTGCCGGCCGGGTACTCGTCGATGTAGCCGTACCCGCCGAAGACCTGGAGGGCGTTGTTGGCGGCGCGGACGGCGGCCTCCGAGGCGAAGAGCTTGGCCTTGGAGGACTCGACGGTGAAGGGCCGGCCCCGGTCGATCAGGTCGGCGACGCGCCAGGTCAGCAGCCGGGCCGCGTCCACGTCGAGGGCGATGTCGCTGATCAGTTCCTGGACGAGCTGGTGGTGGGCGATGGTCTTCCCGAACTGCTCGCGCTCCCCCGCGTACTTCACGGCCGCGTCCAGCGCGGCCTGGGCTATGCCGACGCAGCCCGCCGCGACCGACATCCGCCCCTTGGCGAGGGCCGACATGGCGACCGAGAAGCCCTTGCCCTCGGGGGCGAGCATCGCGGAGGCGGGGACGCGGACGTCCTCCAGGACGAGTTCGGCGGTGGCCTGGCCGCGCAGCCCGAGTTTGCCGTGGACGGTGCGGCGGGTCAGGCCGGGCGTGTCGGTGGGCACCAGGAAGGCGGAGACACCCTTGTGGCCGGGGGCGTCGGTGGACCGGGCGAAGAGCAGCACCACGTCGGCCCAGGTGCCGTTGGTGATGAACATCTTGGTGCCGTTGATGACGTAGTCGTCGCCGTCGCGCACCGCGCGGGTGGCCAGGTTCCCGGCGTCCGACCCCGTGCCGGGCTCGGTCAGCCCGAAGCAGCCGACGTACTCGCCGCTGGTGAGCCCCGGCAGCCAGCGCCGCTTCTGCTCCTCGTCGCCCCAGGCGGCGACGGTCTTGGCGACCAGGCCGAGGGAGACGGAGACGATGCCGCGCACGGAACTGTCGCCCCGGCCCAGCTCCTCCGTCACCAGGCAGTAGGCGAGGTGGTCGCCGCCGGAGCCGCCGTACTCCTCGTCGACGGTCAGCCCGAGGAAGCCGACCTCGCCGAGCTTCTTCACGATCGCCCGGTCGACCTCCTCGGCCCGGTCCCAGGCGACCACGTGGGGGGCGATCTCGCGCTCCACGAAGTCCCGGGCGAGCTGCCGTACGGCGGTCTGCTCCTCGCTGAGCTCCAGGTTCACCGCATCCACCCCTCCACTTGAAAGCCGTACATTTAAATTAGCACTGCTAGTTTCCAGTCGCAGCCCTACTATGTGCGCCATGGCCCGACCGCGCAAGCCCCTGCTCAGCACCGACCGGATCGTCGAGACGGCCCGCGCGCTGGTGGACGCGGAGGGCCTCGCGGCCGTCTCCACCCGCCGGCTCGCGGCGGAGCTGGGGGTCAGCGGCCCCTCGCTCTACAACCATTTCCGCACCAAGGACGAGATCCTGGAGGCCGTCGCCGACTCGGTGAGCGCCCAGGTCGACCTGTCGATGTTCGAGGACGGCCGGGACTGGCGGACCGCGCTGCACGACTGGGCCGTCTCCTACCGGGCGGCCCTGCGCGACCACCCGAACGTCGTCCCGGTCCTGGCCCACGGCCCCGGCCGCCGGCCGGCCGCGCTGCACCTCGCGGACGCCGTCTACGGCGCGATGGTCCGTGCGGGCTGGCCGCCGGCCCAGGCCACCTCCATCGGCGCGCTGATGCGGTACTTCGTCATGGGGTCCGCGCTCGGCTCCTTCGCCCGGGGCTTCCCCGACGACGCGAGCGCCTACGATCCGGCCGACTATCCGCACCTGGGAAAGGCCCACCTCCTGGCCGAGCAGCAGGAGAAGATCGACGAGCGGGCCTTCGAGACCGGGCTGACGGCGCTGCTGGACGGGCTGGCGCAGCAGTACGCGCAGGTGGCTCGGGGTATCTGAGGACACTTCGGCGACCGCCGAACCGTGCCTACCGCATCCTTGGACGCATGACCGTGAAGGACGCCGGGGCCCCCGGACTCGCGCGGCTGGCCGCTCTGATCGCCGACGAGACCAGGGCCGCCTGCCTGCTGGCCCTGCTCGACGGGCGGGCGTGGACCGCCGGTGAGCTGGCCCGGCACGCCGGAGTGGCCGCCTCCACGCTCAGCGAGCACCTGGGCAAGCTCGTCGCGGGCGGGCTGCTGGCCGAGGAGCGGCAGGGGCGGCACCGGTACGTGCGGCTGGCCGACGAGCGGGTCGCCCAACTGGTGGAGGACCTGGCCGCGCAGGTGGCGCCCGGGGCTCGGCGTCCGCGCACCCTGCGGGCGGCGAGCGCCGGGTCGGCGATGGCCCGGGGCCGCACCTGCTACGACCATCTCGCCGGGCGGCTCGGGATCGCGGTCACCGACGCGCTGACCGGGCGCGGACTGCTGCGCCAGGACACCGGCTTCGCGCTCACGGACGCGGGGCTCGGCTGGTTCGGGACCGCCGGGATCGTCCTGAAGCGCACCGGTCGCCGGCCGCTGGCCCGGGCCTGCCTCGACTGGACCGAACGCCGCCCCCACCTCGCGGGCGTCGCGGGCGCGGCCCTGTGCCGGCACGCCCTGGAGTCGGGCTGGTGCGTGCGCATCGGCTCCGAGCGGGCGGTGAAGGTGACGCCGGCGGGCGAGGAGGCGCTGTCCGGGTTGCTGGGCATCGACCCGGTCTCGCTGCGCTGAGCCACGCGTGCCCCGTCCGAAGTCCGCCGGTCGCCCCCTCCCTTCCCACCTAGCCTCGGGAGCATGATGAGCACCACCCCGCCCCGCCGTCCGGACCTGCTCGCCGCCTGCGCGGCCGCGGTCACCGTCGTCCTGTGGGCCTCGGCCTTCGTCTCGATCCGCAGCGCGGGCGGGGCGTACTCGCCGGGCGCGCTGGCGCTCGGCCGACTGCTGTCGGGTGCCCTGACGCTCGGCGTGATCTGCCTGCTGCGCCGGGAAGGGCTGCCGCCGCGCCCCGCCTGGCGCGGGATCGCGATATCGGGCCTGCTCTGGTTCGGCTTCTACATGGTCGTCCTCAACTGGGGCGAGCAGCAGGTGGACGCCGGTACGGCCGCCCTGGTGGTGAACGTCGGACCGATCCTCATCGCCCTGCTCGGCGCCCGGCTGCTCGGGGACGCGCTGCCGCCGAGGCTGCTGGCGGGGATGGCGGTGTCGTTCGCCGGTGCGGTGACCGTGGGGCTGTCGATGTCCGGCGAGGGCGGTTCCTCGCTGTTCGGGGTGGTGCTGTGCCTGCTGGCCGCCGTGGCGTACGCGGGCGGGGTGGTGGCCCAGAAGCCCGCGCTGGGCCACGCGAGCGCGCTCCAGGTGACGACGTACGGATGCCTGGTCGGCGCGGTGCTCTGCCTGCCGTTCGCCGGGCAGCTGGTGTCGGAGGCGGCCGACGCGCCGCTCTCCGCGACGCTGAACATGGTCTACCTGGGCGTGTTCCCGACCGCGCTGGCGTTCACGACGTGGGCGTACGCCCTGGCCCGTACGACCGCCGGCCGCATGGGCGCGACCACGTACGCCGTGCCCGCCCTCGTCGTCCTGATGTCTTGGCTGGCCCTCGGCGAGGTGCCGGGGCTGCTCACCCTGGCCGGCGGCGCGCTGTGCCTGGCGGGCGTGGCGGTGTCGCGGTCCCGGAAGCGGGCGCGGGCGCGGGCCGCGACTTCGGCCGAAGCCCCTAAGTCGCGGCCCGAGAGCGCCTCGCGGTCGGCGTGAACGCGCCCGGTCGGCCGGTCGGCCGGCACCCTGACGGACGCCAGGGCGATCACCGAAGGGCGATGACGGGAACGCACTGACCGGACGGTGTGTGGTCAACGGTCGTGCCGCATGCTTCTGCCGGAGGCTGGCCGTGGCGGTGTGAGGGGCGGGGGCGGAGGCTCGCGGGGACGGGGCGCCGGGCGGGGTCGGCGCCCTCTCGTGCCCGCGTGCTCTCGACTCGGGCGGCTAGAACACCACCAGCGCCCGCCCGCCCTTGCCCGCCAGCATGTTCTCGAAGGCGGCCGGGATGTCGTCCAGGGCGATGCGCTCGGTCACCAGGGCGCCGAGGTCCAGGCGGCCGGCGCGGACGTGTTCGGCCAGTACCGGGAGGTCGCGGGCGGGGTCGGCGTTGCCGTAGACGCAGCCGGAGAGGGTGCGGCCCCAGTGGAAGATCTCCAGGGCGTTGAAGGCGACCTGCTGGTCCTTGCCGCCGATGCCGACGACCGTGGTGCGGCCGCCGCGCCGGGTGGACTCCCAGGCGGTGCGGATGGTGACCGCGCGGCCGACGCACTCGACGGCGACGTCCACGCCCTGCTTGCCGGTGAGGGCGCGGATCTCGCGGGCGGTGGTGTCACAGGCGAGGAGGTAGTCGGTGGCTCCGGCGGCGCGGGCCAGTTCCTCCTTCTCGGGGGAGACGTCGACCGCGACGATCTTCGACGCGCCCGCGATCCGGGCCGCCTGAAGGGTGGCGAGGCCCACTCCCCCGACGCCGAACACGGCGACCGTCTCGCCCTCGCGGACCTTCGCCGAGTGGTGGACGGCGCCGTAGCCGGTGAGGACGGCGCAGCCGAGCAGCGCGGCGTCGGTGAGCGGGATGCCGTCGGGGCAGGGCAGCACGCACCCGGCGTCCACCACGGTCTCCTCGGCGAACGCGGCGACGTTGAGGCCGGGGTGGAGGCCGGTGCCGTCGTCGGCGCGGCGGGCGTGCGTGTTCGCGGCGCCGGTCAGGGCGTTGGCGCAGAGCCAGACCTCGCCGAGGGAGCAGGCGTGGCAGGCGCCGCAGGACGGGGCCCAGTTGAGGACCACGTCGTCGCCGGGGGCGACGTGGGTGACGCCCTCGCCGACGGTAAGGACCGTGCCGGCGCCCTCGTGGCCGAGGACGGCGGGCAGCGGCACGCGCATGGTGCCGTCGGACAGGGACAGGTCGGAGTGGCAGACGCCGGCGGCGGCGAGCTTCACCCGGATCTGCCCCGGGCCGGGGTCGGGCAGCTCTATCCCGGTGACCTCCAGCGGGGCGCCCACGGCGGGGACGACGGCGGCACGGACAGCGGTACGGACGGCCATGACGTGGAGTGCTCCCGTGGCTAGAACTGGAGGGACTTGGTCTGGAGGTACTCGGTCAGGCCGTGCAGGCCCAGCTCGCGGCCGACGCCGGACTGCTTGTAGCCGCCGAAGGGGGCCAGCGGGTTGAAGCGGCCGCCGTTGATGTCGACCTGGCCGGTGTCCATGCGGCGGGCGAAGGCCACCGCCTCGGCCTCGTCGCCGGCCCAGACGGCGCCGGCGAGTCCGTAGACCGTGCCGTTGGCGATGCGCAGGGCGTCGTCCTCGTCGTCGTAGCGGAGGACGGACAGGACCGGCCCGAAGATCTCCTCCTGGGCGATGGTCATGTCCTCGGTCACGTCGGCGAAGACCGTCGGGCTGACGAAGCAGCCCTCCTGGACCGGTGCTTGGGGGCCGCCGGCGACCAGGCGCGCGCCCTCGGCGATGCCCTTCTCGATGTAGCCGAGCACGCGTTCCCGCTGCTTGGCGTTGACCAGGGGGCCGATCCGGTCGGCGTACTTGGCGGCGGCCTCGGCGGCCAGCTCCACGGCCTGGTCGTACTGGTCGCGGTGGACCAGCATCCGGGTCCAGGCGCTGCACGTCTGTCCGGAGTTGGACATGACGTTGGCGACGCCGACGTTCACGGCCTTGGCGAGGTCGGCGCTGGGGAGGATGACGTTGGCGGACTTGCCGCCGAGTTCCAGGGCGACCCGCTTGACCGCGGCGCCCGCGGTGGCGCCGATCCGGCGGCCCACGGCGGTGGAGCCGGTGAAGGAGACCAGGTCGACGCCGGGGTGTTCGGCGAGGGCCTGTCCGGCGACCGGGCCGAGGCCGGTGACCAGGTTGAAGACGCCGGCGGGGACGCCGGCCTCGTGCACCGCCTCGGCGAAGAGCTGGGCGGTGAGCGGGGTGTCCTCGGCGGGCTTGAGCACGATCGTGCAGCCGGCCGCGAGCGCCGGGGCGACCTTGGCGACGATCTGGTGGAGGGGGTAGTTCCAGGGCGTGATGGCGCCGACGACGCCGATCGGCTCGTGGTGGACGACGGAGTTGCCGACCTTCTCCTCGAAGGCGTACGTCGCCGCCAGCTCGGCGTAGGAACCGGCCACCGCGATGGGGGCGGCGGCGTGCACGGCCTGCGAGAACTTCAGCGGCGAGCCCAGCTCGGCGGTGACGGTCCCGGCGATCTCGTCCTTGCGGGCCACCAGCACGTCCCGCAGCGCGGCCAGGCGTGCGGCGCGCTCGGCGGGCGGGGTGGCGGACCAGGCCGGCAGGGCGGCGCGGGCGGCCCGTACGGCGGTGTCGACGTCCAGGGCGGTGCCGGCCGGGACCCGGCCGATGACCTGCCCGTCGGCCGGGTTCACGACGTCGATCGCGTCCCGTCCGTCGGCGTCTCGCCAGGCGCCGTCGATGTACATGCCGTCGTGTGCCTTCATCGGGTTCCTTCCGGGCGGGCGTCGTCGTCCGCGCTCCAAACTAGCGCCGATAGTTTTACGGCACCAGGGGCGGCCACCATGGTGGCGCGGGTCACCCTCCCGGAGAGCCGGTATCCCGGCGGTGTCACTCCTCCAGGTCGGGCAGCCGGGCCGGGGCGGGGCAGATCCGGTCGCCGTGCTGGTCGAAGACGAACAGGTGGGCGAGGTCGACCAGGAGGGGGACCTGCATGCCGTGGCGCAGGTCGATGTCGGGGGTGGTGCGGACGATCAGGTCGCCGGGGAGGCGGCCGTCCGGGGCGGCGACCGTGGGTTCGGAGCCGGGGTCCGGCAGGGGCTCGTCCATGACGACGACCGGTCCGGCGCGCAGGGCACCGGCCCGTTCCCGCAGCCGGTCCAGGACCGTGCCGTCGCCGCGGCGGCGCCGGGCCGGACGGGTGGCGGGGCGGGGGGCCTCCAGGTCGGGGACGACGGCCGGGTGCGAACCGGTGTCGAAGTGGACGAGGACCTCGTGGCCCTGGAACTCGACGTGCTCCACGAGGCCGGTGAGCAGCACCTCGCCGGGGCGGGCGGAGGAGGGCTTGGCTATCCGCACGGCCTCCGAGCGCAGGCCGACGATGACCTCGCGGCCCTGCTGCACCCGGAGCAACTGGTGGTCCAGGGAGAGCGGTTCGGGCAGGCGCAGGTACTGCTTGCCGAGGCTGATGGTCATCGCGCCGTCCAGCGGGGCCCGGACCAGGCCGCGCAGCAGGTTGATGCGCGGGGTACCGATGAAGGCGGCGACGAAGACGTTGCGCGGCAGCGCGTACACGGCGCGGGGACTGTCCACCTGTTGCAGCACGCCCCCGCGCAGGACGGCGACGCGGTCGCCGAGGGACATCGCCTCGGACTGGTCGTGGGTGACGTAGACGGTGGTGACGCCCAGCTCGCGGGTCAGCTTGGTGATCTCGGCGCGCAGGTGGTTGCGGAGCTTGGCGTCGAGGTTGGACAGGGGCTCGTCCATCAGGAAGGCGGTGGGGTGGCGGGAGATGGCGCGGCCCATGGCGACGCGTTGGCGCTCCCCGCCGGAGAGTTCGGCGGGGAAGCGGTCGAGGAGGTCCTCGATGCCCAGCATCCGGGCGGTGGCGTCCACGCGCGGGCCGTGGTCGGCCTGCGGGTCCTCGACGCGCAGCGGGAAGCCGATGTTCCCGCGGGTCGTCATGTTGGGGTAGAGGGCGAAGTTCTGGAAGACCATCGCCATGCTCCGCTCGGAGGGGAGCAGGTCGTTGGCGTACGCCCCGTCCAGCATCAGCCTGCCCTCGGTGATCTCCTCCAGACCCGCGATCATGCGCAGCACGGTGGACTTGCCGCAGCCGGAGGGGCCGAGCAGGACGAGGAACTCGCCGGGCGCGATGTCCAGCGACAGCCGGTCCACCACGCGGACGCCTCGCGCGTAGGTCTTGCTCACGTCGTGCAGGGAGATGGCGCGTGTCATGAGAGGTCCCCCGGGGGCTCACTGAGCGCTGGTGCTCCGCGGTCGGACGCCCTCGTGCGGGTCGTACGGGGCGTGTGAGTCACGGAAGTTAACGGAATGTGCGCGGCCGGGGGAAGACACCGGACCCAATCTCGGTGGGGGTGTCCATCTGGTGAGAAAGCGGACTCCGGGATTCAGCACGCGGCGGGCGGCAGCGCCTCAGTCGTCCGAGCGGCCGCCGTTGCTCCGGCTGTTGCCGCCGCGGCCCGGCGTGCGTACCAGTTCGCCCGCCAGGAGCGTCCCCCTGGCCACCACCCGCGTCCAGCGGGGGCCGCCCCGGGCCGCCCACACCACGCAGACGCAGCCGCCCACGGCCAGGAGGAGTACTGCGGACAAGAGGACCAGGATCATGCTCGCTCCCTGCTCTCCGACGCGGTCCGCTTCATCCTGCCAGTCCGCCGCCGGACGTCGGCGTCGGCGGCCGGCTCGCCGGACGGGGAGCGCAGGGCGACGCCCGAGGACAGCAGCAGCAGGGCGCCCAGCATCACGAACGGCGCGGCGACGCCCGCGACGCCCGCGACGAGGCCGGCCGCGGCGGGCGCGGCGACCTGGCCGAGGCGGTTGCCGGTCAGACGCAGGGCGAGGGCGGTGGAGCGGGCGCCGTCGGGGGCCGCCTGGACGACGGTCGTCATGGACAGCGGCTGACCGACGCCGAGGCAGAAGCCGAGGACGACCAGCAGCAGCGCGAGTGCCCACACCGGCACCGGCAGGGCGACGCCCGCGCACAGCAGGGCGGCCAGCAGACAGGTGACGGTGAGCAGCGCCGTGCGGCCGAGCAGCCGCAGCAGGGGCGTCAGCACCAGCCGGCAGGCGATGGTGGCGGCCGCGCGGAGGCTGAGCAGGACGCCGATCACGGCCGGGGAGATGCCCCGGTGCTCGCCTACCACCGGCAGGTAGGCGGTGAGGATGTCGGTGGCGGACAGCACGGACAGGCTGATCAGGATGCCCGCGGGTACGCCCCGGGCGCGCAGGATGCTCCCCACGGGCACGCGCGCGCCCGCTTCCGTACGGGACTTGGCGGCCCCGGGGTGCTCAATGCGCCACAGCGACGTGAACGCGACCGCCGCGCCCGCGCCCGCCACCACCAGGGCCAGCGCGCTGCCGCCGGCCATGTCGGGGCCGCCGATCAGCGCGCCCGCGGCGATGGGGCCGGCCAGCTGGCCGAGCGAGGCGCCGATGGTGAAGTGGCCGAAGTTGCGGTCCTGTTCGTGCGGCGCGGACTGGCGGGCGACCAGTGACTGGGCGCCGATGACGAAGCACAAGTGGCCTAGGCCCATCACGCCGCTCCACAGGGCCATCGCCCACAGGGAGCCGGCGACACCGCTCAGCGCGCAGCCGCCGGCGATGAGGACCACGCCGACGGGCAGCAGCGGCGCGCAGCGGCCGTGGTCGGTGCGGCGGCCGAGCGGGACGGCGGCGAACAGGGGCAGCAGCGCGTAGACACCGGCGATGACGCCGACCGCCCGCTCGTCGGCGCCCAGCGCGAGGGCCCGGTAGGAGACGGCGGGCCGGGCCATCGACACCGCACCCTGGGCGAAGCCGAAGGCGATGACGAGGCGGAGCAGCCAGCCTCGGTTCCCACCGGGCACCATGATTGATTCCTTTCCGAACCGCCGGTTCCCCGGACGGCTCCGTCGAGGAGCGGGCCGGGGAACAGGACAGGTCACCGGTTGACGGCGATCAGATCACCGGATGAGGCGATTGATCAGATGATGCCGAACAGGATGCCCGCCGCGAGAATGATCAGGCTCGTCAGGACCGCCCACTTCACGACGAACCTGGTGTGGTCGCCGAACTCGACCTTGGCCATGCCGACCAGGACGTAGACGGCCGGGACGAGCGGGCTGGACATGTGCAGCGGCTGGCCGACGATCGAGGCGCGGGCGATCTCGATCGTCGACACGCCGTGCGCCTGACCGGCCTCGGCGAGCACCGGGAGGATGCCGAAGTAGAAGCCGTCGTTCGACATGAAGTACGTCAGCGGCAGGCTGAGCAGGCCGGTGACCAGGCCCATGTGCGGGCCCATGCCGTCGGGGATGGTGTCCACGAGCCAGTTGGCCATGTGGTCGACCATGCCGGTGCCGGTGAGGACGCCGGTGAAGACGGCGGCGGCGAAGACCATGCCGGAGACGTTGAGGACGTTGTCGGCGTGGGCCGCGATCCGGGCCTTCTGGTCCGGGATGTGCGGGAAGTTGACGGTGAGCGCGAGCGCGGCGCCGATGAGGAACAGCACCGGGATCGGCAGCAGCTCCATGATCATGGCGGTGAGCAGCGCGACCGTGAGCAGCGCGTTGAACCAGTACAGCTTGGGGCGCAGGGTGGCGCGGTTGGGGTCGAGGCCCTGGAAGTCGTCGTCCGGCTCGGCGTCCGGGGCGGCGGCGCCTTCGCAACCGTCGTGGCCGGCGGCCGCGGCACCCGCGCCCGTACCCGCACCGGCCCCGGACTTCGTGCCCGAGCCCGCCGCGACCAGCACCGTCTCGCTCTCCGGCTCCCGCACCAGCGCCTCGTCCAGCGTCAGCGTGCCCAGCCGCCTGCGTTCACGCAGACCGAGCACGTACGCCAGGACGACCACCGCGAGCAGACCGACGGCGAGGGCCGGGATCATCGGGACGAAGATGTCGGTGGCGTCGACCTTCAGCGCGGTGGCGGCGCGGGCGGTGGGGCCGCCCCACGGCAGGGTGTTCATCACGCCGTTGGCCATCGCGGCGACACCGGTCATCACGACCAGGCTCATCTTCAGCCGCTTGTACAGCGGGTACATCGCCGAGACCGTGATCATGAAGGTGGTGGAGCCGTCGCCGTCCAGCGAGACGATGGCGGCGAGCAGGGCGGTCCCGACGACGATCCGCATCGGGTCGGCCTTGCAGAACCTCAGGATGGCCCGGACGATCGGATCGAAGAGCCCGACGTCGATCATCACCCCGAAGTAGACGATCGCGAACATGAGCATCGCCGCGGTGGGGGCGAGGCTGGACACGCCGTCGATGACGTAGTCACCGAGGTGGGCGCCCTTGCCGACGAACACGCAGAACAGCGCGGGGATCAGCACGAGCGCCGCGATCGGCGACATCTTCTTCATCATGATCAGGACCAGGAAGGTCGCGATCATGGCGAAGCCGAGGATGGTCAGCATGAGTGAGTACCTAACGTTCGCCCTTGAACATCCCACCGGGGCA
Source organism: Streptomyces sp. M92 (assembly GCF_028473745.1). NCBI lineage: Bacteria > Bacillati > Actinomycetota > Actinomycetes > Kitasatosporales > Streptomycetaceae > Streptomyces > Streptomyces sp. M92. The sequence goes on from NZ_CP101137.1 coordinate 7,179,773, forward strand.
GGCGGTGCGAGCGACGTTAGGTGCCGTGAAGCCGCGTTAACAAGACGTTGACACGCGAGCAATAAGCGCAAAACTCCAGGTCACAGCTTTGCGCCGGTCAGCGGTGTGAGCGTTACGGGGACGCCGTTGAGGACCGCGTTGCCGGAGAGCGGGTCGAGCAGGCTGCCGTCGAGGAGCTGGTTGACGTTGACGCCGGGGACGGTGGCCGCGTGGGTGAGGCGGGTGCCGGGGCGGTCGTGGCCCCAGCCGTGCGGAAGGCTGACCACGCCGGGCCGGACGGTGTCGGTGACCTCGGCGGGCGCGGTCACCTCTCCGCCGGCGCTCTTGACGCGGACGGGATGACCGTCGCGCACCCCGAGGCGTTCGGCGTCGTCGGGGTGCAGGTGCAGCGTGCAGCGGTTGGAGCCGCCGGTGAGGGCGGGGACGTTGTGCATCCAGCTGTTGTTGGACCTCAGGTGGCGGCGGCCGACGAGGACGAGCCCGGCGGGGCGCTCGGCCAGGGCCCGCCCGAGGCGCGGCAGGTCGGCGGCGATCGGTTCCGGCAGCAGTTCCACCTTGCCGCTGCGGGTCTTCAGCGGCTGCGGGAGGCGCGGGCGCAGCGGACCGAGGTCGATGCCGTGGGGGTGGGCGAGCAGCCGGTCCAGGGTCAGCCCGTCCGGGCGGGCGCCGAAACCGTCGCCGTACGGGCCGAGGCGCAGCATCAGGTCGAGGCGCCGCTCGGGGCCGTTCTCACCGGTGAGCCGGCCGGCCAGCTCGCCGGGGTCGCGGCCGTGGACGGGTGAGTGCGGGTCGCGTACGGCCTTGTCGAGGGTCTGCCGGACGACCATGGCGTCGACGGCGGCCGGGTCGGTGCCGTGCCCGCCGGTGACGGCCAGGGTGAGGCGGGCCAGGATCTCGGTCTCGGCCATCCGGCCCGGCTCCAGCGGGACGGCGGGGCGGGTGTAGCGGACCTGGTTGCGCACGGCGAGGGTGTTGAGGGCGAAGTCGTGGTGCGGGCTCTGGGCCGGCGGGGGCGGCGGCAGGACGACGTGGGCGTGGCGCGAGGTCTCGTTCAGGTACGGGTCGACGCTCACCATGAAGTCGAGCGAGGCCAGCGCCTTGTCGAGGCGGTCGCCGTCGGGTGCGGACAGGACGGGGTTGGCGGCGACGGTCAGCAGCGCGCGGACCGGCTCGCCCTCGTCGGTGGCGGTGTCGATCTCCTCGGCGAGGGCGGACAGCGGAAGCTCGCCCTTGGCCTCGGGGTGAGCGCTCACCCGGGAGTGCCAGCGGCCGAGCGCGAAACCGCGGCCGGGCCCGGCGGGGCGGGGTGTCCGGTCGGTGGCCGCCTGCGGGAAGAGCGCGCCGCCGGGGCGGTCGAGGTTCCCGGTGAGGGTGTTGAGGACGTCCACGAGCCAGCTGGCGAGCGTGCCGTGCGGGACGGTGCAGCTGCCGATGCGGCCGTAGACGGCGGCGGTGGGGGCGGCGGCGAGTTCGCGGGCGAGGGCGCGGGTCACGCCGGCGTCCACGTCGCAGGCGGCGGCGACGGACTCCGGGGTGAACTCGCTCACGGCGGCCCCGACTTCGTCGGCCCCCTCGACGTGCGGGCCAAGGGCGCCGAGGTCGACCAGACCCTCCTCGAAGAGCACGTGCGCCATGGCCGCGAGGAGCAGCGCGTCGGTGCCGGGGCGGATCGCCACGTGACGGTCGGCGAGCTTGGCGGTGCGGGTGCGGCGCGGGTCGATGACGGTGAGGGTGCCGCCGCGGGCCCTGAGCGCCTTGAGCCGGCCGGGGAAGTCGGGCGCGGTGCACAGACTGCCGTTGGACTCCAGCGGGTTGGCGCCGATGAGGAGCAGGTGGTCGGTGCGGTCGAGGTCGGGGACCGGGATGGCGTTCGCGTCACCGAAGAGCAGTCCGCTGGAGACGTGCTTGGGCATCTGGTCCAGCGTGGAGGCGGTGAACAGGCTGCGGGTGCCGAGGGCGCCGAGCAGGAGGTTCGGGTAGAGGGCTCCGGCCATGGTGTGCACGTTGGGGTTGCCGAGGACCACGCCGACGGAGTGCGGTCCGTACCGCTCGACGACGGGCCGGACACCGGCGGCGACCGCGTCGAACGCCTCCTCCCAGGTGGCCTCGCGCAGTTCGCCGTCCCGGCGCACCAGGGGCGCGCGCAGCCGGTCGGGATCGGAGTCGACGGCCCCGAAGGAGGCTCCCTTGGGGCAGATGAAACCGCGGCTGAAGACGTCGTCGCGGTCGCCGCGGGCGGCGGTGACGGTGGTGCCGTCGACGGTGAGGGCCAGGCCGCAGGTGGCCTCGCACAGGGGGCAGATACGCAGGGCGGTGCGGGACACGGGTCCTCCCGGGAGGGCGGCGGCGTTGACCTCTCGGCGTGAGCATACCGACCGGTAGGCATGTTGGGGAGGTCTTCAACCGACCACCGAGTGAACAGCCGCGAGTCCGCGGACGCCGGACCGTCAGTCCAGAACCCGCCCGAGATACGCCCGGAGCAGTTCCCTGGCCTCCTCGATGATCTTCTCGTCCCCGTCCGGCGCGACCCGGAAGGCGAGCTGCACGAGGGTGTCGGCGGTCTCCACGGCGACGAGGAAGACCCGCCGCAGATCCTCGTCGGGGCTGCGGCCGACGTAGCCGGAGAGCAGCTCGGTGAGCCGGTCGGCGACGCGGTGGTTGGGGACGGTGTGGCGGTCGCCGACCGGGATCTGGTTGCCGAAGTCGACCAGGGAGAAGCCGGGCGCGGTCCGCTTCATCGCCAGGTACTCGTCGAGCACCGCGTCGAGCGCCCCGCGCCAGCCGTCGTCGGCCGACTCCGTCAGCCGTTCGGTCACGCGCTCCGCGTAGCGCTCCAGGTTGCGCTGGGCCAGCGCGTCGGCCATCTGCCGCTTGTTGCCGAAGAAGCGGTACACCGAGCCGATGGGCACGTCCGCGCGCAGTGCCACGGCCCGGGTGCTCAGCGCGTCGTAGCCGACCTCGTCGAGGAGGTCGGCGCAGGCGTCGAGGATCCTGGTCAGCCGTTCGGCGCTGCGCCGCTGCACGGGGGCACGGCGGAGCGGGGTCGCTTGGGACACGGTCTTCATGATGCCCTCCCGCCGCGTTCGGGTGAACTGCGACCTCCGGTACGGAAGGGAGCGGTGTCCGTACTCATCGGGCCGCCACGGGGTCGGCCGGCGTCCGGCCCGCCGCGCCCTCCGGTATCTCCTCCGGCCGCGTCGCCTCGGTCGGCTGCGCGTCCGACGCCGTGATGTCCGCCGTGCTCTCGACGGGCTTGCCGTCGACGGCCCAGACGGTGCCGTCGTCGGCGTAGAGACGGACCGTGAGCTGGTGCGTGCCGCGCGGGACGAGGGCCGCGTCGAGCCGGTGGTCCGGGCCGCGCAGGCGGGCGACGAGGTCACCGTCGAGGAAGAGGTGGGCGATGCCGCGGCCGGGTACCGCCCCGCTCTCCGTGCCCGCCGGCGAGAATCTGAAGTCGCGCACGGTCAGGCGTACGTCCCAGCTGTCGTCGCCGGCCGGCTGCACCTCGATACCGACCTCGGGCGCGTGCTCGGCGTCCACCTCGCGGTAGCGCCGGCCCTCCTCGTCGGTGGCGTCGAGCAGCCTGCCCACCGGCGTGGCCGCATCACCGCCCTCCGGTTCACCCACGTCACTGGAGCCGCAGCCCACGGATCCGGTCAGAAGCAGGACACAGACCGCGAGCACGGCGAGCACTCTCCGCGTCCACGACATAACGAGAGACTAGAACACCGGTCCGACCGCGCGGATCGCCCGGAGGTCTGGTTCAGGTCATCATCCCGCGGAGGGACAGGTATGACGGGCACGGGGACGGGTGTGCGCCGGGAAGCCCGTACGACCTCTTGCGCCCGGGAAACCGCAATCCTACGGTGTCCCATAGGAATCGGGTGGGACACGGGTTGCGAGGGAGCGATCGATGAGTGGGGACGCGCGGAAGACCGCGGAGGGGCTGGCCTACCTGTCCGGCTTCGGCAACGAGCACAGCTCGGAGGCGGTTCCGGGCGCGCTGCCCGAAGGCCGGAACTCGCCGCAGCGGGCCCCGCTCGGGCTGTACGCGGAGCAGCTGAGCGGCACGGCGTTCACCGAGCCGAGGGCGCACAACCGCCGCTCGTGGCTGTACCGGATCCGCCCGTCGGCCGCCCACCCGGCGTTCACCCGCGCGGGCAACGGCGCGGTCCGCACCGCCCCCTTCAACCAGGCGGTGCCGGACCCGAACCGGCTGCGGTGGGACCCGCTGCCCGAGCCCGAGGCCGGCACCGACTTCCTCGCGGGCCTGTGGACGCTGGGCGGCAACGGCGACGCGACGCAGCGCACCGGCATGGCCGTGCACCTCTACCACGCCACGTCGTCCATGGAGCGGGTCTTCAGCGACGCCGACGGCGAGCTGCTGATCGTCCCGGAGCGCGGCGGCCTGCTGCTGCGCACCGAGTTCGGGCTGCTGCACGCCGAGCCCGGTCATGTGGCGCTGGTCCCGCGCGGGGTCCGTTTCCGCGTGGAGCTGCTCGACGCCGACGCCCGCGGCTACGTCTGCGAGAACTACGGCGCCCCCTTCCAGCTCCCCGACCTCGGCCCGATCGGCGCCAACGGGCTCGCCAACGCCCGGGACTTCATGGCGCCGGTCGCCGCCTACGAGGACGTCGAGGGGCCGGTGGAGGTGGTCAACAAGTTCTGCGGCAACCTCTGGACCGCCACCTACGGCCACTCCCCGCTCGACGTGGTCGCCTGGCACGGCAACCACGTGCCGTACGTCTACGACCTGCGCCGTTTCAACGTCATCGGCACCATCTCGTACGACCACCCGGACCCGTCGATCTTCACGGTGCTCACCTCCCCCTCGGACACCCCGGGCCTCGCGGGCGTCGACTTCGTGGTGTTCGCGCCGCGCTGGCTGGTGGGCGAGGACACCTTCCGGCCGCCGTACTTCCACCGGAACGTGATGAGCGAGTACATGGGCCTGATCGAGGGCGCCTACGACGCGAAGGCTGCCGGTTCAGGTGGCTTTGTGCCGGGCGGCGGCTCGCTGCACAACATGATGTCGGCGCACGGCCCGGACCGGGAGACCTTCGACCGGGCGAGCGCCGCCGAGCTGAAGCCGCAGCGGATCGACGACGGGCTGGCGTTCATGTTCGAGACGCGCTGGCCGGTGACGCTCACGCCCCAGGCGGCCCGCGCCGAGCACCTGCAGCGGCGCTACGACGACGTCTGGCAGGGCCTGGAGCGTCACTTCCGCCCCTTGCACTGAGGATTCACTACCGGTACGGATGGCCCGTGACCTCCTTCGCCCCGGACTCCATCGTCCTGAACCGCAAGCTGCCGCTCTGGTATCAGGTGTCGCAGTCGCTGCGCGCCTCGATACTGGGCCGCTCGCCCCGGGACCCGCTGCGCCTGCCCACGGAGGAGCAGCTGGCCGGACACTACGGGGTGAGCGTGCTGACCATGCGGCAGGCGCTGAAGGAGCTGGAGGACGAGGGACTGATCACCCGCCACCGGCGGCGCGGCACGTTCATCGAGCCGGACGTCAGGCGGGGCGCGCCGGTGCGGCTGCTGGGATCGGTGGACGCGATCGTGGCCCAGCAGTCCGGCATGAAGGCCGAGCTGCTGGACCACGGCACCGGTCCCGTGCCGCCCGAAGTCGCCGAGTACTTCCCGGAGTCGCCCCGGGTGGGGACGTACCACCGGCTGCGCTGCGACGAGCAGACCGGCGAGCCCACCAACCACGCCCGCAACTACGTCCGGCCCGAACTGGCCGCCCGCATCGACCCCGACGACCTCGTCCGCCGGCCGATGACCAAGGTGCTGCGGGACGTGCTGGGCGTGGACATCAGCCGGATCACGGACACCGTCCAGGCCCGGCTCGCCGACCCGGAGACGGCCCGGCTGCTCGAAGTGCCGCTGCTCAGCCCGATCCTGCACTACACCGGCATCACGTACGACACGGCGGGCCGGGTGCTGGACGTGGCGGTCATCCACTACCGGGGCGACCGCTTCTCCTTCACGGTCACCCTGGACGCCACGTGAGGGTGTGGCGCCCCGTCGTACGATGCCCGGCGTGACGCACGACGACGCCCCGCCGCTGGCGGACCTCATGCCGTGGTCCGTCGCACCGCCGCGACTCGGCCGGGGGTGGCCGGCGGCCCCCGACGCGGCATCCCTGAAGGCCCGCTGGGAGGCCCTGGTGAAGGCCCGGGGCCCCGGCCGCGAGGCCCTGTTCGAACCGACGCGCTCCCGCACGCTGCACACGGCGGTCGGGCGGCTGCCGGGCACGTCCGGCGGCACGGAGAAGCTGCTGCGCGCCTCGGGACCGTGTCCGGAACCGGTCCGGGTGCTGCGCGCGCCCTTCGACGAGCAGTGGCTGATCCCGGACCAGCGGCTGATCGACGCGGCCCGCCCGGAGCTGTGGCGGGTGGCGGACGAGCGGCAGGTGTTCGTCGTGGCGACCCCCGGCGCCCCAGACCCCTCCGGCACCCCCGGCACCCCGGGCCCCCCGCCGCTCCTCGCGACCTCCCGGCTGCCGCTGTTCGGCCCCGCCCGCGTCCGCCCGCTGTTCCGCCGCCCCGGCGGGACGGAGCCGAACCTGGCGCCCGGCCTCCTCGACCACCTGGGCGCCCGCCTCGGCCGGCGTCCCGAGCCGCCGGACGTCCTGGCGTGGGCGGTGGCGACGGTACGGGCGGACTCCCGCGTTCCGCTCACCGCGGACCCGGCGCTGTGGGAGCGCGGGGTGGAGCTGGGCCGGCGCGTCCTGTGGCTGATGCGCCGCGACGGCGAACGCCCCAAGCTGCCCGGCGGCCGCCGCCCCTACGTCCGCGCCCCGCTGCCCGCGCGCCCGCGGACGCTGCGCTACGACCGGGACGCGGAGGCCCTGTACCTGGACGAGGGCCGCGTCTCCCCCGTGCCGCCCGGCGCCTGGGACTTCGAGGCGGGCGGGGTCCGGGTGCTGGAGCAGTGGTTCGCGGCCCGCACCGCGGAGGGCGAGCCGGGCACGCTGGAGGCGGTCCGCCCGGCGGCCTGGCCGCAGACCTGGACGTCGGAGCTGCTGGAGCTGGTCACGGTCCTCGCGCTGCTCGCCGAGGTGCGCCCGCGCTGCGGAGAGCTGGAGGTTACGGCCCGCATCACCGCGTCCGAGCTGCGTGAGGCGGGCGTCCTGCCGGTCCCCGCGGCGGCCCGCCGGCCCGCGTCCGTGCTGGACGGGCAGGAGGAGGGGCCGGAGGGCCAGTTGGCGCTGCTGTAGACCGCCCAACACCCCGCGGCACCCCTGACGCTCGGACGCCCCGGCCCTCCGGCGGCCGAACGCCCCGCCCCCGGCGCTCACCGGACACGCAGGCGCGCCGACACCCGGGCGGCCCCCGGTGCTCCGACGCCTGGGCGACCCCGGCCCCGGCGCTCGGACGCCCCCGGCCCCCGGTCGCTCAGGCCCGCCGTGGCCCACGGGCCGCCCCGCTCAGGCGAACCCGTCCAGCACCCGCGTCAGCGCCCGCTCGAAGACCGCCTCCAGGTCGATGGGCCCGGCGTCCTCGGCGAAGGACGCCGCCAGCCGCGGGTAGGCGCCGCCGGCCAGCTGGGCGCCCAGGTAGGCGATGCGCACCGCGTTCTCCTGCTCCTCGGACCACGGCAGCGAGCGGGTGCGCTCGGCGGTGGCGAGCTCGTTGGTGACGTATGTCGTCACGACGCCGTTCACCATCGCGACCAGCTCCATCTTCGTCCCGTAGGGCGCGTCGAAGGGGTCGAGGCAGGCGAGGCAGTGCTCCAGGTAGCGCAGGGCGTGGGGGCTGAAGCCGTAGACGGGCGACATCAGGCGGGTCAGCCAGGTGTGGCGGTGCATCAGAGCCCGGGTCTGGTGGGCCATCCGCAGCATGTCGGCGCGCCAGTCGCCGCTCGGCTCCCACAGCTCGTGCTCGGCGCTGGCGGCGTCCATCATCAGCTCGTACAGGTCCTCCTTGCGGGGGACGTAGTTGTAGAGCGACATGGTGCCGCAGCCCAGCTCGGCGGCGACGCGGCGCATCGAGACCGCGTCGAGCCCCTCCGCGTCGGCGATCCGCACCGCGGCGGCGGCGATGTCGGCGCGGGTGTACGCCGGTCTCGGCCCCCGGCCGGTGCGCTCGGGGCGCGCCCAGATCACTTCGGGTACGGCCGCTCGGCCCGCCATGGATCATCACCTCGGCCACCATCCTAGTTACGTACGGCGTACGTAGTGCGTTATGGTCACCTCATGACTACTACGTACGCTGTACTTAGTGAGGGTCTGGAGAAGCGCTTCGGTGAAGTGCGCGCGTTGCGGGGCCTGGATCTGGCGGTGGCCGAGGGGACCGTGTGCGGGCTGCTCGGGCCGAACGGGGCGGGCAAGACGACGGCGGTGCGCCTGCTGACCACGCTGCTGCGGCCGGACGCGGGCAGTGCGCGGATCGCCGGCCAGGACCTGGTGCGCGAGGCCGCCGCCGTCCGGCGCCGGATCGGCGTCACCGGGCAGTACGCGTCGGTCGACGGGGACCTCACCGGCCGCCAGAACCTGCGGCTGTTCGCCCGGCTGCACCGGTTGCGGGACGCGTCGGCGCGGGTGGAGGAGCTGCTCGGCCGCTTCGGGCTGGCACAGGCCGCCGACCGTCCCGCCGCCACCCTCTCCGGCGGCATGCGACGCCGTCTCGACCTGGCCGCGAGCCTGGTGCGCCGCCCTGAGGTGCTGTTCCTGGACGAGCCGACGACGGGGCTCGATCCGGCCAGCCGCAATCAGATCTGGGACGCCGTGCGCGCCCTGAAGGAGGAGGGCACGACCGTGCTGCTCACCACGCAGTACCTGGAGGAGGCCGACCGTCTCGCCGACGACATCGCCCTGGTGGACCGGGGCCGGGTCGCCCACACCGGCTCCCCGGCCGAGCTCAAGGCGCTGGTGGGGGCGTACGCGGAGGCCGTCGTCGCGGACGCGGCCTCCATGGCGCGGGCGGCGGCGGTCCTCGACTGGCTCACGGGAGCGGAGCCGGCGCTCGACCCCGACCGGCGCACGGTGGGCGCGGTCAGCACCGACCCGACGCTGACCCTGCCGCGTCTGGTGCGCGAGCTGGACGCGGCGGGCGTCCCCCTGCTGGACGCGAGTCTGCGCCCGCCGACCCTCGACGACGTCTTCCTCCGCCTGACCGGCCAGAACGAGGAGCTTGCGGCATGAGCACCGTGGCGTACGACCTGGCCCACGACGGCACCGCGATGCTGGGCCGGCAGCTGAGGCGGCTGCGGAACAACCCGGGCCTGCTGATCCTCACCCAGACCATGCCGGTGACGATGCTGCTGTTCTTCGGCTACGTCTTCGGCAGCGCGCTGGCGATGCCGGGCGAGGAGTACCGGGCCTTCCTGGTGCCCGGCCTGCTGGTCGCGACGGCCGCGAACGGCCTGATGACGGGCATGTTCCAGGCCGCCCAGGACACCCACCGGGGCGTGACGGACCGGCTGCGGACGCTCCCCGTGAGCCGGGCGGCGGTGCCGCTGGGACAGGCGGTCGCCGATCTGCTCGTCACCGCCGCCGGCATGGTGCCCTTCCTGCTGGCCGGGCTGGCCGTGGGCTGGCGGATGGAGGGCAGCGCGCTCGGCGCGGCGGGCGCCGTGGGGCTGTTGCTGCTGTTCCGGTTCGCGACGACGTGGATCGGCGTCTTCCTGGGCCTGCTCACCCGCGACGAGGAGGCCGCCGGCCAACTGGGCGGCGCGACCTTCATCCTGCCGCTGCTGTCCAACGCGTACATTCCGGCCGAGGGCCTGCCGGGCTGGCTGCGCACGGTCGCCGAGTGGAATCCGATCAGCGCCGTGACCACGGCGTTGCGGGACCTGTTCGGCAACGCGCCGGTGCCGGAGGGGGCCGCCTGGCCGGTGGCCCATCCCGTCGCCGGGTCGCTGGCCTGGTGCGCGGTCCTGCTGGCGGTGTTCGTCCCGCTCGCCGTACGCCGCTACGCGCGCGGGGAGGGCTGAGCGGGCCGGTGGGCGTCGTCACCGCCGGGCGGGGACACGGCGGGACGGGCGTGCGGGAGCGGCCGGCGTGGGGACGCCGCGGAAACGCTGACGTACGGAGGAGACGAACGTACGGACGGGCGTGACGAAGAGGAGCCGGACGTACGGGTGGCACCCGCGCCGGGGTCACACCGAGGGGCCGCTGCGTGCCGTGGGGATGACGGGCGTGTGCGCGGCGCCGCGCCGGGACGGTGTGACCGCCGGAGCGCGGGGCCTCAGCTGCCGCCGAACAGCGAACGGCGCAGTCGGCGCAGTGGCGCGAACAGCGAGACCCGGCGCACCCTGGCGCCGCGGTTGCTGCGCTTGTGCGCGGGCTCACGCGCGGTCAGCTCACGCATCAGCGACGTCGCCTCCACCGTCTCCCGCTGCGGGAGGGCAGGCCCTCCGAGCACCGCGAGATGGCGGTCGAGGCGCGAGCTGGTCGCGCTGCTGCCGCAGGTGATCGCAGGGACCCTGGCCCTGCTGCGCACTGTTATCTGATCCATGTCACTCCCCACCCGTACGAGTCCACCCGGCCCGGGCAGGGTAACCCTATCGCCCCGGTACGGCATGCGTGTATCGCGGTCACAGGATTCACCTTCCCCGTAAGGGGGTTGACGATTACTCTCCGAATCCGACAGATTCCAGGGTGAGTTGGGCGACCGGCCTGCTCGTCGGCCGGTCCGAGCCCCCGCCGGGTTCGACGGTCACCGCGAGTGATGTGGCCGACCGGTCCAGGCCGGAGGCGACCAGGGGCGTGTCGTCGTCGGGGAGCCCCAGGGAGCGCGGCTGTGCGCCGGGGCGCACGAGCCAGAGCTGGTGCACGCGGCCACCGGACGGCTCGCCGTATCCGCTCAGGGTGACGACCGCGCGCCCCTCGGATGCGGAAGCCACCACTCCGACACTGCGCCCGCGGTCGTCCTCCCCGCCGGTCGCGCGGGCGTCCGGAGCGGCGAGAACGTGGGCGATCTCACGTGCCCGGTCCCGCGCGGTGTCCAGTTCGCCCCGCGTCCGGTCCGCCTGCACGGCGAAGAGCGCGGCGACCACGAGCGCCGCGGCGGCCGTCACCGTGGCGAAGGGCACCGACAGGGGACGCGGCCGGGGCGGACGGGAACGCTCCGGCGCCGACCCGCCTCCCCGGACGTGGGACGGCGGCCGGCGGACGGGCCCGCGTCCGGGCGCGGGCTCCTGCGCGGTGGTGCGTACGGCGGCCAGGACGCGGTCGCGCAGGGCGGCCGGGGCCGGTACGGCCGTGGACCAGGCCAGCCGGACGGCGTCCTCGGACAACGCCCTGACCTCGGCGGCGCAGCGGTCGCAGGCCTCCAGGTGCCTCTCGAACCGGACCCGTTCGGCGCCTTCCAGGGCGTCCAGGGCGTAGGGGGCGGCGAGCGAGTGGAGGCCGCCGCGGCGCGGCCGCCGGCCGAAGCGGTTCATGCGGCACCCCCCAGGCAGTCGCGCAGGCGGCCCAGTCCGTCTCTCATCCGGGTCTTCACCGTGCCCAGGGGCAGGGAGAGGCGCTCGGCGACCTCCCGGTAGGTGTAGCCGTCGTAGTAGGCGAGGGTGACGGACTGGCGCTGGAGGGCGGTCAGGCGGTCCAGGCAGCGGCGTACCCACTCGCGTTCGAGGCCCGCCTCGACCTCCTCCGCGACCTGGTCGAAGGCGGGGTGGTGGGCGCGCCGGGCCTCGCGCCGCTCGCGTTCGCCGGCCGCGCGGGCGCTGCGCACCCGGTCGACGGCGCGGCGGTGGGCGACGGTGAGGATCCAGGACAGGGCGCTCCCCCGGCGCGGGTCGAACCGCGCGGCGGACCGCCACAGTTCCAGCAGCACCTCCTGCGCCACCTCCTCGGACTGGGCGGGGTCGCGCACCACGCGCCGTACGAGTCCGAACACCGGGCCGGAGACCAGCCCGTACAGGTCCTCGAAGGCCTTCTGGTCGCCGTCCGCCACGAGCGTCAGCAGCTCGTCCGCCTCCACCGGCGTCCCCCTCTCCGCGGGCCGCACCGGCCCGTCGACGTCACCGCCGGGCGCGCGACGGCGCGCCCTCCGGCTGGAGTTACGGATCGGCGGGCCGAAAACGCGGGTCGGCCGCGCACTCGGAGCGGTACGTCCTCGTCCTCGGGACCGGATCGGTGTTCAGGGGACCGCATCGACCCTCGACTGAGCTACTTTTGGGGTGAATACGGGAGAACGACGGGCCCGTTCCCGGAATGTCCGCGCGAGACTTCGAGGGGGCGCCGGTGTCCCAGGAACCCGGCAGTGAGCGCGTGATCGCCGGTCGCTACCGCCTCCTGTCCCCCCTCGGCGAGGGCGGGATGGGCACGGTGTGGCGCGCCCGCGACGAGGTGCTGCACCGCGAGGTCGCCGTCAAGGAGGTGCGGGCCCCGGCCGGGCTGCCGGAGTCCGACGTGCGGCGGATGTACGCCCGGCTGGAGCGGGAGGCGTGGGCCGCCGCCCGGGTGGCCCACCACAACGTGGTCACGGTGTACGACGTGGCCACCGACGGCGGCCGTCCCTGGATCGTGATGGAGCTGGTGCGCGGGCTGTCCCTGGCCGACCGGCTGGAGGCCCAGGGCCCGCTGGAGCCGCACCGCGCGGCGGCCGTCGGGGCCGAGGTGCTGGCCGCGCTGCGGACCGCGCACGCGGCGGGGGTGCTGCACCGGGACGTGAAGCCGGCCAACGTGCTGCTGGCGAACGACGGCCGGGTGGTGCTCACCGACTTCGGGATCGCCATGGTCGAGGGCAGCTCCGCGCTGACCATGACCGGCGAGGTCGTCGGCTCGCCCGAGTTCCTGGCACCCGAACGGGCCCTGGGGCGCACGCCCGGCCCGGAGTCCGACCTCTGGTCACTGGGCGTGCTGCTGTACGCGGCGGTCGAGGGCGCCTCGCCGTTCCGCCAGGACACCCCGCTGAGCACCCTGCGGGCCGTCGTCGACGAGGAGTTGCCGCCGCCGCACCGGGCCGGTCCGCTCACGCCCGTCATCGAGGGCCTGCTGCGCAAGGACCCGGCCGAGCGGCTCCCCGCCGAACGGGCCGAACGGGACCTGCGGACGGTGGCCGCCGGAGGCGCCGTCGGCGGGGCGGGCGACACCCGGACGGGCGCGGTGCCGGCCGGCGCGTACGCCCCGACGGTCGCGGCCTTCCCGGAACCGGGGGCGGCGTCGACCCCCCGGGCGCCCCTGCCTTCGACGACGCCGGACACGGCGGGGACCGCGCCCGCCGGGCCGGGCGGCCGGGACCGGCGGGCGCGGGCCGTGCTGGTCCTGGGGCTGGCCGTGCTGGTGCTGGCACTGGCCGGACTGACGTACGCGCTGCTCGACCGGTCCGGCGGCGGTGGCGGAACCGAGGGGTCGGGCGGGAGCCCGGGACCGGGGGCGAGCACGCTCGCGCCGAGCCCGGCCGAGAGCGGTACGGAGCCGACTGCGCCGGCCTCCTCCGCGAGTCACAGCCGGCGCAGCAGTCCGCCGCCCCAGTCGGTGCGGGTGTCCGTGGCCGGCGCGCACACCGAGTACGAGGGGAGCTGTCCGCCGCCGCACGACCGGGCGCCCGCCTTCACGGCGACGTTCACGGTGGAGCGGCTGCCCGCACAGGTGGGCTACCGCTGGGTGACCGAGGACGGGTCGGTCTCCGATCCCGGCTGGCGGACGCTGTCGTTCCCGGCGGGCGGTGAACGCTCGCGGCAGGACACGGTCGTCGTGACGACGGACGGGGCGAGCGGCGCGTTCGAGGGCGCGGTCCGGGTGGAGGTGCGGGAACCGGTGGAGGCGACGTCGAACGCGGTGGCGTTCTCCGTGACGTGCGCGGCGGAGACGGAGCCCGGGACGGAGACCCCGACGGGCGGGGCCTCCCCCTCTTCCTCTTCCTCCTCTTCTCCGTCTGCTTCCGCTCGGGGCGGCCCGTGAGGGGCCGCCGGATCAGGCGGCGCCGTTGAGGACCGGCAGGTAGCCGCCGGACTGACCGGCCGCGGTCGGGTGGTAGGACTCGCCGATGTTGAGCCAGTTCACGCTGTGCAGCCAGGAGCTGCCGGAGCAGATCTCGTGGCCGGTGAAGGTGGGCCGTACGTCGCCGAAGGTGAAGCCGTGGTCGGCGGCACGCTTGGCGATCGCGGTGTTGAGGTGGTCCGCGGCGTCGTTGATCGCCTTCCGCTTGGTCTCGGAGAGGCCGATGCAGGAGGTGCCGAGCCGGTAGAAGCGCGGGTAGCCGATGACGACCACGTGGGCGTTGGGGGCCCGGTCGCGGATCGCGGAGTAGACGTTGTCGAGGTTGCCGGGGAGCGTCGAGTCGACGTACGCCTTCGCGGTGGCGATCCGGGACAGGCAGGAGCTGTCGGACTGGAGGACGCAGGCCGTCATGACGTCACCGAAGCCGGCGTCGTTGCCGCCGACGCTGATCGAGACCAGGCCGGTGGTGGTGCTGAGCGGGCCGAGCTGTCCGGCGAGGACATCACCCGTTCGGGCGCCGGAGCAGGCGGTGAAGTCGAAGCTGGAGGGTGTGTTGGCGGCCGCCCAGAGGTAGGGGTGGGCCTTGGTGCTGCGCTTGCAGTCGCCGCTGGAGCCGATGTAGCTGCCCGCTCCCACACCGGAGGCGTAGGAGTCGCCGAGCGCCACATAGCCCTCGGCGGCGGCGTGTTGGGCGGCCTCGGCGGTCGCGGCCCCGGTGAGGGCGGTACCGGCGGCGAGGAGGAGTGAACTCAGGATGCCGACAAGTCGGGAACGTCTCATGGAACCTCCTTTAGCAGGGTCTCTGCCGTCAACCGTGGTAGCAGCTACGCGTGTTGACAGGAAGTGTCCATGCCAAAAAATGGCTGACGGTCGTTCAAAATCGGACGAGAACCGGCGGGAACACCAGTGCCGTCTTGACGGCCTCCCGAGAGCTGGGTCACATTGAGGCCCGGCATCTTGGGCTTCGGGGGGCAAAGCGGAACGGTCAGGGAGACCCGGGCCGCGGGAAAACGCCCCGCAAGAAGAACGGATGACGGCAAACCAACAAAAACGTGAGACCTGGTTCCAGGTCTTGCCATACGGGTTCAATCGTCAATACCGTCATACATCTCCCGCGTCGGTACGTCGGCAAGCGGCTCAGGGGAGGGCTCGAGGCCGCGGCGGACCGGGGCGGGACGCGCGGTAGGGGGGTGCCGTGCTCGGTGACCGCACCGGTGACCGGGCCGTGCCGCGCGGTCGGCCGTCGTTTTTCTCGCGGCGCCGACAGGCTTTGCCAGCTCACCTGGCACGCACGGAGATCCGTCCCGTCGCGCCGTGGGTGAGAACCCCCCTTTCGAACCGGATACAGAGCCGGACCGCCCCTGGGGCGGGCGGTCCGCCGGACGAGAGGGACCAGACTCATGAGCTCAGTTCTGCAGCCGGCGTCGACGGGCAACGACCCGTCGTCCGACCCGTCTCCCGCCGAGAAGTACCGGCCCGTCTCCTCGCACCTGGCGATAGCGCCGCCGGTGAGCGTCGTGATACCCGCGATGAACGAGGCGGAGAACCTTCCCTACGTCTTCAAGACGCTGCCCGACTGGATCCACGAGGTGGTCCTCGTGGACGGCAACTCCACCGACGACACCGTGCGGGTCGCCCGGGAGCTGTGGCCGGACGTCAAGGTGGTCGAGCAGCGCGGCAAGGGCAAGGGGGACGCGCTGATCACCGGCTTCGAGGCGTGCACCGGCGACATCATCGTGATGGTCGACGCCGACGGCTCGGCCGACGGCCAGGAGATCGTGTCGTACGTCTCCGCGCTGGTCTCCGGCGCCGACTTCGCCAAGGGCTCCCGCTTCGCCAACGGTGGCGGCACCGACGACATGACCTTCATCCGCAAGCTCGGCAACCGCGCCCTGTGCGCGGTCGTCAACCGGAAGTTCGGCGCCCGCTACACCGACCTCTGCTACGGCTACAACGCGTTCTGGCGGCACTGCCTGGACAAGATCGACCTCGACTGCACCGGCTTCGAGGTGGAGACCCTGATGAACATCCGGGTCGTCAAGGCGGGGCTCAAGGTGCAGGAGATACCCAGCCACGAGTACCTGCGCATCCACGGCGTCAGCAACCTGCGCGCCGTGCGGGACGGGCTGCGGGTGCTCAGGGTGATCCTCGACGAGCGGTCCAACCGGCGTGCGCTGCGCGGCCGTACGCACGCGCCGACGCTCGCCTCGGCCGGTCCCGCCACCCCCGCGGCCCCCGTCGCCCCGGTCGTCCCGGTCCGGAGGAAGGCGTCTTGAGTGGTACCGACGCCCCTCTCACGATCTCCGTCGTGATCTGCGTCTACACCGAGGACCGCTGGGAGGACATCCTCGCGGCGGTCTCCTCGGTGCGGGCGCAGTCCCACCCGGCGCTCGAGACGCTGCTGGTCGTCGACCACAACGAGACGCTGCGGGAACGGCTGCTGAAGGAGTACGGGGAGAGCCCGGACGGGCAGGACGTGCGGGTGCTCGCCAACGCGGGCCCCCGCGGGCTGTCCGCCGGCCGCAACACCGGGATCGCCGCCTCGCGCGGCGAGGTGATCGCCTTCCTCGACGACGACGCCGTGGCCGAACGGGACTGGCTGCGGCATTTCGCCGAGGGATACGCCGATCCGGCGGTGGTCGCCGTCGGCGGGCGCACGGTGCCGGTCTGGGCGTCGGGGCGCCGGCCGGTCTGGTTCCCGGAGGAGTTCGACTGGGTGGTGGGCTGCACGTACCGGGGGCTGCCGCCCGGCCGGGTCCGGGTGCGCAACGTGCTCGGCGGCAACGCCTCCTTCCGACGGGAGGCGTTCGACGCGGCGGGCGGCTTCGCCACCGGCATCGGACGCGACGGCGACAAACGCCCGCTGGGCTGCGAGGAGACCGAGCTGTGCATCCGGCTCACCCGCGCCCGTCCCGACGCCGTGCTGCTGATCGACGACCGCGCGGTGATCCACCACCGGGTGCCCGAGGTCCGCGAGCACTTCGCCTACTTCCGCACCCGCGCCTACGCCGAGGGTCTGTCCAAGGCCCTGGTGGCCCGCAGTGTCGGCGCGGACAAGGGCCTGGAGTCCGAACGCCGGTACGCCACCCGGGTGCTGCCCGCCGGTGTGGTGCGCGGGCTGCGCGACGCCGTGCTGGCCCGGCCGGGCGGCGCGGGCCGGGCGGGCGCGATCGTCGCCGGGGTGCTCACCGCGGCGGGCGGCTACGCGGTGGGGAGCGTACGGGCGCGGCGGGGCGGGGTCGCCTTCTCCGTGGCGCCGGTCGGGCCGGCCGAGGGGGCCGCGCGTGGCTGAGACGTACGGGACGGACGCGCGGGTGCCGGTCCTGATGTACCACGCGGTCGCGGACGACCCGGACGAGGCGACCCGCGCCCTGTCGGTGACCCCGCGGGCGTTCGCCGAGCAGATGGCGGCGATCGCCGACCGGGGCCTCACCCCGGTCGGCACGGCGGAGCTGGCCGCCGCCTGGCGCCTGGGAGGTCCGCTGCCGAAGCGGCCGGTCCTCATCACCTTCGACGACGGCTACGAGGGCGTGCACCGGCACGCCCTGCCCGCCCTCGCCGAGCACGGCTTCCCGGCCACGCTGTTCGTCTCCACCGGCTGGCTGCGCGGTCCGTACGACACCGGGGGCGCCCTGGACACCATGCTCGACTGGGGCCAGGTACGTGAACTGGCCGCCGCCGGCGTGGAGATCGGCGGGCACAGCCACACCCACCCGCAGCTCGACCAGCTCGACGAGGAACGGCTGCGCTTCGAGCTGATCCACTGCAAGGAGATCGTCGCCGACCAGCTGGGCACCGTGCCCGCCTCCTTCGCCTACCCGTACGGCTACTCCGACCGCCGGGTGCGGCGGGCGGTGCGCGAGACGGGGTACGCGCAGGCGCTCGCCGTCGGCAACGGCCTGGCGCGCCGGGCGCAGGGGCCGTACGCCCTGCGCCGGGTCACCGTGCGCCGCTCGACGGGGACGGAGGAGTTCGCCCGGCTGCTCGACGGCCGCGCGATCGCCCGCACGTTCGCGCGGGACCGGGCCCTGACCAAGGGGTACGCCGTACTCCGCCGGGCGCGGCGGGTGCAGGGGCGGCTGCGCGAGCGGATGCCGGGGGCCGGCGCCTGAACCGCCGGCCGACCGGCCCTCGCGCACCGCACCCGTGCCGGGTGCGCCCGGGAAACCGGGTGCACGCGGCGGCCGGGTGCGCCCGGGAAACCGGGTGCACGCGGCGGCCGGGTGCCGGATCATGGCGGCATGTCCGTGAACCCGCACGACGCCCTGCCGATCCGGCTCAACGTCGACGACAGCGACTCCCCGTCCGATGTCGTCGACGCGCTGTTCCTCGGCCGTTTCGCGACGGGCGAGCAGCCCTTCGCGCACGCGGCGAACATCGACCGCGTGCGGTCCGGGGCGACCCTGCTGCCGCCCGGCGCGCGCGTGCTGCGGACCGCCCGCGACGACGACCGCAGCGCGATCCTGGCCGAGGGCGACGGCTGGACGCTGCTGGTCTCGCGCTGGAACCGGGGCGCCGACGTCACGGTGACGGCGACCTCCGCCGGCCTGGCCGAGCAGGTACTCGCCGACGCGACCGACGGCGCGGCGGACGAACCCGAGCCCCAGCCGGAGAACGTGACGATGGGCTTCTGGTACGTCTCCCCGCGCCGCGGCCCGCACCGCACCACCCGGCAGATCTCCGCGGGCACCTGGGAGGAGGTCCGGGCCAACTACACGGCGCCGGTCGCGGACGCGATGGACGGCCTGATGAAGACGACGCCCGAGGACATCGCGGGCCGCCTGCTGCTCCTGCACGGGCCGCCGGGCACCGGCAAGACCTCGGCGCTGCGCACCCTCGCCCGCTCCTGGCGGGACTGGTGCCAGGTCGACTGCGTCCTGGACCCGGAGCGGCTCTTCTCCGACGTCGGCTACCTGATGGACATCGCGATCGGCGAGGACGACTCGTCCGGCAAGGGCCGCTGGCGGCTGCTGCTGCTGGAGGACTGCGACGAGCTGATCCGCGGCGAGGCCAGGCACACCGCCGGGCAGGCCCTCTCCCGGCTGCTGAACCTGACGGACGGACTCCTGGGCCAGGGCCGCAACGTCCTGGTCGGCGTCACGACCAACGAGGACCTGGAACGCCTGCACCCCGCCGTCGTCCGTCCCGGCCGCTGCCTGGCCCGCATCGAGGTCGGACCGCTGACCCGACGGGAGGCGGTGAACTGGCTCGGCACCGAGGAGGGGATCGGCCGCGAGGGCGCCACGCTGGCGGAGCTGTACGCGCTGCGCCGGGGCACCTCACCGACGACGCTGCCGGAACCGCGGGACGGCGCGGAGGCCGGGCTCTACCTGTAGCTGCCTCGATCCGGTAGCTGCTTTGATGGGGATATGCCCCTGTTCGTCGGCACGTCGGGCTGGCAGTACCGGGACTGGCGGGACGTGCTCTACCCGCCCGGTCTGCCCGTACGGCTGTGGCTGGAGCGGTACGCGGCGGCCTTCGCCACGGTCGAGATCAACAACGCCTTCTACCGGCTGCCGTCCCGGGAGACGTTCGAGGCGTGGCGGGACCGGCTGCCGGCGGACTTCACGGTCGCGGTCAAGGCCAGCCGCTACCTCACCCACATCAAGCGCCTGCGGGAACCCGAGGAGCCCGTCGACCGCCTGATGACCCACGCGGCGGGCCTCGGCGACCGCCTCGGTCCGGTCCTGCTGCAACTGCCCCCGACCCTGCGGGCCGACCCGGCCCTCCTGGACACCTGCCTGGCCTGCTTCCCGCCCGGCACGCGGGTCGCGGTGGAACCCCGGCACGAGTCCTGGTGGACGCCCGAGGTCCGGGAGGTCCTGCTCTCCCGGGGCGCGGCCCTGTGCTGGGCGGACGTCCTGTCCCGCCCGGTGACCCCGCTGTGGCGCACCACCGACTGGGGCTACGTCCGCTTCCACCAGGGCCGGGCGGCGGCCTGGCCGCGCTACGGCCGCCGGTCACTGGCGACCTGGGTACGGCGTATCGGGGACACCTGGCCCCGGCAGGACGTCTACGCGTACTTCAACAACGACCCGAACGGTGCGGCGATCCGGGACGCACAGCTCTTCGCGAGACTGGCCCGCGCGTCAAACCTGACGGTCACCCGAACGCCCTGAGGGGCACGGGGCTGAGACATGTGCGGCTCCGCCGCGTGCGCGCGACCAGCCCCAACGCACCCACAGCCGGCGACCGGCCGAAACCACAACGGCGCTCACCCCCGATAGACCGCCCGCACCGCGTCCCGCACCGCGGCCACCGCGTCCTCCTCCCCCGCCCCGAGCCGCCGAGCCCGCTCGGCATACCCCTGGGCCGCGGAGGCCAGCTCCCGCTCCGCCGCCGCCCCCGCGGCAGCGACGAACGTCCCGTTGCGCCCCCGCGTCTCGATCACCCCGTCCCCTTCCAGCGCCCGGTACGCCTTGGCGACCGTGTTCGCGGCGAGCCCGAGGGACTCGGCCAGGCCGCGCACGGTCGGCAGCCGGTAGCCGACCGGCAGCGCCCCCGACCGCGCCTGTTCGGAGATCTGCGCCCGCACCTGCTCGTAGGGCGGGGTGCCGTCATCGATGTGGATCTGCAAGGTCACCCGGCGATTGTCCCGTACCCCCGGGGGCCCGGAAAATGGGAGGCACCCGGCGGCCCTCCCGCCGTAGCGTGCGCCCACATGACCGTACTCGTACGCGACCTGCGTCCCGACGATCCGGCCGACGTCGCCGCCTTCGCGCATGTCCGGCACCTCGCCCTGCCGTACCTCCTGTGGACGCCCGAGGCCGTCGTCCACCATCTCGTCCGCGCCCGCCCGCAGACCCGGAGCCGGTCCCTCGTCGTGGAGGAGGACGGGGAGACGATCGGCACGGCGCAGCTCGGGCTGGTCCACGACAGTCCGGAGCCGGGTCAGGCGTACCTCAACGTCTACGTCCGTCCGGACAGGGTCCGCCGCGGTGCCGGCGGGCTGCTGGTGCGCACGTCCGAGGAGTACCTCGGCACGGAGGGGGCGACGAAGCTGTTCGCGTGGGTGCTGGACGAGCCCGCGAACCTCGCCTTCGCCCAACGGCACGGCTACCAGGGGCGACGCGCCGCCCACTTCCTCCGGCTGGACCTGGCCAACGCCGCCCTGCCGGACCCACCGGCCGCACCACCCGGCGTCGAACTCGGCACCGCCGCCGACTTCGCCGACGATCCCCGCCCCTTGTTCGAACTGGACGCGGAGCTGGTGGCGGACGAACCGAGCGACGTCGCCGTCGAGTTCACGGACTACGAAGCGTGGCTCGCGGAGACCTGGCGGCACCCGCTGCTGAACCGCGAGCTGACCACGGTCGCGGTCGTCGACGGCCGCCCCGCCGCCTTCAGCGTGGCCCACACGGACGGCGGCACCCGCTATTCGACCGCCATGACCGGCACGGTCCGGGCGCACCGCGGCCGGGGCCTGGCCAAGCTCACCAAGACCGACTCGCTGCGCCGCGCCCGCGCCGCCGGGTACACGGAGGCGTTCACCGGCAACGACACGGACAACGGCCCGATGCTCGCCGTCAACAAGTGGCTCGGGTACGAGGTCTGCGGGACGGAGGTGCGCCATGTCCGCGAACTCGGCTGAGGCAGTGGCGGAGGTGGACGTCGTCCTGGTCAAGGCGGGCCGTACGAAGATCCGGTACACGGGCGTGCTGCTGCACGACGACGGCACCCGTCTCGCCGTCCGCTGCCCCTGGGCCGGTGCGGGCGTCCGCGACTTCGGCTTCGTGCGCTTCGAGGCCGGCGACGTCTTCACCGAACACTACTGGCGTGACCGGTGGTACTCGGTGAAGGAGGTCCGGACGGCGGCCGGGGCGCTGAAGGGCTGGTACTGCGACATCGCCCGCCCCGCCGTGTTCGACGGCATCGAGCTGGTCGTCGAGGACCTCGACCTCGACCTGTGGCGCTCCGCGGACGGCACGGACGTACGGCGCCTCGACGAGGACGAGTTCGCCCGGAGCGGCCTGCTGGAGCGCGACCCCGAGTCCGCCGCCGCCGCCGTGGCCGCACTGGACGAACTGGAGCGGCTGGCCCGCGGGGAGGACTTCACCGACCTGCTGGCGTGACCTCTGTCGGCTCACCCGGGTGTCACCACCACCGCGTACCGCTCGTCCGCCACCGCCCTGCCCCACAGTGCCGGGGCGTCCGACAGCCGCTCCAGGCGGATCCGCCCGGCGAGCGGGGCCAGGAGGGCGGTGAGCCGGTCGGCGGGTATGCCGACCGGGGTGACGGCCCCCCACACTCCCTCCACGAGGACCAGCCGGCCTCCCGGACGCAGCAACTCCCGCCAGTGCCGCAGGGCCCGGCCGGGGTCGGGCAGCGTCCACAGCACGTGCCGGACGAGCACGGCGTCGAAGCGCTGCTCGCCCACCGGGGGCGCCTCGGCGTCACCGGTCAGAAACACCGCGTCACGACCGGCGAGTTTGGTCCTGGCCCGCTCCACCATGGCCGGTGACAGGTCGACACCGGTGACGCGGTGTCCCTGCTCGGCCGCGAGGAGCGACAGGCTGCCGGTCCCGCAGCCCAGGTCGAGGAGTTCGCCGGGCCGCTCGGGCAGCCAGGATCTCAACCGCGCGGCCCAGGCCCGGCGCACGCCGGGGTCCCGCAGGCCGTGGTCCGGCTCGTCGTCGAAGTCGGCGGCCCGTGCGTCCCAGTCGATGCCCCATGTGCTACTCAACGCGCTCGCTCCGTCACCGTCGTTGTCCATGTGCCCAGGGTGACACCCGGCACTGACAACGCGGTCGGGGCGCGGGAACGTGACAACCGCCACTGACAGGGACGCATCGATGGGCAAGTCTCGGGGAAAGGGTCTACCTCCGTGAGAACGCGGAACCCGGTGGATCCGTAAGGAGGCAGCCATGCGCCGTCTGACCGTGCAGAAGCCCCTGAAGAAGACCGACGCCCGCCGTGTCCGCGAGGAGGCGGACACGCGTCCCTCGGGACGCCCGGAGGTCCGCGAGGACATCGCGCGCACCTGGTGGCCGGACAGCTGACCGGACCGGTCGCGATGAGACGCGTCAGAGCAGCCGCTTGCGGTAGTGGACGCGGTCGTAGGGCCCGTCCACCCGGCGCTCCACGGCCTCGTACCCGTACTTCGGGTAGATCCGCTGGTTCTCCCACATCATGGCGTTGGTGTAGAGCCTGACCTCGGGCAGGCCCAGCGCACGCGCGTGCGCGTCCACGAACCGCAGCAGCCGCCGCCCCACGCCCGTGCCGTGCGCGTCGGGGTGGACGGCGATGCTGTCGAGGAACAGGTGGTCCGCGTACGTCTCCACGACGACGAGGCCCGCGACGCCCGTGCCGGGTCCGCCGGTGACGAACACCTTGCCCGCGGCCACGTTCGCCGCGTGGTCCGCCTCCATGGGCTGCGGCACCACGCCGATGCGCTCGATGTAGGGGCGGTAGGCGGCGTCGGTGACGGCCTTCACCACCGGTACGTCCGCGGTGACCGCCTGCCGGATCCGCTCTTCTCCCATGCCGCGAACGGTAGCTACCTCAGCCCAGCCTGAGCACTCCCTTAACGCGACCATAAGGATCTCCATCACCCGCCTCCAGCAGGCGATTTCACGGTTTCTTGGGGCTAGCTTGCTGATCAACCCCACGGGTTCCGGCCCGAGTTCCACATCCCCAGTGACCGTTTCGAGGAGTTCCCCATGCCCGCACCGTCCGCGCCCCGCAGGGTCGCCGCCGTCGCCGTCGCCGGCCTCGCCCCGCTCGCCCTGACCACCCTGGCCGCCGCTCCCGCGTCGGCGCACGGTTCGATGGGCGACCCGGTCAGCCGGGTGTCGCAGTGCCACGCCGAGGGGCCCGAGAACCCGAAGTCGGCCGCGTGCAAGGCTGCCGTCGCGGCCGGCGGCACCCAGGCGCTGTACGACTGGAACGGCATCCGCATCGGCAACGCCGCCGGCAAGCACCGGGAACTGATCCCGGACGGCAAGCTGTGCAGCGCCAACGACCCGGCGTTCAAGGGCATGGACCTGGCCCGCGCCGACTGGCCCGCGACCAGCGTGAGCAGCGGCTCGTACACCTTCAAGTACCGCGTGACGGCCCCCCACAAGGGCACCTTCAAGGTGTACGTCACCAAGCCCGGCTACGACCCGTCCAAGCCGCTGGGCTGGGGCGACCTGGACCTGTCCGCCCCGGTGGCGACGGCCACCGACCCGGCGGCCTCGGGCGGTTTCTACACCTTCGCCGGCAAGCTGCCCGAGCGTTCCGGCAAGCACCTGCTGTACGCGGTGTGGCAGCGCTCGGACAGCCCGGAGGCGTTCTACTCCTGCTCCGACATCTCCTTCGGCGGAGCGGGCGGGAGCGGCGGCAACGGCACGGCGGCCGGTGACTCCGCGGACGCCGCCGCTCCGGCCCCCGAGGCGTCCGCTCCGTCCGAGGAGCAGATCGCGGCCGCCGCCGACAAGTCGACGATCGAGCACCACGGCCACGGCGACCAGGACGCCGAGACGACGGCGGACCCGACCGACCCTGCCTCCCCGGCCCCCGGGGACGAGGCCTCGGACGCGGCTTCCGAGTCCGCCGCGGCCGGTGGGCCCAACGAGGTCAAGGCCGCCGGCGCGGGCACCGAGAACCTCGCCGAGACCGGTGGGGACAGCACCACCCCCTACATCGCGGTCGGTGGCGCCGCCGCCCTGGCCGTCGGCGCGGCCGTGATGTTCGCGTCCGTGCGCCGGCGGGCCGCCGGCGGCAGGCACAGCGGCTGACCCCGGTCGACGGGGGACGCGGGGCTCGTCCGGCGGCTCAGGCCGGACGAGCCCCGCGTGGTGTTCGGCGTGGGCCGGGTGAGCCGTCAGTCGAAGACCGAGGCACAGGTGGTGGGCGTGGCGTGCGCAGGGTCCAGGGCGTTCGCCACTTCGTGGAAGGCGATCCGGTCGAAGAGTCCGATCGCCAGGTGCTCGGACAGGTCGACGGGGCACAGGTCCTGCAGCAGGACGTTGCGCACCCCGGGCCCCTCCAGGAACTGGCTGCGGTACGGCGTGACCACCTGGTCGTACCGGGTGGCGAGAACGGTGTAGAGGACGCCGGGGACGGTGTCGCCGCCCTCGTTGAGCTTGGCGAGGAGGTCGGAGCCGGCGACCTGGTCGGCGAGGGCCGGGGTGTGCTCGTTCAGCAGGTCCCCGACGCCGGGGAAGTACGGCAGCAGGTTGGTGAGGCCGGACAGTGTGGTGCCGTGGTTGCTGGGCGCGATCCCCACCAGGGCGTTCACCTCGGCGGCGCCGCCGAGGAACTTGAGGTAGTACCGGGGCATCATGCCGCCCTGCGAGTGGCCGACGATGTCGGTCTCGGCCGCGCCGGTGGCGGCGAGCACCTCGTCGACGTGGGCGGCGAGCTGCTGCGCCGACTCGTCGACCGGGCCGAGCCCGTGGAAGAACGGGACGCCGGGCAGTTGGCCGTAGTCGAGGGAGAAGACGCAGTAGCCGCGGTTCTTCAGGTAGGGGGCGAGACCCAGCCAGTTGTCGACGGAGTTCCCGAAGGTGCCGTGGACCAGGACGACGGGGCGGGGGTGCGCGGCGGAGGGCTTGCAGGAGTAGTCGTTCCAGCCGGAGCTGGGGCGTGCGTCGGCGGCGTGGGCGGTGGTGGCGGGGACCAGGGCCACCGCGGCGGTCAGCAGCAGGGCGGTCAGGGGTCGTAGCGCGCGTCTCCAGGGCAGCATCGGGTGATCTCCTTGCGGGGCAGGGGAGTTTCGATGGCAGGACGCCCTGTGATCCGGATCACGGGATGCTGTTCACTCGTCAAGTTACGGGCGAGTAGCACAAGTGTGAAGTTACGCGTCGGTAAAAACTTGCAGCGCTAACCGGTCCGGCCGGCGTCACCAGGCGGGCCGGACCGGTCCGCCCGGCGCCACCCGCAGCAGACCGTCGGCCAGCGCACGCACCCCGTCCTCACCGAGCACGTCAACCCAGGCACCCACGGCCTCCGCCGCCGCCTCCTCCGCGGCCCGCGTACAGGCCCACCCCGCCTCGGTCAGCACGACCAGCCGGGCGCGCGCGTCGGCGGGGTGCGGCCGGCGCTCGACGAACCCCCTGCGGTCCAGCTCCTCGATCAGCTGGCTCGCGGCCTGCTTGGTCATCCCCAGGTGCGCGGCGAGGTCGGTGACCGTCGCACCGTCCGGGGCGAGCCGGGCGAAGGCGAAACCGTGCGCGGGGCGCACCCCCTCGAAGCCGCGGGCGACGACACCCTCGTGGATGCGCTGCGTGAGACCGCCGGCCGCGGCGAGCAGGCCGGCGGTCAGGGCCATGGCGTCGGAGTTCTGCACGGTGGCATTGAAACACCCTTGACGTTTTGGTCAAGCAGCTTGACCATTGGTTCCGGAACTTAGTCAAGCTGCTTGACCATAGGTATTGGGGGACAGTCATGCCCGTAGTCCGCTCGTCCGAAGGCGCCACCCACGAGATCCACGGCACCCGTTTCGTCTCGTACGCCGCTCCCCGCACCGGCGGCGAGGAGCTCTGCGCCTGGCGGGGTGAGATCCCGGCGGGGACGAAGGCCCCCGCGCACACCGTCAGCCGGGAGGAGGTCTTCCACCTGCTCACCGGCGAGCTGCTGGTCACCCTCGACGGCCGCACCGAGCGCGTCACCGCGGGGGACACGGTGATCGTCAACGCCGGTACCGAATTCGCCGTCGAGAACCCCACCGACCGGACCGCGACCTCCTGGGTCACCACCTCCGTCGGCCTGACGGCGGAGCTGGCCGACGGCACGGTGCTCACTCCCCCGTGGGCCAACTGACCCGCACCGGCCGCCTCATGCCGCCAGCGACCCCGGCATCACCGCCCGCGGCCCGAACTTGGCCCGCGCGCGGTCCGCGACCTCCTCGATCCGGCGGACCTTCTCGTCCACGGGGTCGAAGGTGAGCTGGTGGGAGGCCTGTTCGGCGGGGGCCAGCCCCTCGGCGCGCAGGGCGATCGAGCGGACCCGGGCCCGCTGGAGGCCGAGCGCCTCGTACATGTCGTACGCGGTCCGGGTCAGGGCCGCCGAGTGCGCGGTCGGTTCGGACAGGGTGCGGCTGCGGGTGGTGGCCGACCTGTCGGCGTAGCGCACGGTGAGGGTCAGGGTGCGGCAGACCTTGCCCACGGCGCGCAGCCTGGTGCCCAGTTCCTCGGCGGCCGACAGCAGGGCGCGGCGGTGGCGGCCGGGGTCGAGTTCGTCGCGGTCGAAGGGGCGGTCCGCGGCCAGCGACCGGGAGACGCCGTTGGGGACGACCCGGCCGCGGTCGACGCCCTGCGCCTTCTCGTGCAGCTCGCGGCCGGCCCTCGCGCCGACCAGCCGCTGGAGCGTGGACAGGGGTGCGGCGGCGACCCGGCCGAGGGTGTCGAGGCCGTACTCGCACAGGGTGCGGGCGGTCGCGGTGCCGACGCCGGGCAGTGCGGCGACCGGCTTCCCGGCGAGGAACTCCCGCTCCTCGCCCTCGGCCACCGCGCGGGTCAGCCCCGGCCGGGCGTCCCGCAGGGCCATCCGGGCCAGCATCGGGCCCGGACCGGCGCCGGTCACGCAGTCGACGCCGTACAGCGCGAGGGCGCGGACGCGGATCACCGAGGCCAGTTCCACGGCGTCCCGCCCGAAGTACCGCTCGGCGCCCCGCAGGTCGGCCAGCGCGCCGTCGGGGGGCAGCGCCTCGACGACCGGCGTGAACTCCTCCAGCAACCCGAGCAGCTGGGGCAGGGCCGCCTCGTACATGGGCGGCAGCTGGAAACGTACGCAGAGGATGGTCATCCCGCACTCCCCGGACTCTGGTGCCACAACTTCCTTCCGACCGCGGGCCCTTCGCCCGCGGGGCGCAGATCGGCCCAGGGGTGCATCTCGTACCCGGTGGACATGCGGATCCTCCGCCGCTCCATCGGGTCCTGGGCCGCGGAGCCGGCCGGCGCGGGCCGTCCGTCCGAACCGGCGAGACGACGGCGCGCCGGGCCGCCCCCGAGGTCGTCGCCCTCCTGGCTTCCGCCCGCTCCGGCCAGCCGGGCCGCGACGCCCTCCAGGCCCTCCTCCCGGCGGATCTCCAGCAGGTCGGCGAGGTTCCAGGCGGCGGAGCCGACCACGCTGAGGCTGCGCGGGCCGCGCCGCTGCACCACCCCGCGCACCAGCAGCAGCCAGGAGTGGAAGACGGTGTGCGCGCAGGCGTCGTGCGAGTCGTCGAAGAAGGCGAGGTCGACCAGGCCGGAGCCGTCGTCGAGAGTGGAGAAGATGACCCGGCGGCCGGAGCGGACCGGCGGGGTCTGGGTGGCCGCCTTGGCGCCCGCGACCAGCACCGTCTCCCCGTGCCGGGCCTCGCGCAGCCGCTTGGCCGACACCACGCCCAGCTCGCGCAGGAAGGTGCGGTGGTCGTCCATCAGGTTGCGCGAGGCGTCCATGGAGAGCACACCCAGTTCGGCGCTGAGCTTCTCCGCGGAGGTGAGGTCGGGCAGTCCGGCGGAGGCGGTCTTCCGGCCGCCGGACAGGGGGAGCTGGTCGCCGCGTCCGGCGCGGGCGCCGCGGTGCAGTTCGGTCAGGTGCAGTTGCAGGTCGCGGCGGTTGGCGCCGAACGCGTCCAGCGCGCCGACCTGGGCGAGCCGTCCGGCCAGCGGCCTGCTGGGGCGGGCCCGTTCCCAGAAGTCGAGCAGGGAGGCGTAGGGCTGCCCCTCGGCGATCCGCTCCGCCTCGGCCTCGCTGATGCCGTGCACGTCGGAGAGGGCGAGACGCAGACCCCAGACGGTCCCCTCGGAACACCGGGATTCAGACACCAGTTCGATCCTGTGTGCGACCCCCGACTTGTTCACGTCCAACGGCAGGATCGGCACCCCGCGCCGCCGCGCGTCCGCCAGCAGCAGCCGCTTCGGGTACATGCCGGGGTCGTGCGTGAGCAACCCGGCGTAAAAAGCGGCCGGGTGATGCGCCTTCAGCCACGCCGACTGGTACGTCGGCACGGCGAACGCGACCGCGTGCGCCTTGCAGAAGCCGTACGACCCGAAGGCCTCGACGATCTCCCAGGTCCGCTGGATCGTTTCCGCGTCGTAGCCGTTCGCCGCCGCGTGCTGGGCGAACCACACCTTGATCCGCCCCTGCGACTCCGGGTCGGACAGCCCGCGCCGCACCCGGTCCGCCTCGCCGCGTCCGCAGCCGGTCATGATGTCGACGATGTCGATGATCTGCTCGTGGAAGACGACGACCCCGTAGGTGCCCTCCAGCGGCTCCGCCAGATCCTCGTGCGGGTAGCGCACCGGCGCCCGCCCGTGCCGGGCCTCGATGAACGGCCGCACCATGTCGGCGGCGACCGGCCCCGGCCGGAAGAGCGAGATGTCGACCACGAGGTCGTGGAAGGTCGACGGCTGGAGCCGTCCGACCAGGTCCCGCTGGCCCGGCGACTCGATCTGGAAGCAGCCCAGCGTCTCGGCGGACCGGATCATCCGGTACGTCGCCGGATCGCCCTCGGGTACGGCGTCCAGGTCGACCTCGGTGCCGGTCGCCCGCTTCACCTCGGCGACCGCGTGCGCCATCGCCGACTGCATCCGCACGCCGAGCACGTCCAGCTTGAGCAGCCCGAGGTCCTCCACGTCGTCCTTGTCGAACTGCGCCATGGGGAAGCCCTCGCCGCTGGTCGGCATGACCGGCGTACGGGAGAGCAGGGAGGCGTCGGACAGGAGGACACCGCAGGGGTGCATGGCGACACCGCGCGGGAGGGCGTCCAGCCCCTCGACCAGCTCCCAGAGCCTGCCGTAGCGCTCCCGCTCCCCCGCCAGCTCCTTCAGCTCGGGCAGTTCCTCCAGCGCCGCGCGGGCGTCGCGGGCGCGGATGTGCGGGAAGGACTTGGCGACGCGGTCGATCTCGGCCGGGTCCATGGACAGCGCGGCGCCCACGTCGCGGATGGCGTGGCGCACCCGGTACGTCTCCGGCATGGCGACCGTGGCGACCCGCTCGGTGCCGAACCGGCCGATGATCGCGCGGTAGACCTCCAGGCGGCGGGCGGACTCCACGTCGATGTCGATGTCGGGCAGCACCACCCGCTCCCTGGACAGGAAGCGCTCCATCAGCAGCCCGTGCTCGACCGGGTCGGCGTGCGCGATGCCGAGGAGGTGGTTGACGAGCGAGCCCGCGCCGGAGCCGCGCGCGGCGACCCGGATGCCCATGTCCCGCACGTCGTCCACGACCTGGGCGACGGTGAGGAAGTACGAGGCGAAGCCGTGGTGGGCGATGATGTCCAGCTCGTGGTGCATCCGCTCCCAGTAGGTCCGGTGATCGCGCCGCCGGTCGTAGCCGCGCAGCACCATGCCCGCCGCCGCCCGGGAGGCGAGCGCCCGCTGGGCGGTGCGGCGGCCGGCGCCCACGAGGTGCGGTTCGGGGAAGTGGACGGCGCCCATGCCGAGGTCGTCCTCGGGGTCGACCAGGCACTCGGCGGCCGTGGCCTGCGTCTGCTCCAGCAGGCGGTGGGCGGCCTCGCGCCGGAAGCCGGCCGCCTCGACGATCCGCTCGGCGGCGTGCCGCATGGCGCCGGCGTCCTTGAGCCAGGCCTCGCCGGAGTCCAGTTCCCCGGTGGCGTCGATGGGGACCAGGCGGCGGGCGGCGTCCAGGACGTCGGCGACCTGGCCCTGGCCGGGGTCGGCGTAGCGGACGGCGTTGGAGAGCACCGGGCGGACGCCCTGTTCGGCGGCGAAGCCGACGGTGCGGGCGGCCAGGCGCAGGGAGCCGGGGCCGGTCCCTTCGCGGCCGTGCCAGACGGCCTCCAGACGCAGGGCGTCGCCGTACACCTCCCGCCAGGGGGCGAGGAGCCTCGCCGCGCGGTCGGGGCGGCCGGCGGCGAGGGCGCGGCCGACGTCGGAGTCGGGACCGAGCAGCACGGTCAGTCCGTCGGCGTGGTTGTCGGGCCAGGAGAGCAGGGGGATGTCCTCGGCCGTGTGGGCGGCGGAGACCAGGCGGCACAGGCCGGCCCAGCCGCGGGCGCCGTCGCGGGCGAGGAAGGTCACCCGCGGGGCCGACTCGTCGACGAAGGCACCTCCGCGCACGGGGGCGCGGCGCCGGTCCCGGCGTACGGAGGTCTCCGTGCGGTCGGCGGTCCCGGACTCGGGGGCGGCCACCGCCAGCTCCGCGCCGAACAGCGGACGGACGCCCGCCTTCGCGCAGGCCTTGGCGAAGCGGACGGTGCCCGCGAGGGTGTCGCGATCGGTGAGGGCGAGGGCGTCCATGCCCCGTTCGAAGGCGCGCTCGGCCAGCCGCTCCGGGTGGGAGGCGCCGTAGCGGGCGGAGAATCCGGAGACGGTGTGCAGATGCGTGAAACCCGGCACACGCACCTCCCGAACTCATGAACCGATGCCCTGCCGAACATGTCGAACATCTGTTCCCAACTACCTCACCCCCACCATAGACCAAATTTCGAATACGTGTGCGACATCCGTTCGGCCCCGCCCCACCTGCGCAAACGTCCGTCCGCCCGGACCGTGGGGACATGTCGCACACCCCGGTCACCGACCGCCGCAAAGGCTCCTTCCTGGGCGAGGTGAAGGACGCCGTCACCCCGCGGGCCACCCTGCTCGTGCTCGGCGTGCTCGCGCTCCAGCTGCTGTTCATCGCCTCCTACGTGGGGGCGCTGCACGACCCGAAGCCGAAGGACGTGCCCTTCGGGGTGGTCGCGCCGCCGACGGTGGCCGAGCGGACGGTGGACAGGCTGGAACGACTGCCCGGATCGCCGCTGGACCCGCGCACGGTGGCCGGCGAGGAGAGCGCCCGGCGGCAGATCACGGAGCGGGAGATCGACGGCGCCCTGATCGTGAACCCGGACGGCACCAGGGACACCCTGCTGGTCGCCTCCGGCGGGGGCACCGTCCTCGCCTCCGCCCTGGAGGGACTGGTCTCCGAGGTGGAGCGGGCACAGGGCCGCACGGTGCGGACCGTCGACGTGGCCCCGGCCTCGCCCCGGGACTTCGACGGACTGTCGTCCTTCTACCTGGTCGTGGGCTGGTGCGTCGGCGGCTACCTGTGCGCCTCGATCCTGGCGATCAGCACCGGGGCCCGGCCGGCCAACCCGCTCCGCGCGGCGATCCGGCTGATCGTGATGGCGCTGGTCGCGATCGTCGGCGGGCTGGGCGGCGCGGTGATCGTGGGGCCGATCCTGGGCGCGCTGCCCGGCAGCGTGGTGGACCTGTGGGGGCTCGGCGCGCTGATCACCTTCGCGGTGGGCGCCGCCACCCTCGCCCTCCAGGGCGTCTTCGGGATCGTCGGCATCGGGCTGGCGATCCTGCTGGTGGTGATCGCGGGCAACCCGAGCGCGGGCGGCGCCTTCCCGCTGCCGATGCTGCCGCCGTTCTGGAAGGAGATCGGCCCCTGGCTGCCGCCGGGCGCGGGCACCTGGACGGCCCGCTCGATCGCCTACTTCAAGGGCAACGCCGAGACCGTCCCCCTGCTGGTGCTGTGGGCGTGGGCGGTCGCGGGGACGCTGATCACGCTGCTGGCCGCCGTGCTGCGCGTCCGGCGACAGGAGCCGGAGCTGCCCACGCAGGCCGGCTGACCGCACGTACGCACGCGGAAGTCCCGCCCCTCGCGCGCGGGACGGGACTTCGGCGGTACCTCGGAGGTACTTCTCAGGTGCGGGTGGTGCTCAGCCGATCTGCGTGCCGGTGGCCGACAGGGCCTCCGTCACCGGCTGGAAGAAGGTCTCGCCGCCCGAGGCGCAGTCGCCGCTGCCGCCGGAGGTGAGGCCGATGGCCTGGTCGCCCGAGAAGAGCGAGCCGCCGCTGTCGCCGGGCTCGGCGCAGACGTCGGTCTGGATCAGGCCGTTGACGATGTCGCCGTTGCCGTAGTTCACGGTGGCGTCCAGGCCGGTGACCGTGCCGGAGTGCACCTGGGTGGTGGAGCCGCTGCGGGTCACCTCCATGCCGACGGTGGCCTCGGCGGCGCCGGAGATGACCTGGGAGGAGCCGTCGTAGAGGTTCACCTCGCTCGGGTGGTCCACCTCGGCGGTGTACTTGACCAGGCCGTAGTCGTCGTCCGGGAAGCTGGAGGCCGCGTTCTCGCCGATGACGTTCCCGGAGGAGTCCGACCAGGTGGTGATGGACTCGGTGCAGTGACCCGCGGTGAGGAAGTACGGCTCCCCGCCCTTGGTCACGTTGAAGCCGAGGGAGCAGCGCCCGCCGTTGCCGGTGATGGCGTCGCCGCCCGCGACGAAGGGCTTGTACTCGCCCTTCGTCCGCTTGAGCTCCGCCTTGGCGCCCAGCCCCTCGACCACCTTGGCCAGCTTGGCCCACTCGGCCTTCGAGACCGTGCGGTCGGCGGTGACGACGACCTTGTTGGTGGTCGGGTCGGTCGCCCAGGAGGTGCCCGGGATGGCGGCGTCCTCGGCAAGGGTGGTGCGCGCGCTCTTCAGTTCGGCGAGCGAGTTCTCGACGATTCTCGCCTCGGCGCCGGCCTCCTCGACGGTCTGCGCGGCGCCCTCGTCGAGCACGTTGACGACGAGACTCCTGGCCTGCGCGTCGTAGTACGTGCCCGCCGCGTCGGTGCCGAGGTCGCCGAGCAGCGTGGAGGCGAGCTTTCCGGCCGCCGTGACCGACAGGGTCTCGGGCGCGGAAGCCTTCGGGGCCTCGCTGGCGTTCGCACTCTGGAAGGTGACTCCCGCGGCGACCAGTGCGGTGATACCCGCACCAACCACGGCGGCCCGCCGCCTGGGTATGCGTCGGTGCTTCAACTCACGTCCTCCTGTGGGGGGTCGGCCCGGGAGGTTGTGGGGACCTCACGGGCCGGAAGGCTGGTTGACGAGCGCCAACTCTTCCAACCCCGCAGGGGGCACACAAGGTCGACTTCAGGACGTGCGCACGACAAGTTCAGCGCGCACACACGTCCTTCACCATTCATGTCCTTCCCAGCAGGATTCGCGCGGCGAACGCTCCAGCAAACGCTACGAGCCAATAACCGGAGGCCGGCCGAACCGGCGGACGCCTGGCCGGAATTCACCTCTTGCGTACAGGCCGAGTCCCCGCACACCGGCCGGTGTGCGGGGACTCGTCGTGCTGCTGGCTGCGTTTCTGCGGACGGACCGACGGTCTGGACCGACGGCCTAGTAGACGCTGACGCCGTAGGCGTTCAGGGCCTCCGTGACCGGCTGGAAGAACGTCGTTCCGCCGGTGCGGCAGTTGCCGCTGCCGCCGGACGTCAGACCGTACGCGGTGCCGTTGCTGCCGTAGAGCGGGCCGCCGGAGTCGCCGGGCTCGGCGCAGACCGTGGTCTGGATCAGCCCGCGGACGATGTCGCCGCCGCCGTAGTTGACGGTGGCGTTCAGGGCGGTGACCCGGCCGCTGTGGGTGCCGGTGGTGGAACCGTCGCGGATGACGGTGGTACCCACGCTCGGGGTGGCCGCGCGGGTGATGTCCACGCCGTTCGCGGTACCGGGCTTGCTGACGGAGCTGTTGGTGTACCGGACGATGCCGTAGTCGTTGCCCGGGAAGCTGGACCCGGCCGTCGAGCCGAGGACCGTGGAGCGCCCGGAGTTGGCGTACCAGGTGCCGGCACCGTCGGTGCAGTGACCGGCGGTCAGGAAGTACTCGGCGCCGCTGCTGCTGCGGACGTTGAAGCCGAGGGAACAGCGCCAGCTGCTCGCGTAGATGGCGTCGCCGCCCTGGATGAGCTTGTTGAACGTGCCGGGGGTGCGCTCGACCTTGAGGGCGCCGGCCTTGTCGCCGGCCTCCTTCTTGATCTTCGCGAGCTCGGCCTGGGAGACCGTGCTGTCGATCGTGAGCAGCACCTGGCCGGTCTTGCTGTCGACGGCCCAGGCGGTGCCCGGGACGTCGGCCTCGAGCACCGCGGCGCTGGCGCTGCTCAGCTCGGCGGCACTGAAGGCGACGGGAGCCTCGGACGCGTTCGCGCTGGGGATCGCGATCGCGGCTGCGGCCACGATGCCGGTGGATACGGCGATCAGCCGAGTCCGTCTCGTGATGCCGCTGCGGGGGGTGGTGCGCTTGATCCTCACTTTTCGTTCCTCCACAAAGGAAGTCGGGGGCCCTCTTGTGGGGTTGGGGCCCGTGAGGCGCAGTCAGGGACGGACGTCCGGGTTCCGAACGCGTCGTGCTCCTGACAAGCGCTGAGGTTGGAGTATTCGGCCGAACGACCGGTCGGCGCAAGAGTGCACTTTCGGCCGTCAATCTTTGAACGAACCTCGGTCTCCCGGCCGCCTCAGCAACTGCACCCGCAGTCGCAGCCGTCGCAGCCGCACCCGTCGTCTCCGCAGCAGTTGCCGCAGCACTCGCAGCAACTGCAGCAGTCGCCGCACCCGCCGCAGTCGCAGTTGGCGCACGTGCCTTCCTTGCGCTCCCCGCTCCAGGGGTCGTGGTACGTGCCGCAGCACAGCTGGCACGTACAGGCCAGCCCCGCCCACACCGCGCACCCGGCGAGCAGCCCGCGCCGGTTGCCGCGCGGCGGCTCCGGTGGCGGCGGCGCACCGGGGCCCTGGGGGGCGCCCGGAGTCCCGGGAGGGGCGTACGGGTGACCGCCGTGCGCGCAGGAGGCGGTGCCGAAGGCGCGGTCGACGGAGTTGCCCAGCTCGTGCACGAGCAGCCGGTGCACCAGCCGCCCGTCGGTGAACTCGGCCTCGCGCAGCGCGAGCCGCACGCCGTGCACGGCGTCGTCCGCGAGCCGCCGGGCCTCGGTGAGCGGGGTGCCGGTGGCGGTGAGCGGGTTCCAGGCACCCGACGCGGCGTCGGCCTCCTCGTCCTCCACGGCGTCCAGGAGGTGGGCTAGCCGGCCGAAGAGGCGCCCGGCCTCGGCGAGCGGTTCGGCGTTGTACGGGCGTCCGGCGAGGTGCGCGGTGTGCGCGAAGGCGGCGGCGGTCGCGGTCTCGGTCGGCTCGGTGACGGTGAGCAGCGGTGTGCCGGGCCCGGCGAGCGCCTCGATGCCGCCCTGCCGGTCCACGGCGTCGACCAGTACGGCGGTGTCGAACCCGACGGCGCTGCCGCCGCGTGCTCCGGCCGCGTCCCAGCCGGTGGCGATCCGGCGGGCGGCGAGGGCCACCGGCCGCCGCGCCAGCAGGCCGTCCCGGTCGGCGACGTGGTCGCGGACCTTGGCGGAGGCCAGCACCAGCGAGACGGCCGCCGCGAGCCGGGCGCCCTCGCCGTGCGCGACGGAAGCGGTCCGCATCCCGCGCAACGGGCAGGGGCCCGCCGTACGCCGCCCGGTGCCCGCGCCGCCCCGTCCGGCCTGAGCCTCCGTCAAAACCGATATGAGCAGCCCGTCATAGTTCGTCACTATCCGCGCGAACTGTCCGTGGTCCTTGCGCAGAGCGAGACACAACCCGCACAAATGCGCCATCCACTGACTCGTGAGGCGCTCTCCGAGCCGGTGCCTGCACGGCCTGACGATTCCGAACACGACATTCCCCCGTGGTGCGTACGACGCTGAGCTGCGGCATCGTACCGACTGCCGCGTTCACCCGTACGCACCCCCTCTCACCCGTCCGCCGAGAAGAATCATATTTCACTCACAGTCAGCATCCGTTTGGGAAACGACCCTTGGGACACAAGGACTCTCGACGGAATCGCTGTGCACCAGTACCGTCACAAACCCCCCGCGCGGCGTCTATCCACTTGGCGCGACGTCCGCATCATGGATGACCATAGGGATGCGGAAGCACGAAAGACCGCTGTGAGAGGAGGCGTCCATGGGATCGGTACGCAAGGCGAGTGCGTGGCTCGGCCTCGTCGACGACAACGATGACGAGCGCTACTACGACGACGACTACTCCGAGGGCAACGAGCCCGGCGACGCCTGGGTCACCGACCCGCGCGTCAAGGTGGCCTCGGACGTGGCCGAGGAGAGGGGCCGCCGCATCGCGACCGTCACCCCGGACAGCTTCCGGGACGCGCGGTCGATCGGCGAGCTGTTCCGGGACGGGGTCCCGGTCATCATGAACCTGACGGCCATGGAGGGGACCGACGCCAAGCGCGTGGTCGACTTCGCGGCCGGGCTGATCTTCGGCCTGCGCGGTTCGATCGAGCGGGTCTCCACCCGGGTGTTCCTGCTGAGCCCGGCCGACACGCAGGTCATCAGCGGCGAGCCCGCCGCGCACCGTTCCGACGGTTTCTTCAACCAGAGCTGAGGCGGGGCCGCACACCACGGCCCCGCCCTCCCGGCCGGACTCTCAGCGGAAGGCGTCGAGTCCGGTGAGCGCCTTGCCCAGCACCAGCTGGTGCATCTCGACGGTGCCCTCGTAGGTGAGCACCGACTCCAGGTTCGTCGCGTGCCGCATCACCGGGTACTCCAGGGAGATCCCGTTGGCGCCGAGGATCGTCCGCGCCGTCCGGCAGATGTCGATGGCCTCGCGCACGTTGTTGAGCTTGCCGAAGCTGACCTGCTCGGGACGCAGGCGGCCGGCGTCCATGCGCCGCCCCAGGTGGTGGGCGAGCAGAATCCCCTTGTGCAGTTCGACCGCCATGTCGGCGAGCTTGGCCTGGGTGAGCTGGAAGCCGCCGATGGGCCGCCCGAACTGCTCCCGCGACTTCGCGTACTCGACGGCCGCCTCGAAGGAGCTGCGGGCCGCGCCCATGGACCCCCACACGATGCCGTAGCGGGCGTGGGTGAGGCAGCTGAGCGGTCCGCGCAGTCCGGTGACCTCCGGCAGTACGGCGTCGGCGGGCAGCCGTACGTCGTCCAGGACCAGCTCGCTGGTGACGCTGGCCCTCAGCGACCACTTGTGCTTGATCTCGGGGGCGGAGAAACCGGGGCGGTCGGTGGGCACGACGAAGCCGCGGACCCCTTCGTCCGTCTGCGCCCAGACGACGGCGACCCCGGCGACCGACCCGTTGGTGATCCACATCTTGCGCCCGTTGAGCACCCAGTCCCCGCCGGCGTCGCGCTTGGCGCGGGTGCGCATGTTGGCGGGGTCGGAGCCGTGGTCGGGCTCGGTGAGCCCGAAGCAGCCGATGACCTCGCCGGCGGCCATGCGCGGCAGCCACGTCTGCTTCTGCTCCTCGCTGCCGAAGCGGTGGACGGCGTACATGGCGAGGGAGCCCTGCACGGAGACGAGGGAGCGGATGCCGGAGTCGGCCGCCTCCAGTTCCAGGCAGGCCAGTCCGTACTGCACGGCACTCGCGCCGGCGCAGCCGTAGCCGTCGAGCGACATGCCGAGCGCGCCGATGGAGCCGAGTTCGCGGGCGAGCTCCCTGATCCCGGGCAGCTCGCCCTTCTCGTACCAGTCCGCGATGTGCGGCAGCACGCGGTCGGCGGCCCAGTCCCGCACGGTGTCCCGGACGGCCAGGTCCTCCGGCTCCAGGAGGTCGTCGACGCCGAGGGGGTCGGCGGGGTCGAAGGCGGGCAACTTGGGGGACGCGGCCATGGAACACCCTCCGGGGCTGGCTGTGAAAACTAGCGGTGCTAGTCGCAGGTTCTGGTGCCGACGTTACGATGCGCGGTGCCGCACGTCCACCATGCCCGTCTCCCGCCCACGCACCACCCGTTCACCGTCAGGAGCGAGGTGGACGTCGCCAGTGGGGATGATCCACCGCCGGCGGCGTGCGGTGAGTGGCGGGCCGAGGATGCCTCGGCCCGAGCCGATGGCCGACCGCCCAGGGGCGACGCCACCTCCCGGCCGGCGATGAACACACCGACCGCACCCGGCCCGGCGCCACAGCCGCTGGCAACGCCCGACCACCCACGGTCATCGCCCACCACCCGCCGGCGATGAACACACCGACCGCACCCAGAACAACGGCACACCACCCGCAGCCACCGACGGCGCCCCACCGCCCACGGTCATCGCCCACCACCCGCCGGCGATGAACACACCGACCGCACCCAGAACAACGGCACACCACCCGCAGCCACCGACGGCGCCCCACCGCCCACGGGCAACGCCCACCACCCGCCGGCGACGAACAACCGACCGCACCCAAAACAACGGCACACCACCCGCAGCCACCGACGGCGCCCGGCCGCCCACGAGCGACGTCCACCTCCCGGTCGGCGGTGAACGGGTGGTGCGTGGGTGGGAGACCCCCCGCGGTCACACCGACACGCGTGACTCCACCGCGTCCCGCGGCGCCGGCACGGCAACCGCCTCGCACTGCATCACCCGCGGCAACCGCAACGCCATCACCGCCCCCAGCAACAACAACCCCGCACTCACCACCAACGTCACATGCAGCCCGTGCACGAACGCGTCCCCCGCGGCCCGCCGCAGCGCAACCCCCGCAGGCCCGCCGAGCTGCGCGGCAACCTCGTACGCCTCCCCCAGCGAATGCCCCGCGGACACCGACGCCGACGCCGGCACCCCGGGCACACCCCCGGTCAGCCCGGGCGCGTACGCCGCGTTCATCACGCTGCCCAGCAGCGCGATCCCGATCCCGGCGCCCAGCTGGTACGACGTCTCGCCGATCGCCGCCGCCCCGCCGGCCTGCTCCGGCGGCGACTCGCTCAGCATCGACTCGTACGCCCCGAAGAGAGTGGTCTCCAGCCCGAAACCCAGCAGCACGAACCCCAAGACCAGCAGCGCGCAGTTGTCGGCCCGGCCCATCGCGGTCAGCAGCAGCACCGCGAAGGCCGTCAGGCAGAACCCCGCGCACACCATCCGCCGGGGCCCGAACCGCCGCAGCATCCGCGCGCCCGCCAGCCCCGCCGCCATCGCCGCGAAGGTCAGCGGCAGCAGCCGCAGCCCCGTCTGGAGCGGGGACAGCCCGAGCACCAGTTGCAGGTACTGCGCCGCGATCAGTTCCAGACCCACCAGCGCCAGCATCGCCAGCACGATGCACCCCACCGACGTGCTGAACGCCGGCCGCCGGAACATCGCGAGGTCCACCAGCGGATGCGCACGCCGCCGCTGCCGCCGTACGAACGCGGCCAGCAGGCCCACGCCCGCCACCAGCGGCAGCACGGTGAACGCGCTGGCCACCGGCTCGCCGCCGCCCAGCCGTTTCACGCCCAGGACCAGCCCGAAGAGCCCGGCCGCCGCCATCAGCGCGCCGACCACGTCCCAGGGGCCGGCGCCGTCGCCCATCGACTCGGGCAGCAGCAGCCGCCCCACCGGAAGGCTGACCAGCATCAGCGGGATGTTGACGAGGAAGACCGAGCCCCACCAGAAGTGCTCCAGCAGGAAGCCGCCGAGCAGCGGTCCGACCGCCGCGCCGACCGCGGCCACGGCGCTCCAGACGCCGATGGCCAGCGCCCGCTCCCGCCGGTCGGGGAAGACCTGCCGCAGGATCGACAGCGTCGCCGGCATGATCATCGCGCCGCCGACGCCGAGCAGCGCACGGGCCAGGATGAGGACCTGGGCGTTGTCCGCGAGGGCGGCGAGCGCGGAGGCGACGCCGAAGAGCGCGTAGCCGAGGAGCAGGACCCGTCTGCGGCCCACCCGGTCGCCCAGCGTGCCGAAGAGGATCAGCAGCGCGGCGCAGACGAGCGGGTAGACGTCGACGATCCAGAGCAGTTCGATCGCGCCGGGCCTGAGGTCCTCGGTGACGGCGGGGACCGCCACGTGGAGCACGGTGGCGTCGACGGCGACGAGCAGCAGGCTGACGCAGAGGACGACCAGGACCACCCAGCGGTTGGCACCGGCCCCGGCCGCCCGACGGCGCAGCTCGGCGGCAGCCGTGGTCGTCCCGGACATGTACGTACCTCCAAGATGTTCCCTCGCGTCCGGCGGGCTGCGGGGTGGGGACTCCCCGGCGGCTCGCCCGGAGAGGAGCGGGGTCTCCGGGCCGCGCGACGGAACGCGAGTGACTCGTCAGGGTACGCGAGAGCGAGCGCCGCACACGTGGTGGGCCTCACACATCCCGCGCGACCCGTGTGGCATGCGCCACTGCGTCCACGGCCCCGTCCGCCCCGGTCGTCCGGCCGCACCTCCGCCCGGCGGATAATCGAGCCCGTGATCGATCTTGAAACGCGCACGACGGGCCGCCCGGGTGCCCTGCGCCGGGCCGCCCCGGCGCTCCTCGGCTACGCGGCCGTACGCGCCCTGGGCCTGCTCGTCCTGGCCCTGTGGAGCGCCGCGCGCGACAAGAGCGCGTACACGCTGCTGACCGCCCGCTGGGACTCCCTCTGGTACACCAGGGTCGCCGAGCTCGGCTACGGGTACGAGGTACGCCTGCCCAACGGCGACGTGCACTCCAACCTGGCGTTCTTCCCGCTCCTGCCCTGGCTGGAGCGGCTCGGCGCGGCGGTCTCGCCGCTGTCGTACGCGGACGCCGGCTTCGTGGTGAGCCTGCTCGCCTCGCTGGCGGCGGCCTGGGGGATATTCGCGGTCGCGGAGCACGTGTACGGCCCCCGGGCCGGGGTGTGCGCGGCGCTGCTGTGGGCCGTGCTGCCGGTCGGGGTCGTGCAGTCGATGGCGTACAGCGAGTCGCTGTTCACGGCGCTGGCCGCCTGGTCGCTGTACGCGGTGCTGACCGGGCGCTGGGTGACGGCGGGGCTGCTGGCCTCGCTGGCCGGGCTGACCCGGCCGGTGGGGCTCGCGGTGGCGGCGGCGGTGTGGGCGGCCGCGGTCGTGGCGTTCGCACGGAGCCGGAGCGACGGCGTCCCGGGCGGCGCACGCGGTACGGGACGCGCCCTGGGCGACGGCGCGCGGCGCGTGCTCGGCATGATCCTCGCGCCCCTGGGCGCCGCCGGTTACGTGCTGTGGGTCGGCCACCGCACCGGCCAGGGCCCCCTCGGCTATCTCGACGTCCAGGCCGGCTGGCGCAACGGCTTCGACGGAGGCGTGGCCTTCGCCCGCTTCGTCGCCGGCCGGTTCGCCTCGTTCCCGGCGGCCCTGGCGGGCGTCGCCCTGGTGGCCGGGGTCGCGCTCCTGATCTGGCTGTACGTCGTCTGCGTACGGCAGCGCCAGCCGCTCCCGCTGCTGGTGTACGCGGGGATCGTCGTCGCCCTCGCCCTGTGCGCGTCGAGCTACTTCGGCTCGAAGCCGCGGCTGCTGCTGCCCGCCTTCCCGCTGCTGCTGCCGCCCGCCCTGGCCCTGGCCCGGCTGCGAACCTCCAGGTCGGCGCTGGTCGTGGGCGGTGCGGCGGTGGCGTCCGCGGTGTACGGGGCATTCTGGCTGAACGGCTCCGGACCGCCCTGACCTGCTGAAACGTGCGGTGACCAGCAGGACAATTCCGCACCAGCATTCGGTGAACGAATTCATAAGCACGATAAAACCGTCGGTCGGGCCGATCAAAGGAATTGAAGTCCGGAGTCGGGCCGCATTACGGATTCCTCGGAAATAAACCGCCGCCTGAGAGGAATCCCACATCACATCGTCATCACAAAGCCGTTGA
Source organism: Streptomyces sp. M92 (assembly GCF_028473745.1). Classification (NCBI taxonomy): domain Bacteria; kingdom Bacillati; phylum Actinomycetota; class Actinomycetes; order Kitasatosporales; family Streptomycetaceae; genus Streptomyces; species Streptomyces sp. M92. The sequence continues at coordinate 7,221,872 of NZ_CP101137.1, forward strand.
TTCGGCGGGGATCACTCCTCACTCGCTGTAACGTCGATTGGGTGCGTATCGAACGGAGCCACACCCGTCTGGACCGGGTGTTCGCGAGACTGGACCGGGAGCAGGAACGGCCGGTCCTCCTTGCCGCGCCCGAGATGAGCCGGCACCGGATTGCGCTGTTCGCCGGAACCCTCGCGTTCTACCTCGCGATCGTGTGGGCGGTGCTCATCACCTCGTGGCTGGTCCGGCTCGACTGGCAGGTCATGTTCTTCCGGCCCTACCAGCAGTGGCCGGAGATCCACGCGTTCGTCGACTACTACGTGGTCCTGGGCCAGCGCGGCCCCACCGCGGTGATGGTGACGGCCTGGCTCGGCTGGCGCTCCTGGCGGCAGCACACCCTGCGTCCCCTGCTGGCGCTCGGGGTGTCCCTGCTCCTGCTGAACGTCACGGTCGGTGCCGCGAAGATCGGCATGGGCCGGCTCGGGCCGCACTACGCGACCACGATCGGCTCGAACGAGATGTGGCTCGGCGGCGATATATTTCCGAGCGGTCACACCGCGAACGCCGTCGTGACCTGGGGCATCCTGGCCTACCTGGCCTCGACGCCGAGGGCACGGCGATGGCTGTCGGCCCTGTCGGCGGTCGTCTCCCTCGGGGTGGGCATGTCCACCGTCTACCTCGGCACGCACTGGCTCAGCGACGTGCTCCTCGGCTGGGCGGCGGGGCTGCTGATCCTGCTGGCGCTGCCGTGGTTCGAGCCGCTGATCACCCGTGCCGAGGCCTGGATCCTCGGCCTGCGCGACCGCTGGTACGCCCGCCTCCGCCGCCCGGTACCGGCGAAGAAGCCGGTCAGTGTGCCCGTGACCCCCACGCCGGCCGCCTCCGCGGCGGAGGAGGTCCCGGTGCGCGAGCCGGTCGCCGTCCACCGGCCCCGGACGCCCGTGCACCTGGCCCCGGGCCCGCACACCGCCCGCTCGGACCGTACGCCGGTGACGCCGGCCGGCAGCCGCCGGCCACCGCACGCCGACCGCCACCCGCGCAGCACCGCCCCGGCCGCGCGGCCCCTGTCGGGGAGCTGACCGGGTTCAGCCCTTCCAGGCGCGGGCGACGCGGCCGTCCTTCACCTCGAAGTTGAGACGTCCCACGCGGTACTCCATGGTGATGACCGTTCCCGGCGCCAGTGACCGCACCGTCGACCAGCCGCGCTCCCGGGCGAGCCGTTCGGCCGCCCCTGATTCGAGGCCCACGTAGGTGTCCGGGCTGTCCTGGGGTTCGGCCGGGGGTGTCGGAATCGGTGCCATGCCGTCACGCTATGCCCTGCTCCCCGAGCGGGGAAGCCCAGGCCGGTAACCGGACTCACGGATGCCGTCCGGTCACATTTCTGTCACAGGATCACGGGCCGCGTTTTGGTTGGACTCAGTCACACGGACGGGCGGATTTCTGTGATTTCCGTGGGCATGCCAGATGAATTGTCGCGCACGCGTCGCCCCTTCGAATGGAGGGTCGGAAAAGGTACGCGAGACCCCCCGGAGGACTCTGCGTAAACCGCGTTCAGCCTCGCCGAACTGGCTTGCGGATATCAGGCATCCGTACAGCGGACACATCGCCCGCTCACAGGTTCAGGACCCCAGCGCGGTGACGGACACCGAGAGGTCGTTGTCCCGGGTGTAGTACGGCCCCGCTTCCGCGGGACCGCACCGCGTCCGCACGCGCGTGCGTGGATAGGTGAGGACGGGGTGCTTGTCGGCGACGTCGTCCAGCAGCCGCGCGACCCGGACGGCGGGGCCGAGGGCGCCGGCGGGCCGCAGCCACAGGTCCCACTCGCCCGGTACGAGCGCGCCGTAGGGGACGGTGAAGCCGAACTCCGTCCGGTCGGCCGTGAGCTCCAGCCGGCGTACGCCGCCCTTACCGGTGCCGGGCCGGGCCCGTGCCTCGGCGTGGGCTCCGTGGGCGAGCTGAGTGCCGTAGAGCCGCCCGCGCACGGTCAGCCCGTCGTCCGCGAGGCGCAGTTCCCCGGACTCGGCGTGCGGGGCGCGCAGCCAGCTGCGGACGGTGAGGTTGCCCTGCCGGGTGGCGTACGGGATGCGGACGGCGACGTGGCCGAGCAGTCCGCTGGGGGTGCGGTCGGCCAGGGAGCGCAGGTCGGTGACGCCGGGCACCAGGCGACGCGGCTCCTCGTGGCCGAAGACCCGCGCGTAGGCGTCCCAGCGGCCCTCGGGCAGGGCGACGCTGCTGGGCAGCGCGGCGCGCAGCCGGCCCTCGGCGGCCGGGGCGAGCGGAAGGCTCACCGTGTCCTCGGCCTCGGCGTCGCGGCGGCGCAGGATCAGAAGAGGCGTCCCGACGTCCCCGTGCGCGGCGACGTCGAAGGTCAGACCGCCCGCGGAGTCGCCGACGCAGTCGGCGCGCAGCGGGGCGGCCGGTGGGGTCTGCGGCGTCATGCGGTGAGCTTCCTCCCTGGCGTCCCGTCGTCCGGTTAGACCCGGAACCCCGCCTTCTGGTTGTCCGTGTCCGATTGCGATGTGGTCACGACCGACGCGCTTTTCAGTCACCCGGTTCATTCGCTGATTTCCCGATTTGTCGACTGTCGAACACGGCAACCGGGCCCCTTGCGGCCGCCCCAACACCGATACGGGCCAGGCGACTTGGGCGCTGCCCGGCGTCTCGGGCCGGCGGACGGACACGCGTGTCACTCGCTCCGATTCCGTTGGCCACGGGGCGTGACTCCCGCCACAGGTCGCCCGTTGTCTTCTGCATGAGCCGGGGACCGCCCGGACCACGGCCCGGGAGCCACCCGGACCGGCCACGCACCGCATCCCGAGGGAGCCACCCGTGCCGCGCATGCTCGACGTCAGCGACGACGTACGCGCCGAGATCGGCGACGAAGAAGCCGACCGCCTGCTCGCCGGGGAGTCGGCCCCGGGCAGCTACGACTGCACGTCCTGCCGCACCCCGGGCGACTGCGAACAGGAGCGCACCAGCACCGTTCTCTTCATCGGCGAGGAGACGGCCGTCCTCGCCTTCGCCCACGCCGGCTGCCTGCCCTCGCAGGTCGTCAAGGTCACCGAGGAGCAGCTCCAGGGGGCCGTACGGTCCATCAACGCCGACCAGGCACGCCCCCAGCCGGAGCAGGGCGGTCACCGGCCCGAGCAGGCGGCCCCCGACAAGGTCGCCCCCGAGCAGGCGGTGCTCGGCGTGACCAGCGGGCTGATCCTGATCGCCGGGGAGCTGCACCCGGCCCTCGTGGTGGAACCGACCGCCCCCATCGCCCGCCCCGGCACGGCCGGCGCCGGCGACGACTTCCTGCCGCTCCTCATCGAGCAGGGCTTCCTGCCGGTCACCGAGCTGTCCACCACGCCGACCGTGCTGCACGGCTGGTCGGTGCTGCTCGCGATGGGCCAGCTGCACGCGGTGCTCCAGCCGGACACGAACGGCGGCCGGCCGGTGGCCTGGTGGCAGGCGCACCAGCCCCTCCAGGTCACCGAGGGCTGGCGCACGGCGGCCAACAAGCACCAGCAGGTGCTGATGTTCGCGGCGCCCGTCGGTGCGATCGGACGGCAGCCGCGCGAGGACCTGCTGCGGGACGCGCTGGACAAGGCGGCGGCGAACGGCCAGCTGGTCGCGGCGGCCCTGCCGCTGGCGGGGACCTGACCCCCGTCCGCGAGGGTGGCGCCAGGCGGTCACCGTCCGGCCGCATCCCTTCCAGCCCGGTGTCGTTTGGACATACGTGTACGCATACGACGCCTTCCACCGCCAGGGCGGCCCCTCGGCCACGCCGATCTACGACGCGCTGTACGCCGAGTACGTCAGGTCCTTCCGCTCGCTCCCGGGTGACCGCAGCGGCGAGGAGGAACTGGGGTTCACGTCCTTCAGAAGCATCCCGCGCGGCAGGAGCTCCTACAGCGCCTACAGCGCGGGGGCGCAGAGCGCCCGCGTCGGCCAGCAGTCGGTGTGGCAGCGGGTCGGCACGCACCACGTCCCGGCCGCGCTGCCGCCGGCCCCGCGCGCGGGTGCCTGACGGCCGTCGCCGCAGCGACGAGAGAGGGCGCCCCCGGCCGGGGGCGCCCTCTCTCGTCGCTGTCGTCCTCGTCGGTGACGACGCGGCTACTTCTTCTTGGCGCCGCGCTTCTCGCGCACCCGCACGGAGATGTGGATCGGCGTCCCCTCGAAGCCGAACTCCTCGCGCAGCCGGCGCTCGATGAAGCGCCGGTAGCCCGCCTCGATGAAGCCGGAGGCGAAGAGCACGAACCGCGGCGGCTTGGTGCCCGCCTGGGTGCCGAAGAGGATGCGCGGCTGCTTGCCGCCCCGCACGGGGTGCGGGTGGGCGGCGACCAGTTCGCCGAGGAAGGCGTTGAGCCGGCCCGTCGGGACCCGGGTCTCCCAGCCGGCCAGGGCCGTCTCGATCGCCGGGACCAGCTTCTCCATGTGCCGGCCGGTCTGCGCGGAGACGTTGACCCGCGGGGCCCAGGCCACCTGGCCGAGCTCGGTCTCGATCTCCCGCTCCAGGTAGTAGCGGCGCTCCTCGTCGAGGGTGTCCCACTTGTTGTAGGCGACGACGATCGCGCGTCCCGCCTCGACGGCCATGGTGACGATCCGCTGGTCCTGCACCGAGATCGACTCGGAGGCGTCGATGAGGACGACGGCGACCTCCGCCTTCTCGACGGCTGCGGCGGTGCGCAGCGAGGCGTAGTAGTCGGCGCCCTGCTGGAGGTGGACGCGCTTGCGGATGCCCGCCGTGTCGACGAACTTCCAGGTGACGCCGCCCAGTTCGATCAGCTCGTCGACCGGGTCGCGGGTGGTGCCGGCCAGCTCGTTGACGACGACGCGCTCCTCGCCGGCCACCTTGTTGAGCAGCGAGGACTTGCCGACGTTGGGGCGGCCGATCAGGGCGATGCGGCGCGGGCCGCCGACACCGGCGCCGAAGGTCTGCGCCGGGGCCTCGGGCAGCGCCTCCAGCACCTGGTCCAGCATGTCGCCGGTGCCGCGGCCGTGCAGCGCGGAGACCGGGTGCGGCTCGCCGAGGCCCAGCGACCACAGGTAGGCCGCGTCGGCCTCGCCGCTGGGGCCGTCGACCTTGTTGGCGCACAGCACGACGGGCTTGCCGGCCTTGCGCAGCAGCCGTACGACGGCCTCGTCGGTGTCGGTGGCGCCGACCTTGGCGTCCACGACGAAGACGACCGCGTCGGCGGCCTCGATGGCGTACTCGGCCTGCGCGGCGACGGAGGCGTCGATGCCGAGGACGTCCTGCTCCCAGCCGCCGGTGTCGACGACCTTGAAGCGGCGGCCGGCCCACTCGGCCTCGTAGGTGACGCGGTCGCGGGTGACGCCGGGCTTGTCCTCGACGACGGCCTCGCGGCGGCCGATGATCCGGTTCACCAGGGTCGACTTGCCGACATTGGGACGGCCGACGACGGCGAGGACGGGCAGCGGGCCGTGTCCGGCCTCCTCGATCGCGCCCTCGACCTCCTCGATGTCGAAGCCCTCTTCGGCGGCCAGCTCCATGAACTGCGCGTACTCGGCGTCACCGAGCGCCCCGTGGTCGTGCTCCTCGCCCGAGCCCTCGGGGTGGATGTGGTCGTTCATGAAGTCCGTACCTCGTTCATCGTGGTGATCGGTGGAAACCCCTGTTCACGGGTGATCCACTACTCAAGTGTCACTCAGCGCCCGGTGAGGCGCCTGGCGTTTTCCAGGTGGGCGGTGAGCTGTTTCTGAATGCGTTCGGTGGCCTCGTCCAGGACCTTTCGGGTGCGCCGTCCGCTGCCGTCCCCCGCGTCGAAGGGGTCACCGAAGACGACGTCGACCCGGGAGCGCAGGGGAGGCAGCGCCTTTATCAACCGTCCGGGGCGGTCCGTGCTTCCCAGCACCGCGACCGGGACGATCGGCGCGCCGCTGCGCACCGCGAAGTAGGCGAGCCCGGCACGCAGCGAGGCGAAGTCGCCCTCGCCCCGGGTGCCCTCCGGGAAGATGCCCAGCACGCCGCCGTCGTCCAGCACGCCGAGCGCGCGGGCGATGGCCGTACGGTCGGTGGAGTGGCGGTCCACCTCGACCTGGCCGATGCCGGTCAGGAAACGTCCGAGCGGGCCGACGAACGCCTCCTTCTTGATCAGGAAGTGCGTCGGCCGGGGTGCCACCCCCATGACCATCGGGCCGTCGATGTTGTGCGCGTGGTTGACGGCGTAGATCACCGGGCCGGTGGCGGGCACCCGCCAGGCACCGAGCACGCGGGGCTTCCACAGCCCGTACATCAGGCCGACGCCGATGCGCCGGCCGACCTCGGCGCCCCGCGCCGACGGAACCTCGGTCACTTCCCCGCCCGCTTCTCCTCGACGAGGGTGACGACGCACTCGATGACCTGCTGGAGGGTGAGCTCGGTGGTGTCCACCTCGACCGCGTCGGCGGCCTTGGCCAGCGGGGAGGTCTTGCGGCTGGAGTCGGCCGCGTCCCGCTTGATCAGGGCCTCGCGGGTGACGTTGACGTCGGCGCCCTTGAGCTCGCCGCTGCGCCGGGCGGCGCGGGCCTCGGCGGAGGCGGTGAGGAAGATCTTCAGGTCGGCGTCCGGCAGCACGGTCGTACCGATGTCCCGGCCCTCGACGACGATGCCGAGCGGAGCGGCGGCGGCGATGGTGCGCTGCAGCTCGGTGATCCGGGTCCGCACCTCGGGTACGGCACTGACCGCGCTGACCTTGGAGGTGACCTCCTGGGTGCGGATCGGGCCGGCCACGTCCGTGCCGTCGACGGTGATGGTCGGGGCGGCCGGGTCGGTGCCGGAGACGATCTCGGGCTTGCCGGCCGCTGCGGCGATCGCGTGCGGGTCGTCGGTGTCGATGCCGTTGGTCACCATCCACCAGGTGATCGCCCGGTACTGGGCGCCGGTGTCCAGGTAGCTCAGGCCGAGCTGGGCGGCGACGGCCTTCGACGTGCTCGACTTGCCCGTGCCGGAGGGGCCGTCGATGGCGACAATCACGGCCGGGGCGGTCGGGGCGGCGCCGTTTTCCACGGGGGGACACCTTCCTGGTGCGGTGCGGTGGGTGGTGTGCGGGACGCGAAGGCGTCCCGCACAGGGCGTGTCTGATGATTCCCGTCGTCCGCCCGGAGGGCGGGCCCGGCGGCGTCCGGTGCGTGCGATCGCAAGGCGCCGGAGCGCCCTCGGTGGGGGTCCCTCCCACGCCGTTCAGGCAGTGGGGGAGGAGCCACGCGGGCGTTTCGGCAACGCGACGAGCGTGCGTGCCAGGCGTCGCCGGGCAGGCGGGAATCATCAGACACTCCCTAGGTTACCGGGCGCGCAGGACCCCTCTTGCAGCCGTCCGGAGCCCGCGGTCACTGCCGGATCGCCCAGCCCCGCTCCTTGAGTGCCGCCGTCAGCACGGCGGCGGCCCTCGGCTCGACCATGAGCTGCACCAGACCGGCCTGCTGCCCGGTCGCGTGCTCGATCCGCACGTCCTCGATGTTGACCCCCACCCGTCCCGCGTCGGCGAAGATGCGGGCCAGCTGGCCGGGCTGGTCGTCGATGAGGACGGCCACGGTCTCGTAGACGCGGGGCGCGCTGCCGTGCTTGCCGGGCACGCGCACCTGCCCCGCGTTGCCGCGCCGCAGCACCGCCTCGATGCCGGCGCCGCCCTCGCGGCGCTCGACGTCGTCGGCGGACTGCAGGGCGCGCAGGGCCCGCACGGTCTCGTCGAGGTCGGCGGCGACGTCCCCGAGCAGGTCGGCGACCGGGCCGGGGTTGGCGGAGAGGATGTCGATCCACATCCGCGGGTCGGAGGCCGCGATCCGCGTCACGTCGCGGATGCCCTGCCCGCACAGCCGTACGGCGGCCTCCTCGGCGTGCTCCAGGCGGGCGGCGACCATGCTGGAGACCAGGTGGGGCATGTGGGAGACGAGGGCCACGGCACGGTCGTGGGCGTCCGCGTCCATCACCACCGGCACCGCGCGGCAGTGCGAGACCAGCTCCAGCGCGAGGTTCAGCACCTCGGTGTCGGTGTCCCGGGTCGGGGTCAGCACCCACGGGCGGCCTTCGAAGAGGTCGCTGGTTGCGGCCAGCGGCCCGGACTTCTCGCGGCCGGACATGGGGTGCGTGCCGATGTAGGCGCAGAGGTCCAGGCCCCGCGCCTCCAGCTCGCGCCGGGGGCCGCCCTTGACGCTGGCGACGTCGATGTAGCCGCGGGCGGCACCGCGCCCCATGGCGTCGGCGAGCACGTCGGCGACCAGGGCGGGCGGGGCGGCGACGATCGCGAGGTCGACGGGCCCGTCCGGCGCCTCGTCGGTGCCGGCGCCCAGCGCGGCGGCCGTACGGGCCTGCTCGGGGTCGTGGTCGACGAGGTGGACGGTGACGCCGCGCTGGGTCAGCGCGAGGGCGGCGGAGGTGCCGATGAGGCCGGTGCCGATGACGAGTGCGGTTCTCACTGGGCGATGTCCTTGCGCAGGGCCGCGGCGGCGCCGAGGTAGACGTGGGAGATCTCGGCGCGGGGCCGGTCGGACTCGATGTGGGCGAGGACGCGGACGACGCGCGGCATGGCGCCCTCGATGTCCAGCTCCTGTGCGCAGATCAGCGGGACGTCGGTGATGCCGAGCTTGCGGGCGGCGGCCGCCGGGAAGTCGCTGCGCAGGTCGGGGGTGGCGGTGAACCAGATGCTGATCAGGTCGTCACCGGTCAGCCCGTTGCGTTCCAGGACCGCCGTCAGCAGGGCCGCGACCTGCTCGTCCATGTGCCCGGCCTCGTCCCGCTCCAGTTGGACGGCGCCCCGGACCGCTCGTACCGCCACGGCGATGCTCCTTGCTGACGTGCGTATCGGTTGTTGGTCCGTCCAGCCTAGTCAGCCCGCCGCGTACCGGCCCGGGGCGCCCGTCTCCTGAGACGCTGGCCCCGGCCGGAACCTCCCCTCCCCCGGAGCTGCGACATGACCCACATTCCGACCCGCCGTACGGTCCTCCTCTGCACGGGCGCGGCGGCGCTGTCCGTCGGCTGCGGCGGCGGGGGCGACGGCGACTCCTCGGCCGCCTCGCCGGGACAGGAGCTGGTGCGCACGAGTGACGTCCCGGTCGGCGGCGGCAAGATCCTCGCCGACCGGAAGATCGTCGTGACCCAGCCGCAACAAGGCACGTTCAAGGCGTTCTCGGCGGTCTGCACCCACCAGAACTGCCTGGTGTCGGACGTGCGGGACGGCACCATCGACTGCGCCTGCCACGGCAGCAGGTTCAGCGTCGCCGACGGCTCGGTGGAACAGGGCCCGGCGACCAGGCCGCTGCCCGCGGAGCGGATCGCCGTGGACGGAAATTCGGTCCGCCTGGCGTGAGCCGCCCGCGTACGCTCCGGGCATGGAACCCGGGACCCTGGTGCGCGACCACACGATCTACGCCTGTGTCATGGGTTCACGCGCCTTCGGCCTGGCGACCGAGGACAGCGACACGGACCGCCGGGGCGTCTTCCTCGCCCCGACGCCCTTGTTCTGGCGCTTCGAGAAGCCGCCGACGCACGTGGAGGGCCCGGCTCCGGAGCAGTTCAGCTGGGAGCTGGAGCGCTTCTGCGAGCTTGCCCTGCGTGCCAACCCGAACATCCTGGAGTGCCTGCACTCCCCCCTCGTGGAGTCCGTGGACGACACCGGCCGCGAACTGCTCTCCCTGCGCGAGGCGTTCCTCTCCCGCCGCGTCCACGAGACCTTCACCCGCTACGCCCACGGCCAGCGCCGCAAACTGGACGCCGACGTGCGCACCCACGGCGCCCCGCGCTGGAAGCACGCGATGCACTTGCTCCGGCTGCTGACGTCCGCCCGCGACCTGCTGCGCACAGGTGTCCTGACCATCGACGTCGGCGACCGCCGCGAGCCGCTGCTCGCCGTGAAGCGCGGCGAGGTGCCCTGGCCGGAGGTGGAGTCACGGATGAACCGCCTGGTGGCGGAGGGCGAGGAGGCCGCCGCGCGCAGCCCGCTGCCCGCCGGACCGGACCGTCGCCGCGTCGAGGACTTCCTCGTCCGCGTCCGCCGGGCCTCAGCGTTCCAGCCGTATCCGTACGACGAGGTCGTGCAGGGCGTCGTACGCGGTGGGGGCGTCGGGCAGCGCTGACGCCGCCCGCGCCTCGTCCAGTACACCGTGCAGCCGCTCCACGTCGGCACGCACGCGCGCGTGGTCGACGCCCGCCTCCCCGTGCTCACGCTCGGCCTTGGCGGCGATCAGCTCGGGAAGGTGGTCAGGTGCCGCGTCGACCTCTCCGAGGAGTGTGGGCAGATGGGGCTGCGCCTCGGCCGCGCGCATCAGGTGCACGCCGCGCAGGCCCACGTCGGAGTCGCGGGAGGGGAAGCCGCGGTAGTGGTGGGCGTGGTGACCGGTGAGGACACCCGGCGCGAGGGCGGCCAGCTCGCGGTGCGCCTCGGTGGTGTGCACGACCAGCGGGGACAGCAGCTGCTCCAGCACGTAACCGTTGCGCCGGAGCATCAGCCATAGGAACTTGCGCAGATCGTGCGTGACGAGATCCATCTCGACGCCGTCCCGGTCCCATTTCCGCATGGGTCCCCGTGTCGTTCAGGCTATGGGCAAGGGTCTCCTCCGGCTCGCGCAGCCCGACCAGGCAGGGCCAGGTCGATGTCGAGGGCGTCGATCACGCGCTCAAGCGTCCCAGAGCGCTCCGAGGGCCAGCAGGTCGGCCCGGTACTCGATGCGGTCGGCCCACTCGGCCGGCCACGCGTCGGCGCCCAGGTACGCGCCGGCGAAGGCGCCCGCGAGGCAGGCGATGGAGTCGGAGTCACCGGAGGTGCAGGCGCCGCGGCGCAGAACGGTCAGCGGCTCGTCGACGAAGAGCAGGAAGCAGAGCAGCCCGGCCGCCATGGCCTCCTCGGCGATCCAGCCCTCCCCCACCGCCAGGCACGGGTCGGTCTCCGGCGACACGGTGCGCACGGCGTGCTGGAGCCGGTCGAGTATCGCCAGGCAGTCGTCCCAGCCGCGGGCGATGAAGTGCTCGGGCGTCGGGTCCTGGGCTCGGGTCCACAGGTCGCCGAGCCAGCGCTCGTGGTAGCGGGTGCGGTTGTCGTAGGCGTACGAGCGCAGCAGCCCGACCAGCCCGGTCGGCTCGGCTCCCTCGGCGAGCAGCCGTACGGCGTGCGCGGTCAGGTCGGAGGCGGCGAGGGCGGTGGGGTGACCGTGGGTGAGCGCGGACTGCAGCTGGGCGGCGCCCGCGCGCTGCTCGTCGCTGAGACCGGGCGCCAGACCGACCGGCGCGACGCGCATGTTGGCGCCGCAGCCCTTGGAGTGGATCTGGGAGGCGTCCTGCCAGGGGCGGTCGGGCGTCTTCAGCAGGTCGCAGGCGCGGAGGCAGGTGTTGCCCGGCGCCCGGTTGTTCTCCGGCGACTGGTACCAGTCGACGAACTCCTCGCGCACCGGCCGTTCCATGCGCTTCGGGCCGAGAAGCCCCCGCTCCATCGCCGTCCGCAGCCCCTTCCCCAGCGCCAGCGTCATCTGCGTGTCGTCGGTGACGATCGCGGGCCGGGGCAGGTCCATCTCCCGCCACGGGCCGCACTTGGCGAGGATCGACGGGACGTCGTTGAACTCGGTCGGGAAGCCCAGCGCGTCGCCGAGGGCGAGTCCGGTGAGCGCCCCGGTGGCGGCGCGCTTGGTGACGGTGGTCGTGGTCATGCGGGGCGTCCTTCCCGAGGGGCGCGGAGCAGGGGCGGGTGCAGGGTGGTGGCGGGGCCCGCGCGGTAGAGCGCGGCCGGTTTGCCGCGGCCGCCGGTGAGGCGGGCGGCGCCGGGGACGGCCTCCACGAAGCCCGGGGTGGCTAGCACCTTGCGGCGGAAGTTGGGCCGGTCCAGGGCCGTGCCCCACACCGTCTCGTAGACCTGTTGCAGCTCGCCGAGGGTGAACTCGGCCGGGCAGAAGGCAGTGGCCAGGCAGGTGTACTCCAGCTTGGCGCCGACGCGGTCCCGGGCGTCGGCCAGGATCCGGTCGTGGTCGAAGGCGAGGTCGCGGGCCGTGTCGTACGGCATCCAGCGGGCCTCGGCGGCGTCACCGCCGCCGTGCGGTTCGAGCGAAGCGAGGTGGGGGTCCCCCGAGTCTGGGGGAGGATCCGGCAGCAGCGCGGCGAAGGCCACGGAAACGACCCGCATGCGGGGGTCGCGGCCGGGGTCGCTGTAGGTGCGCAACTGCTCCAGGTGCGGCCCGGTCACGTCGGCGAGGCCGGTCTCCTCGGCCAGCTCGCGCCGGGCCGCCTCCTCCGCCGACTCCTCGGGCAGCAGGAAGCCGCCGGGCAGCGCCCAGCGGCCGGCGTACGGCTCCTGCCCCCGTTCCACCAGCAGCACGTGCAGCGCGCCCGCGCGGAGCGTGAGGACGGCGAGGTCGACGGTGACGGCGAACGGCTCGTAGGCGTGCTTGTCGTAGCCGTGCACGAGCACCCACCCCCTTAATAGTCACTAGGACTATAAAGAAGGCGGGTGCTCGGAACAACCCTTGGAGACCTGGGAGAACCAGGAAGGAGGCCTACAGGTCGACCTCCTGCATCAGCATCCCGACCTCCGTGTTGGACAGCCGGCGCAGCCAGCCCGACTTCTGGTCGCCCAGGGTGATCGGGCCGAAGGCGGTGCGCACCAGCTTGTCGACCGGAAAGCCGGCCTCGGCCAGCATCCGGCGGACGATGTGCTTGCGGCCCTCGTGGAGGGTGACCTCGACCAGGTAGTTCTTGCCGGTCTGCTCGACGACCCGGAAGTGGTCCGCGCGCGCGTAACCGTCCTCCAGCTGGATGCCGTCCTTCAGGCGCTTGCCCAGGTCGCGCGGGATGGGACCCACGATGTGCGCGAGGTAGGTCTTCTTCACGCCGTACCGGGGGTGGGTCAGGCGGTGCGCCAGCTCACCGTGGTTGGTGAGCAGGATGACGCCCTCTGTCTCGGTGTCGAGCCGGCCGACGTGGAAGAGACGGGTCTCGCGGTTGGTGACGTAGTCACCGAGGCACTGGCGGCCCTCCGGGTCCTCCATGGTGGAGACGACACCGGCGGGCTTGTTCAGCGAGAAGAACTGGTACGACTGCGTGGCGACGGTCAGGCCGTCGACCTTGACCTCGTCCTTCTCGGGGTCGACTCGGCGGCCCTGCTCCAGCACGATCTCGCCGTTGATCTCGACGCGCGCCTGCTCGATCAGCTCCTCGCAGGCGCGCCGGGAGCCGTAGCCCGCGCGGGCGAGGACCTTCTGCAGCCGCTCGCCCTCCTGCTCGGCGCCCGGGAAGGTCTTGGGCAGCTTGACGTCCTTCTTGCCCGCGTACCGCTCGCGGTTGCGCTCCTCGGCCCGCGTCTCGTACTCGCGGGACGTGGCCGGGGCGCTGCGCCCGCGCTGCTGGGGCCGCTTCGGGCCGCCCTTGGCGCCGCCCCGGGCCGAGGGGCCGCGGCCCGACTTCGGGCCGTCCTTGGTGGCACCGGGGCCCACGTCGTAACGCCGCTCCTCCGGGCGCGGCTTCTTCGGACGACCGCCCTGCCTGTCGTCGCGGTTGTTGCCGGCGCCGCGGTAGTTGCCGCGGCCCCCGCTGCTCCCGCCGCGGCCGCCGCTGTTGCCACCACGGCTCCCGCCGTTGTTTCCGCTGCTGTTCCTGCCGCTGCTGCTTCGCATCAAAGTTCCGTCTTGTCGTCTGCGTCCTCGGAATCCGGGGCGTCCGGATCGAACGACGGGACCGCTTCCAGTGTCTCGGCCTCGATCGCCGCCGCCTCCGGGAGGAAGGGCGCGAGCTCCGGGAGCTCGTCCAGGCCGCGCAGGCCCATCCGCTCCAGGAAGTAGTTCGTCGTCACGTACAGGATCGCACCTGTTTCGGGTTCCGTGCCCGCCTCCTCCACCAGGCCCCGCTGGAGGAGGGTGCGCATCACACCGTCGCAGTTCACACCGCGCACGGCGGAGACGCGGCTGCGGCTGACCGGCTGGCGGTAGGCGACGACGGCCAGGGTCTCCAGGGCGGCCTGGGTGAGGCGGGCGTGCTGGCCGTCCAGGACGAAGCCCTCGACGGCCGCCGCGTACTCGGGGCGGCTGTAGAAGCGCCAGCCGCCCGCGATCAGGCGCAGCTCGAAGCCGCGCCGCTGCACGGTGTACTCGTCGGCCAGCTCGCGCAGGGCGTCCGCGACCTGCCGCCGGGGCCGCTGGAGGATCTTCGCGAGGTGCTCCTCGGTGGCGGGCTCGTCGACGACCATGAGGACGGCTTCGAGGGCGGGCTTGAGGGCGAGGTCGGCGACGGCGGCGGGCCCGGCCGGAACCTCGCCGGCCTCGGTGGTCTCTTCACTCACGCCTTCTGCTCCTCCTTCGGCGCCTCGGGCGGCCGGTCGAACTCGTCGGTCACCACCGGTTCGGTGTCCCCGTCCCCGCCGGTCCAGCGCACCAGCAGGTCGCCGAGGGCGGTCTCCTGGTCCAGGGCGACGGCCTTCTCCCGGTACAGCTCCAGCAGCGCGAGGAAGCGGGCCACGACGGTCAGAGTGTCGTCGGTGTCCTCGACCAGGACTCCGAAACTGGTCTCCCCCAGCTCCTTGAGCCGGGCGACGACGATCCCCGCCTGCTCCCGCACGCTCACCAGCGGGGCGTGGATGTGCTCGACGTACACCTGCGGTTTGGGCTTGGGCTGCATCGCCTTCACGGCGAGCTGGGCGAAGCCCTCGGGGCCGATGCTGATGACGACCTCGGGCAGCAGCTCGGCGTGGTGGGGTTCCAGGCCGACGGTGCGGGGGTGGCGGCGGGCCTCGGCCTCCAGCCGGTCGTTGAAGATCTCCGCGATCTGCTTGTACGCGCGGTACTGGAGCAGCCGGGCGAAGAGCAGGTCGCGGGCCTCCAGCAGGGCGAGGTCGCCCTCGTCCTCGACCTCGGCGGCGGGCAGCAGCCGGGCCGCCTTCAGGTCGAGCAGGGTGGCCGCGACCACCAGGAACTCGGTCGTCTCGTCCAGGTCCCAGTCCGGGCCCATCGCGCGGATGTGCGCCATGAACTCGTCGGTCACCTTGGACAGCGCGACCTCCGTGACGTCCATCTTGTGCCGGGAGATCAACTGGAGGAGCAGGTCGAAGGGCCCCTCGAAGTTGGCGAGCCGCACCTTGAAGACGCCTTCGCCCTCGCCGGGCACGCCCTGCGGGAGGGCGGCCGGCGCGTCGGCGTCGGCCGGTGGCGTGCCGGGGACGTCCACCGGCCCCGGAGGCGGCCGTTCCGGCGTCTCCGCGCCCCCGGGCGCCGCAGCGTCCCGCGGCGGCCTCTGGCGGCGTTCGGCACCCTCTGGCCGGGGCTCGGACGCCGGGAGAGGAGCCCATGGGGGCGTCACCGTGCCGCGCGGCGACGCCTCTGCGGCGCCGGATGCGGCGGCCTCCTCCGACTCGGCGCCGACGGACCGGTGACCGGCATCGGCATCGGCATCGGCATCGGCATCGGCATCGGCATGGCCGGACGCTTCGGTGTCCGTTCCGGCACCGACCGCCGAGGACGGTGCGGGACGGCCCTCGGAGCCCTCGGCCCCGGACCGGCCGGAGTCAGCAGCGGGGACGGGGCCCGAAGCGACGGACCCGAACCACTCGGGACCGCTCTCGGCCCACGCCGGCCGGGACGATCGCGGACCATCCTCCGGACCGGCAGGACCGGCAGGACCGGCAGGACCGGCTTCGCGACCGGCGGCCCCGGACAGGCCGGGACCGGTCCGGGGCCCCGGCGGACCGGACGACGGGTGACCGCTCTCGGGGCCGGCCGCGCCGGAACCCGCCTCCGGGACGGTGAGCCCGGACGACCCGGGCCCGGCGGGTGCCTCGGGCGCGTCGGCGGCCTCGGCCGTCTCAGACGCACCGGAGGCACCAGAGGCACCGGAAGCGTCCGGCTCCCGCGCCACCGGCGGAGCCGCCCGTTCGCCGGGCCCCGGGCCCAGTGCGCGCCGACGGCCGGCGCGAGGGCCGGGGCGGGAGGCGTCGTACGAGGTCATGGCCCCCGCAGGCTACCGCTACCGCCCGCGCAGCCGTCGTACGAGGATGCTGGCGTCCCCGCGGGTCTCCAGGTCGGCGAGGACGACCGCGACGGCCTCGCGGACGATGCGGCCGCGGTCGACGGCCAGTCCGTGCTCGCCCCGGAGCACCAGACGGGCGTGCTCGAGGTCCATCAGCTCCTCGGCGGAGACGTACACGGTGATCTTCTCGTCGTGGCGCTCGCGGCCGCTGGGCCGGCGTGCGGCGGCCCGGCCGCGCTTGCGGGACTGGGGCTGGGCCTGGGCGGCAGAACCTTCCTGCGTGGCCGCGCCCGGCGCCGCGCCCCCGCGCGGCCGCTCCGCGCCGCGGCTGCGGGACTCGCCCGCCGAGCCCTGTTCCGCGTCCGCCGCGGCGTGCTCCGCGCCCGCGCCGTCACCGCCCTGCGCGGGCACCGACTGCGGTGCGTCCTCGGCCGCGGCCTGGTCGCTCTCCCCCGCCGGCGCCGGCACCCGGGCTTCCCCGTTGGCCGGTCGCCGCGGGGAGGACGCCTGCAGCGCCGTTCCCCCTGTCGTACGGAAGAGTTCGTCGGCCCCCGGCAGACTCACTCGGCGTGACACCGGGCGAGCACCTCCCTGGCGAGCTGGCGGTAGGCGGCGGCACCGACGGAGTTGGAGGCGTAGGTGGTGATCGGCTCACCGGCGACCGTGGTCTCCGGGAAGCGGACCGTGCGCCCGATGACCGTGTGGTAGACGTGATCGTCGAACGCCTCGACCACGCGCGCGAGCACCTCACGGCTGTGCACCGTGCGTGAGTCGTACATGGTGGCGAGGATGCCGTCGAGCTCCAGGTCGGGGTTGAGCCGCTCCTGGACCTTCTCGATCGTCTCGGTCAGCAGCGCCACACCGCGCAGCGCGAAGAACTCGCACTCCAGCGGCACGATCACCTTGTGCGCGGCGGTCAGCGCGTTGACCGTGAGCAGGCCGAGCGAGGGCTGGCAGTCGATGACGATGAAGTCGTAGTCGTCCATCAGCGGCTTCAGGGCGCGCTGGAGCGTCGACTCGCGCGCGACCTCGCTGACGAGCTGCACCTCGGCCGCCGACAGGTCGATGTTGCTGGGCAGCAGGTCCATGTTGGGGACCGCCGTCTTCAGCAGCACCTCGTCGGCCGCCATGCCCCGCTCCATGAGCAGGTTGTAGACGGTGAGGTCGAGCTCCATCGGGTTGACGCCGAGACCGACCGACAGCGCGCCCTGCGGGTCGAAGTCGACGAGCAGCACCCGGCGCCCGTACTCGGCGAGCGCGGCACCCAGGTTGATGGTCGACGTGGTCTTGCCCACGCCGCCCTTCTGGTTGCACATCGCGATGATCTTCGCGGGGCCGTGATCGGTCAGCGGGCCCGGGATCGGGAAGTACGGCAGCGGGCGGCCCGTCGGGCCGATGCGCTCCCGGCGCTGGCGGGCCGCGTCGGGCGCGAGCGTCGCCGCGTACTCGGGATCGGGCTCGTACTCCGCGTCCGGATCGTAGAAGTGCCCCTCGGGCAGTTCGTCGTAGTCGGCGAAGTGGTTGCGGGGCGCGCCACTTCCGTCGCCGGCCATGGCGTTCACGTGTTGGCCATCCATACTCATGTGTGCTGTCTGAGTTGCCTGCGGACTCTGGTGGGCGGCTGCGAAGGTGCGTACAGCGACGGAGCCGACAGCCTCGAGACGCCCGGGGCTCTCGGCCCGTGCAGGCATTCCTGGTTGACCACCCCCGGGAGTAAATGTCGACTCATTCACAAGTCGTCTTACCTCCTTGGTGACCAGGGAACTTCTAGACAGGTCAGCGTGGCACCATGCCGACGTTCGGCGACTCTATGGCGTGTCGGGCGTCCGCAGCAACACAATCCGCCGGACCCGGCCCGATGTGTCGGCAATGAAACAACCCCCTGTCAAGGGCGTACGGCCGTCGCACAGCAGGTTTCACCGGTGCGCGAATCGGTTGAAGCGTTACGTTCGAGGCGAGTTGACCGAGAATCGCAAAGTGACCATACACACACCTGGCCGGACCTTGTCGGGCAAGGTCCGGCCGGGTGTGCGCGGTTGACGGCGACTGTTGACGTATCGCCTTTGCCGTTTGGTGACTTAGGACAGGCCTCAGGCGAGCAGGGTGGCCGGGTCGACGTACTCCAGGCCGTGCGCCTCGGCGACCTCGCGGTAAGTCACCTTTCCGTCGTGCGTGTTGAGGCCCTTGGCCAGTGCGGGGTCGCGGCGCAGCGCCTCGGCCCAGCCGCGGTTCGCCAGCTCCACGATGTACGGCAGCGTGGCGTTGGTGAGGGCGTTGGTGGAGGTGTTGGGCACCGCGCCCGGCATGTTGGCGACGCAGTAGAAGACCGAGTTGTGGACCTTGAAGGTCGGCTCGGCGTGCGTGGTCGGGTGGGAGTCCTCGAAGCAGCCGCCCTGGTCGATCGCGATGTCGACAAGAACACTTCCCGGCTTCATCCGGGAGACCAGCTCGTTGGTGACCAGCTTCGGGGCCTTGGCACCCGGGATGAGCACCGCGCCGATGACCAGGTCGGCTTCGAGGACGGCCTTCTCCAGCTCGAAGGAGTTGGACATGACGGCCTTGACCTTGGTGCCGAAGATCTTGTCGGCCTCGCGCAGCTTGCTGATGTCGCGGTCGAGCAGGGTCACGTCGAAGCCCATGCCGACGGCGATCTGGGTGGCGTTCCAGCCGGAGACGCCGCCGCCGATGACGACGGCCTTGGCGGGGGTCACGCCGGGCACGCCGCCGGGCAGCACGCCGCGCCCGCCGTTGGGGGCCATCAGGTGGTAGGCGCCGACCTGCGGGGCGATCCGGCCCGCGACCTCGGACATCGGGGCGAGCAGCGGCAGCGCGCGGTTCGCCAGCTCGACCGTCTCGTAGGCGATGGCGGTGGTGCCGGACTCGACGAGGGCGTCCGTGCACTCCTTGGAGGCGGCCAGGTGCAGGTAGGTGAAGAGCGTCTGGTCCTTGCGGAGGCGGTGGTACTCCTCCGCGATGGGCTCCTTGACCTTGAGCACCAGGTCGGCGGTGGCCCAGACCTCGTCGGCGGTGTCGAGTATCCGCGCGCCGGCGGCGACGTACTCGTCGTTGGGGATCGAGGAGCCCACACCGGCGTCACGCTCGATGACGACCTGGTGACCGTGGCGCACCAGCTCGTGCACGCCGGCGGGGGTGATGGCCACCCGGAACTCGTTGTTCTTGACCTCGCGGGGGATACCGACCTTCACGTCGATCACGGTCCTTGGCTCAGAGGATGGGGCTATTACTACACATACCCGCGCACACGTGGGCACAACGGGAGAGACCGCAAGAACGTGCGGCAGAGCCAGTCTAATGAAGGTGTTCCCGCTGTCTAGCCTTTCAAAGCATCAATCTTCAGTCGAAGCGCTGCGGATTTCGCAGGCTTCTTCGAGATCTTCCCTCAGCATCCGGTCTGCTGCGCCCCGCTGCAGCCCGGCCGCCGCCGGGTCGCCGAGCCGGTCGAGGGTGTCGGCCAGCCGCAGGTGCAGCGCCGCCTGGAGCCGGACGTCGTCGGCCCGGCGGGCCAACTCGACGGCCTCCTGACAGGTGCGCAGCGACTCCTCCGGGCGTCCGGCGTACTCCTGGACGCGGGCCAGTTCGCTCAAGGCCCGCGCCTGTGCGGCCACATCGCCGGTCCGGCGGTACCCCGCGACCGCGGCGCGCCAGCCGCGCAGTGCCTCGCCGTAGCGGCCCGCGTAGGTGTGGGCGGTGGCGAGGCGGCCGTAGACGCGGGCGGCGTCGGCGCGCTCGTCCCGGGCGAGCCGCTGGGCGAGGGCCCGGCCGAACCAGTCGGCGGCCCGGTCGTAGTCACCCAGTTCCAGGTGGGCGCCGCCTACGGATTCCATCGCGCGGGCGGTCGCGTACGGGTCGTTCGCCTCACGTCCGGCGTCCAGCGCGGCCCGGTAGCGGACCAGGGCCTCGGCGGTGCGGCCGGTGCGGGCGTCCAGGTCGGCCAGGTTGAGCAGGGCCGCGGCCTTCTCACGGGGCAGCTCCCGGCGCTCGGCCACGTCGAGGACGAGGCGGTGGATGCCGTACAGGTCGGGGGCTGCGGCCTGGGTGCCGAAGTGGGCGACCATGGCGCGCACCAGCTGGGACATCAGCCGCCGGGCGAGGGTGTCCAGCTCCCCGTCGGCGACCGCGAGCCGGGCCGCGGCCAGCAGGGCGGGGCGGCGGGCGCGCAGCCAGTCGGCGGCGGCCCTGGGGGTGGGGAAGCGCAGGGCCCGGGGCATGCCGACGAGCTTCTCGCGGGCCTGCGGGCTGTCGGTCTCGGTGACCGCCCGGCAGGACTGGAGCAGCCGCACCGTCCGCTCCAGCATGCGGGCGCGGGCGAGCTGGAGCTCGGCGGGCCGGTCGTGGCTCTCGGCGAGGGCCCGCAGCCGGTCGTGCAGGCACCCGGGCACCTCGTACTCGGGCAGCGGCGAGTCGACCGCGGTCAGCAGGCCGAGGGCCACGAAGTCGTCGAGGGTGGTGCGGGCGCCGTTCACCGAGCAGCCGGCGAGCGCGGAGGCGGTGTGCGGGTCGACCATCCCGGCGGGGGCGAGGGAGAGCAGGCGCAGTATCCGGGCGGCCGGGGCCGGCAGCGACGTGTAGGCGACGCGGAACACGCGGCTGAGCGGTGTGCCCTCGCCGTCCTCCGCGCGCACGTGCTTGGCGAGGTCGGCGACGGCCGCCTGAGGCCGGGCGGCGAGCCAGCCGCCGGCCAGGGTGAGCGCGGCGGGCTGCGCCTGGCACGCCTCGACCAGCTGCTCGGCGGCCCGGGGATCGACGGTGATGCGCACCGACCCGGTGTGCCGGGACAGCAGCTCCACCGCCGACTTGGTGTCCAGGCCGCCCAGCGTGCACGGGCGGACGTCCGCGATGCCGGTGAGCGGGCCCTGGGCGACGGCGACGGCCAGGCAGTCCGGGGTGTCCGGCAGCAGGGCGTCGACCTGCTCGGCGTCGGCGGCGTCGTCGAGCAGGAGCAGCACCTTGCGGTCGGCGAGGGCGGTGCGCAGGGCCTCGGTGAGGTCGTCCTCGTCGGCCCCGGGCGGGGCGGCGCACTCCAGCTCGGTGAGCAGTTCCCTGGCCAGGCGTCCCACCGGCACGCGGGTGCCGTCCGGCTCGCTCAGCCGGGCGCGCAGCACACCGTCGGGGTAGGAGTCGGCGACCTTGGCGGCCAGTTCCTCGGCGAGCGCGGTGCGGCCGGAGCCGGGGCGGCCCGCGATGAGCAGCACGCGCGCGCGGGGGGCCTTGCGGCCGGAGAGGGTGTCCAGGCCCGCGCGCTCGATGTCGGCGCGCAGCTCCTTCAACTCCCGGGTGCGGCCCAGGAACCGATTCTGCTCAGCAGGGTCCTGCGACAGCCGTACGCCGTCCGTGTCCACCGCCTGATCCGTCACGGGCCACACTCCCGATCCCACCGCGCACCGGCGCCCGCCGGAACCCCGGTTCGGGCGTTTCCCGAGCCTAGTTCACGGTCTGCGACGTTCCCGGTGGAGCAGCGCGGGCACATCCCCCGATCGGATCAGCCTATGGTCACACCGACGCGGCTCCCGAGGAGCGCTCAGGCCTCGAACGGACGCGCCGGCCACGGCGCCTCGGCGGGACGGAGCACGTCGAGGCCGTCGCCCTGCTCCGCGGCGACCAACGAGAGCACGCCCACGACCAGGCAGTTGTTGTGCAGGTCGCCCGCGAGCACGCCCCGGACCAGGTCCGCGACGGGCACCCGGGCCAGCTCCATGTCGGCCTCTTCGTCCTCGACCTCGAAACGCTCGCCCTCCGCCTCGGAGAGGTCGCGGGCGAGGAAGATCCGTACGGCCTCGTCGCAGCCGCCGGGGGTGGTGTAGACGTCGGTCAGCACCCGCCAGTCCTCGGCCTTGACGTGCGCCTCCTCGTACAGCTCGCGCTGGGCGGCGTGCAGCGGGTTCTCGCCGGGGACGTCGAGCAGGCCGGCCGGGATCTCCCACAGTTTCTCGCGCACGGGGTGCCGGTACTGCCGGATGACGATGACCCGTCCCTCGTCGTCCAGGGCGAGGACGGCGACGGAGCCGGGGTGGACCTGGTAGTCGCGGGAGGCGACGGAGCCGTCGGGCATGACGACCTCGTCCGTGCGCACGGAGGTCTTCTTGCCCCGGAAGGGGGTCTCGCTGCCCCGGACCTCCCACTCCTCGGGGACATCCTTGATCGTGCTGCCCGTCATGCCTGACCTGCCCTTCCAGACGTACGCGAAAAGCCGGGGCCCGCGCGTTTGAATGCGCGTTCCCCGGCCACCGTACAACTGGTGTGTTACTTCGACGTCTTCCGCTCGACCGCGGCCTTGACCAGCCCGGCGAAGAGCGGGTGCGGGCGGGTCGGGCGCGAGCGCAGTTCCGGGTGCGCCTGCGTGGCGACCAGGTAGGGGTGGACGTCACGCGGGTACTCGACGTACTCGACGAGCTTGCCGTCCGGGGAGGTGCCCGAGAAGAGGATGCCGGCCTTCTTCTCCAGCTCCGCGCGGTAGGCGTTGTTCACCTCGTAGCGGTGGCGGTGCCGCTCCTCGACGTACTCCTTGCCGTCGTACACCTCGCGGACGATCGAGCCCTCGGCCAGCTTGGCCGGGTACATGCCGAGCCGCATGGTGCCGCCCATGTCGCCCTCACCGGCCACGATGTCCAGCTGCTCGGCCATGGTCGAGACGACCGGGTGGGCGGTGGCGGGGTCGAACTCGGTGGAGTTCGCGTCCTCGACACCGGCCAGGTTGCGCGCGGCCTCGACCACGATGCACTGCAGGCCCAGGCAGAGCCCCAGCAGCGGGATCTTGTTCTCACGGGCGTACTTGATCGCGCCGACCTTGCCGGTCACTCCGCGCTCGCCGAAGCCGCCCGGGATGCAGATCGCGTCGACGTCGCCGAGCTGGGCCTTGGCACCGGCCGGGGTCTTGCAGTCGTCGGACGTGACCCACTTGATCTTCACGCGGGCCCGGTTGGCGAAGCCGCCGGCGCGCAGGGCCTCGGTGACCGAGAGGTAGGCGTCGGGCAGGTCGATGTACTTGCCGACCAGCGCCATGGTGATCTCGTGCTCGGGCTTGTGGACGCGGTCGAGCAGGTCGTCCCAGGTCGTCCAGTCCACGTCGCGGAACGGCAGGTCCATCTTGCGGACCACGTAGGCGTCCAGGCCCTCGGCGTGCACGACCTTCGGGATGTCGTAGATCGAGCGGGCGTCGGGGCAGGCCACCACGGCGGCCTCGTCGACGTCGCACATCAGGGAGATCTTGCGCTTGATCGCCGTGGGTACCTCACGGTCGCAGCGCAGGACGATGGCGTCCGGCTGGATGCCGATGTTGCGCAGCGCGGCGACGCTGTGCTGGGTGGGCTTGGTCTTCAGCTCGCCCGAGGGACCGATGTAGGGCAGGAGGGAGATGTGCACCACGAACACGTTGTCGCGGCCGACCTCGTGCCGGACCTGGCGGACGGTCTCCAGGAACGGCAGCGACTCGATGTCGCCGACCGTGCCGCCGACCTCGGTGATCACGACGTCGACCTCGTCGGTCGCCATGCGACGGATGCGGTGCTTGATCTCGTTGGTGATGTGCGGGATGACCTGGACCGTGTCGCCCAGGTACTCGCCGCGCCGTTCCTTGGCGATCACCGTGGAGTACACCTGGCCGGTGGTGACGTTCGCCGAGCCGTCGAGGTCGCGGTCGAGGAAGCGCTCGTAGTGGCCGATGTCCAGGTCGGTCTCGGCTCCGTCGTTGGTGACGAAGACCTCACCGTGCTGGAACGGGTTCATCGTGCCAGGGTCGACATTGAGGTAAGGGTCGAGCTTCTGCATCACCACGCGAAGACCCCGCGCCTTGAGCAGCATGCCGAGGCTGGAGGCGGTCAGCCCCTTGCCGAGCGAGGAGGCGACACCCCCGGTGACGAAGATGTGCTTGGTCGTCGAAGATTTGGGCGGCATGGCCAAGAGGGGGCTCCCGTGGTCGCGGTCTGGGGTGCGGTGCGTCCGTCGTCCGACCCGGTCGAGCCGGGTTGCCGTCGGCGGCGCCGTCGCTGCGGTTCCGGGGTTTTTCTCCCACCGGTCCACGGGCTACCAGCGTATCAGCGCCGCGGGGCGACGGCTTCCGGCCACCCTCCGCGCACATGCCGTCACCCTGGCACGCGGCTCACCGTTTCCTCACCCGGCGGTCACCCGTTCGGCGGATGCGCGTTGTCCGGAGCGGCACACAGATCATCTACGTGCGTCGTATCCTGCTCGGACGTTCGCTGCCGAGCCCGCCCGGCGACACGGCACCACCCCCCGCCCGTCAGCACCGGAACAACGAGAGCTCGTCAGTCCGTTGAGCAACAATTGTCTTTTGCGGCACAGCGTTTGGCTTCACGGCCGGACGGCTGCTTTGCTTCATGGCTCAACGACACATGACTCACCCCTGACCCCCCTTGACCGCACTAGCGACCGCCCCCATGCGGGGGTGACGTGGCCGTTCGACTGGAGTTGCACGTGGCCGGGCGCATCGAAGACTACGCACTCATCGGAGACATGCAGACCGCCGCGCTGGTCTGCCGGGACGGCACAGTCGACTGGCTGTGCCTGCCCCGCTTCGACTCGCATGCCATCTTCGCGGGCCTGCTGGGAACCGGGGAACACGGCTTCTGGCGGATGGGCCCCGCCTACGCGCCCGGCGCCGAGCCGCCCACCGCGGCCCGGCGGACCTACCGGGGCGACTCCCTGATCCTGGAGTCCGAGTGGGACACCCCGCGCGGCACGGTCCGGGTGACCGATTTCATGCCGCCGCGCGACGGCGCGCCGCAGCTGATCCGGATCGTGGAGGGCGTCTCCGGCCGGGTGCCGATGCGCTCGGAGCTCAGGATGCGGTTCAGCTACGGCCGGGTGGTCCCGTGGGTGCGCAAGCACGAGGGCCGCACGGTGGCCGTCGCGGGCCCGGACTCCGTGTGGTTCGACACGGAGGCCGAGACCTACGGCAAGGCGCTCACCACGTACGCGGACTTCACGGTCGCTCCGGGTGAGCGGATCGCGTTCACCATCTCGTGGGAGCCCTCGCACAAGGAGCCCCCGCCGCTGCCGGAGCCGGAGCAGTCCCTGGAGGCCACCGAGGACTTCTGGCGCGACTGGGTCGAGCACTGCACGTACCACGGGCCCTACCGGGAGGCCGTGGTCCGCTCCCTGATCACGCTGAAGGCCCTGACGTACGCCCCCACCGGCGGCATCGTCGCCGCGCCCACCACCTCCCTGCCGGAGGACATCGGCGGCGTCCGCAACTGGGACTACCGCTACACCTGGCTGCGCGACGCGGCGATCACCCTGTCCTCGCTGCTGCGCACCGGCTACCGCGAGGAGGCCCGCGCCTGGCGCGAGTGGCTGCTGCGCGCGGTCGCCGGCGACCCGGAGAACCTGCAGATCATGTACGGCATCGCCGGCGAGCGCGAACTCGGCGAGGCGGAGCTGGACTGGCTGCCGGGCTACGAGGACTCCACCCCGGTCCGGGTCGGCAACGGCGCCGCGCACCAGCTCCAGCTCGACGTCTACGGCGAGGTCACCGAGGCCCTGCACCTGGGCCACATGACGGGCCTGGCCCGCAACGACTACGCCTCGGTGCTCCAGCTCAAGCTGATCCGCTACCTGGAGGACCACTGGCAGGAGCCGGACGAGGGCATCTGGGAGGTGCGCGGCCCGCGCCGCCACTTCGTGCACTCCAAGGTGATGGCCTGGGTCGCCGTCGACCGCACCATCAAGCTGATCGAGTCCGGCGACGCCGACGGTCCGCTGGAGCGCTGGAAGCAGCTGCGCGACGACATCCACCGGGACGTCTGCGAGAAGGGCTACGACAAGGAACGCAACACCTTCACGCAGTCCTACGGCTCCCAGGAGCTGGACGCCTCGCTGCTGCTGATCCCGCAGATGGGCTTCCTGCCACCGGACGACAAGCGGGTCATCGGCACCATCGAGGCCATCCAGCGGGAGCTGTCCACCTCGGACGGCTTCATCCTGCGCTACCCCACGGAGGGCGGCGACGAGGGCGTGGACGGTCTGCCCGGCGACGAGGGGGCCTTCCTGGCCTGCTCGTTCTGGATGGCCGACGACCTGGCGATGATCGGCCGCGTGGACGAGGCGCGCAAGCTCTTCGAGAAGCTCCTCTCGCTCCGCAACGACCTGGGCCTCCTGGCCGAGGAGTGGGACCCCCGCCTCCAGCGCCAGGTCGGCAACTTCCCCCAGGCCTTCAGCCACGTCCCCTTGATCGACACGGCCCTGAGGCTGACGGCGAGCGGGGCGTACGGGGGCTAGCGGGCCGCACAGAGGCCGACGAACGGCTGCCCGCGCCGCCCTGGCCGCGGGCAGCCGCCGTCCCGCCCGGCTGACCTGCGCGCCCCGTCGGCACCGTCCCGCCCTCAGCCATCGCTTACGCGAGGTGTGCCCGGCGCACACCCCCGGGTACCGTCCGCTCCATGAACACCGCCGCCGCACCCCCGCCCACGGGCATCACCGTGCAGCGCGCCCTGGAACTCCCCGGCCTCCGCAGCGGCCTCCCGGAGATCCTCGCCGGCGCCGACCGCCTGCACCGCACCGTCCGCTGGGTGCACGCCGGCGAGGTGCCCAACATCGCCTCCCTCCTCAAGGGCGGCGAGCTCCTCCTCACCACCGGCTACGGCCTCGGCACCCGCCCCGCCGAGCAGCGCGCCTTCGTCCGCACCCTCGCGGAACGCGGCATCGCCGCCCTCGTCGTGGAACTCGGCCCGCGCTTCGCCCGCCTCCCCGCCGCTCTCGTGGACACCGCCCGCACGGCGGGCCTGCCGCTGGTGCAGCTGCACCGGGAGGTGCCGTTCGTGACGGTCACCGAGGAGATCCACACCGAGATCGTCAACGGCCACTACGCACTCCTCCAGCGCGCCGAGGAGGTCCACCGCCGCTGCACGGACGCCCTGCTGGGCGGCGGCGGAGTCCCCCAGGTGCTCGGCATCCTCGCCGGCTTCGGCGACAACCCGGTCTTCCTGGAGACCACCGACGGCCGCCTGCTGTACGCCGCCGGCTCCGGCCCGGAGGGCGCCGACCCGCTCCAGGTGTGGGAGGGCCTGCGCGGCCCGCACAAGGACGCCCCTCCCCCGGCGGGCTCGGTCCTGGTCGACGTGCCCGGCGGCGGCCCCGGTGCGGGCACCGCGCCCGGCCCGGGCACCGGCGCGGGCCCCGGCCCCGGTTCGGTGCGCGCCCGGCTCGTGATGCTCCCCGTACGGTCCCCGCTGGCGCAGGTGCACCGGATGGCGGCGGAGCGGGCGGCCGGCATCCTCGCCGTGGTGCTGATGCAGGCACGGCAGGAGGAGGAGCTGGCGGCGCGCGGGCGAGGCGACTTCCTCACCGACCTCGCCGAGGGCCGGATCACCGCTGAGGACGCCCCGGCGCAGGCCCGCGTCCTCGGCTTCAAGCCCGGGGCCGGCCCGCTGCTCCCCGTGGTGATGCGGCTCGGCGACGCCCTGTCCCCCGCCGGCGGCGGCTGGGCGGTGCTGGCGCGGGCGGTCGCCGAGGAACTGGCGTCGGTCGGGGTGCCGGTGCTGCTGGGCGTGCGTCCGGTGGAGGGCCGGGTCCCACTGCTGCTGGGCCTGCGCTCGGAGTCGGAGCGGGCGGCGGTCGCGGACCGGGTCGCGGCGGCGCTGCGGGCGGGCGCGGAGCGGGCCGGGATGCAGCGGCCGGGAGCGCAGCCGCCCGTCGTGGTCGTCGGTGTGGCCGGCGGCTGGGCGGCGGCGTCGGCGGGGCTCAGGCACGCGGCGGAGACGGCGACCGCCGCGCAAGGGCTCACCGACCGGCCCTGGTACGACGCCCGGCGCCTCGACATCGACCTGCTGCTGTGGCGGCTGCGCGACCATCCGGACCTCGCGGCGTTCGTGGACCGGGCGATCGGTCCGCTGCGCGACCACGACGACCGTTCCAAGCCGCCCCTGCTGCCCACGCTCCAGACGTACCTGGCGCACGCGGGCCGCAAGGCGGAGACGGCGCGCGAGCTGCACCTCAACCGGCAGACGCTCTACAACCGGCTGGCGCGGATCGGGGAGTTGCTCGGCACGGACCTCGACGACCCGCAGACCGTCCTGGCGCTGAGCCTGGCCCTGCGCGCCCGCCGGCACGTGCCGTGACCGGGAGCCTCGGACTCCTCACAGCAGCGGCGTGGGCCGGGTCAACTCGTCGTAGACACTGAGCACCTGGGCGACGGTCTCGTCCTCCGTCGGCCAGGTGGCCGCCTGCCGCACTCCCTCGTCGCGCAGTTCCTCGCACCGCCCGGGATCGCCGAGCAGGCGCACGACGGCTTCGGCCAGCGCTTCCGCGTCCCCGTCCGGGACGAGTTCGGCGGCCTCGCCGACGAGTTCGGGGACGCCGCCCACGGCGCCGGCGACCAGCGGCACGCGCGCGTGCAGGGCCTCCTGGGCGAGGACGGAGCGTGCCTCGCGGCGGCTCGGCAGCAGCGCGAGGTCGGCCGCGGCCAGCAGGTCGGTGACGTCGTCGCGGCTGCCGATGAGCAGCACCGGCAGCCTCTCGGTCTCGATCCTGCGCTGCAACTCGGCGCGCAGCGGGCCCTCCCCGGCGACGACGACCAGCGGGGCCGGGTCGAGGCCGCGCCACGCACGCGCGGCGTCGAGCAGGACGTCGTAGCCCCGGTGCGGCTCCAGGGAGCCGACGGCGATGAGCAACGGACGGTCGACAGCGCCGAGTTCGGCACGGATCTTCGGACGTCTCCCGTCCGGGTCGTCGGACTCGCCGGTGCCGCAGGGCCGGGCGGGGAGCGCGACGGGGGCGAGCCGGGCGTCCCGCGCGCCCGTCCGGCGGGCGCCGTCGACCAGTTCCGAGGTGGCGCCGAGCACCACGGTGGCGGACTTCATCACCCGCCGTTCCAGTACGCGCAGCAGGTGGGCGCGGGCTCCTTCGGCACGGACGCGGTCGTGCCAGGTCACGACGAACGGCGTGCGGACCCGCCGCCCGCCGAGGGCGAGCGCGGCACGGAAGGAGGCGTGCAGCCCGTGCGCGTGCACCAGGTCGGCGTCCGCGCACACCGCCCGCAGCGCGGCGACGGAGACCGGGTCGCTGCTGCGCGGGACGTGCACGTGGTCGGCTCCGGTGCCGGTGAAGTCGTAGGTGCGTTCCGCATCGTCGGGGGCGCACACCGTCACGTTCACGCCCCGTGCGACGAGCCCCGCGGCCAGGGAGCGCACGTGCGCGCTGCTGCCGGCGTTGCCGCCGCCCAGCACCTGCACGGTGCGCAACTGCGACTGGCCGTGCGGTGCGAGGCTGCTCACGGGGGTCACCTGGCCGGGGCTCCTGGTTCGGCGGGGACGGTCACGAAGAACGTACAGAACGATGGGTCGGGGAGGGTGCGCCGCGTGCTGGCCCGGGCGTCACTCCGTCAAGGATGCCAGGCCGTACGGGTGTTCCGGGAACGACGGCCGCCGCGCGTGGGCGACCGTCCGGGCAACGGGACGGGGCCGGTTCACTCACCCGAGTGAACGTGCCGCCTCGCTCACCCGCTCCCCGCACGCGGCCGCGGCCACGAGCGCGACGGCGTGCGCGGCGAGCCCCGCGCGGCCGTTGCCGGCCACCACCGCGGCGCCCAGGGCCGCGCCCAGCGCGTGTGCCCCCGTGTCACCGAGCATGGTGCGCTCGGCGAGGTCGTCGGGCAGTACGGCCGCGGCGGCGCCCATGGCGACGGCGGCCGTCTCCGCCCCGGGCCCCTCCCGCAGCAGCCCCGGCGCCCCGAGCGCGAGCACCGCCGCCGCGGCCCGTCCCGGGCGTACGTCCACGAGGTTGACGAAGTGCGCGGCCCCCGCCACGACGACGCCCGCGAGCACCTTGTCCAGCGGCCGTTCCTTCAGCACCGCGCCGGTGGCGAGCCCGGCCGCGGAGATCCCGAAGAGCTTCACCGTCCCACTGGTGACCTCACCGTCCCGCAGCGCCGCCAGATGCGCCCGCAAACCCCGCCGGGAGTCACCGGCGCCCGCCACATCGTCGTAGGCCCCGCAGGCCCCCGCGGCGAGTACCGCGAGTCCGACACCGGACCGCACCCGCGCCGTCCCCACGGCAGCCGCCAGCGCGCACGCGGGCCCGGCGTACAGGTCCACGGTCCGCCCGGCGTGGTTCCTCCGCTCCCACCGCGCCCGGCCGCCCGGCGCCACGGCACGCAGCGCGGTCAGGCCGGTCCGCGCGAGGGCGGCGGCGAGGACGAGGGAGGAGCCGTTTTGGGGGACACGGTCGATCATCGGGCCACCCTACGGGACCCGTCCTCCGCCCCTCCGCCGGACGTCAGCCCGCTCCAGGACGGCAGCGGTGCCGCCGAACCCGCCGGGCAGGTCGCCCCGCCCGCGCGGCCGGAGACCGGGACCTACCGCCGCGGAAGCCCGCCCGGACCACCTGTGCGTCCGGCCGCGCCGTGCGCACGCGCCGCCGGGCCCCGCCGGGACATGCGTCCCGACGCCGGACGCGGCGTTTCGGGCGCCCGCCCGGTGGCCGACGGTCTGCCGGCCCCTCACCGCCACGACCGCGGCCGCGACCGCACGGCCGCCCGGACCCGCCTACGCGTCCGACCGCGCCGTCTCCAGCAGTTCCTCCGCGTGCGCGCGGGCCGTCTCCGAGTCCTCCTGGCCCGCCAGCATGCGGGACAGCTCGCGGATCCGCTCCTCGCCCTCCAGGACCTTGACGCCCGAGCGGGTCACCGACCCGTCGTTCGTCTTCTCCACCAGCAGCTGCCGGTCGGCGAACGCCGCCACCTGCGGCAGGTGCGTGACGACCACGACCTGCGCGTTCTTCGCGAGCCGTGCCAGGCGCCGCCCGATCTCGACCGCCGCCTTGCCGCCGACACCGGCGTCCACCTCGTCGAAGAGGTACGTCGGCACCGGGTCCGTGCCCGCGAACACGACCTCCACCGCCAGCATCACGCGCGACAGCTCACCGCCGGACGCCCCCTTGGCGATCGGCCGGGGCGGCGCGCCCGGGTGCGGGGCGAGCAGCAGCTCGACCTCGTCGGCGCCCGAGGGCCCGTAGGCGACCGTGCGCCCACCGACCTCGACGCCCTCCGGGTCCTCCGTCTGCCGGATCGCGAAGGACACGCGCGCGTGCGGCATGGCGAGCGAGGCCAGCTCGGCGGTGACCGCGGCGGCGAACCGTTCGGCGGCCTCCGTCCGCGCGTCCGTCAGTGCCTGCGCCAGCCCGCCCAGCTCCGTTCTGAGCGCGTCCCGTTCGGCGGTCAGCTCACCGATCCGCTCGTCGTCGCCGTCCAGCTCGGTCAGCCGCGCGGCGCCCTGCTCGGCCCAGGTCAGCACGGCGGCCACGTCCTCGCCGTACTTCCGGGTCAGCGCGGTGAGCGCGGCCCGCCGCTCCTCGACCGCCGCCAGCCGCAGCGGGTCGGCGTCCAGGTCGTCGGCGTACCCGGCGAGCTCCCCGGCCACGTCCCGCAGCAGGATGCCCACCTCGCCGATCCGCTCGGCGAGCGCGGCCAGCGCCGGGTCGTGCGCCCGTACGGCGTCCAGGGCCCGCTGCGCGCCCGCGACCAGCGTGGAGGCGTCGACGCCCTCGGGGTCCTCCGGATTGCCGGCCAGCGCGGCGTGCGCGGCGGTGGCGGCCGACGCGAGCGCCTCGGCATGGCCGAGCCGCTCCGCCTCCTCCGCCAGCTCCGCGTCCTCGCCGGCGCGCGGCTCGACCGCAGCGACCTCGTCGAGGCCGTAGCGCAGGAGATCGGCCTCCTGGGCGCGCTCACGCGCGCGCGTGGTGATCTCCTCCAGCTCACGGGCGACGGCCCGCAGCCGCCGGTAGGCCTCGGCGTACTTGGCGAGCGGCCCGGCGACCGCGTCACCCGCGTACCGGTCCAGCGCCTGCCGCTGCCGGGTCAGCTTGAGCAGCCCCTGCTGGTCGGTCTGCCCGTGCACCGCCACCAGTTCGTCGGCCAGCTCGGCGAGCATCCCCACCGGCACCGACCGTCCGCCCAGGTGCGCGCGCGAGCGGCCCTCGGCGGAAACGGTACGGCTGATCAGCAGCGCCCCGTCGTCCAGCTCGGCCCCGGCCTCCTCGGCCCGCACCGCCGCCGCCGCGTCGTCGGGCACGGCGATGCGCCCCTCGACGACCGCGTTCTTGGCCCCGATCCGTACCAGCGCCGCGTCCGCGCGGCCGCCCAGGAGCAGCCCGAGGCTGGTGACCACCATGGTCTTGCCCGCACCCGTCTCACCGGTGACAGCGGTGAACCCGGGCGACAGCTCGACCACGGCGTCGTCGATGACTCCCAGCGACCGTATCCGCATCTCCTCAAGCACGGACACGACCATACGAGGTCCAGGGCAGGAAGCGCACACAGGCCACTCATGTCACCCCCGCGAGTGCATGCCGCCCCAAGGGCGCGGGGAACTGCGCGACCGGCCGCGACGCGCCCGCCCTCCGCGACGTGCCGAACCACCCCATCGAGTCCGCTAGTGCGGAGCGCCACGCCATCCGGAAACCGGCAAAGCGAACTTCGCCACCAACCGGTCGGTGAAAGACGCATGGTGCAACCGGGCCAACCGCACCGGCACCGCCCCCCGCCGGACCTCCACCCGCGCCCCCGGCGGCAACTCCACCGTCCGCCGCCCGTCACACCACAGCACACCCGGCGGGATATGGGGCAGCACCTCCACCGCCAGCACGGAATCCGGCGACGTCACCAACGGCTTCGCGAACAGCGCGTGCGCGCTGATCGGCACCATCAGCAGCGCCTCCACCTCGGGCCAGACCACCGGCCCCCCGGCCGAGAAGGCGTACGCCGTAGACCCGGTCGGCGTCGACAGCACGATGCCGTCGCAGCCGAACCCGGTCACCGGCCGTCCGTCGATCTCCAGCACGACTTCCAGCAGCTTCTCGGCACCGGCCTTCTGCACGGCCGCCTCGTTCAGCGCCCAGTCCGTGTGCACGATGTCGCCGTTGCGGTGCACGACGACGTCGACGGTCATCCGCTCCTCGACCTCGTACGCCCGGTTCACCACCCGGTCGACGACCTTGTCGAGATCGTCGCGCTCGGCCTCCGCGAGGAACCCGACCCGGCCCAGGTTGACGCCGAGCATCGGCACCCCGGAGGCACGGGCGAACTCGGCGCCGCGCAGCAGCGTCCCGTCACCGCCGAGCACGATGAGCAGCTCGCACCCGTCGAGGCACTGCGGGGTGGCCTCCCCGACCAGCTCCACCTCCTCCGGCAGCGGCAGGTCGCACGCCTCGGCCTCCAGGACGCGCACACCGAGCCCGGCGTGCAGCAGCCCCTTGACCACGAGCTCCGCGCTGCGGATGGCCGCGGGACGCCCGGTGTGGGCGAGCAGGAAAACAGTACGCGCTCGGTTCTGTGTC
Organism: Streptomyces sp. M92; assembly: GCF_028473745.1. Lineage (NCBI taxonomy): Bacteria > Bacillati > Actinomycetota > Actinomycetes > Kitasatosporales > Streptomycetaceae > Streptomyces > Streptomyces sp. M92. The sequence continues at coordinate 7,255,071 of NZ_CP101137.1, forward strand.
AACTCGGCCCCTCCGCCACTGCACGGTCAACGTCGGCCGGGTCCAGTTCACCGGCACCGGCCCGGAGCCACAGAAAGTACTCGACGTTCCCGGAGGGTCCGGGCAGCGGACTGGCGGTGACCCCCTTCACACCGAGCCCCAGCTCCCAGGCCCTGCGGGCGACCCCCGTCACGGCCTCGGCGCGCAGCTGCGCACTGCGCACCACTCCCCCGCTGCCGAGGCGCTCCTTGCCCACCTCGAACTGAGGCTTCACCATCATCACCAGGTCGGCGTCCGGCCGGGTGCACCGCACCAGGGCGGGCAGTACCAGTCCGAGCGGGATGAAGGACAGATCCCCCACGACAAGGTCCACGGGCTCCCCATCGATCGCTTCCGGCGTCAACTCGCGTACGTTCGTACGGTCCTTGACGGTGACGCGTTCATCCTGCCGGAGGGACCAGGCGAGTTGCCCGTAGCCGACGTCGACGGCGACGACGTGCGCGGCGCCCGCACGCAGCAGTACGTCGGTGAAGCCGCCGGTGGACGCGCCGGCGTCCAGCGCCCGCCGGCCCTCGACGACGAGCCCCTGCGGCACGAAGGCCGCGAGGGCGCCGGCCAGCTTGTGGCCGCCGCGCGAGACGTAGTCGGGATCGCTGTCGTCGGCGCTCACCACGATCGCGGCGGCGGTCTCCACCTGCGTGGCCGGCTTGGTCGCGACGGTCTTGCCGACGGAGACCCGGCCGGCGGCGATCAGCTGGCTCGCGTGCTCGCGCGAGCGCGCCAGCTTGCGGCGGACCAGCTCCGCGTCGAGACGGCGGCGTGCGACTCCTGCCACGTTCGGTTCAGCTCCTGTTTTCGTACGGCGATGGCGGGACCGCAGGTCCCGGGCGGGCGTCGAGCGCGGTCAGCGCGTCACGCAGCCCCCGGTGTACATCCTCGTACACCTCGACATGTCCGTCCGTGGTCAGGTGGTCGGCGTCGGCCAGCCGGGACAGCCGGGCGTCCACCTCGGCGTTCCCGGTGGGAGTGCACGGGACGTCCAGGGGGGCGGGGGCGGCGGGGGCATGCTCCGGCGCGTGCGCCTCGGCCGCCGCCCCGCCGGCCTCCTGTGCCTCCGGTTCCGGTACTGCGTCGTTCATGCCCCGACGCTACCGCGTACCGCTGGGGTACCGTCGGTCCCGATGGCGACGACTGAGGAGTGCCGCGCCGCACTCGAGAAGCTCTCGGACAACATGGGCGACGCCGAAGGGGACGTGCGGTCCGCCGCCGAGCTGGACCGCACGGTGAGCTGCCACATCACCGACCTGGACGTCACCTTCGCGGGACGCATGGCGGACGGCCGGATCGACGTGCGCGAGACCCTGGAGGGCCCGCCGCGCGAGAAGGCCGAGATCAGGCTGGCGATGACCGGGGACGACCTGGTCGCCCTGGTCGCCGGCGAGCTGAACTTCGCCAGGGCCTGGGGTTCGGGCCGGGTGAAGCTGGAGGCGGGCCTGCGCGACCTGTTCCGCCTCAGGAAGCTTCTGTAGCCGCCACCTTCTCCAGCTCCGCTCGACCGCCGCCCCGTGCCTTGCGCGCGGCCGGCACCACCAGCGGCGTACCCGTCTCGGGGTCGTCGATGACCTGGCAGCGCAGCCCGAAGACCCGCTCCACCAGGTCGGCGGTGACGATGTCCTTCGGCGCGCCCTCGGCGATGATCTCCCCGCCGCGCAGGGCGATGAGGTGGGTGGCGTACCGGGCGGCGTGGTTGAGGTCGTGCAGCACGGCGACGAGGGTGCGGCCCTGCTCCTCGTGGAGCTCCGCGCACAGGTCGAGGACGTCGATCTGGTGCTGGATGTCGAGGTACGTCGTCGGCTCGTCGAGCAGGAGCAGCGGGGTCTGCTGGGCGAGGGCCATGGCGATCCACACGCGCTGGCGCTGTCCGCCGGAGAGTTCGTCGACGTAGCGGTCGGCCAGCTCCGCGATGCCGGTCTGGGCCATCGACTCCTGGACGACGCGCTCGTCCTCGGTCGACCACTGGCGCAGGATGCCCTGGTGCGGGTAGCGGCCGCGGCCGACGAGGTCGCCGACGGTGATGCCGTCGGGGGCGATGGACGACTGGGGCAGCAGACCGAGGGTGCGGGCGACCTGCTTGGCGGGCATCGACTGGATGACGGAACCGTCGAGCAGCACCCGGCCCTGGGTGGGCTTCAGCATCCGCGACAGGGCGCGCAGCAGGGTCGACTTGCCGCAGGCGTTCGGGCCGACGATCACCGTGAAGGAGTTGTCGGGTATCTCCACCGACAGCTTCTCCGCGATGACCCGCTGGTCGTAGGCGAGGGTGACGTTCTCGGCGGTCAGGCGGTTCACGTTGCTCCTTTGGTTGTTCAGCCCGCTGCGGTCGCCGGTGCCGGCGCTCATATCCGGCCCGCCTTGCGCTCGGTGACCAGCAGCCACAGCAGGTAGACGCCGCCGAGCACGCCGGTGACGACGCCCACGGGCAGCTGGTCGGCGCCGAAGGCCCGCTGCGAGACGAAGTCGGCCGAGACCAGCAGGGCGGCGCCCATGCACACGGACGGCAGCAGGTTGGGGCCGGGCGAGCGGGTCAGGCGCCGGGCGAGCTGCGGCGCGGTGAGCGCCACGAAGCTGACCGGTCCCGCCGCGGCGGTGGCGGCGGCGGTGAGCAGCACGGCCGCCACCATCAGCAGGGCCCGCACGCGCTCGACGCGCACTCCGAGGGCGTACGAGACGTCGTCGCCCATCTCCATCATCCGCAGCGCGCGACCGTTGGTGAGGACCAGCGGGACGAGCACGGCGCACAGCACGAGCAGGGGCCAGACCTGGTCCCAGTCGCGGCCGTTGAGGGAGCCGGTCATCCAGACCACCGCGCGGGAGGCGTCGACGATGTCGGCCCGGGTGAGCAGGTAGCCGTTGACGGCCGTGACGATCGCGGAGACGCCGATGCCGACCAGAACCAGCCGGTAGCCGTGCACGCCCCGCTTCCAGGCGAGCAGATAGATGGCGAGGCCGGTCACCAGGCCGCCGACGAGCGCGCCGCCGGTCACCTGCGCCGAGGTCCCGGAGAACAGCACGATCATGGTCAGGGCGCCGGCCGTCGCGCCCTGCCCGAGGCCGAGCACGTCCGGGCTGCCGAGCGGGTTGCGGGAGATGGCCTGGAACAGCGCGCCGCCCATCCCCAGCGCGGCGCCGACCAGAAGCCCGACCAGGACCCGCGGCAGCCGCAGTTCGTTGACGATGAACTCCTGGCTCGCGTTGCCGCCGCCGACCAGGGTCCTGAGCACATCGGCGGCCGGTATCTCGAAGTCGCCGGTGCCGATCAGCAGGACGCTCGCGGCCAGCGCGAGAAGCAGCAGCAGGGCGACGACGACGGTGGCCCGCACGTCGAGGCGGAAGGACAGCCCGCCGGGACTGCGCACGGCACGGTTCTTCCTCACGGCTTTCGTGGTCACAGCTGGGCCGTCCTCCGCCGTCGTACGAGATAGATGAAGACCGGGCCGCCCAGGACGGCGGTGACGATGCCGACCTGAAGCTCGGAGGGCCGGGCGACGATCCGGCCGAGGACGTCGGCGCCCAGCAGCAGCACGGGCGACAGGATCGCGGCGTACGGCAGGATCCAGCGCATGTCGGGCCCGGTGAAGGAACGGACGATGTGCGGGACCATCAGACCGACGAACACGATCGGCCCGCAGGCGGCGGTCGCCGCCCCGCACAGCACGGTCGCGGCCAGCATGGACAGCGCCCGGGTGCGGTTGAGGTTGGCGCCGAGCGCCTTGGCGGTGTCGTCGCCCATCTCCATGGCGTTGAGGGGCCGGGAGAGGGCGAGGGCGAGGATCGTGCCCACCACGAAGAACGGCAGCACTTCCATGATGGTGTCGTCGGTCGCCGAGGACAGCGACCCGACCGTCCAGAAACGCATCCGGCCCAGCGCAGCGTCGTCCATGATCATCACGGCTTGGAGGTAGCCGAAGAGCGCGGCGCTGATCGCGGTGCCGGCCAGGACGAGCCGCACCGGCGTGGCCCCCCTGCTGCCGCCGAGGAACCAGACCAGCGCGCCCACACCCGCCGCCCCGGCGAACGCGAACCACACGTACCCGGTCAGGGAGGTGACGCCGAAGAAGGTGATGGCCGTGACGACCGCCGCGGAGGCGCCCGCGTTGATGCCGAGCAGGCCGGGGTCGGCCAGCGGGTTGCGGGTGAGCGCCTGGAGGACGGCTCCGGCGAGCCCGAGCGCGGCCCCCGCGAGCAGACCGAGCACGGTCCGCGACTGCCGTTCGCCGACGACCACGTCGCTGTAGGTGCCCGTGTCGTGGAACAGGCCGTGCCAGACCTGCGCCAGGGACAGGTCCTTCGCGCCGACCGCGAGGCTCGCCAACGCGATGAACACCAGGACCGCTGCCGAGACGGGCAGCCCGACGGCACGTACGACACGGCGCTTCGGGGGCGGCGCGGGGGCGGTCTCCGCGCGCTGTTCGGGGGGACTGTCGACCAACACGCGGTTAGGTTAGCCTACCCTGCCAATCGATCACGATCCCGAGGACGCCGATGCCGCCCGGAACGTCTCCGTTCGCAGCCGGGCTCCTGCCCCGTACGGCGGCTCACAACCCCAGTCGCGCCAGCGGCTTCCCGGAATCCAGCGCACACCCCTCCTCCCCGCCCGCCGTCCAGGCCGCCGCGCACAGCGCACGCAGCCCGTCCAGCACCGCGCCGTCGCCCTCGAGCTCCAGTCGCTCGGCGCCGGCCGTCGCCGTCCAGCCGCCGCACCGGAAGCCCTCACTCCCGTCCTCCGTGACCTCCGGCTGCCCGCCGAGCAGCCCGCGCAGATCGGCGTCGACGTACGTCGGCCGGTGGTGCGGCGGCGCCGCCAGCAGCCGCGCCCCGTCGGTCACCCCGGTCAGGACGAGCAGCGAGTCGACCTCGCCGTTGAACGCGCCCTCGATGTCCGTGTCCAGCCGGTCCCCCACCACCAACGGCCGCTGCGCGCCGGTGCGCAGGATCGTCTCCCGGTGCATGGGCGGCAACGGCTTGCCCGCGACCCGCGGCTCGGCGCCGGTGGCGATCCGGACGACCTCCACCGCCGCGCCGTTGCCCGGTGCGATGCCCCGGGCGCCCGGGATCGTCAGGTCCGTGTTGGAGGCGTACCAGGGCACCCCCCGCGCGATCGCGTAGCAGGCCTCCGCGAACCGCCCCCACGGCAGCTCGGGCCCGCCGAAGCCCTGCACGACGGCCGCCGGATCGTCCTCCGCCGAATCCACCGGCTCCAGGCCCCGCTCCCGCAGGGCGACCCGCAGCCCCTCACCGCCGATCACCAGCACCCGTGAGCCCGACGGCACCTGCTCGGCGATCAGCCGGGCCACCGCCTGCGCCGACGTGATGACGTCGGCGGCGCCCGTCGGTATGCCCAGCTCGGTCAGGTGCGCGGCCACCGCGTCGGGAGTCCGGAGCGCGTTGTTCGTGACGTACGCCAGGCGCATGCCGCCCGCGCGGGCCGTGGACAGCGACTCGACCGCGTGGGCGATGGCCTCACCCCCCGCGTACACCACCCCGTCCAGGTCGAGCAGCGCCGTGTCGTACGCCTCGCCCAGGCTCCGCCCACAGCCCTCGGGCCTCGTCCTGACGCTCCGGCTCATTGCACATCGCTCCTCGTTCGACGCCTTTCCCCCGATCATCCCCCATGCCACTGACACACGTACGATGCCGGGATGAACACAGCAGGTCACCCGGAAGCAACGGCGCGCCGGGGCCTGGAACTCACCCCGTTCCGAGGCCTCCGATACGACCCAGACCGGGTCGGCAGCCTGGCCGCCGTGACGTCCCCGCCCTACGACGTCGTGGTCCGTCCCGACGGCCTGCTCCACCTCGAGTCCGCCGACCCGCACAACATCGTCCGCCTGATCCTCCCCCAGGCCGCCACGCCCGAGGCCCGCAACGAACAGGCCGCCGAGACCCTGCGGCGCTGGAGGTCGGAGGGCGTACTGACCGCCGACCCCGAGCCCGGCCTGTACGTCTACGAGCAGCGCGACGGCGAAGGCATGCTGCAACGCGGCATCATCGGTGCTCTGCGCGTGTCCGACCCCGCCGAGCAGGTCGTGCTCCCGCACGAGGACGTCATGCCGCACGTCGTCGCCGACCGCGCGGCCCTCATGCGGGCCACCTCGGCGAACCTCGAACCCCTGCTCCTCACCTACCGCGGCGACGGCGCCACGGCAGCCACGACGACCGTCGTGGAACGCACCGCCGAACGGCCGCCGCTGCTGTCGACGACCACGGAGGACGGCTACTGCCACCGCCTGTGGTCGCTCACCGACGCCGAGGACCTGGCCCGTGTCCGCTCGGAGCTGGCGCGGCACCAGGCCCTCATCGCCGACGGCCACCACCGCTGGGCCACCTACCGCACGCTCCGCGCGGATCACCCCTCCCCGAGCCCCTGGGACCACGGCCTCGTCCTCCTGGTCGACACGGCCCGCTACCCGCTGCGGGTCCGCGCCATCCACCGCCTGCTGCACGGCTTTCCGGTGGACGACGCCGTCGCCGCCCTGGACGGCCACTTCCGCGTCCGCCGCCTCGACGGCCCCCTGACCCGGGCCATGGAGGACCTGGCGAAGACGGCCGAGTCGGGCAACGCCTTCCTGCTCGCCGGTGACGGCTCCTTCCACCTCGTCGACCGGCCGGACCCCGCCCTGCTGGACCGCACGGTCCCCACCGACCGCCCTCAGGCGTGGCGCACCCTGGACGCCACCGTCCTGCACGCCACGCTCCTGGCCCACGTCTGGCGCATCCCGGACGACTCCGCCGCCCACGTCTCCTACATCCACGACACGGCGGCCACCGCGGAGAAGGCGGAACGCGACGGCGGTACGGCGGTACTGATGCACCCCGTCCGCGAGGAGGTCGTACGCGAGCTGGCCCAGCAGGGCGTGACGATGCCCCGGAAGTCGACGTCCTTCGGCCCCAAGCCTGCCTCGGGCCTGGTGCTGCGCGCGCTGGACCTGTGACGGGCCGCGAGCCGTGACGACGAAGGGGCGGGACCGGTACCGGTCCCGCCCCTTCGTCGTCACTTGGCGGACGTCAGTCCTTGTCGCCGTCCGCGTCTTCCACGGACTGGCTCCCCGCGTCGCTCTCGCCCTCGTCGAGGGCGTCCATGAACTCCACTCCGTCCAGCTCGGCCAGCCGGTCGGAGGCGTCCGTGCTGCCGTCCCGGTCGGACTCGACGGCCTTCGCGAACCACTCCCGCGCCTCCCGCTCCCGGCCGGCGGCCAGCAGCGCGTCGGCGTAGGCGTACCGCAGCCGCGCCGTCCAGGGCTGTACGGAGTTGGAGGCCAGCTCCGGGCTCTGCAACGTCACGATGGCCGCGTCCAGCTGGCCCATGTCGCGCCGGGCGCCGGCCGCCACGAGGCGCATCTCGACCTGACCGGCCTTGTCGAGCTTGTGCACCTCGGAGGCACCGGCCATGTCCAGCGCCTTCTCCGGCCGACCGAGTCCACGCTCGCAGTCCGCCATCACCGGCCACAGCTCCACGGAGCCGGTCATCCGGCGCGCGGCCCGGAACTCCGCCAGGGCCTCGCTGTACTTCTGGTTGGCGTACGCCGCGAACCCGGCCGCCTCGCGTACGGCGGCGACACGGGACGCCAGACGCAGGGCCACCCTCGAGTAGCCGTACGCCGCCTCCGGGTCCTCGTCGAGGAGCCGGGCGACCATCACGAGGTTCCTGGCGACGTCCTCCGCGAGCGTCTTGGGCAGGCTCTGCAGCTCCTGCCGTACGTCCTTGTCGATCTCGTCGCCCGTGACCTCCTCGGGGATCGGCAGACGCTTGATGGGCTCGCGATCCCGGTCCCGGTCCCGCTCCTCGCGGAAGCGGCCACCGCCGCCCTGCCGGTCGTCCCGCCCACGGAAGCCACCGGGTCGCCCGCCTCGGTCGTCACGCCGGGGACCACGTCCGCCGCGGTCGTCGCGGCCTCGGAACCCCCCGCGGTCGTCCCTGCCGCGGAACCCGCCACGGTCGCCCCCACGGCTGTCGTCGCGCCGGCCGAAGCCACCACGGTCGTCGCGGCGGTACGAGGGGCGGTCATCACCACGGTCATCGCGGCGGAAGGAGGGGCGGTCACCACCACGGTCGTCACGGCGGAAGGATGGGCGGTCACCACCACGGTCGTCACGGCGGAAGGAGGGGCGGTCACCACCACGGTCGTCACGACGGAACCCACGGTCCCCGCCACGGTCCCGGTCATCACGTCGCGGCCCACGGTCCCGGTCATCGCGACGCCCGTACCCGCCACCACGGTTGTCGTCACGCCGGTCATCACGACGGTCGTCACGACGGAAGCCGCGCTGGCCCCCTCGGTCGTCACCTCGACGGTCATCGCCTCGACGGTCGTCCCGTCGGAACCCACCGCGATCAGGACCGCGACCACGGTCGTTGTCGCGACGGAAACCGCCGCGGTCCCCGCGCTGACCGGAACGGTCACCACGGCCACCACTGTCCCGTCGCCGCTGATCGCGCTCCGGTCGGTCGTCGGGAGAGTTGGTGGACATGGGTGACTCCTGTCTTCGGTACCGCAGGTCATTCTCGCGCAGCCGGGTACCCGGCGCGCCCTGGAAAAACGAAAGGACCCTTGGTCCCCAGCTGAACGCTGGGGACCAAGGGTCCTTTCCAAAGATTGTTCGGCGGCGTCCTACTCTCCCACAGGGTCCCCCCTGCAGTACCATCGGCGCTGTAAGGCTTAGCTTCCGGGTTCGGAATGTAACCGGGCGTTTCCCCTACGCTATGACCACCGAAACCCTAATGGTTTCGAGCGAACAAGCACACTCTTCAATTGTTCTGTTCAGCTCGAAAGCCGGCAACTGTTCGTTGCCTCAGAACTAACACAGTGGACGCGAGCAACTGAGGACAAGCCCTCGGCCTATTAGTACCAGTCAACTCCACACCTTACGGCGCTTCCATATCTGGCCTATCAACCCAGTCGTCTACTGGGAGCCTTACCCCATCAAGTGGGTGGGAGTCCTCATCTCGAAGCAGGCTTCCCGCTTAGATGCTTTCAGCGGTTATCCCTCCCGAACGTAGCCAACCAGCCATGCCCTTGGCAGAACAACTGGCACACCAGAGGTTCGTCCGTCCCGGTCCTCTCGTACTAGGGACAGCCCTTCTCAAGACTCCTACGCGCACAGCGGATAGGGACCGAACTGTCTCACGACGTTCTAAACCCAGCTCGCGTACCGCTTTAATGGGCGAACAGCCCAACCCTTGGGACCGACTCCAGCCCCAGGATGCGACGAGCCGACATCGAGGTGCCAAACCATCCCGTCGATATGGACTCTTGGGGAAGATCAGCCTGTTATCCCCGGGGTACCTTTTATCCGTTGAGCGACGGCGCTTCCACAAGCCACCGCCGGATCACTAGTCCCGACTTTCGTCCCTGCTCGACCCGTCGGTCTCACAGTCAAGCTCCCTTGTGCACTTACACTCAACACCTGATTGCCAACCAGGCTGAGGGAACCTTTGGGCGCCTCCGTTACTCTTTAGGAGGCAACCGCCCCAGTTAAACTACCCATCAGACACTGTCCCTGATCCGGATCACGGACCCAGGTTAGACATCCAGCACGACCAGACTGGTATTTCAACGACGACTCCACCCACACTGGCGTGCGAGCTTCAAAGTCTCCCAGCTATCCTACACAAGCCGAACCGAACACCAATATCAAACTGTAGTAAAGGTCCCGGGGTCTTTCCGTCCTGCTGCGCGAAACGAGCATCTTTACTCGTAGTGCAATTTCACCGGGCCTATGGTTGAGACAGTCGAGAAGTCGTTACGCCATTCGTGCAGGTCGGAACTTACCCGACAAGGAATTTCGCTACCTTAGGATGGTTATAGTTACCACCGCCGTTTACTGGCGCTTAAGTTCTCAGCTTCGCCTGGACGAATCCAAGCTAACCGGTCCCCTTAACGTTCCAGCACCGGGCAGGCGTCAGTCCGTATACATCGCCTTACGGCTTCGCACGGACCTGTGTTTTTAGTAAACAGTCGCTTCTCGCTGGTCTCTGCGGCCACCCCCAGCTCAGACCGTAAAGATCATCACCAGGTGTGGCCCCCCTTCTCCCGAAGTTACGGGGGCATTTTGCCGAGTTCCTTAACCATAGTTCACCCGAACGCCTCGGTATTCTCTACCTGACCACCTGAGTCGGTTTAGGGTACGGGCCGCCATGAAACTCGCTAGAGGCTTTTCTCGACAGCATAGGATCATCCACTTCACCACAATCGGCTCGGCATCAGGTCTCAGCCTTGTGTGCGACGGATTTACCTACCGCACGGCCTACACCCTTACCCCGGGACAACCACCGCCCGGGATGGACTACCTTCCTGCGTCACCCCATCACTCACCTACTAACCGCTTGGTTCAGCGGCTCCACCACTCCCCTTCACCCGAAGGATCCAGGGCGGCTTCACGGCCTTAGCATCACGATGCTCGATGTTTGACGCTTCACAGCGGGTACCGGAATATCAACCGGTTATCCATCGACTACGCCTGTCGGCCTCGCCTTAGGTCCCGACTTACCCTGGGCAGATCAGCTTGACCCAGGAACCCTTAGTCAATCGGCGCAAACGTTTCTCACGTTTGTATCGCTACTCATGCCTGCATTCTCACTCGTGAACCGTCCACAACTCGCTTACGCGGCTGCTTCACCCGGCACACGACGCTCCCCTACCCATCACAGCCGGCGTTAGCCGTCATGCTGCAATGACACGACTTCGGCGGTACGCTTGAGCCCCGCTACATTGTCGGCGCGGAATCACTAGACCAGTGAGCTATTACGCACTCTTTCAAGGGTGGCTGCTTCTAAGCCAACCTCCTGGTTGTCTGTGCGACTCCACATCCTTTCCCACTTAGCGTACGCTTAGGGGCCTTAGTCGATGCTCTGGGCTGTTTCCCTCTCGACCATGGAGCTTATCCCCCACAGTCTCACTGCCGCGCTCTCACTTACCGGCATTCGGAGTTTGGCTAAGGTCAGTAACCCGGTAGGGCCCATCGCCTATCCAGTGCTCTACCTCCGGCAAGAAACACACGACGCTGCACCTAAATGCATTTCGGGGAGAACCAGCTATCACGGAGTTTGATTGGCCTTTCACCCCTAACCACAGGTCATCCCCCAGGTTTTCAACCCTGGTGGGTTCGGTCCTCCACGAAGTCTTACCTCCGCTTCAACCTGCCCATGGCTAGATCACTCCGCTTCGGGTCTTGAGCGTGCTACTCAACCGCCCTGTTCGGACTCGCTTTCGCTACGGCTACCCCACAACGGGTTAACCTCGCAACACACCGCAAACTCGCAGGCTCATTCTTCAAAAGGCACGCAGTCACGACGCAAGGACAAGTCCCTGCGCGACGCTCCCACGGCTTGTAGGCACACGGTTTCAGGTACTATTTCACTCCGCTCCCGCGGTACTTTTCACCATTCCCTCACGGTACTATCCGCTATCGGTCACCAGGGAATATTTAGGCTTAGCGGGTGGTCCCGCCAGATTCACACGGGATTTCTCGGGCCCCGTGCTACTTGGGTGTCTCTCAAGCAAGCCGCTGACGTTTCGACTACGGGGGTCTTACCCTCTACGCCGGACCTTTCGCATGTCCTTCGCCTACATCAACGGTTTCTGACTCGCCCTACGGCCGGCAGACCGTAGAAGAGAGATCCCACAACCCCGCACACGCAACCCCTGCCGGGTCTCACACGTATACGGTTTGGCCTCATCCAGTTTCGCTCGCCACTACTCCCGGAATCACGGTTGTTTTCTCTTCCTGCGGGTACTGAGATGTTTCACTTCCCCGCGTTCCCTCCACACTGCCTATGTGTTCAGCAGCGGGTGACAGCCCATGACGACTGCCGGGTTTCCCCATTCGGACACCCCCGGATCAAAGCCTGGTTGACGACTCCCCGGGGCCTATCGTGGCCTCCCACGTCCTTCATCGGTTCCTGGTGCCAAGGCATCCACCGTGCGCCCTTAAAAACTTGGCCACAGATGCTCGCGTCCACTGTGCAGTTCTCAAACAACGACCAACCACCCATCACCCCGGGACCACATCCCGAGTGCACTGGGGCCGGCACTGAAGGAAGATCATTCCCTCAGACACCCAACAGCGTGCCCGGCCCAGTCCCGCCCGGTGATCATGCGTTCCACGCTCCGAAGAGCAGTACTAGCAGCCACCGACCCGTGGTCTGAACCGAGTAGTCAACGTTCCACCCATGAGCAACCAGTGCGAGACGTTCGCTCGCATGCTGGCCTCTGAACCAAGCAAAGCCTGGATAAGAAGTGCTCCTTAGAAAGGAGGTGATCCAGCCGCACCTTCCGGTACGGCTACCTTGTTACGACTTCGTCCCAATCGCCAGTCCCACCTTCGACAGCTCCCTCCCACAAGGGGTTGGGCCACCGGCTTCGGGTGTTACCGACTTTCGTGACGTGACGGGCGGTGTGTACAAGGCCCGGGAACGTATTCACCGCAGCAATGCTGATCTGCGATTACTAGCGACTCCGACTTCATGGGGTCGAGTTGCAGACCCCAATCCGAACTGAGACCGGCTTTTTGAGATTCGCTCCACCTCGCGGTATCGCAGCTCATTGTACCGGCCATTGTAGCACGTGTGCAGCCCAAGACATAAGGGGCATGATGACTTGACGTCGTCCCCACCTTCCTCCGAGTTGACCCCGGCGGTCTCCCGTGAGTCCCCAACACCCCCGAAGGGGCTTGCTGGCAACACGGGACAAGGGTTGCGCTCGTTGCGGGACTTAACCCAACATCTCACGACACGAGCTGACGACAGCCATGCACCACCTGTACACCGACCACAAGGGGGACCCTGTCTCCAGGGTTTTCCGGTGTATGTCAAGCCTTGGTAAGGTTCTTCGCGTTGCGTCGAATTAAGCCACATGCTCCGCCGCTTGTGCGGGCCCCCGTCAATTCCTTTGAGTTTTAGCCTTGCGGCCGTACTCCCCAGGCGGGGCACTTAATGCGTTAGCTGCGGCACGGACAACGTGGAATGTTGCCCACACCTAGTGCCCACCGTTTACGGCGTGGACTACCAGGGTATCTAATCCTGTTCGCTCCCCACGCTTTCGCTCCTCAGCGTCAGTATCGGCCCAGAGATCCGCCTTCGCCACCGGTGTTCCTCCTGATATCTGCGCATTTCACCGCTACACCAGGAATTCCGATCTCCCCTACCGAACTCTAGCCTGCCCGTATCGACTGCAGACCCGGGGTTAAGCCCCGGGCTTTCACAACCGACGTGACAAGCCGCCTACGAGCTCTTTACGCCCAATAATTCCGGACAACGCTTGCGCCCTACGTATTACCGCGGCTGCTGGCACGTAGTTAGCCGGCGCTTCTTCTGCAGGTACCGTCACTTTCGCTTCTTCCCTGCTGAAAGAGGTTTACAACCCGAAGGCCGTCATCCCTCACGCGGCGTCGCTGCATCAGGCTTTCGCCCATTGTGCAATATTCCCCACTGCTGCCTCCCGTAGGAGTCTGGGCCGTGTCTCAGTCCCAGTGTGGCCGGTCGCCCTCTCAGGCCGGCTACCCGTCGTCGCCTTGGTGAGCCATTACCTCACCAACAAGCTGATAGGCCGCGGGCTCATCCTGCACCGCCGGAGCTTTCGAACCTCACGGATGCCCGCGAGGATCAGTATCCGGTATTAGACCCCGTTTCCAGGGCTTGTCCCAGAGTGCAGGGCAGATTGCCCACGTGTTACTCACCCGTTCGCCACTAATCCCCACCCGAAGGTGGTTCATCGTTCGACTTGCATGTGTTAAGCACGCCGCCAGCGTTCGTCCTGAGCCAGGATCAAACTCTCCGTGAATGTTTACCCGTAATCGGGTGACACCACGAGAGCGGAACAGTCGGAGGAATAGTCCGACCGTTCACAGCGTCCTCGCTGTGTTATTTCAAAGGAACCTCAACCCGATCGAACCGATCAGGTCGGGGTATCAACATATCTGGCGTTGACTTTTGGCACGCTGTTGAGTTCTCAAGGAACGGTCGCTTCCTTTGTACTCACCCTCTCGGGCTTTCCTCCGGGCGCTTCCCTTCGGTCTTGCGTTTCCGACTCTATCAGATCTTTCCGATCCGATTTCCTCGGTGCTTTCCAGGTTCCCGCTTTCGCGTTTCCCTTTCCGGCGGTTCCGACTTTATCAGAAGTTCTGAGCCGGTCTGACCGGCCGCTCATTTCCGATTCATCGGGAGGTGCTTCGCCGAATTCTGTGATCCGGTGGAAGCCGATAGTTTCTCACCGTCGCCCTCCGGGGGTGAACCCCTCTCCAGGCAACTGTTCGAATCTACCTCCCCGCTCGGTCCGTGTCAACGGCTCTTGCGGGAACGAAGAGGACAGTAGCAGCTCGACGGGGGCTGACGCACATCAGGCGGCCGTGGGCACCGTGGCGCTGCGTTCGGACGCCTCGACGTCGCCCGTGTCGCCGGCCCGCGCGGCACGCCCGCCCACGACGTAGACGTAGGCGAGGAAGGCCAGCTCGGCGACGACTCCGATGGCGATGCGGGCCCAGGTGGGCAGGCCGGAGGGAGTGACGAAGCCTTCGATCGCTCCGGAGACGAACAGGACCAGGGCGAGGCCGATCGCCATGCCGATGGCGGCCCGGCCTTCTTCCGCGAGGGCTGCGCGACGGGTGCGCGGGCCGGGGTCGATGAGTGTCCAGCCGAGACGGAGGCCGGTGCCGGCGGCCACGAAGACCGCGGTCAGTTCGAGCAGACCGTGCGGCAGTACGAGACCCAGGAAGGTGTCGAGGCGGCCGGCCGACGACATCAGGCCGAAGCCGACGCCGAGGTTGAGCATGTTCTGGAACAGGATCCAGATGACCGGCAGGCCCAGGAAGACACCCAGGATCAAGCAGAGCGCGGCAGCCCAGGCGTTGTTCGTCCATACCTGCGCGGCGAAGGACGCCGCGGGGTGGCTCGAGTAGTACGTCTCGTACTGGCCGCCGGGACGGGTGAGCTCGCGCAGTTCGCTGGGGGCCGCGATGGTGGCCTGGACTTCCGGGTGCGTGCCGATCCACCAGCCCAGGAGTGCCGCGACGGCGGTCGACAGAAGGGCTGTGGGGACCCACCAGTGGCGGGCCCGGTAGACGGCGGCGGGAAACTGCTGGGTCAGGAAGCGGGTGACGTCGCGCCAGGAGGCCCGGCGGGTGCCTGTCACGGCACTGCGCGCGCGTGCCACCAGTTGGCTGAGCCGTCCGGACAGCTGCGGGTCGGGTGCGCTGGACTGGATCAGGGAGAGGTGGGTGGCCGTGCGCTGGTAGAGGGTGACGAGTTCGTCGGTCTCGGCGCCGGTCAGTCGGCTCCGGCGCCGGAGCAGGGCGTCGAGGCGGTCCCACTCCGCGCGGTGGGCGGAGACGAAGACGTCGAGGTCCATCGGTGTGCCTGCTCCTCGGCTATCGTCGGCGGCTCGTCGTGGATCAGCTTGTCGTACTGCGGCGCGGTGCGTCCTCAGCTTGGCAGACTGGCGGGGCGGGGGCAGTGAGGGGAAGGGTGGCAGGCGTGAGCGAGCTGGTGACGGGCGAGGCCGTGGCGCTGGAGCTGCGCCCCGCCAGGCTGCCCAGCAGGGCGCTGGCCGTCCTGCTCGATCTGGCGGTGGCGGTGGCCGTCTACGTGGCGGTGACCATCGTGCTGGTGGCCTCCACCGCCTCCCTGGACGTGGCGGCGCAGACCGCGCTGTCGATCGCGGCCTTCGTCCTCGTCCTGGTGGGCGGGCCGATCGCGGTGGAGACGCTCAGCCACGGGCGGTCGCTCGGCAAGATGGCCTGCGGGCTGCGGGTGGTGCGGGACGACGGCGGGCCGATCCGGTTCCGGCACTCGCTGGTGCGGGGCCTGATCGGGGTGATCGAGATCCTGATGACGTTCGGTGTCGTCGCCTGTATCGCCTCGCTGGTGTCGGCGCGGGGCCGGCGGCTCGGTGACGTGTTCGCGGGGACCTTGGTCGTGCGGGAGCGGGTGCCGGTTCCGGCGACGGGCTTCATGCCGCCCCCTCCGCCCTGGCTGGCCGGGCGGTTCTCCGAGCTGGACCTGTCAGCGGTGCCCGACGACCTGTGGCTTGCCGTACGCCAGTACCTCACGCGGATGGGGCAACTGGATCCCCGGGTCGGCTGGGCGATGGCGGAGCGGCTCGCCGCGGACGTGGCTGCCCGGACGGGGGCTCCGGCGCCCCGGGAGGTACCGCCCGCCGCGTACCTGGCGGCGATGATGCACGAGCGGCAGGCCCGGGAGGCCCGGCGGGCGTTCGGGAGTGCGCCCGCCGGCGGAGGTGCGCCCTCTGCCGCAGTGCCGTCGGCGCCGGAGGCCGTGGCTCCTCCCACGCCGGTCCATCCGACGACGCCGCCGGTTCCACCGTCGGCAGCACCTCCCGCGGTGCCGCCGACCTCGTCTTCGGACGGCCGGCCCGGTACGGGATTCGTGCCGCCGGCGTAGGACGTGCCGGCCGCCTTCGGGCGGGGGCGCGGCCGCGGCGCCGGCCGTGGCCTCACGCGAACACGGACGGCGGCGAAGCGAGGTCCTCCAACTCGATTCCGGGGGCCGCGAGTACGACGTCCCCTGCGATGTGCACGGGATGCTGCTCGCCCGTGTCCAGGGCTGTGACCTGGTATTCGTCCACGGTCAGGGGGCCGTTGTCAGTGGCGTGTGCTTCTCTGTTCACCAAGGCCCAGGACTGGTCCAGGGTGCGGGGGGCGAGGACCGGATCCGTGAGGGCGACGAGGCGTACGCGGGTGGCCGCGGCGGAGGGGGTGAGGCGCAGGAGACGGGTGGTGGCGACGAGGAAGGCCGGGGAGGTGCCGGTGAAGGCGTGGGCGCGCGCGTTGCCTTCGGTGGCGTGGACTCCGGTGGGGTCGGTACGGACCCAGGTGACACCGTCGACGGCCGCGCCGCGGACCTGCCAGCTCGCGAGGTGGAGTTCGAGGCGGATGGGACGGCCGAGTTCGTCGAGGGCGAGGTCGACGGAGCCGTGCTGGTCTCCGGCGGGTGTGGTCAGCCGGGAGACGTAGCGCCAGCCGGAGGGGCCGGGGGCGCACTGGAAGTGTTCTTCGGCGAGGGGGGTGTGGTCATGCGGATCGTGGAGCGAATACCGGCCGCGGGGCATGGAGGGTCCTGGGTGGTGACGGGCTGCTGGTCCGGCCGCTGAGGCTTCAACGGGGCAGGCCCCCGACACGGGGGTGCGGGGGCCTGTCTCGAAGGAGCCGGCTGGGCTCGGTGGGCTCAGTAGCGGTAGTGGTCCGCCTTGTACGGGCCCTCGACCTTGACGCCGATGTACTCGGCCTGCTCCGGACGGAGCGTGGTCAGCTTGACGCCGAGGGAGTCGAGGTGGAGACGGGCGACCTTCTCGTCCAGGTGCTTGGGCAGCACGTACACGTCGGTCGGGTACTCGTCGGGCTTGGTGAACAGCTCGATCTGGGCCAGCGTCTGGTCCGCGAACGAGTTGGACATCACGAACGACGGGTGGCCGGTGGCGTTGCCCAGGTTCAGCAGGCGGCCCTCGGACAGCACGATCAGGACCTTGCCGTCGGGGTAGGTCCAGGTGTGGACCTGCGGCTTGACCTCGTCCTTGACGATGCCGGGGGTCTTCGCCAGGCCGGCCATGTCGATCTCGTTGTCGAAGTGACCGATGTTGCCGATGATCGCCTGGTGCTTCATCTTGGCCATGTCCGAGGCCATGATGATGTCCTTGTTGCCCGTCGTGGTGACGAAGATGTCGGCCTTGTCGACGACCTCGTCCAGCGTCGTGACCTGGTAGCCGTCCATCGCCGCCTGCAGCGCGCAGATCGGGTCGATCTCCGTGATGATCACGCGGGCGCCCTGGCCGCGCAGGGACTCGGCGCAGCCCTTGCCGACGTCGCCGTAGCCGCAGACGACGGCGGTCTTGCCGCCGATCAGGACGTCGGTGGCGCGGTTGATGCCGTCGACCAGGGAGTGGCGGCAGCCGTACTTGTTGTCGAACTTCGACTTCGTCACCGCGTCGTTCACGTTGATCGCCGGGAACAGCAGGGTGCCGTCGCGGTGCATCTCGTACAGGCGGTGGACGCCCGTCGTCGTCTCCTCGGTCACACCGCGGATCTCGGACGCCAGCTGGGTCCACTTCTGCGGGCTCTCGCTCACCGTGCGGGTGAGGAGTTCGAGGATGACGCGGTGCTCGTCGGACTCGGCGGTGTCGGGCGAGGGGACCTTTCCGTCCTTCTCGTACTCGACGCCCTTGTGGACGAGGAGGGTGGCGTCACCACCGTCGTCCAGGATCATGTTCGGGCCGCCGGTGGGGGTGTTCGGCCAGGTGAGGGCCTGCTCCGTGCACCACCAGTACTCCTGAAGGGTCTCGCCCTTCCAGGCGAAGACCGGGACGCCCTGCGGGTTGTCGGGCGTGCCGTTCGGGCCGACGGCGATGGCGGCCGCGGCGTGGTCCTGGGTGGAGAAGATGTTGCAGGACGCCCAGCGGACCTCGGCGCCGAGGGCGACCAGGGTCTCGATGAGGACGGCGGTCTGCACGGTCATGTGCAGGGAGCCGGTGACGCGGGCGCCGGCGAGAGGCCGCGCCTCGGCGTACTCCTTGCGGATCGCCATCAGGCCGGGCATCTCGTGCTCGGCGAGGGTGATCTCCTTGCGGCCGAAGGCGGCCAGGGAGAGGTCGGCGACCTTGAAGTCCTGTCGGTTGTCGACAGTCGTCATTGCGAGCTGCTCCTCGGGGTTGGGGCGAGGTGGGTACGGCTGACCTGCGCGGCGGCGGACACAGGGGTGCCCAGAAGAGGACACAGGCATGCCCGCGTACGCGCAGCGCAGTCCGTCGGAGGCCCTCTCTCCCTCGGTCGGTCCGTCTGGACCGCCCGACCGCCATCAGCAGCGACGTCTGGCTCCGTCCCAAGCTACACCGGTGGAGCCCGCCGTCCCCAGTCCGCCTCCGAAGACTTCCGGACGTTCACGAAGCGTGACGAGCGGCCCCGGGGGGAGAAGCCGATGGGCCCGCCGAGTGGATCGACGGGCCCGGTGGTGCGAAAGGAGCGAGGTCAGTGGGCGGCGGGGGGCGTGCTGGGGCCGCCGGGGGTGGCCTCGCGGTCCGGGCCCTTGGCGGCCTCGGTCTCGCTGTAGATGTCCGGTTCCAGGTAGATGACGCGGGCGATCGGGACGGCCTCGCGGATACGGGTCTCGGCGGCGTCGATGGCGGAGGCGATCTCGGTGGCCGTGCCGTCGTGGCGGACGGCGATCTTGGCGGCGACGAGCAGTTCCTCGGGGCCGAGGTGGAGCGTGCGCATGTGGATGACGCCGGTGACGGTGTCGCCCGCGACGATCGCGGCCTCGATCTGCTCGACGGCCTCGGTGCCCGCGGCCTCGCCGAGGAGCAGGGACTTGGTCTCGACGGCCAGGACCAGCGCGATGAGGATGAGCAGCACGCCGATGCAGAGGGTGCCGATGCCGTCCCAGACGCCGTCACCGGTGAGCAGGGCCATTCCGACGCCGCCGAGGGCGAGGATCAGGCCGACCAGGGCCCCGAGGTCCTCCAGGAGGACGACCGGCAACTCGGGGGCCTTGGCGTGGCGGACGAACTCCTTCCAGGACTTCTTCCCGCGCAGGGCGTTGGACTCCTTGATGGCGGTCCGGAAGGAGAAGGCCTCGGCGATGATCGCGAAGACCAGGACGCCCACCGGCCAGTACCAGTGCTCGATCTCGTGCGGGTGCTTGATCTTCTCGTAGCCCTCGTAGAGGGCGAACATGCCGCCGACCGAGAAGAGGACGATGGAGACCAGGAATGCGTAGATGTAGCGTTCCCGGCCGTAGCCGAAGGGGTGTTGCGGGGTGGCGGCGCGCTGGGCGCGCTTGCCGCCGAGGAGCAGGAGTCCCTGGTTGCCGGAGTCGGCGAGGGAGTGCACGGACTCGGCGAGCATCGACGACGATCCGCTGAAGAGGAACGCCACGAATTTCGCTACCGCGATCGAGAGGTTGGCGAGCAGTGCCGCCACGATCGCCTTGGTTCCGCCTGACGCGCTCATGTGTCGCGTTGTCCCTTCGCCTTCGTCTGCCTGGTCTGCTAGCGGTGCGCCATTGTTGCAGCCCGCGCGGGTCCCAAAGCGCCGGATGCCCCGTCGGGTGCCTCTCAGTCCGGCGTCGGTCGCCGTCAGAGGCGCACGGTGGCCCGGAAGAGCGTGCCGCTTCCGGACACGTCGGCCTGCTCGCCGGCCGGGACGAAGACGGAGCGGCCGGGGGTCAGTTCGTGTTCGCCCGTTCGTACGGTGCCGGCCGTGCAGAGCAGGATCTGCGGGGCGGGCAGGGTGAGGTCGTGGGCGGCGGCGCCCTCGGGCAGGACGTACCGGGACAGGCGGAACTCGTCGGTCGGGGTGTCGTAGGCCTCCTCGCCGTCGGGGGACGCCTCCGGGCGCAGGACGCCGGGGTCGCCGGCCTCGAAGCGGACGACGCGCAGGAGTTCGGGGACGTCGACGTGCTTGGGGGTGAGGCCGCACCGCAGGACGTTGTCGGAGTTGGCCATGATCTCGACGCCGAGGCCGTCGAGGTAGGCGTGCGGGATGCCGGCGCCGAGGTACAGGGCCTCGCCGGGCTGGAGCCGGACGTGGTTGAGGAGCAGGGCGGCGAGCACGCCGGGGTCGCCCGGGTAGTGGTGGGCGATGTCGGCGTAGGGCGCGTAGGGGCCGCCGAGGCGGTCGCAGGCGGCCGCGGTCTCGGTGACCGTGCGGGACATGTCCTCGGGGTCGGCGGTGAGGATCGCGGTGAGGACCTCGCGCAGGGCGGCGTCCTCGGGCTGGGCGCGCAGCAGGTCGGCGTAGGGCTTGAGGGAGGCGATGCCGAGCCCGTCGATGAGGTCGGCGGTCTCGGTGGGCGGGCGGAAGCCGCACAGGCCGTCGAACTCGGTGAGGGCGCAGATCAGTTCGGGCTTGTGGTTGGCGTCCTTGTAGTTGCGGTGCGGGGCGTCGAGGGGGACGCCGCGGCGCTCTTCGTCCTCGTAGCCGGCCCCGGCCTGCGCGAGGTCGGGGTGGACCTGGAGGGAGAGCGGGGCGCCGGCGGCGAGGAGCTTGAGGAGGAAGGGCAGCCGGGGGCCGAACCTGGCCACGGAGGCGGCGCCCAGTTCCTTCTCGGGGTCGGCGTCGACGACGTCGGCGAGGGTGCCCCGGCCGGTGCGGGAGGGGGCGCCGGGGTGGGCGCCCATCCACATCTCCGCCTGCGGTTCGCCGGTCGGCTCGGTCCCGAGCAGGGCCGGGATCGCGGTGGTGGAACCCCAGGCGTAGGGGCGGACGGTGTTGTCGAGGCGGTCCATGGGCTCTCTCTGCCGGTGCGTGTCCTTGGCGTACGGAGGTGTACGCGGTGGTGCGTACGAGATCAGGCGCCCGAGGCGAGGGCCAGGTAAACGGCGGCGAAATCCGTGATGGCGATCAGTTCGGCGAGGGTCTCCAGCTCGCCGCCCGCTTCGGGTTCCAGCTCGCTGATCGGCGTGTTGTGGCCGAGGGCGAGGTCACGGGCGCCGGGGGCGGCGGTGAGGCCTCCGATGGGGCGGTCGCGCAGGAGCACCACGCGCGCGTGCAGGGTCGGTGTGTCCTCGACGCGGTCGCGGAAGAAGTCGTCGGGGTCGGCTGCGGCGGCGAGCCGGCCGGCGAGCAGGGCGTTGTGCGCGTCCAGGGCCTCGGGGAGTTCGGCGACGACGGCCGGGGTGCCGGACAGTTCGGCGAGGGCGGCGGCGAAGCGGCGGCCCGCCGGTCCGGCGGAGGTGCCCTCGGTCCAGATGGCGGGGAGGGAGTCGGCGAGCTCGGCCGCCAGGGTCTTGGCGGGGTTGCTGTAGGTCGCGATCGCGGGCCCGCAGCGCTCGGCGATGCGGTCGAGGCGGTCGGCGACCTTCTCGACGGCCTCGGGGGGTGCTTCGAGCAGGCCGGTGCGGTCGAGGAGCGCGAGGAGCGGGGTGAGCAGCGCCCACAGCACGCCGGGGGCGGCGCCGGCGAGGGGTTCGTCGTGGTCGTAGGGCGCGGTCGCCATGGGGATGAACAGGCCGTGCGAGGCGTTCACCGACTCGCTGAGCGGGGAGCGGGCGGGGGCGACGGCGACGACCGTGCAGCCCCGGCGGTAGGCCTGTTCGGAGAGCAGGGCGAGGCCCGGCTCGGTGCCGTCGGGGGTGGCGATCAGCAGGAGGTCGACGGAGCCAGCCCAGCCGGGCAGTTCCCAGCGCAGGGCGCCGGCGGCGGGGGCGACGCCGGTGGGGGCGAGGCGGGTGACGGGGCTGCCTGCGCCTGCCAGGGTGCCGAGGAGGTCGGCGGCGTGGGTGGCGGCGGCGCCGGGGCCGGCGATGAGGACGGCGCGGGGGCGGCCGTCGGGCTTGAGGTTGCCGACGCCGGCCTCGGCGGCGTGCCGGGCGGCGGTGCGGACGCGGGCACCGGCCTCGGCGGCGCCGCGCAGGAGCCCGCGGCGGTCGGCGTCCGTGAGGCGCTCCGGGGAGTCGAGGAGCGTTTCGTCGAGCATGGCGGCTGTCTCCGATCGCCGGGAGCGTTCGTCGGGGTGCGCGGCGGGTGGCGGCGGGCCGTCGGTTACTCGGGGCGGCGGGCCTCGTCGACGAGGAGGACGGGGATGCCGTCGCGCACCGGGTACGCCAGGCCGCAGTCCTGGCCGGTGCAGATCAGCTCGGCGTCCTGCTCCTTGAGGGGGGCGTGGCAGGCCGGGCAGGCGAGGATCTCCAGGAGGCCGGCTTCGAGCGGCATGGGGGTTCCCTTCGGGGGCGGTTGGGTTTGTGTGGATGTGCTGGTCAGGGTACCGCCGGTGTGGGGGCGGGTGCGTGGGTACGGGGCAGGTGGGGGGTGCCCGGCGGGGGTGTGGGCGTCGGGGGTGGGTGCGCGGCCCCACGCAGGCCGGTTGCCCGGCGTTGGTGCGGGCCGGGGGTGGGTCGCGCTGCCCGGCGCGGCGGGGTGCCGCTGCGCCCACCCGTGCCGCCCCAGCGGCACGACTGCCCGCAGCTGGGGGGCGGCGTCAGGCGCGGATGATGGTCAGGGCCTCGTCGCGGATCTTCGTCATCGTCGCCTCGTCGCGGGCCTCCGCGTTCAGGCGGAGCAGGGGCTCGGTGTTGGAGGGGCGGACGTTGAACCACCAGTCGGCCGACGACACGGTGAGGCCGTCGAGGTCGTCCAGGGTGACGTCGTCGCGGCCCTCGTAGGCGGCCCTGATCGCGGCGAGGCGGTCGGCCTGGTCGGCGACGGTGGAGTTGATCTCGCCGGAGCCCGCGTAGCGGTCGTACTGGGCGACCAGGGCGGACAGGGTGCCCGGCTGGCCGCCGAGGGCGGCGAGGACGTGGAGGGCGGCCAGCATGCCCGTGTCGGCGTTCCAGAAGTCGCGGAAGTAGTAGTGCGCGGAGTGCTCGCCGCCGAAGATGGCGCCGGTCCTGGCCATCTCGGCCTTGATGAAGGAGTGGCCCACACGGGTGCGTTCGGGCGTGCCGCCGTTCTCCCGCACCACCTCCGGGACGGACCAGGAGGTGATCAGGTTGTGGATGACGGTGCCCTGGCCGCCGTTGCGGGCGAGCTCGCGAGCGGCCACCAGGGCGGTCACGGCGGACGGGGAGACCGGGTCGCCGTTCTGGTCGACGACGAAGCAGCGGTCGGCGTCGCCGTCGAAGGCGAGGCCGAGGTCGGCGCCCTCCTCGCGGACGCGCTGCTGGAGGTCGACGAGGTTGGCCGGGTCGAGGGGGTTGGCCTCGTGGTTGGGGAAGGTGCCGTCGAGTTCGAAGTACATCGGCACGAGGTCGAGGGGCAGGCCGGTGAAGACCGAGGGGACGGTGTGGCCGCCCATGCCGTTGCCCGCGTCGACGACCACCTTCAGGGGGCGGATGGTGGTGAGGTCGACGAGGGAGCGCAGGTGGGCCGCGTAGTCGGCGAGGGTGTCGCGGCGGGTGACCGTGCCGGGGCGTGCGGCCGGTTCGGGGGCGCCGGTCTCGCTCCAGCGCTCCACGAGCGCGCGGATCTGCGCGAGGCCCGTGTCCTGGCCGACGGGGGCCGCTCCCGCGCGGCACAGCTTGATGCCGTTGTACTGGGCCGGGTTGTGCGAGGCCGTGAACATGGCGCCCGGCAGACCCAGGGCACCGGAGGCGTAGTACAGCTGGTCCGTGGAGCACAGGCCGATCTCGGTGACGTCGGCGCCGCGAGCCGCCGCCCCGCGCGCGAAGGCGCCGGACAGGCCGGGCGAGGAGGGTCGCATGTCGTGGCCGACCACGACGGCGCTCGCGCCGGTCAGCTCGACGAAGGCCGCGCCGAACAGCTCGGCCAGCGACTCGTCCCACTGGTCCGGGACCACACCGCGTACGTCGTACGCCTTCACGATCTGCGACAGATCAGCAGCCACGGCCAACCTTCCTGAAAGTCCTGTCGGAGCCCACAAACTACCCGCAACCGCCGGCCGGGCGTCGCGGGGTCGTGGAAGGTCAGGGCAGCATCCAGCCCAGGACCGGCGTCGACTGGCCGACCACGATCAGGCACATCACCAGCAGCAGGCCCAGGCTCCAGGGCAGCACCTTGCGCAGCAGGTCTCCCTCGCGGCCCGCGAGGCCGACGGCCGCGCAGGCGATGGTGAGGTTCTGCGGGGAGATCATCTTGCCGAGTACGCCGCCCGAACTGTTCGCGGCGGCGAGCAGCTCCGGCGACAGACCCGACTCCCGCGCGGCGGTCACCTGGAGGGCGCCGAAGAGCGCGTTGGCGGAGGTGTCGGAGCCGGAGACGGCGACGCCGAACCAGCCCAGCACCGGCGACAGGAAGGCGAGCCCGGCCCCGGCCGCCGCGACGAAGTGGCCGATGGTGGCGGCCTGCCCGGAGAGGTTCATGACATAGGCGAGGGCGAGGACGGAGGTCACGGTGAGGATCGCGAACCGCAGCTCGCGCACCGTCGCGAGCCATTCCCTGACCGCCACGCGCGCGTGCACGCCGAGGACGGCGGCCGTGGCGAGACCGGCGAGCAGCACGAGCGTGCCGCCGGTGGACACGATCGGCAGGGAGAAGGCGTTGCCGCCGACGGGGTTGCCCTCCGGGTCGACGACGTCCAGGAACGGCCAGTCGTACGTCTGGGTCGCCCGCGCCAGCCAGTCCTTGACCGCCGGGATCTGCGCGACGGAGAAGACGGCGACGATCAGGGCGTAGGGCGCGTAGGCCCGTACGACCTCCCGGTGCGGGTCCCGCTCGTCCAGTTCCTCGCTGCGTACGCCGGTGAGGACGGCGGTGCGTACGGGCTCGGCGGCGGGCCTGCGGGCCCGCGGCACGGCGACCAGGGCGCCGGCGCCGAGGAGGGCGGCGCCGATGTCGGCGAGCTGGGCGGAGACGTAGTTGGAGGCGACGAACTGGGCGACGGCGAAGGCGACGCCGCAGGCCAGCGCTGGCACCCACGTTTCGCGCAGCCCGCGCCGCCCGTCCACCAGGGCGACCAGCAGCAGCGGCACGACGAGGGCCAGCAGGGGCGTCTGACGGCCCACCACGGAGGCGACGTCGTCCAGCGGCAGCCCGGTGACCTGGGCCAGCGTCACCACGGGGGTGCCCATCGCGCCGAAGGCGACCGGGGCGGTGTTGGCGACGAGCGAGACGACGGCGGCGCGCACCGGGTCGAAGCCGAGGGCGACGAGCATGACCGAGCAGATCGCGACGGGCGCCCCGAACCCGGCGAGCGCCTCCAGCAGCGCGCCGAAGCAGAAGGCGACGACCAGGGCCTGGATGCGCGGGTCGTCGGACAGCCGCCCGAAGGAGCGGCGGAGGATGTCGAAGTGCCGGGTGCGGACGGTCATGCGGTACACCCACAGGGCGTTCACGACGATCCACAGGATGGGGAAGACGCCGAACACGGCGCCCTGTGCGGCGCTGGAGGCCGTCTGGTCCAGTGGCATGCCGTAGGCGAGCCAGGCGACGAGTACGGCCGCCAGGAGGCCGGTGAGGCCCGCCAGGTGCGCCTTCATGCGGACGCCGCCCAGCAGGACGAGGACGATCACCAGGGGCAGGGCCGCCACCAGCGCGGACAGGCCGAGCGAGCCGGCGACGGGTTCCAGTTCCTGGACGTACACGGGCGCCTCCCCGGATTCCGCCATGCGAAAGCGGTTTCTCGCGACTCCCGGAATGGTCGTGTCCGCGACAACGCTGCGTCAATGGGTGTGCGGTAAACGGATCTGCAGCAACGGTTCGGCGCGGGAGGGAGTGGAGTGGCGTCAGTTGTCCGGCGAGCGCAGCACGCGCAGGTGGCCGCGGCGCGCGACCTCCATCGGGTCGGCCGCGCGGGGACCGCCACCGGCCTCCGCCGCCCGCTCCTGGGGGCGGGCCGCCTCACGGACCGCGTTGGCGAGCGCTTCCAGGTCGTCACCGCTGGGGCGGGCCGGGGCCGAGCCGTCGAGGAGGCGGACGACCTCCCAGCCACGCGGGGCGGTGAGGCGCTCGGAGTGCTCGGCACACAGGTCGTAGCAGTGGGGTTCGGCGTAGGTGGCGAGCGGGCCGAGGACCGCGGTCGAGTCGGCGTAGACGTACGTCAGCGTCGCGACGGCGGGACGGCCGCAGGCGGTGCGCGAACAGCGACGTACAGGGCTCACGATGTTGGACGGTACCGCACTCTTGAGCGGGCCGCGACGACTCCCCACCAGGTCACACCACCGTGTCGCGGTGTGAAACGGGACACACCGCCTCCCGGACACCCCTCGTTGACCTGCGCGGACGACCCGGTCCGGGATGTCGGACGGGTCGGTGAGCGGTCGCGAAACGATGCGAACAGTGACATTTCCCTTGAGATCGGCGGTCGCGGAGAGATACGGAATCGAGCCCGAGCTTGGCTGGAACGGTCATTCGGCGACATGCGTACGGAAGGCCGCGGCGCGCCCCCGGGCCGCGTGTGCGGTCCGGCGCGCGGAACCGCCGAGGACTACCCTTCACCAGTGATGGACAACCCCGTGACGCCCCGTGACGCCGGCCGGCCAGGGCCCCGCAGCCGTGATCGCCACGGCCGGGGCATGCGCGGCCCGATCGCGCCCCCTCAGGTACCGCTCGCCGCGAGCCGCGGCGAGGTGTTCGCGGACCTCGTGCAGGACTCCGTGGAACGCCTGGAACGGCGGTGGCCACAGCTCGCCGACATCGACTTCCTCGTCCTCGACGTGCCGCGGCTGGACGGCGGCGGGGCCGGGGAGGCGTGGAGCGACGAGGCCGTGCCGCTCGGCGGGACGGTGCCCTCGCGGGACGGGCGGCGGGGGCGGGTGGTCGTGTACCGGCGGCCGGTCGAGATCCGCACCAAGGGGCGGGACGAGCGGGCGGCGCTGGTGCACGAGGTCGTCGTGGAGCAGGTGGCGGAGCTGCTGGGGCTGACGCCGGAGACGGTCGACCCGCGGTACGGAGAGGACTGAACGGGACGGGCGCGTCACTGCTGCAGGACGCTCAGGTCCTCCTCCGCCTTCGGTACCGAGACCATGCCCCGGTCGTCCGGGAGCGTCTGCACCGTGAAGGACGCCACGTCGTCGTCCTCGCCGGTCAGGGTGCGTGAGGCGTACGCCGGGCCGCCCGAGACCGTCTCCACCGTCAGGGCGTAGGCGCCCTCGAGTCCGGCCGGGACCGGCGCCTCGACCTTCTGGGTCGTGCCGCCCTTGATCGTGAACGTCTTGCTCGCCGTCGTGCCGTCCTCGGAGCCCGCCGATGCCGTGACTTTGACCTTCGCGGCCTGGTCCGGCGCGGTGATGGACAGGGTCGTCCTCTCGGCCCGGTTGTCCGCGGCCGTCGCGCGTGCCCCGACCGGGTCGGAGGCCGGGATGAACGCCGACTCCTGCTCGCCGCCCTCGCCGCGCACGACCCGGACCGCGGCCACGACCGGCACGGACCCGCTCGTCGGCGTCAGCACCAGCGAACCGGCCTCGCCGCGCGTGACCTCGCCGAGGTCGACACCGGTCGTCATGCCCGCCTTGACGTGCACGGTCTCGTGCCCGGCGGGCGTGATCGTCCCGGACGGGGAGGCGAGCCGCACCTTCAGGTCCGCGTCGCTGCCACCGGGCGTGAACAGCACCAGGCGGACGGCTGCGGCGTCCTCGGGGATGCCCGGCACCACCAGCTCGCCCGCCGGGTCCGCGGCGGCGGTCAGCCAGTCGCCGCCGGTCTTGTCGTCCAGGGCCTGCACCGCGGCGCCGAGCCGGCCGCTGCGCACACCGACGTGCACGGTCACGTCGGTCTGCTTCTCGTCGCTGAGCGTGGACAGCAGGAGGGACTCGCTGGAGTTCGGCGGGACGGTGATGCCCTCCCCCACCGTGGACTTCAGGGCGCCGTCCTTGCCGTAGAGCTCGATGTCGACGACGGCCGCGGAGTCGTCGGGATTCGTGAGGTGCACGTAGTCGGTACGGCCGGTCGACGTGCTGGCGCCCGGGAACCAGAACTCCGTGTCCGGCGCCGTGCAGTCGAGGCCCAGCAGTCCGCGGCCCGTCCCGACGGCGACCTCGGTGGTCTGCTGAACGGTCCAGCCGGGGGCGTGGCTTCCCTCGGCGGTGCCGATCAGCGCGGGTGTGTCGGCGCCGGAGGCCTTGCCGGTGGCGGGCGTGCCGGGCTTCTCGGGCTGCACGACGGGCTTGCCCGCCTTGTCGCCGGACTTCTCGTCCTGGCCCTCCTTCTGCTCCCCCTTGTCGCCGTCCTTCGCGTCCTCCGACTCGGCCGTCGCCGCCTCGAGCGCGGCCGTGCCCTTCTCGTCGGCGCCCTTGGTGACGGGCGTGAAGGAGGTGTACGACGTCTCGGCGAGGTCGGAGTTGCTGGGCGCCGGGCACAGCAGGCTGCTGCGCTCCACCGGCAGTACGGCGGCCGGCTCGGCGGTGTCCGCGCCGGGGTCGCCCGGTGCGGAGACGGCCGCGAACCCGGTGACGGCGGCGAGCGCCGCGGTGCCCGCGAACAGGGACAGGGTGGTGCGCTTCACTGCTGGCTCCCGTCGGGGCGCTCATTGCCGGTGCCGTGGGGGTGGTGCGGCCGGGTGGGGTGGTGCGGCCGGGTGGGGTCGTACGGCGTGTCGTAGCCGTTGTGCCCGTAGGCCTGACCGTGGGCGGGGTCGTACGCGCCGGCCTGTGACGGGTCGGCGGGGTCGCCGTAGGCGTACGGGTCGTACTGCCCCGTCCCGTACTCGCCGCCCTGACCGCTCTGGTAGGCGCCCGCCTGATAGGGGTCCCCCTGGTACGGCTGCTGTCCGTAGACGCCCGCGTCGTACTGCTCCTGGGCACCCGGGTGCTGCTCGCCGTCGTACGCGCCGTAGGAGTCGTACTCGGCGGGGGCGTACGCCGCCTGGTCCCAGTCGCCGTGGTTCTGCTGCCGCGGAACGGGCACCGGGGCATCGACGGGCGGCACGGCTCCGTCACCGTCCGCCGGCTCGGCCGCCGCCTCCGCCTCGGCCTGGGCCCGCAGCCGCCGGGCCCGGCGCCCTTCGCCCTCGACGGCCTGGGCCGGGACGAGCGGCTCGTCGGGCAGGTCGTCGTCGACGTCGCGGCGCCTGCCGGGCAGCGCGAGGACGACCAGGACGACGGCGAGGAGGCCCTGGGCCCACAGCCAGAGGGTGTGGGTGAGGGGGCCGTCGTAGGTGACGTCCAGCTTTCCGGCGGAGGCGGGCAGTTCGAAGCCCTGCGCCCAGCCGTCGACCGTGGTGCGGGTGAGCGGCTTGCCGTCCAGGGTGGCCGTCCAGCCGTCGGCGGCGGTGTCGGCGAGGCGCAGCACGCGGCCCTCGGGGCCGGACGGGACCTCGGTGTGGATCTCGACCGGACCGGCCGCGACGGGCTGCGGCTCACCGGCACGGTCACCGTCGCCGGAGCCGTCCTCGTCGCCCGCGCCGGAGACGATGGTCGCGCGCGCCACCTCCTGGTCCACCCGCCACAGTCCGCTGCCGTCCTGCTGGCTGAGCCGGCTCAGGCCGGGCGTGGCGTCCAGGACGCGGGTGACCTCCCGGGGCGCGCCCTTGTGGACGAGGACGTAGCGGACGGCGAAGCCGCCGAGCTGGTCGGCCTGGTCGGCGCCGGAACCGGCCACCAGGTTGGCGACGACCTTGTCGAGGTGGCTGTTGCCGCCGTCGCCGGCGGCCACTTCGCCGTCGCCGAGGCGGGCACCGGAGCCGCGGACCAGCATGTAGCTCACGTGGGCCGCGGAGTCGCTGTCGAGGACGAGGGTGCGGGCCTGGTCGCGGGTGCGGCTCTCCTCGGCGACGAACGCCGGCACCTGGACGGGGTCGCGTCGCTCCAGAGGTCCGTCGGCGCCCCCGATCATCCAGCCGGCGGCGGCGATCAGCGGGCCGACGGCCGAGGCGAGGGCGATCAGGGCGGCGACCGGCTGGCGCCAGCCGAAGCTCTGCTCGGCCACGCGGAAGCGGGCTCCGTCGGCGCCGAGGGTCGCGGCGGCCAGGAGGGCGATGCCGTAGACGAGGGTGGCGGGGCCGGCCCAGGCGGAGCGGTTGGACAGGACCGCGAAGACCAGGGCGACCAGGGCGACGGCCCAGGCCGCGCGGACGGCCGGCTGCCGCTCCGAGCGCAGCAGGGCGGCGAGCGCGGCCAGCACGATGCCGATGAGGACCAGTCCGCCGACCGTTCCGGGGCCGCCAGGGCTGGCGCCGAGCAGGTCGAGGGCGGAGGCGGCCGAGGCGCCGTACTCGAGTCCCGCCTCGTCGAAGAAGCCGAACGGCAGCAGCGACAGGGACCAGGGGGCGAGGAGCAGCAGCGGGGTGCCGAGCTGGGCGAGGAAGCGCAGGCCGTACGCCGTGATGTCACCGCGGCGCAGCACCAGGACACCGGCCCCGAGGAGCAGCGCGATGGGCCACACGACGGGCGTGAAGGCGGTGGTGACCGTCAGCAGCAGGGCGTACGCCCAGGTGGCGCGCCAGCTGCCGCGGGTGCCGGAGGAGCCCGTCAGGCCGGCCGCGGCGGCGCCCGCGCGGGCGATGAGCGGCAGGAGCACGGCGAGGACGGCGGTGCCGATGCGGCCTCCTGCCAGGGCGCCGGTGGCGGCGGGCAGGAAGGCGTAGGCGACGGCCGCCCACGCGCGCAGCAGCCGGGAGGGGACCAGCGGGCGGGAGGCGAAGTACGCGGTGGCGCCGGCCAGGGGCACGGAGCAGACCAGCAGCAGGGTGACCGCGAGCCCGGTCGAGCCGAGCAGCAGGGAGGCGAGCGTGGCGACGATCGCGAGGTAGGGCGGTGCGGAGGCGGTGCCGCCGGTGCCCACGGTGTGCCAGGCGTCCGCGTACCGCGACCACAGCTCGCCGGCGCCGGCCGGGGCGGGCAGCAGGGCGCCGCCCGCCAGTGCGCCGCCGCCGAGCAGGGCCCGGCAGGCGGCCAGGGAGACGAGCAGCAGGATCAGGAAGAGCACCGGGCCGGGCTTGCGGGCGATGCGCTTGAGCCGGGAGAACTGCTCGACCTCGAGGAAGTCGGCGTCGTCGCCGCCGGGTCCGGACTCGATGGCGCCGCCGTGCCGTCCGGCGCCCGCGGCCGCCTCGGCGTCGGAGGCACCGACGAGGTTGCCGGCGACCTGTTCGACGGTGACGCGGATGGTCGCGCCGGGCGGCGGGAAGAGCGGGCGCAGCTCGTCCTTCTCGACCTGCGGGCGACCGCGTTCGCGCCGTCCGGCGAGGATGCGCTCGGGTCGCAGCAGGACGCCGAGCAGACCGCGGATCTCGTCGAGGGCCTGGCCGGGGACCTTGCCGACGAGGTAGGCGAGGGTGCGCAGCAGGGTGCCGAGGACGAGACGGAGCAGTACCCAGGGCAGGACGGCGGTGCGGGCGTTGACGAGGAGGGTGTGGACGGCGCCCGCCTTGTCCACCTTGTGCGGGGAGGCGGTGGTGCGGCCCGCGCAGTCGACGGTGCGGCGCTCGCGGGAGGCCGCCTCAGCGTGGCGCACGACCGCCTCGGGGGCGACGAGGACGCGGAGTCCGGCCGCGTTGGCGCGCCAGCACAGGTCGACGTCGTCGCGCATCAGGGGCAGCCGGCGGTCGAACCCGCCGAGCCGTTCGAAGACGTCACGCCGGATCAGCATGCCCGCGGAGGACACCGACAGGACGGGCCGTACGTGGTCGTGCTGGCCCTGGTCCTGCTCGCGGCGGTCCAGGCCGGTCCAGCGGCGGCCGGAGTTGGCGATGGAGACGCCGACCTCCAGCAGCTGCCTGCGGTCGTACCAGCCGCGGAGTTTGGGGCCGACCACGGCCACGTCGTCGCGGCCGAGTTCGTACTCGTTGTCCACGACGCGCAGCAGCTGGGCCAGGGCGTCGGGCTCGGGGGCGCAGTCGTCGTGCAGCAGCCACAGCCACTGGACCGGTTCTCCGTGGGGAAGCTCCGGCAGGTCGTAGGCGTCGTCGCGCCAGGTGCGGGTGACCGGGTCCCAGCCGCTCGGCCGCCTCAGGTACGGCAGGTCCTCCGGGGTGAGGACGGGCGCGACGCGGGCGGCCTCCTCGACGGCCTGGCCGAAGCCGGTGCGCCGGGCGAGGTGGAGCACGCGGTCGTCGCCGAGGGCTTCGGTGACCAGCCGGGCGGAGTCGTCGGCGCTGCCGGTGTCGGCGGCGACGGCGTACTGGACGGGGCGCTCCTGGCCGAGCAGCCCGGCGAGCGCGTCGGGCAGCCAGCGGGCTCCGTCGTGGGCGACGAGGACCGCGGTCACGACGTGACGCGGGAACTCAGGTGTGGCAGCGAGGTCTTGCTGGGCTGCCGTGTGGCTGTGCACGGACATCGAGGTACGGGCCCCGGTTCGGTGGACTGCGGTGGACGCCCGTGCCTGTTGGGGGTGGCGGGGCGTCTCGGACGAGCGCCCACACTATCGGCTGGGCAGAACGACGGCCCGCCGCCTGTGGACAACCCATCTGCGAGGGGCCGTTGCCGCAGCCTCCCGCCGTCGCGTCAGACGGCGGCCTTCTTCAGCCGGCGGCGCTCGCGCTCGCTGAGACCGCCCCAGATACCGAAACGCTCGTCGTTGGCGAGGGCGTACTCGAGGCACTCGGAGCGGACCTCGCAGGCGAGGCAGACCTTCTTGGCCTCTCTGGTGGAGCCGCCCTTCTCGGGGAAGAAGGACTCGGGGTCGGTCTGGGCGCACAGTGCGCGCTCCTGCCAGCCGAGCTCCTCGTCCGCGTCGTCGACCAGCAGTTGCTGCACCAGCTCGGTCATGTGCGCCCCTCGTCTGTCTTTCGCGTCCCCGTGATCCAGCCGTTATCGATTCCGGCTGAACGACACGAGTGAAATTACAAGTGTGCTGCTCCGGGCGAGTCAAGCCGGGATCTGCTATTGGGCCCCTTATTCACTCTGCGGAACCAAGGCCATGCGGAAAGTGTTCAAATCGCCATAAACCTCGACATACCGACGAGGCCCACCGGGGCACCCGCCCCGAGCGGAGTCCGCACCAGGGAGGACGCCCGGGCGTTCGATCCCGTTCCGATACACGCGCCGAAGCGAAGCTGATCACATTCGGATCACGGGATCGCAACGGGGGTTGTGCGCCCGGCTTGTGCGCCATGTGTCCTGGAAGCCGCCTGAGCAAACCTTTCACCGGCCAGATGAACCGGATGAGGTGAAACATGTCCCACGTAACGGGCATCGAGTTGACAGTGCCGGTGTGAGCCGCTGTCCTTGTGGGCATGCTCGCGAACTTGGCAACCACCTCGACCCGCACCGCCGGGTCCCACGGTGCTGCCCACGCTCGCCGCAGCTGTTGTTGCTGTTCCGGCTGTTGAGCCCCACCGCGCTCCGGCCGTCGCGCGGGTCCACGCGACCCGTGCCCGTCTCTCCGCGCCCCACCAGGGCGCACCGAGCCGTCCCGCGACGCCCCTCTCCCCTGTTCTCCTCCTGACTCTCCCGCCGAGGACCCACCCACCCATGAACAGCGACAGCGACCTCCAGATCGCCGGCGACATCCTCGAAGTCCCCCACCTCCTCCAGGCACCGCGCGAGCACCCGGCCACCGTCGCCGAGTTCGCCGGCCTGGTCCGTTCCCTGGCCGCCGACCGGTCCGCGTGGCAGGACCTGGTCCGGTACGACGCGACGACACGCTGGTACCACCGGCTGCGCACCGGCCCCGGCTACGAGGTCTGGCTCCTGTCCTGGCTGCCCGGCCAGGGCAGCGGGCGCCACGACCACGGGCCTTCCTCCGGTGTGTGGACCGTCCTGGAGGGCTCCCTCACCGAGCGCACGGAACGCGGCACGCGCGCGTTGCGGCCGGGGACGCAGAAGGTCTTCGCCCCGGGACACGTGCACGAGGTGGTCAACGACGCGCTGGAGCCGGCGGTCAGCCTGCACGTCTACTTCCCTGGCCTGACCGAGATGCCCATGCACTCCCCGCGGTGCTCGGCCACCGTGCGGAACACGGACACGGGCGCGGTGACGACTGTCTGACGCGCTGTCGTACCCGCCTGCAAGACTGGTGCCATGCGCATTGTGGTTCTGGCAGGCGGCATCGGCGGTGCCCGGTTCCTGCGTGGTCTCAAGCAGGCCGCGCCGGACGCGGACATCACGGTCATCGGCAACACCGGGGACGACATCCACCTCTTCGGGCTGAAGGTCTGCCCGGACCTCGACACGGTGATGTACACGCTCGGCGGCGGCATCAACGAGGAGCAGGGCTGGGGACGGACCGACGAGACCTTCCATCTGAAGGAGGAGCTCGCGGCGTACGGCGCCGGACCCGAGTGGTTCGGCCTGGGCGACCGCGACTTCGCCACGCACATCGTGCGGACCCAGATGATCACCGCCGGGTTCCCGCTGAGCGCGGTGACCGAGGCACTGTGCGACCGCTGGAAGCCCGGCGTACGCCTGATCCCGATGACCGACGACCGCGTGGAGACCCACGTCGCGGTCGAACTCGACGGCGAACGCAAGGCGGTCCACTTCCAGGAGTACTGGGTACGGCTGCGGGCCTCGGTTGCCGCCGAGGCGGTCGTCCCCGTCGGCGCCGAGCAGTCGAAGCCGGCCCCGGGCGTACTGGAGGCCATCGCGGAGGCGGACGTCATCCTCTTCCCGCCCTCCAACCCGGTCGTCTCGGTCGGCACGATCCTCGCCGTGCCCGGCATCCGGGAGGCGATCGCCGACGCCGGGGTGCCGGTGGTGGGCCTCTCCCCGATCGTCGGGGACGCGCCCGTGCGCGGGATGGCCGACAAGGTCCTCGCGGCGGTCGGCGTGGAGTCCACCGCCGCGGCGGTCGCCGAGCACTACGGCTCGGGACTGCTCGACGGCTGGCTCGTCGACACGGTCGACGCGGAGTCCGTCACGCGCGTGAAGGCGGCCGGCATCCTGTGCCGCGCCGTCCCGCTGATGATGACCGACCTCGACGCGACCGCGCAGATGGCCCGGGAGGCCCTGACGCTGGCGGAGGAGGTGCGCGAGGCATGAGCGACGGCGCTCCCGGCTACCGGGTGTGGGCCGTCCCCGGCCTGCCCGAGGTGGCACCCGGCGACGACCTGGCCAAGCTGATCGCGGCGGCCGAGCCCGCCCTCGCCGACGGGGACGTGCTGCTGGTCACCTCCAAGATCGTCTCCAAGGCCGAGGGCCGGATCGTGCAGGCCGCCGACCGGGAGGCCGCGATCGACGCGGAGACGGTACGGGTGGTGGCCCGGCGCGGCACGCTGCGCATCGTGGAGAACCGCCAGGGCCTGGTCATGGCCGCGGCCGGGGTGGACGCCTCCAACACCCCCTCCGGCACGGTCCTGCTGCTCCCCGAGGACCCGGACGCCTCCGCCCGCACCATCCGCGAGGGCCTGCGCGACGCACTCGGCGTCGACGTCGGCGTGATCGTCACGGACACCTGCGGCCGACCCTGGCGGTCCGGCCTCACGGACATGGCCATCGGCGCCGCGGGCGTCCGCGTCCTGGACGACCTGCGCGGCGGCACCGACACGCACGGCAACCCGCTCAGCGCCACCGTCGTCGCCACCGCCGACGAACTCGCCGCCGCGGGCGACCTGGTCAAGGGCAAGGCCGCGGATCTGCCGGTCGCCGTCGTGCGCGGCCTCCCGCACGCGGTCTCCGAGGAGGACGGCGAGGGCGCCCGCGCGCTGGTCCGCGGCGCACACGGCGACATGTTCCGGCTGGGCACCTCCGAGGCGGTGCGGCAGGCGGTCACCCAGCGCCGTACCGTACGGGCCTTCACCGACGAGCCCGTCGACCCCGGCGCCGTGCGCCGCGCGGTGGCGGCCGCGGTGACGGCGCCGGCCCCGCACCACACGACGCCGTGGCGTTTCGTACTCCTGGAGTCCCCGGACTCCCGCGCCCGCCTGCTGGACGCGATGCGCGACGCCTGGATCGCGGACCTGCGCCGGGACGGCAAGACCGAGGAATCCATCACCAAGCGGATCCGGCGCGGCGACGTCCTGCGCGACGCCCCCTACCTCGTCGTCCCCTGCCTGGTCATGGACGGCTCGCACACCTACGGGGACGAGCGGCGCGACGTGGCCGAGCGGGAGATGTTCGTGGTCGCCACCGGCGCGGGCGTGCAGAACCTGCTGGTCGCGCTCGCCGGGGAGCGGCTGGGCTCGGCCTGGGTGTCCTCGACGATGTTCTGCAGAAGCGTCGTGCGTGAGGTGCTGGGACTGCCGGACGACTGGGACCCGATGGGCGCCGTCGCCGTCGGTCACCCGGCACAGGAGCCCCGACCCCGGCCGGAGCGGGAGGCCGGGGCGTTCATCGAGGTCCGGTGAGCCGTCCGGGCGAGCCTCTACCCTCGTAGGAGCTTTTCCTTCCCCTCGTCCCAAGGACCTCTCTCGTGGCAGGACGTTTCGCTCCCCGCCCCACGCGCGCCACGGTGCGCGCCGGGGACACCGTCGTGCCCTCGCCCGCCGTGCCCCGGCAGGCCGCCGCACCGGGCAAGGCACGCGTGTGGGTGCCGGACGGGCCGCTGGAGCTGGGGCTGGTCCTCGGGCCGCTGCGGCGCGGGCCGGGCGACCCGACCTTCCGGACGATGCCGGACGGGTCGGTGTGGCGGGCCAGCCGGACACCCGCCGGCCCGGGCACCCTGCGGGTCACCGCACGCGGCGGCGAGGTGCGGGGCGAGGCCTGGGGGCCGGGAGCGGAATGGCTGCTGGACCGGCTGCCGCGGCTGCTGGGCGCCGAGGACGACCCGTCCGCGTTCGTGCCGCGGCACAGACTGCTGGCGCACACCGCGCACCGGCGTCCGGGGCTGCGGCTGACGCGGACCGGACTGGTCCTGGAGTCGCTGATCCCCTCGATCCTGGAGCAGAAGGTCACGACGCTGGAGGCGTACCAGGCGTGGCGGCTGCTCGTCCGGAAGTACGGTGAGCCGGCGCCGGGGCCCGCGCCCGGTCGGATGTACGTCATGCCGGCGGCGCGGACGTGGGCGCTGATCCCGTCCTGGGAGTGGCACCTGGCCGGCGTCGACAACAAGCGGGCGTCGACGATCCTGCGGGCGGTGCGGGTCGCCGCGCGGCTCGAGGAGGCGGCCGGTATGGAGCCGGCGGCGGCGCAGGAGCGGCTGGAGATCGTCTCCGGGATCGGGCCGTGGACGTCCGCGGAGACCGTGCAGCGCAGTCACGGTGCGCCGGACGCGGTGACGGTGGGGGACCTGCACCTGCCGGGGATCGTGGGGTTCGCGCTGGGCGGGGACCGGTACGCGGACGACTCCGCCATGCTGCGGCTGCTGGAGCCGTATGCCGGGCAGCGGCATCGGGCGGCTCGGCTGGTGCTGCTGAGCGGGCGGGTGCCGGGGCGGCGGGCGCCGCGGATGGCTCCGCGGGGGATTGAGCGGTTGTGACGTGGAGGGGCGGCGGGTGAGGTCGGGCGCGTCGGCCGGGGTTCCCTTCGCACCCGGCGTGGGTGTGGGCGGGCGGGGGTGGGTCGCGCGGCTCGGCGTGGCGGGGTGCCTCCCCCACTCTCGGCTTCTCCCCCACTCTCGGCTTCTCCCCCACTCTCGGCTTCTCCTCCATGCTCGGCCTCTCGCCCATGCTCGGCTTCTCCCCCATGCTCGGCTTCTCCCCCACGCTCGGCTTCGTTCGCGCGGGAGGGGTCCCCATGAGCGGGGGGGGTGCCCCCGCCGCCCACCCTCCCCCACTCTCGGCTTCGCTCGAGCGGGGGGACCCCCACCGCCCTGGGGGTACCTCCCAGGCCGTTCAGGCACTGAGGGGGGAGGCACGACTGCCCGCAGCTAGGTGGGGACCGCAGCTGGGTGGGACGGTGGTCCGCGGCCGCGCATGATGGCGAGGCAGCCACCCGGCGACTGCGCGTCCCGCGCGGGCGGTTGGCCGCGTACGGCGGGAAGGGGACGTGTCGGGGTGTCCGCCCGCAGCGGTTGGCGCGTCCGCGCCGTTCACCCCCGTAGCCGACCGATTCCGCGCCGTTCCGAGGACGGACACCCCCGGCGCGGCCCCGACCCACAGACAACACGCCGCGCTACCCGCACCCCCACCCAACCCGCGGCGCCGCCGCAGGCATCCGCATCCGCACCCCCACCGAACAGCCACAGGCCGCCGCAGGCAGCCCGCCCCACCGCCGGAGGCCTACGTGTCGGACGAGAAGCGCAGTGCCGCCGGCGGAATGTGGGCGTCGCACCAGATGCGTGCCCCGGAGCGGAGTTCGTTGTCGGCGCCGATGACCGCGCCGTCGCCGATGACCGTGTCCGTGAGGACCGAACGGGTGCCGACGCGGGCGCGCGTGCCGATGAGGGAGTCGGTGATGACCGCGCCGGGTTCGATGACCGCGCCCGGAAGGATCGTGCTGCCGAAGACGCGCGCTCCCTCCGCCACGAAGGCACCCTCCCCGACGACCGTCCCGCCGGCCAACTTGGCGTCGGGTGCGACGCGTGCCGTGGGCAGGACGAGACGGTCCCCGCAGCGGCCCGGTATCGCCGGGGACGGGGCGCGGCCCAGGACCAGGTCCGCCGAGCCGCGTACGAAGGCCGCCGGCGTGCCCAGGTCCAGCCAGTACGTGGAGTCGACCATGCCCTGGAGGTGCGCTCCGGTGGCCAGCAGCTCCGGGAAGGTCTCCCGCTCGACCGAGACGGGCCGCCCCGCCGGGATCGTGTCGATGACCGAGCGCCGGAAGACGTACGCGCCCGCGTTGATCTGGTCGGTGACGATCTCCTCGGGGGTCTGGGGCTTCTCGAGGAAGGCCAGGACCCGGCCCGTGTCGTCCGTGGGGACCAGCCCGTACGCCCTCGGGTCGGTCACCTTCGTCAGGTGCAGGGAGACGTCCGCGCCCGTCGTCTCGTGCGTGCGGACCAGCGCCCCGATGTCCAGGCCCGTCAGGATGTCGCCGTTGAAGATCAGCACCGGCTCCTCGGGGCCGGAGTGCAGCCGGGACGCCACGTTGCGGATCGCGCCACCGGTGCCGAGCGGCTCCTCCTCGGTGACGTACTCGAGGTGGAGCCCGAGGGCCGAGCCGTCGCCGAAGTAAGGCTCGAAGACCTCGGCCAGATAGCTCGTCGCGAGGACGATGTGCTCGACGCCCGCGGCCTTGGCCCGCGCCAGCTGGTGCGTGAGGAACGGCACCCCCGCCGCCCGGACCATGGGCTTGGGCGTGTGCACCGTCAGCGGCCGCAGCCGCGTGCCCTTGCCCCCGACCAGGAGGATCGCTTCTGTCACCGTCGTCTCCGCTTCCTGCCGGGACCGGCCGAACTGTCTTTCGGCCGGCCAGTGTATGCAGACCGTTCCTCGGCGCCGTCGGTGGTCGTGCGGTGTGCCCCCCTCAGCGGCCCTGGTACTTCGCCGCCGTCAAGCGGGCCGTGCCGAGCTTGCCGTAGAGCTTCTTGCCGGGGCAGCTCGTGGCGAAGCCGTCACGGTGCCCGGAGATGACGTTCAGTCGTACGTTCTTACCTTTTCGGTAGAGATTGCCACCCCCGGACTTCAGGTATGTCTTCCCACGCGGATTCATGCCGGAGAGACCGAGCTTCCACGCGGTGAGCCGGGCGACCGCCTTCACGGCGGCGGACGACGGCTTCTTGGAGCTGTAGGTGCCGAGTACGGCGATGCCCATGCTGTTGGAGTTGAAGCCGTAGGTGTGCGCTCCGAGGACGGCCTTGCTCACTCCCCCGGCCCGTCCCTCGTAGATCTTTCCGCACTTGTCGACGAGGAAGTTGTAGCCGAGGTCGCGCCAGCCCATGCTGTTGACGTGGTACCGGTAGATACTGCGAATGACTGACGGGGCCTGCGAGCAGCGGTAGTCGTTGCCGGTGGCCGAGTGGTGCACGAAGGCCGCCTTCACCTTCTTCGTGTACACGGACTTCTTCTCGCGCAGTTTCTCGTCGGCTCCCCAGCCGCGGCGCGTGGTGATGGCGGGGCGGGGGCCGGTGTACGGCTTGGCCCGCTGCCGTTCCGCGGGGATCTCGTGGGCGCCGAGCGGGGCGGGGCCGGCGGTGGTGGTGCGAGGGCCGTCCGCCGGGGCGGGCGGGGCTCCCTCACCGGGGTCGACGAGTTCGAGGCGCATGCCGGTGGGCAGTGCGAAGGCCGTGTGCCGGGCGGATCCGGTGGTGTGCGAGGCGGTGCGGGCGGCCCCCGGCGCCCTGTCCGCCCGTACCCGGACCTCCACGCCGTCGGACTCGCCCACCCACAGCGGTGCGGTGGCGCCGCGGACGCGGCCCGAGGTGCTCTCGGGGGTGCCGGGGTCGGCGGCGTGGTCGGCGTTGTGGGTCTCCAGCTCCTGCCAGCCGGACCAGACGCCGGTGGCGGCGGCGCGGGTGCGGACCTGGACCTGGCCGTGCAGTTCGGTGGCCGGGTCGTCCCAGACGACGCCGACCAGGGAGAAGCGCGGTACGTCCCGGCGGGGGACGCCCTGTTCGGCCGCGCCGGGGGCGCGGTCCCGGCTGAGGGGGGCGAGGGGCAGCGACTGGGTGCTGCCGGGGGCGTACGCCCCGGTCGGCGCCGCTCCTCGGTTCGCGGGGGTGGTTGCCGCCGACGCGGGCGGGGTGAGCGGGAGGGCCAGGGCCGCCGCACACGTGACACCGATCGAGGAAGCAAGGATTCCACGCATGCAAGCGATCGTGGTCATTCATGTACAAATCTGTCCAATGGTGAACTGACGGGCCGTAGGGCGTTTTCGCCCGATCCGGTGGCGGTGCGGTACGCCGTACGCTCGGTGCGCGGGGGCGGGCCCGCGTACCCTTGCGCGGATGAACGCGACCGATCGCACACCTGCCGACCTGCTGAGTTCCGCGCTCGCCGCGGACCCGGGACGCCCGCTGGTGACCTTCTACGACGACGCCACCGGCGAACGCGTCGAACTGTCCGTGGCCACCTTCGCCAATTGGGTGGCCAAGACCGCGAACCTGCTCCAGGACGATCTGTCCGTCGAACCCGGCGACCGGGTCGCGCTGCTGCTGCCCGCGCACTGGCAGACGGCGGTGTGGCTGCTGGCTTGTGCGTCGGTGGGTGTGGTCGCGGACGTGGCGGGCGACGCCGCGGCGGCGGACGTCGTGGTGAGCGGGCCCGACCCGGAGTCGTTGGAGGCGGCGCGGGCGTGCCCGGGGCCACGGATCGCGCTGGCGCTGCGGCCGCTCGGGGGGCGGTTCGTACCGGCCGCTCCGGAGGGCTTCGCCGATTACGCGGTGGAGGTGCCGGGGCAGGGGGACCGGTTCGTGCCGTACGTGCCGGTGGATCCGGAGGCACCCGCGCTGATCGTCGCCGGGCGGGAGTTCAGCGGGGCGGAGGTCGTGGAGCGGGCTCGGGCGGAGGCGTCGGGGCTGGGGCTCACGGGGCCGGGGGCGCGGATTCTGTCGGGGTTGCCGTACGACACGTGGGAGGGGTTGAGCGCGGGGCTGTACGGGCCGTTGGCGAGTGGGGGGTCGGTGGTGCTGTGCCGGCATCTGGAGCGGGCGGGGGACGGGGTGCTGGATCAGCGGATCGAGGCGGAGCGGGTTTCGGCTACGGCTCGGTGAGGTGCCCGCAGGGGGTGCCGGCGCCGAGGTGAGGTGGGTTGCGCGTCCGGCGTAGAGCGGGCACCGGCGTGGGTGTGGGCGCGGGGTGGGTCACGCGGCCCGGCGCTGACGGGGTGCCTCCCCCAGCGGGGTACCCCCAGCGCCCACCCGTGCCGCCCTAAGCGGCACGAATGCCCGCAGGCTGGGTGGGGGAGGCGGGTACGCGCGCCCGCAGGCTGGGTGGGGAGGCGGTCGCGCACGCCGGAGGCTGGGCAGGGAGGCGGTCGCGCGCGCTCGCAGGCTGGGGGGAGGAGACGGGCCTCGTGCCCCGTTCGGCGTAGCCCCGTTCGGCGTAGCCCCGTTCCGTCATTCGCGTCCGCTCGGGTCATGGTCGTAGGAGCGCACGTGTGCGGGACGGAGGGAGACGTGAGCGACGACGACGGTGGTGGCCCCGGGGCCGGTGCGGGGGCGTCCGCGACCGGGGACGGGCTGCGGAGGCGGCGTCGGAGGCGGCGGCTGGGGTGGGCCGGGGCCGGGGTCGCCGTGCTGACCGTCGGCGCCGTGGGGGCCGGATGGGCCGTCTACGCCAAGCTGAGCGGCAACATCACCGCCGACGAGGCGGCGGCGGCCGAGCTCGCCCGGTACGAGAAGGATCGGCCCACCGCGCTGGTCCGCGGCGCGCAGAACGTCCTGGTGATCGGGTCGGACACCCGCTCCGGCGAAGGCAACGCCCGTTACGGGCGCAACGACGGGACCGAACGGTCGGACACCACGATCCTGCTGCACCTGGCCGCGGGCCGGGACAGCGCCACCGCCGTCTCCCTCCCCCGCGACCTGATGGTGGACGTGCCCGGCTGCCGCCGCTCGGACGGGAAGCGTTCGGAGCCCGTGTTCGCCCAGTTCAACTACGCCTACGAGGTGGGCGGTTCGGCGTGCACGATCCGGACGGCCGAGAAGCTGACCGGCATCCGGATCGACCACCACGTGGTCGTCGACTTCCAGGGCTTCAAGAAGATGGTCGACGCGCTCGACGGCGTCGAGGTGTGCCTGCGCGAGCCGGTGAACGACGAGGACGCCGAACTGCGGCTGCCCGCGGGCAGGGTGACGCTCGACGGGGAGCAGGCCCTCGGTTACGTCCGGGCCCGCAAGTCGCTCGGCGACGGCAGCGACACCGACCGGATGGACCGGCAGCAGCG
The DNA here is from genome assembly GCF_028473745.1 of Streptomyces sp. M92. Classification (NCBI taxonomy): domain Bacteria; kingdom Bacillati; phylum Actinomycetota; class Actinomycetes; order Kitasatosporales; family Streptomycetaceae; genus Streptomyces; species Streptomyces sp. M92. Next base: position 7,298,024 of record NZ_CP101137.1, read on the forward strand.
CTTTCTGGGCGCCCTCGTCAACAAGGTGCAGAGCAATGACGTACTGCTGAATCCCGTGAAGCTGTATCCCGTTCTGGACGCGGCCACTTCCTCGCTCACGACGGATCCGGATCTGGCGAGCCTGCGCGGCCTGTACGACCTCGTACGAGGGCTCCGCGACATTCCCACCGGACGCGTGCAATTCCTGACCGTGCCGCGGGAGTCGTACGCGGGAGACGCCAATCGCGACCAACTCGTGGAACCGGACGCGGAGGAACTGTTCACCCGCCTCAGGACCGACAAGCCCGTGGCGGTCGCGGCGGGGACCGACGGGGAGGCGTCACCCCGCGCCCGGGAGCCGGGAGAATCCGGCGAATCCGGAGAATCCGGAACCGGGGATTCCCCGGCGCCGACGTTCAGCGGGAACACCGCCGCCGAAGACGTCTGCGAGTAAAACGCATTCCAAGACGGGGCGAGCGGTACGCGGAACCGCGCGCGGAAGTGCGGACAGTTGTCCAATAAATGCGTCGGAATGCCCAGTTGTAAGGTTCGTGGAATGTGTCACGGGCGTCGCCCGGTGAGGAACCGTGAGGCTAATGTGATCGGGCCGGTGTGCCCGGCCACGAGGTGATACCCGGGGTCGCGCACTCAGTGAGCCAGTCCGGGCGCCTCGGGGGGAGGGCGCCGCGTGGCCCCGACGGAGGATTCGGACAACCGTGGACGCGCAAGGCCGTGGGCGGGCGGAAGACGTAGACCCCGCAGACCAGTGGGTACTGAACCCGCGCACCGGTGAATACGAACTGCGACCACCCCATTCCGCACCGCAGTCGAGAATTCCGGGTCCCCGCAGCGCCGCCCCCGCTCCCCCGTCCGCCCCTGGCCGTGAGGTCCCCCCTCCCCGCAGGCGCCGCTCGACGCCCGAGGAGCCGCCGCCCGGGCGGCGGGGACGGCGGCGTCCGGCGAAGAAGAAGTCGAAGGGCAAGAAGATCCTGCTGTGGACCGGCGGCACCATGGCGTTCGTGGTCCTCGCCGCGGCCACGGCCGGATTCCTCTACCTGCAGCACCTCAACGACAACATCCAGTCGCTCCCCGACGACGGCGCCGGCACCGGGGGCTTCCGCAAGGACGAGGCGATCAACATCCTGCTGATCGGCACCGACAAGCGCACCGGAGCGGGCAACAAGGGCTACGGCGACGCGGGCAGCGCCGGGCACGCCGACACCACGATCCTGCTGCACGTCGCGAAGGACCGCTCCAACGCCACCGCGCTCAGCATCCCCCGCGACCTGATCGTCGACATCCCCGACTGCCCCACCACGCAGGAGGACGGGACGATGGAGGTCATCCCCGGCACCACCGGCGTCCGCTTCAACAACAGCCTCGGCCAGAACGGCCGTACGCCCAGCTGCACCATGCGCACGGTCACCGAGCTGACGGGCGTCACGCCCGACAACTTCATGGTGGCCGACTTCAACGCGGTCAAGACGCTGACCTCGGCGGTCGGCGGGGTCGAGGTGTGCCTCGCGAAGGACATCAACGACCCCGACTCGCACCTGAACCTGCCCGCGGGCAAGCACACCATCGAGGGCGAGGAGGCCCTGGCCTTCGTCCGCACCCGGCACTCCGTCGGCTTCGGCGGCGACCTGAGCCGCATCGAGATCCAGCAGCAGTTCCTCAGCTCGCTGATGCGCAAGCTCAAGTCCAACGACACGCTCACCAGCCCCTCGAAGATGGTGAAGCTCGCCGAGGCCGCGACCGAGGCGCTGACCGTCGACTCCAAGCTGGACGACATCGGCAAGCTGAAGGACCTCGGGCTGGAGCTGGGCAAGCTCAACACCAAGAACCTGACCTTCGCCACGGTGCCGGTGCGGGACAACCCCGCCGAGACGGTCAAGGCGACGGTCGTCCTCCAGGAGGGGCCCGCCCAGCAGGTCTTCGACATGATCAAGAACGACGTCTCCTTCACCGAGGTCAAGAAGAAGGAATCGGAGAAGGAGAAGAAGGAGAAGGCCGCCGCCGCGGCCCGCCTGGAGGGGGCGAAGTCCGACCCCTCCGAGATCCGCGTCCGCATCCTCAACGGCGGCGCCCCCGGCGGCAGCGCCTCGCAGGAACTGCGCTACCTCCAGAACGAGGCCGGCGTCACCAAGTCCGAGAACGCGGGCAACGCCGACGCCGAGATCGCCAGGACCACCCTGGAGTACGCCCCCGACCAGGCCGACCAGGCCCGCGCCCTCGCCGAGATCCTCGGCCTGTCCGGCACCGCCATGAAACCCGGCGAAAGCGTCACCAACGCCCAGGGCCTGCCCACCATGACCCTCACCCTCGGCAAGGACTTCAAGGAAGCCGGCGCGAAGCTCAACGCGTCGGCCGAGGTCCCCGAGGGCGCCAAGAAGTCCACGGCGGACAAGGTCGAGTGCGCGAAGTGACCTGACGGGCCCCGACAGCGTCTGGCAGTACGAGAGTCCGTCGGCGCCGCCGTACAGCCAACGGGGCACCTCGTACGTCCAACTGTGCGAACGGAGCGGGCACCTGGGCACGTTCGCGGGGTCGAGGGTGGGAAGAGGGACATGACGCAGAGCAGTGTGCACGGGGAGCGGACACGACCGGATTCAGCCCCGGACCACGGCGACCCCGAAGACGGCCCCGGCCCTGGTCCGGGCAGGCGGGCCGGGAGGCGTCGCTCCGGGCGCCGGCACCGCGCGCTGCGATGGTCCGCGACGGTCCTCTCGGTGCTGATACTCGGCACGGCCGGCGCCGGGTACCTCTACTACGAGCACCTGAACGGAAACATCCAGAAGGGCGAGCGCAGCAGCGGCGACTCCAAGGCGGACAAGCCCGAGCCGAACGCCGCCGGGCAGACGCCCCTGAACATCCTGCTGATCGGCTCCGACAGCCGCGCCTCCGACGCCAACGTGGCCCTGGGCGGCGGCCGGAACAACCGCGGCAACCCGCCCCTGGGCGACGTACAGATGCTCATCCACCTGTCCGCGGACCGAGAGAGCGCCGCCGTGGTGAGCATCCCCCGGGACACCAGGGTCGACATCCCCGCGTGCACGGACCCGAAGACCGGCGAGAAGTACCCGGCGACCAACGCCATCATCAACGAGTCCCTGGGCCGCGGCGGCGCCGGCTGCACCCTGGCCACCTGGGAGAACCTCACCGGCGTCTACATCGACCACTGGATGACGATCGACTTCGCGGGCGTGGTGGCGATGGCGGACGCCGTCGGCGGGGTCGAGGTCTGCGTCAACCAGAACGTGTGGGACCGCCCGCTGCCCGCCGTGCCCGGCGGTTCCGGGCTGAAGATGACGAAGGGCTCGCACAAGGTCAAGGGCGAGGAAGCGCTCCAGTGGCTGCGCACCCGGCACGCCTGGGGCAGCGACCTGCTGCGCGCCCGTGCGCAGCACATGTACATGAACTCGATGATCCGCACCCTGAAGGGGCAGAACGTCTTCACCGACACCGGCCGGCTGATGGACCTGGCCGAGGCCGCCACCAGGTCCCTGACGGTGTCGCAGGAGATCGGCACGGTCAAGGAGCTCTACGACCTGGGCATGCAGCTCAAGACCGTCCCCACGGACCGCATCACCATGACCACGATGCCCACCGTGGAGGACCCCCAGGACAGGAACCACCTGCTCCCGGCCGGTGACGCCGAGAAGATGTGGACGATGCTCCGCGAGGACGTGTCCTTCGACGACAAGGGCGGCAAGGACTCAGGCAACAAGGGCGCGGACTCCGCCACCGGGAAGGACCCGGCCGCCCCCGACGCCGAGATCGGCGTCCTCGTGCAGAACGCCACCCGCTCCGCCACGCTCGGCCCGGTCGGCGGCCGGGCGAGCGTGGTCGCCGAGGTGCTGGCGCGCAAGGGGTTCGCCAAGGCGGCCACGGACACCTCGGCCGCGCTCGCCGAGGAGAAGACCGTGGTCCGCCACCCGGGCCCGGAGACGGCGGGGGACGCGCGGCGCGTGGCCGAGGCGCTGGGTATCCCGGCGAGTTCCGTGCGCCGGTCCGCGGACGTGTCGGGGATCACGCTCGTGGTGGGAGCCGACTGGCGCTCCGGCACCTCGTATCCGCGGCAGGAGAAGCCCGACGCCGGAGAACTGCCGGACAACAGCGACGCCCTCAACGGCTCGGACACCGGTAAGTGCATGGACGTGTACGCACCTTACCGATGGTAGGAACTCAGGAAAATAGGAGGGATTTGCCCGCTTGTAGGGACGGCGGGCGCGCCACCGGAGTAGTTGCACGCCGAACCGGGCGGATAGTGTGAGCGCTCCAGTGCCCCCGCCGCGAGGTCCGCCCTGGCGTCGTGCACATGTTGACCCTTTATCGTGCGCCTTCCGGCAGAAGGTGCCGCGTGGCCCCTACGGAGGATTGGGAGACCGTGGACGCGCAAGGACGTGGGCGGGCAGACGACGTCGACCCCGCAGACCAGTGGGTACTGAATCCGCGCACCGGTGAATACGAGCTGCGACTGCCCCCTTCCGCACCGCAGTCACCCGTGCCGGGCCCCCGCAGGTCCGCCCCCCGCGACAGCGGCACCCCCTCCCCGGGCGACGGCGGCACCACCGGCACGGCGGGCCGTACGGCCACGCCCGGCCGGGAGGTCCCGCCCCAGCGGCGGCGCCGTTCGGCCCCCGAGGAGCCGGCGCCGGGGCGGCGCGGACGCCGTCCGGCGAAGAAGAAGTCGAAGGGCAGGAAGGCCCTGCTGTGGGGCGGCGGCGGCACCGCGTTCGTCGTCCTCGCGGCCGGCGTCGGCGGTTACCTCTACCTCAAGCACCTAGAGGGCAACGTCACGACGACGGACGTGGGCAGCGCCGGAAGCAGCAGCTTCAAGAAGGACGAAGCCTTCAACATCCTCATCATCGGCACCGACAAGCGCACCGGCGCGGGCAACGAGGGCTACGGCGACAAGGGCAGCGTCGGCCACGCCGACACCACGATCCTGCTGCACGTCGCCGAGGACCGCTCCAACGCCACCGCGCTCAGCATCCCCCGCGACCTGATCGTCGACATCCCCGACTGCGAGGTCACGCAGGAGGACGGCTCGAAGGAGATCGTCCCCGGCGACCAGGACGTCCGTTTCAACCGGAGTCTCGGCGAGGGCGGCCGGAACGCGGGCTGCACCATGCGCACGGTGACGGAGGCGACGGGCATCAAGCCCGACCACTTCATGATGGCCGACTTCAACGCGGTCAAGACGCTCACCACCGCCGTCGACGGCGTCGACGTCTGCGTGGAGCACGCCGTCGACGACCCCAAGTCCCACCTGAAGCTGCCCGCCGGCGAGTCCAAGGTCGAGGGCGAGCAGGCCCTCGCCTTCGTCCGCACCCGGCACGCCTTCGGCAACGAGGGCGACCTGGACCGCATCAAGGTCCAGCAGCAGTTCCTCAGCTCGCTGATGCGGAAGATGGCCTCCGGCGACACCCTCACCAGCCCCACCAAGCTGGTGAAGCTCGCCGAGGCCGCCACCAAGGCGCTGACCGTGGACAAGCCCATCGGCAACGTGGGCACGCTCAAGGACATCGCCCTGGAGCTGAAGAAGGTGCCGACGAAGAACATCACGTTCATGACGGTGCCGGTGATCGACAACCCGGACGAGCCGAAGCCGGTGACGGTCGTCCTCGCGCCGGGCACCGCCGAACAGGTCTTCAACACGATCCGCAACGACGTCTCCTTCACCGAGGTCGAGAAGAAGGAGAAGGCGGAGAAGAAGAAGGAGGCCGCAGCGATCGCCGCCCGTCTGGAGGGGGCGAAGTCCGACCCCTCCGAGATCCGCGTCCGCATCCTCAACGGCGGCGCCCCCGGCGGCAGCGCCTCGCAGGAACTGCGCTACCTCCAGAACGAGGCCGGCGTCACCAAGTCCGAGAACGCGGGCAACGCCGACGCCGAGATCGCCAGGACCACCCTGGAGTACGCCCCCGACCAGGCCGACCAGGCCCGCGCCCTCGCCGAGATCCTCGGCCTGTCCGGCGCCGCCATGAAACCCGGCGAAAGCGTCACCAACGCCCAGGGCCTGCCCACCATGACCCTCACCCTCGGCAAGGACTTCAAGGGCGCCGGTATCAAGCTCGACGCGACATCCGTGAAGACGCCGGACGTGGACAAGACCACGGCCGACCAGAAGCTGTGCGCCAGTTGACCTGACGGGCCCGCCGTACGTCTCACAGGACGGCGACGGGCCCGCGCGGCGGCGCGGGGGCGGGAGGGGACGCGGAGATGACGCGAAGCAGTGTGCAGGGGGAGGAAACGCGGCAGGGTGCACCGGACGCCGCCGAGCGGTCCGGGGCAGCCGTCGACCAGGCCGGCGACGGGGGCGTCGAGGCGGTCGGCAGACGGCGCAAGGGCCGGGGCCGCCGGGTGCTGCGCTGGACGGCGTTGACACTCGCCGTGCTCATAGCCAGTACGGCGGGCGCCGGTTACCTCTACTACGAGCACCTCAACAGCAACATCAGGAAGGACCCGCTGAACCTGGGCGACAGCAAGGTCGCCGCGCCGACGCCGAACGCGGCCGGGCAGACCCCGCTGAACATCCTCGTGATCGGCTCCGACGCCCGGGACAGCGAGGAGAACCAGCAACTGGGCGGCGCCCGGGAGACGTTCGGCTCCACGCCGCTGGCGGACGTGCAGATGCTGGTGCACCTGTCCGCCGACCGCAGCAACATGTCGGTCGTCAGCATGCCCCGCGACACCCTCGTACACATCCCCAAGTGCACCGACCCTGACGACGGGAAGGTCTACCCGGCGAGCGAGGGCCGGACGATGACCAACCAGAGCCTCGGCCACGGCGGGCCCGGCTGCACGGTCGCCACCTGGCAGGAGCTCACCGGCATCCGCATCGACCACTTCATCATGGTCGACTTCGCGGGCGTGGTGTCCATGGCGGACGCCGTCGGCGGCGTCCCGGTCTGCGTGGACGCCAACATCCACTCGCGCGACAGCAAGGGCCACGGTTCCGGCCTGAAGCTGGAGAAGGGCACCCACCCCGTCAAGGGCGAGCAGGCCCTGCAGTGGCTGCGCACCCGTTACGGCTTCGAGGACGGCAGCGACCTCGCCCGGGCCAAGGCCCAGCACATGTATCTGAACTCACTGGTCCGCACGCTGCGCGAGAACGCCACCCTGAGCAGCCCGAACAAGCTGCGCAGGCTCGCCGAGGAGGCCACCCGGGCACTGACCGTCGATCCGGGCCTGGACACCGTCAAGAAGCTGTACGACCTCAGCGACGAACTGCGCGAGGTGGAGCCGGGGCGCATCACCATGACCACGATGCCCAACCGCTACGTGGGCGCCCGCGTGGAGCCCACCGAGGACGCCGGGAAACTGTTCCGGCTGGTGCGCGAGGACATCGCGCTGGACGGCGGGGACGCGGAGAAGAAGAAGCCCTCGCAGGCGCCGAGGGAACCGGCCGACCCCGCCGCACCCGACGCCGAGATCGCGGTCCAGGTCCGCAACGGCACCCGCACCGACACCCTCGCGGCGGCCCGCGGACGCGCGGACACGGTCGCCGGGCTGCTGGTGGAGCAGGGCTTCGGCCAGGCCGTCGCCGATCCCTCGGTGCTGCCCAGCGAGGACCGCACCACCGTCCACTACCCGAGCGCCGACCTCGAGGGCGACGCGCGACGGGTCGCCAAGGCCGTCGGCATCCCCGCGGATGCGGTGCGGCAGTCGACCGACGTCTCGGGCGTCACCCTCGTCGTCGGCGCCGACTGGCGCGAGGGCACGGGGTACGAGGCGCCCGAGTCCGACAACTCGGTCCCGGAGTCGGCCGAGGCGCTCAACGGCGCGGACGACAGCGCCTGCATGCACGTGAACCCGGCGTTCACCTGGTCCTGACGGACGTCACCGCGTCCCAGCGTTCACCTGGTCCTGACGGACGTCACCGCGTCCCGGCGTTCACCTGGTCCTGACGGACGTCACCGCGTCCCGGCGGTCTCCGCGTCCGGCCGGACCGCCGGGCGCCGCGAGGCGATGACCTTCCTGGCCAGCGACTTCGGGCTGGTCAGGAAGCCCCACCCCCAGGACATGTGCATGGTCGCCAGCGCCACCGGGATCTGGGCCCGCGCCTTGAGCCCGAGCCCCTTGCCGGCCGGGAGCGACCCGGCGACGATCGCGGCCAGGTAGCCGCCGGGCACGACGAAGCCCCACGGCGTCAGCGCCGCGCCCACCACCACACCGGCGGCGATCGCGCACACGGCGGTCGGCGGGGCGAGGTAGCGCAGGTTGATGGAACCGGCGTGGTAGCGGGCGACGACGTGCCGCCAGCGGCCGTAGTCCTTGTACTGCTTGGCCAGTGCCCGCACGGACGGGCGGGGCCGGTAGGAGACCCGCAGCTCGGGCGAGAACCAGATCAGACCGCCGGCCTCGCGGATGCGGAAGTTCAGCTCCCAGTCCTGGGCGCGGACGAACTCCTCGTTGTACCCGCCCTGCTGCTCCAGCGCCTCGCGGCGGAACACACCCAGGTACACCGTCTCGGCCGGGGCTGCCTCGCCGCCCGTGTGGAAGGCGGCGTTGCCCACGCCGATCCTCGACGTCATCGCGGCGGCGACGGCGTCCTCCCAGGCGTTCTCGCCCTCGGCGTGCATGATGCCGCCCACGTTCTGCGCGCCGGTCTCCTCCAGGAGCCTTACGGCCGTGGCGATGTAGTTCGGCGACAGCATGCCGTGGCCGTCGACGCGCACGACGACCGGATGGCGGGACGCCTTGATCGCGGCGTTCAGCGCGGCGGGGGTGCGGCCGGTGGGGTTGGGCACGGTGTGGACGCGGGGGTCCTCGGCGACGAGTTCGGCGGCGATCTCGTCCGTGCGGTCCGTGGAGGGACCGAGGGCGATCACGACCTCCATCTCGCCGGCGTACTCCTGGGCGAGGATGGCGCGGACGGAGCCGCGCAGGTGCCGTTCCTCGTTGAGGACCGGCATGATCACGGAAACGGCGGGCAGCCGCACGTCGGACTTGGCGTTCATCGGTGCTCACGTTACCGCGAACGGGGGACACGGGTGCGCGCCGCGGGGGCCGCAGCCCCGGGCCGCAGATCGTATGGGCCTACGGTGCTCACGGATCACACGCCCGGCCGCACGGCCCGTCCCCCGCGGAGGTGTCACCTTGCCCACGCCGCCCCGCTCCCCCCGGGTCCCGGCCGCCACGTCCCGGGGCGTCCCGCCGCCGCAGCGCGGAGCCTCCGGGCGCCCGCCCCGGCCCCCCGTACGGCGGAAGCGGCCGCGCTGGGCCATGCGGGCGGTGACCGCGCTGTCGGTGGTGGTGCTCGCCTCGGCCGGGATCGGGCACGCGGTGCTCTCCGGCCTGGACTCGGACATCACGCGGGTCGACGCCTTCAAGGACATGAAGAACCGGCCGCGGGCCGGCGACGGCATGAACGTCCTGCTGGTCGGTACCGACGGCCGCGACCGGATCAGCGAGGAGCAGCGGCAGAAGTACCGGCTGGGCGGCGCCCCCTGCCACTGCACCGACACGATCATGATCGTGCACATCTCGGAGGACCGGAAGCGCGCCAGCGTGGTCAGCCTGCCGCGCGACTCCTACGCCGAGACGCCCGACCACACCGACCGCACCACCGGCGAGCAGCACAAGGGGCACCCGGTGAAGCTGAACGCCGCCTACGCCGAGGGCGGCCCGCAGCTGACCATCCGCACGGTCGAGAAGATGACCCGGGTGAAGATCGACCACTACCTGGAGGTCGACTTCACCAGCTTCATGAAGACCGTGGACGTGCTCGGCGGTGTGCGGATCTGCACCGCAGAGCCGCTCAAGGACAGCCACACCGGACTCGACCTGCCGGCCGGCACGCACACGCTGATGGGCGGGCAGGCGCTGCAGTACGTCCGCGCCCGGCACCTCGACGGTGCCTCCGACCTGAGCCGGATGAAGCGCCAGCAGCGCTTCCTGGCCGCCCTGATCGACCGGGCGACGTCCTCGGGGCTGCTGCTGAACCCGCTGAAGTTCCGGGACGTCACCCAGGCCGTGCTGGGCTCGGTGCGGGCCGACAAGGGCTTCGGCACCGACGAGATGCTGGCACTGGGGCGGGCGATGCGGAACTTCTCGCCCTCCTCCTCCGAGTTCACCACCGTGCCGATCGGGCAGATGGGCTACGCCGTCAAGGGCGTCGGCTCGACCCTGAAGTGGGACCCCGCCGAGTCGGGGCGGATCTTCGACGCCCTGCGCGAGGACGAGCCGCTGGCCGCGCCGAAGCCGAAGCCGAAGGGCCCGGCGCCCCTCCGGGTCCCGGTGGACCCGAAGCAGATCCGGGTCCAGGTGGAGAACGGCACCCGTACTCCGGGGCTCGGCAGACGCGTGGACGACGCGCTGGCCGCGACCGGCTTCCGCACCACCAAGGCGCCCAGGAACGCCACCGACCGCTCGGTCGAGCGGACCGTCGTCGCCTTCGACCCCCGCTGGGACCGCTCGGCGAAGTCACTGGCCGCCGCGCTGCCCGGCAGCGAGCTGCGGCCGGTCAAGGGCCAGGGCCCGACGCTGAAGGTGATCGCGGGCGCCGGCTTCGAGGAGGTCGTGAAGGTGAGGCCGGCGGACCCGCCGCGGGAGCCGGGCACGGTGGTGCGGGGCGACGAGGTGGTCTGCGGCAAGCAGTGACCGGCGACGGGCTCAGTTGCCCTTCACGGTGACCTTCTCGTCGTTCTTCAGCTGCTCGACCAGCTCCTTCACCGCGGCGTCGTCCCACTTGAGGTTGGAGCCGACACTGCCCGAGACCGGCATGTTCATCGACGTGCCGTCGCCGCCGCTGACGCTCTTCATCGCCCAGAACATGCTCGCCAGGTCGAACAGGCCCATCTCCTTGTCGACGATCAGGGAGTCCAGGCCGGCGCCCATCGTCGGGTACAGCTTGAAGGGGTTCAGCACGGTCGACGGGGTGGCCACCTGGTTGGCCAGCGCCGACAGGAACTTCTGCTGGTTCTTCGTGCGGTCCAGGTCGGAACCGGCCAGCGCGTACCGGGTGCGGACGAAGGCCAGGGCCTCCTCGCCGTTCAGGGTCTGCTTGCCCTTCTGGAAGTCGGCGCCGGACTTCGGGTCCTTGATGTCCTGCGGGATGTCCATCTCGACGCCGCCGACCGAGTCCACGATGTTCGCGAAGCCGGCGAAGCCGATCTCGACGTAGTGGTCCAGGCGCAGCCCGGTGTTGTACTCGATGGTGCGCACCAGCAGCTCCGGGCCGTCCTCCGCGTACGCGGCGTTCAGCTTCACGTGCCGGCCGGTGCCCTCGTACTTCTTGCCGGACTCGGAGCCGACGAAGCTCGGGATCTCGACGTCGGAGTCGCGGGGCAGGGAGATCAGCGTCGACCCGTTGTCCCCGGTGTGCAGGATCATCATCGAGTCGGTGCGCTTGCCCTCGGCGGAACCGGTGTGCAGGTCCTTTTTCTGCTCGTCGGTCATGCCCTCGCGGCTGTCGGAGCCGACGATCAGGTAGTTGGTGCCCTCGCCGGCCTCGGGCCGCTCGATGACCTTGGAGAGGTCGACCTCGCGGTTGAGCTTGGAGTCGGCCCAGAAGTAGGTGCCGACGGTGGTCACGACCAGCGCGGTCACCACGGTGATCGCGGTCCACTTGATCCGCCGCCGCCAGTCGGGCGCGGGACGGCCCTCCCCCTGGCGCGGGCCCGGACCCGCGGGGCCCCGGCCACCGGGGCTGCCGTAGACCTGACCCGTGTTGTAGCCGCTGTCGTAGCCCCCGTGGCCCTGCCCGTCGACGTACGACGGCTGCTGCGGCACCCCGGCGCCGTACGGCGGGGCCGACGGGCCCGGGCCGGACGGCGACCGCGGCGCGCCGCGACGGACCTGACGCATCACACGGGCGCTCTCGGGCCGCGCGCTCGCGCTGCCGCGTCCGTACCCGCCGCCGCGGTTGTCACCGGACCATCCCTCGGGCCAATCGTTCATGCGCACCAGTGTGCCGGTCCGCCCTGAGGGCCGTACAAGGGTCGTCGGAAAATAGGGGCGGCGCTGTTGCGAAGCTGACACAAATTACGCGCCTGTCGTCCCGGCATAAGGTGGAGGCCATGACAGACCAGGCAGAACAGGCCTCGGCCGCGCGGTCGGCGACTCCGGAGATCCCGGGCAAGCCGACCTCGGCGTCCCGCACCACCCTGAGCCACATCATGACCCACAGCGACACCAACCTTTTGGGCACCGTGCACGGCGGGGTGATCATGAAGCTGGTGGACGACGCGGCGGGCGCCGTGGCCGGACGGCACTCCGGCGGCCCCGCCGTCACCGCGTCCATGGACGAGATGGCGTTCCTCGAACCGGTCCGCGTCGGCGACCTCGTCCATGTGAAGGCCCAGGTCAACTGGACCGGCCGCTCCTCCATGGAGGTCGGCGTGCGGGTCATGGCCGAGCGCTGGAACGAGTCCACGCCCGCCACCCAGGTCGGCTCGGCCTACCTGGTCTTCGCCGCCGTGGACGCCGACGGCAAGCCCCGCACGGTCCCGCCGGTCCTCCCCGAGACCGAGAAGGACAAGCGCCGCTACCAGGAGGCCCAGATCCGCCGCACCCACCGCCTGGCCCGCCGCCGCGCGATCATGGAGCTGCGGGAGCGGCGGGTCGCGGAGGGGTACGAGGACTGACCGCCCCCGGGGCGGTCTGGACACACCTCACCTCGAACCAGAGCAGCTTTCCGGCGCCGCGGCCGAGCGGGTCGTCGCCGAGTGACCAGCCGCCCCACGAGTCGGCACACGCCTGTACGAGGTGCAGTCCGCGTCCGCCGTCTGCGGTCTCCGGCGGGACGACAGCCGTACGGCCGCCGTCCGGCGGTTGCGCGAAGGGGGCGGGGATGTGCGGGTGGCTGTCCCACACGCCGACCCGCAGCCGTCCGTCGCTCAGCGCGGTGAGCCGTAGCGAACAGGGTCCGCGCGTGTGCCGGTAGGCGTTGGTGACCATCTCGGACGTCAACAGCTCGACGGTGTCCAGCACTTCGTGCCGACCGTGTCCGCCGAGGGCGGCACGTACGGTCATGCGTGCGACGCGTGCGGCTCTGGGGTCGTGAGGCAGGCGGAGGGCGTACGCCCAGGTGTCGGACAGGGATACGGTGCCCATGGAGGGGCCTCCTGGAGAGAGGGGATCGACGTGCCCAACGGCCGCGCCGCGCGGTGGCTGTGCCCGAGGGGTGCGCTTCCGGCTTAACGGGGCGGGAGGTTGGGCGGTGGAGCGAGACTCACCATAGAGGGTTCGATGTGATAGTTAACATCGAACAGAGCAGAGGATTTACATTTCCCCCGTGTGAGTGACGCGAGGGAGCGCGCCGCGAGGAGAGAAGGACCGTGCCGCCCAGCACCCCGCCCACCCTGCGCCAGCAACGTCTCGGCGTGGAACTGCGCAAACTGCGTGAGCAGTCGGGCCTGACCTCGACCGCCGCAGCGACACTCCTCGGCCTCAAACAGGCGCAGGTCAGCAGCATCGAGTCGGGCCGCTACGCCGTCGGTGCGGACCGGGTGCGCACTCTCGCACGCGCGTACAGCTGCCCCGACGAGGCGCTGGTGGAGGCGCTGGTCGGCATGACGGGCGGCCGCATTCGCGGTTGGTGGGACGAGTACCGGGACTACCTCCCCGTCGGACTGATCGACCTCGCCGAACTGGAGCACCACGCGACCGCGCTGCGCGTGGCTCTCGCGCTTCACATCCCCGCCCTGTTGCAGACCACCGATCACGTCCGGGCGATGCTCAGGGAAGCGGCTCCACCCTTTCGTGCCTATGAGCTCGAACACCGCCTCTCGTATCGCATCAAGCGGCAGGAGGTCCTCCACCGCGCCGGAGGGCTCCCCTACACCGCCCTGGTACACGAAGCGGCACTGCGCATGCAGTACGGCGGGCCGGATGTCGCCCGCGCTCAACTGCTCCACGTCCTCGAACTGAGCGAGCAGGACAACATCACCGTTCAGGTCATCCCTTACGCCTCGCCGCACTTTCCCGGAAACGGCCAGCCCTTCGACTACGCGGTCGGCCCGGTCCCCCAACTCGACACCGTCCAGTTGGACACCCACCACGGAGGCTGCGAGTTCCTGGACGCTGAGGCCCAACTCTCGAAGTACCGGAACCTCCTGGACCGTATGGAGACCTGCGCGCTCGACCCAGCCGCGTCACGCAAGTTCATCGAACACATCGCCCAGAGCCTTTGAACAGGAACGCCGTGCATCCCCTCATCTGGCAGAAGTCCACTTACAGCCCCGACGGCTCGAACTGCGTCGAGATAGCCGTCGGCCCGACCAAGATCCTGGTTCGCGACTCCAAGAACCCGGTCGGTCCCCGACTCGCGCTGCTCCCGACCACGTGGGCGGACTTCACCTCGTACGTGGCCCAAGCCTCCCCCCGCCCCTGACCATCCCCCCGCACCCCGCGAACAACCCACACCCAACTGTCATCCAAGCGCTCATTCGAGCGCCCCGAGGACACTGACAGTCGAAGTGCTCACGCCTGCCTACCGGTATCCACCCGGGGCACTTCCGGGCCGCGGAACGCGAGCGTGCGGCTGAGGACGAGGTTGGTGGTCGTGCTCCCGAACTCGGCGAGTTCGTCGACGACCTTCTCCAGGTGGGCCATCGACGTGGTCGCCACCTTCATGACGTAGCAGTCGTCGCCGGTGGTACGCAGGCATTCCAGGATCTCCGGGCGCTCACCGAGCAGCCGGCGCAACGGCTCGTGCCGGGCCCCCGGCCCCGGGTACTTGAGCCGGACCACCGCCATGACCGGGTGCCCGGTCCGTTCCAGGTCCACCTCCGCCCGGTACCCCGTGATCACCCCGGCCGCCTCGAGCCGCCGCACCCGTTCCTTGGTCGCCGACGCGCTCAGGTTCACCCGCCGGGCCAGTTCCGTGAACGCGATCCGGCCGTCCCGCTGGAGCTCCGCCAGGATGGCCCAGTCCGTTGCGTCGAGGCTCTCGGTCATCCGCCCAATCTACCGGCGGATCCACGGCGCAACCGCCCCTGAACAGGCGGGAATCCCTTCTGGCAGCCCACGCGCCGCGCCTAGGGTTGTGCCTCGTGAAGATCGGAGTGAACGTCCTCAATTTCGGCCCCGGCACCGACCCCGGAATCCTGCGGAGCTGGGCCCAGACCGTGGAGGGCCTGGGCTTCGACCTGTTGATGGTCTCGGACCACGTAGCCATCACGCCCGACGTCGCCGAGCGCTACCCCGCCCCCTTCTACGAGCCCTTCACCACCCTGTCCTGGCTGGCCGGTCTGACCATCCGCATCAGGCTCGGGACGACGGTCCTGATCGCCCCCTACCGGCACCCGCTGCTCACCGCCCGTACGGCGGCCAACCTGCACGAGCTGAGCGGCGGCCGACTCGTCCTCGGCGTGGGGGTGGGCTGGGCACGGCAGGAGTTCGCCGCCTTCGGTGTCCCCTTCGAGCAGCGTGGGCGGCTGACCGACGACCACCTCCGGGACATCCGGGCGGCCTGGGCGGACACCGCCTCCTACGGAGAGCGGCGGGTCCCGGTGTGGGTGGGCGGCAACAGCGACGCGGGGCTGCGCCGGGCCGTACGGCTCGGCGACGCATGGCATCCGCTGCGCCCCACCCTGCCGTGGCTGCGCGAAGCCGTGGCCCGGCTGGAGGCGTACGCCAAGGCGCAGCACCTGCCCGTGCCCGCCCTCGCGCCCAGGATCGCCCTCCGGCTCACCGCCGCTCCGGTCGTCGGGCCGGAACGGCTCGCCGGTGAGGGCACCATCGAGCAGGTCATGGACGACCTCGACCAGTTGCGGCTGCTGGGCGCGGAGTCCGTCGTCCTCGACACCTATCAGGGCGACCCCCGCGAGACCTGCCACCCGCATGCGGCCCGGCAGGCCCTCGCGACCGTGGCCGCGCACTTCTCCGCGCCCCACGCCCCGCCCCACACCGGAACGGAGCAGCCATGACCACGCCCGGCGACCACGCCCTCCTCCGGCGGGCCATCGAACTCGCGGACATGGCACGCGCAAGCGGCAACCCGCCGTTCGGCTCCCTGCTGGCGGGGCCGGACGGGACGGTGCTGGCACAGGAGCACAACACGACCCTCACCGACCGGGACATCACCGCGCACCCGGAACTGAAGCTGGCGAGGTGGGCCGCCCGGAACCTGGACGCGGCCACGGCGGCGCGGACCACGATGTACACCAGCTGCCAGCCGTGCGGGATGTGCGAGGCCGTCATCCAGTGGGCAGGGCTGCGCCGAGTGGTGTTCGCCCTGTCCGGCGAGCAGCTCCTGGACATCAGGCCGGGCAGCGGCCGGCCGCCCGTGCCGCAGGACGGCCCCGCGCTGTTCGACGAGGTACGGACCGTGGTCGAGGGGTACTACCGCTGACGTACTACCGCTGACGTACTACCGCTGACCGCCGCGCACGACATCGCGAGGTCCGGCGCTCTCCCGCGCCCGTACCGTCGGCCATGAGTGGCGGCCCGGAAGGAACAGGGCCGCCGCTCATGCCGTGTGGGGCCCTACGGCAGGTTGCGCGCCATGACGATGCGCTGGACCTGGTTGGTGCCCTCGTAGATCTGCGTGATCTTCGCGTCGCGCATCATGCGCTCCACCGGGTAGTCACGGGTGTAGCCGTAGCCGCCGAGGAGCTGGACGGCGTCCGTGGTGACCTCCATGGCCACGTCGGAGGCGAAGCACTTGGCGGCGGCGCCCTGGAAGGTCAGGTCGCTGTCGCCGCGCTCCGACTTGGCGGCGGCGGCGTAGGTGAGCTGGCGGGCGGCCTCGATCTTCATGGCCATGTCGGCGAGCATGAACTGGATGCCCTGGAAGTCGGCGATCGGCTTGCCGAACTGCTTGCGCTCCTGGACGTAGCCCTTGGCGTAGTCGAGGGCGCCCTGGGCGATGCCGAGGGCCTGGGCGGCGATGGTGATGCGGGTGTGGTCCAGCGTCTTCATCGCGGTGGCGAAGCCGGTGCCCTCCGCGCCGATCATGCGGTCGGCGGGGATGCGGACGTTGTCGAGGTAGACCTCGCGGGTCGGCGAGCCCTTGATGCCGAGCTTCTTCTCCGGGGCGCCGAAGGAGACGCCGTCGTCGGAATTCTCGACGACGAAGGCGGAGATGCCCTTTGAGCGCTTGGCGGGGTCGGTGACGGCCATCACCGTGTAGTACTCGCTGACGCCGGCGTTGGTGATCCAGCGCTTGACGCCGTTGA
The DNA here is from genome assembly GCF_028473745.1 of Streptomyces sp. M92. Taxonomy (NCBI): domain Bacteria; kingdom Bacillati; phylum Actinomycetota; class Actinomycetes; order Kitasatosporales; family Streptomycetaceae; genus Streptomyces; species Streptomyces sp. M92. The sequence continues at coordinate 7,315,129 of NZ_CP101137.1, forward strand.
GGATCCAGTGGTCGCCGTCGCGGACGGCCTTGGTCTTCATGCCGGCCGCGTCGGAGCCCGCGTCGGGCTCGGAGAGGCAATAGGAGAACATGCCGTCGCCCTTGGCGAGCGGGGTCATGTACTTCTTCTTCAGCTCCTCGGAGCCGGAGAGGATCACCGGGAGGGAGCCGAGCTTGTTCACGGCCGGGATCAGGGAGGACGACGCGCAGGCGCGGGCCACCTCCTCGATGACGATCACCGTGGCGAGCGCGTCGGCGCCCGCGCCGCCGTACTCCTCGGGGACGTGGACCGCGTGGAGGTCGTTCGCGGTCAGGGCGTCGAGCGCCTCCTGCGGGAAGCGGGCCTCCTCGTCCACCGCGGCGGCGTACGGCGCGATCTTCGCCTCGGCCAGGGAGCGGACGGCGTCGCGGAGCATGTCGTGCTCCTCGGACGGGCGGTACAGGTCGAAGTCAGCCGATCCGGCCAAGGTCTCTCACGCTCCAAAACGCTGTGATGCTGGGCACGCTAACTACCGTTAAGTAACCCAAATTTTAGAGCCTGCCCCGGTTCGTGGATAGGTGAGCTTGACGACAGCCGACCGCGAGGCTTTCCCGGCGCCCCGGATATGCTCGGGCGCGCACCCCACGCCGTACGTCTGGAGCACCCATGGCCCTCAGGATCACCGTGATCGGCACCGGTTATCTCGGCGCCACCCATGCGGCGGCCATGGCCGAGCTCGGTTTCGAGGTGCTGGGCCTGGACGTGGTGCCGGAGAAGATCGAGATGCTCCAGCGGGGCGCGGTCCCGATGTACGAACCGGGGCTGGAGGAGCTGCTGGGCAAGCACGTCGCCGGGATCGAGGGGTCCAGCGGGCGGCTGCGCTTCACCACCGACTTCGCCGAGGTCGCCGCCTTCGGCGACGTGCACTTCCTGTGCGTGAACACGCCGCAGAAGCACGGCGAGTACGCCTGTGACATGTCGTACGTCGAATCCGCGCTGGCGTCGCTGGCCGAGCACCTGACGGGGCCCGCGCTGGTCGTCGGCAAGTCCACCGTGCCCGTGGGCTCCGCCGACCGGCTGGCCGCCTACCTCGCCGCGCACGCCCCGGCCGGGGACGAGGCCGAGCTGGCCTGGAACCCGGAGTTCCTGCGCGAGGGCTTCGCCGTGAAGGACACGCTGCACCCGGACCGGATCGTGGCCGGTGTGCGCAGCGAGCGGGCGGAGCGGCTGCTGCGCGAGGTGTACGCGACGCCGGTCGCGGAGGGTTCGCCCTTCGTCGTCACCGACTTCCCGACCGCCGAGTTGGTGAAGACCTCCGCGAACTCCTTCCTCGCCACCAAGATCTCCTTCATCAACGCCATGGCCGAGGTGTGCGAGGCCGCGGACGGCGACGTCGCCAAGCTGGCGGAGGCCATCGGGTACGACGACCGGATCGGGAAGAAGTTCCTGCGGGCCGGGATCGGCTTCGGCGGCGGCTGTCTGCCCAAGGACATCCGGGCGTTCATGGCGCGCGCCGGTGAGCTGGGCGCCGACCAGGCACTGACCTTCCTGCGCGAGATCGACTCGATCAACATGCGCCAGCGCGGCCAGATGGTGGAGCTGACCCGGCAGGCGCTGGGCGGCGGCCCGTTCCTGGGCAAGCGGGTCGCGGTGCTCGGCGCCACCTTCAAGCCCGACTCGGACGACGTCCGGGACTCCCCCGCGCTGAACGTGGCCGGGCAGGTCCACCTCCAGGGCGCGCAGGTGACGGTGTACGACCCGAAGGGCATGGACAACGCCCGGCGGCTGTTCCCGACGCTCGGGTACGCCGACTCCGCGCTGGAGGCGGTGCGGGGCGCCGACGTCGTCCTGCACCTCACCGAGTGGCGGGAGTTCCGCGAGCTGGACCCCCAGGCGCTGGGCGAGGCCGTGGCGGCCCGGGTGCTCCTGGACGGGCGCAACGCCCTGGACCCGGTGGCCTGGCGCAAGGCCGGGTGGACGTACCGGGCGATGGGCCGTCCGACGGCCTGACCATCACGCGGCGCGAAGGACGACGCCGGTTCGGCCGAGGCTCAGTCGGCCGAACCGGCGTCGTCCGCATTCTGCCCCAGGCACCGGCCTCGCGGCCGGTGAATCGCTGCGTTCCTCACGTCCCCCTGGCCCGGTACCGGCGCATCTTGGCGCGTGCCCCGCACACCTGCATCGAGCACCAGCGGCCGCGGCCGGCCGGGCTGCGGTCGTAGTACGCCCAGTGGCAGTCGGCCGCCTCGCACGCCTTGAGCCTGGTCCAGGTGCCCGCGACCAGTGCCTCGGCGACGGCGGCGGCGACGCGGGCGGTCAGGGAGCCGTCCCGGGCCGCGGCGAGGGCGGCGGTACCGTCGGCCGGGTCGACGGTCACCACCAGCGGGGCGGCGGCCAGCAGGTCGCCGAGCGGGGTCACCGTGCGGTGCGGCGGGTGGCCGGCGTGGGCGAGCAGGACCGCGCGCAGGGACTCGCGCAGCTCCCGCGCCCCGGGCACGTCGTCCTCCGTGAGACCGAGACCCGCCCGGCCCTGCGGTGTGTCCAGCGAGTCGGCGCCGGTCTCGAGGTCGATCGTGTTCACCAGCTTCTCGACCAGATCCAAGCCCCCCGGTGCGGGCGATCTGTCACTCATGCTTGCGACGTTACCGCCAATGGGCGAGCATGGAGTAACCGTTACCGGTTAACCGGACCTTACGGGTAACCACGCGGTCGACGCGGACCGCGGACTTCAAGGAGGAAGCCATGGCTGTCGCCGAACTGGGCGCCGTCGTCCTGGACTGTCCCGACCCCCACGCCCTGGCCCGCTTCTACGCCGACGTCCTCGGCGGCACCGTCGAGGACAAGAGCGACGGCCAGGACGAGTGGGTCGACCTGAACCTGCCCGGCGGACGGACGCTGGCCTTCCAGGGCGCCCCCGAGTACGTACCGCCCAAGTGGCCCGCCGCCGACGGGGCGCAGCAGTTCCACCTCGACCTCGACGTGAAGGACCTGGACGCGGCGGAGAAGGCCGTGCTGGAGCTGGGCGCGAGGCCGCTGGACGCGGAGGACCGCTCCCGCTCCTTCCGGGTTTACGCGGATCCGGCCGGGCACCCGTTCTGCCTCTGCGCCTGCTGAACACAACCCCTGTCGTCCACTTCGGGAGGGCCTCATGGCACCCGCGGCACATTTCCGTTCCGTCGTCGTCGACTGCACCGAGCCGACCGAGCTGGCCCGTTTCTACGCACAGGTCGGGGGCGGCACACCCGATGAGCGGGACCCCGACTGGGTTGTGCTCGAGGTGCCGGGCGGGCCGCGGCTGTCCTTCCAGCGGGTGGCGGAGCTCACCCCTCCGGAGTGGCCGCGTTCCGACCGCAACGCCCAGCAGCTCCACCTGGACTTCGACGGCGGGGCGACCTGGGAGGAGATGGACGCGGCGCACGAGAAGGTGCTCGCGCTCGGTGCCCGGCCCCTCGACCTGGAGGACCGGGAGAAGAAGGGCTTCATGGTGTACGCCGATCCGGCGGGGCATCCGTTCTGCCTGTGCCGGATCGAGCACGCCTGAGCCCGAGGGCGCCTCAGCCGTCGAGGTCGGTGATCGTCGCCGTCGACGGCTCCCGGCGCGACTGGGCCGCGCGGGCGGTGAAGGCCGCACCGCGCAGTACGCGCTGGACGTTGCCCCAGGTCAGCAAGGCCACGTCCGCCTCGTCCCAGCCACGGCGCAGCAGCTCGGCGATGAGCCGCGGGTAGCAGGAGGCGTCGCCCAGCTCCAGCGGGTGCGCGGTTCCGGAGTCGTAGGTGCCGGACAGGCCGACGCTCTGCGGGCCGGCCACCGAGCGGACGTGGTCGAGGTGGTCGGCGACGTCCCGGACGGTCGGGCCGGTCTGCTCCGCGGTCAGCGGCACCATGCACAGGCCCCCGGCCGCGCCCAGCTCCACCAGCAGGTCGTCGGGGAGGTTGGCGGGGTGGGGGCGCAGGGCACGGGCGGCGGAGCGGGTGCACAGCGCGGGCGCCTTGGAGACGGCGAAGGTGCGGCGGACGGTCTCGGGCGAGGCGCCGGAGAGGTCGGCGATCACCCCGAGCCGGTTCATCTCGCGCACGACCTCCTCGCCGAACCGGGTCAGCCCCGCCTCGCTCGCCCAACTCGCGCCGGTGAGGGTGAGCACGCGCACGCCGAGCGCGTGCAGGGAGCGCAGGATGCCGAGGCAGTCGCCGACGGCGGCGGCGCCCGCGGGGCCCGGCAGCACGGCGACCCGGCCGCAGTTGCGGGCGTCGATGGCCTGCCCGGCGTCGTGGGCGAGGCGCAGGCCCTCCGGGTGGGCGCGCACGACCGTCTTGATCAGGTCCAGCTGCTCCAGGGTCGCGCCGACGGCCCGGTCCCCGTCGACGGCGTCGGGCAGGTGCAGCGACCAGAACAGCGCGCCCACGTGCCCCTCGCGCAGCCGCGGCACGTCGGTGTCGACGGCGGTCTCGCCGAGCTCCAGGTCGTACCAGGGCAGGTGCTTGAGCGCCCGGGGCAGGCCGCTGTAGCCGTCGGCGACCGGGTGGGCGGCCAGCACGGCGTGCGCCCGGGTCAGCGGCTCGTCGTCCGGGTCGGACACGGGCGCGTAGGGCTCCGGGGGAACGACCTCGGCGGCGGACGACACGGGCAGGTCGTCGAGCCCGGCGGCCTCGGTGCTGGTGTGCAGGTCGTCCTGGAGGTCTGCCATGGCGGGCTCCGTACGGTCGTCGTGCGTTACGGTCACCGTCGCACGGCGCGGTAAGGGCTTCCTGGTGGGTGGGGCGTTCGGGGGTACGGGCGCCCCACCCGGCCGGGAAGCGGGGCGGCGGCCCGCCCCGCCGCCCCGCGGCTCAGCCGTCCAGTTCCTCCAGGGACGCGTTGGACGGCCCCCGCGTCGCCCGGAGCCCGCGGGCCACGTCCTCCGCGTCGCCCAGCACCCGCACCGCGTTCTTCCAGGTCAGCTTGGCCAGGTCGGCCCGGGACCAGCCGCGGTCGAGGAGTTCGGCGACGAGTTTCGGGTAGCCCGAGACGTCGTCGAGGCCGTCCGGGGTGAAGGGCGTGCCGTCGTAGTCGCCGCCGATGCCTAGGTGGTCGACGCCGGCGACCTCGCGCATGTGGTCGAGGTGGTCGGCGACCGTGGACACGGTGGCGACGGGGCGCGGGACGCGCTCCTCGAAGGCGGCGTGCACCTTCATCGCCTCGGCACTGGAGTCGAGGTGGTGGAAGCCGTGCGCGCGCATGTTGTCGTCGGCCTCGGCCGTCCAGTCCACGGCGGCCTGGAGCACGAACTTCGGCACGAACGTCACCATCGCCACGCCGCCGTTGGCGGGCAGCCGCTCCAGCACGTCGTCCGGGATGTTGCGCGGGTGGTCGCAGACGGCCCGGGAGGAGGAGTGGGAGAAGATCACCGGCGCGGTGGAGGTGTCCAGCGCGTCGCGCATCGTCGTCGCCGCCACGTGCGAGAGGTCGACGAGCATGCCCTCGCGGTTCATCTCCCGCACGACCTCGCGGCCGAAGGCCGACAGGCCGCCGACGCCGGGCTCGTCGGTCGCCGAGTCCGCCCACGCCACGTTGTCGTTGTGGGTGAGCGTCATGTAGCGCACGCCGAGCGCGTACAGGGCGCGCAGGGTGGCCAGCGAGTTGTCGATGGAGTGGCCGCCCTCGGCGCCCATGAGGGAGGCGATACGTCCCTCGGTGCGCGCGGCCTCCATGTCGGCGGCGGTCAGCGCGGCCCGCAGCTCGCCCGGGTGGCGGTCGATGAGCCGCCGTACGCAGTCGATCTGCTCCAGCGTCGCCGTCACCGCGCCGGGCAGGTCCGAGCGGACGTACACCGACCAGTACTGCGCGCCGACGCCGCCGGAGCGCAGCCGGGCCAGGTCGGTGTGCAGGTGGGCGGACTGGTCGGCGGCGATGTCGCGGGCGTCGAGGTCGTAGCGGACCTGCTCGCGCAGCGCCCACGGCAGGTCGTTGTGGCCGTCGACGACGGGGAACTCGCGCAGCAGCTCCCGGGCCTGGTCCAGGGACGTCATCCGGTTCACTTCCCGAAGCCGAAGCCGGCCGCCGAGCCCGCGACCTTGTTGCGCAGCCGCTTGCCCTTCTCGGTGGCCTGGTCGTTGAGCTCCTGCTGGAACTCGCGCATCCGGGCCAGCAGCTCCTCGTCGTGCGCGGCGAGGATGCGGGCGGCCAGCAACCCGGCGTTGCGGGCGCCGCCGACCGAGACGGTCGCGACCGGCACGCCGGCCGGCATCTGCACGATGGACAGGAGGCTGTCCATGCCGTCCAGGTACTTCAGCGGCACCGGCACGCCGATGACCGGCAGCGGGGTGACGGAGGCGAGCATGCCGGGCAGGTGGGCGGCACCGCCCGCGCCCGCGATGACCGCCTTCAGTCCGCGTCCGGCCGCCTGCTCGCCGTACGCGATCATCTCGTGCGGCATGCGGTGCGCGGAGACGACGTCGACCTCGTAGGGGATCTCGAACTCGTCGAGGGCCTTGGCGGCGGCCTCCATGACGGGCCAGTCGGAGTCCGACCCCATGACGATGCCCACGACCGGGCTGACCGGGCTGGCCTGGCTCATTCGGTGATCGTCCCTCTCAGGTAGCCGGCAGCGTGACGGGCGCGCTCCAGCACGTCGTCGAGGTCGTCGCCGTAGGTGTTGACGTGGCCGACCTTGCGGCCGGGCTTCACGTCCTTGCCGTACATGTGGATCTTGAGCTGCGGGTCGCGGGCCATGCAGTGCAGGTACGCGGAGTACATGTCGGGGAAGTCGCCGCCGAGGACGTTGACCATCACCGTCCACCTGGCGCGCGGGCGGGGGTCGCCGAGCGGGAGGTCGAGGACGGCGCGGACGTGGTTGGCGAACTGCGAGGTGATCGCGCCGTCCATCGACCAGTGGCCGGAGTTGTGCGGGCGCATCGCCAGTTCGTTGACGAGGATGCGGCCGTCGCGGGTCTGGAACAGCTCGACGGCCAGGTGACCGACGACGTCCAGTTCCTTGGCGATGCTGAGCGCCATCTCCTCGGCCTGGAGGGCCAAGCCCTCCTCCAGGCCGGGGGCGGGGGCGATCACCGTGTCGCACACGCCCTTGACCTGCTGGGACTCGACGACGGGGTAGGCCACCGCCTGGCCGTGCGGGGAGCGGACCACGTTGGCGGCGAGCTCGCGGACGAAGTCCACCTTCTCCTCCGCCAGCACGGGCACCCCGGCGCGGAAGGGCTCGGCTGCCTCCTCCACGGAGTCCACGACCCACACCCCCTTGCCGTCGTACCCGCCGCGGACCGTCTTGAGGACGACGGGGAAACCGTCGCCCTCGGCGGCGCCCTCCGCCGCGAAGGCGGCCACGTCGGCCGGATCGCGCACGATCCGGTGGCGCGGGCAGGGCACGCCGATCTCGACGAGCTTCGCGCGCATCACGCCCTTGTCCTGGGCGTGCACGAGCGCCTCGGGGCCGGGGCGCACGGGGATGCCGTCCGCCTCCAGGGCCTTGAGGTGCTCGGTCGGCACGTGCTCGTGATCGAAGGTGATCACGTCACAGCCGCGCGCGAACTCGCGCAACGTGTCCAGATCGCGATAGTCGCCGACGACGACTTCGTTCACGACCTGCGCCGCGGAATCCTGGGGAGTGTCGCTGAGGAGCTTGAACCTGATGCCGAGCGGGATGCCCGCCTCGTGTGTCATACGAGCGAGCTGGCCACCGCCGACCATGCCGACTACGGGGAACGTCACACCCATAGCGTATCGGCCGCGGGGGGCCCACATGTTTACCGGCCGTTTCCCGGCCCTTCCCGCGGCCCCGGGCCCTCGTCCCGGGTCCGTCCGCAGGAAGATCGCGCGTCCGGGTGGTTAGCATGAACGGATTGACGCCAACCGACGGACGGGGGCCTGCACGACCATGGGACATGGTTCCTCGGGTGCTCATACGGCTCCCCCGGCTGCCCCCGGCCCCCGCGGCGCGCTGCGGGACCGGATCGACCGACTGGTCCGCGAGGTCGTGAAGTTCGGCGCGGTGGGCGGCGCGGGTGTGCTGGTCAACCTGCTGGTCTTCAACCTGGTGCGGCACGTGACCGACCTCGCGGTGGTGCGGGCAAGCATCATCGCGACGATCGTCGCGATCGTCTTCAACTACCTGGGCTTCCGCTACTTCACCTACCGGGACCGCGACAAGAGCGGCCGTACCCGCGAGATGTCGCTGTTCCTGCTGTTCAGCGCGGTCGGGCTGGTGATCGAGAACGGCGTCCTCTACACGGCGACGTACGGCTTCGGCTGGGACAGCCCGCTGCAGAGCAACATCTTCAAGTTCCTCGGCATCGGCATCGGCACGCTGTTCCGCTTCTGGTCGTACCGCAGCTGGGTCTTCCGCACCCTGCCGGCCCGGGAGCCGGTGACGCGGGCGGAGACCTTCCTGGAGCACGAGCACCCGACGGCGGTGCGCGCCGCGGACGGCACCCCGGCGGCCCACCGCTGAGGGCCGCGTGACCGCTGAGGGCGGCCAGGGCCTGTCCGGCGGATCAGGCAGGTCACAGGAAGCCGACGGCGCCTGATCAGTGCAGGTGAGCGGGGATGGGGGCCCCTCCCGCGCGAGCGAAGCCGAGCGTGGGAGTCGGCAACCGACGACAACGCCGCTGGGGGCACCGCGCACCCTTCAGGCAGTGGGGAAGGGCGTGCCAGGCTCACGTCTGCGGCATGATCCGCCGGACAGGCCTAGCGCACCGTGTCCTTCGAGTCCCCGGACGACTTCTTCGGCGGAGGCGTGCGGGACAGGAACAGGCCGAAGACCGGGGGCCTGCCCTGGAGGAGCTCCAGCCGGCCGCCGTCCGCCTCCGCCAGGTCGCGGGCCACGGCCAGGCCGATGCCCGTCGAGTTCCGCCCGCTGATCGCCCGCTCGAAGATCCGCGCCCCCAGGTCGCCGGGCACGCCCGCGCCCTCGTCGGTGACCTCGACGACCGCCTGGTTGCCGGTCACCCGGGTCCGCAGGGCCACCGTGCCGCCGCCGTGCATCAGGGAGTTCTCGATCAGCGCGGCCAGCACCTGGGCGACCGCGCCCGGGGTGCCCACGGCCGTCAGGTGCCGCTTGCCGGAGCTGACGATCGCCCGCCCCTCGCTGCGGTAGGCGGGGCGCCACTCGTCGATCTGCTGCTGGATGACGTCGTCCAGTTCGAAGGTGACGGCGGAGCCGCTGCGCGGGTCGCGGCTGTTCGTCAGCAGCCGGTCCACGACGTCCGTCAACCGCTCCACCTGCGACAGGGCGATCGTCGCCTCCTCCTTCACCGTCTCCGGCTCGTCGGTGAGGGTGATCTCCTCCAGCCGCATGGACAGCGCGGTCAGCGGCGTGCGCAGCTGGTGGGAGGCGTCGGCGGCCAGGCGGCGCTCGGCGGTGAGCATCCGGGCGATGCGCTCGGCGGAGGAGTCCAGCACGTCCGCGACCCGGTCCAGCTCGGGGACGCCGTAGCGCTTGTGGCGGGGGCGCGGGTCGCCGGAGCCGAGGCGTTCGGCGGTTTCGGCGAGGTCGGTGAGCGGGGAGGCGAGGCGGTTGGCCTGCCGGATGGCCAGCAGCACCGCCGCGACCACCGCGAGCAGCGCCACCAGCCCGATGATCAGCAGGGTCCGGCCGACCTCGCGGGTCACCGAGGAGCTGGGCTCCTCGACGAGGACCGTCTCCCCCTCCTCGCCGGTGGCCTTGCCGCGGATGACCTCGCCGGTCGGCCGGCTGCCGACCTCGATGACCGGCTCGCCGGGGATGCGGATCTCGGCGTACCGGGCGTCCCGGATCTGCTCGCGCAGGAACGCGGCGTCCACGGAGCCGGTGCCGAGCAGACGGCTGTCCACGATGCTGGCCAGCCGCACGGCCTCCAGGTCGACCCGCTCCTGGGCGGTGCTGCTGATCGTGCGGGTCTCGACGATGACGAGCGAGACGCCGAAGACGGCGATCACGACGAGCACCACGGCGAGGGTGGACTGGATCAGTCGACGGCGCATGTCCTCTTACCCGGGCAGGCCCTGCGGGGGCTCAGTTCTTCTCGAAACGGAAACCCACGCCGCGCACGGTGGCGATGTAGCGCGGGTTCGCCGCGTCGTCCCCCAGCTTCTTGCGCAGCCAGGAGATGTGCATGTCGAGCGTCTTGGTCGACGACCACCAGGTGGTGTCCCAGACCTCGCGCATCAGCTGGTCGCGGGTGACGACCCGGCCCGCGTCCCGCACCAGCACCCGCAGCAGGTCGAACTCCTTGGCGGTGAGCTGGAGCTCCTCCTCGCCCATCCAGGCCCGGTGCGACTCGACGTCGATGCGCACGCCGTGCGTGGCGGGCGGCTGCGGGGGCTCGACGGCACCGCGCCGCAGCAGGGCGCGGACCCGGGCGAGCAGCTCGGCGAGGCGGAACGGCTTGGTGACGTAGTCGTCGGCGCCCGCGTCGAGACCGACGACGGTGTCCACCTCGTCGGCGCGCGCGGTCAGGATGAGGATCGGCACGGCATGCCCCTCCGACCGCAGCCGGCGGGCGACCTCCAGCCCGTCCATGTCCGGCAGGCCGAGGTCCAGCACGACCAGGTCGATGCCGCCCCGCAGCCCGGCGTCGAGTGCGGCGGGTCCGTCCTCACGCACCTCGACCTCGTACCCTTCCCGGCGCAGTGCGCGGGCCAGCGGCTCCGAGATGGACGCGTCGTCCTCGGCGAGCAGTACACGGGTCATGAGCCGATGGTAGTCCGCCCGGAGCAGGGCCCGGGCCGTGATCGTCCCAAGGCTCCCGCGCCCGCACCCCAGCTGTGGACAAGCCGGACATCCGGTCGGCGAGCGGCCCGGCGCACCCCGCTCCTCGACCTGCGGGTGCGGGGTGCCATCCTGGAATGGACCTTCGAATGATCGTTCGCGGTTCCAGTCCTACCTGTGATCCGTGTCTCAAGTCCTTCCATACCGGGCGGTGTCCTGCCGTATGGTGAATCAGCGCCTGTAGCACCCAGAGGACCTTTGGCGACTGTTCGACGCTGAAGGTCTCTTTTGTGTGCGGGTCGACCCCCACGGTCGGCCTTGAAAGGAATGACCTGTGGCCGGGCCTCACCGCGTGCAGTGACGTACGCGAGGCGTGGATCCCGGTGGCCGCCGCCCACCGCTTCGCAATCCGGAGCGGAATCCCTCAGGCGTGGGACGGGCGGGGAAGGCCGCCGGTGCCGGCCGCCCCCCACCGGGCGCGCATCGCCTCATGAGCGCGTCCCGACCAGCAAGGATCGACCATGGCGTCCAGCCTGACGAAGGACTCGGTCACCCCGGGCACCCCCGGGTCCGAGAAGACCTTCTTCGGCCACCCCCGCGGACTGGCCACTCTCTTCATGACCGAGATGTGGGAGCGTTTCTCCTACTACGGCATGAGGGCTCTGCTCCCGCTGTACCTGGTGGCTCCCGGTGGCCTCGGCATGAACGCCGGCACCGCGACCGCGATCTACTCGGTGTACCTCTCCCTGGTGTACCTGCTCACGATGCCTGGCGGCTGGTTCGGCGACCGCGTCTGGGGCCCCCGCAAGACCGTCGCCGTCGCCGGCGGTGTGATCATGCTCGGCCACCTCACGCTGGCGCTGCCGTCCTCCGGCACGTTCTTCGCGGGCCTCGGCCTGGTCGCCATCGGCTCGGGTCTGCTCAAGGCCAACATCTCCACGATGGTCGGCCAGCTCTACAGCGGCCCCGACGACCCGCGCCGCGACGGTGGCTTCACCGTCTTCTACATGGGCATCAACCTCGGTGCCTTCGCGGCGCCGCTGATCATCGGCACCATCGGTGAGAGCGTCAACTGGCACCTGGGCTTCGCGCTCGCCGCGGTCGGCATGGGTCTGGGCGTGCTCCAGTTCCTGCTCGGCAGCCGCCACCTGGCCCCGCACTCCAGCGTCGTGCCGAAGCCGCTTTCGGTGGAGGAGAAGACCTCCACGCTGCGCAAGGCCGCGTTCTGGGCCGCGCTCGCCGTCGTCTTCTACGCGATCGTCGGCTTCTCCGGTGCCTACACCCTGAACTGGATTCTGGTCCCGCTGACGCTGCTCGGTGTGATCGTCCCGGTGCTGGTGCTGACCCGCATCAAGCGCGACAAGGAGCTGGACCGCACCGAGCAGTCCAAGATGTCGGCGTACATCTGGTTCTTCGTCGCCGCGGCCGTCTTCTGGATGATCTACGACCAGGGCGGTTCGACCCTGGCGATCTTCGCCGACTCCTCGACCGACACCAGCGTCTTCGGCTGGGAGTTCCCGGTCTCCTGGTTCCAGTCGGTCAACCCGGTCATCATCATGGCCCTGGCCCCGGTCTTCGCCACGGTCTGGCTGGCGCTCGCCCGCCGCGGCAAGGAGCCGAGCACGATCGTGAAGTTCTCGTTCGGCCTGGTGCTGGTCGGCGCGTCCTTCTTCCTCTTCCTGGCCCCGCTGGCCATCGCGGACGGCGGCCACAAGGCGGCCGCGCTGTGGCTGGTGGCGATCTACTTCGTCCAGACCTGCGGTGAGCTGATGCTCTCCCCGGTCGGCCTCTCGGTCACCACGAAGATGGCGCCGGTGAAGTACGCCTCGCAGATGATGGGCGTCTGGTTCCTGGCCGTCACCGCCGGTGACGCCACGACCGGCCTGCTCTCCATCGCCGGCGTCGACCTCAACAAGACGGGCATCGTCGCCGCGGAGGCCGCCCTGGCCGTCCTCGCCGGTGTCGCGATCTGGACGTACCGCAAGCGCGTCAAGGAACTCATGGGCGACGTCCGCTGAGCCCTGCGGGCCTGGCCGTACGGCTCTGAGATCCGAGAAGGGTCACCGCATCCCGGGTGGGTGCGGTGGCCCTTCGGGCGTTTGCGGGCCGCTGTGCGGGCGGGACCGCGCGGCGGGGCCCTTGAGATCATGCGCTCGGCGTGAGCAGCGAGGGGCTTGGCGGACGGACGGGCACGGGGACGCACCTACCTGGCGTCGGGGAGACGTTGTGTGAGGTCCGGCGGGGGCAGTTGCAGCGCCGGTGGAGCGGGCCTGGCGGGGCCCCAGGGCACGGGCAGGCGGGGGGCAAAGCCGCAGCCCCGGAGCGGGGTCGGTGGGGCCCCAGTACGGCACAAGGCCGACCGAGCCACAGCCACGGACCAGGGCCGGCAAGGCCCTGGAGCGGGCCCAGGGCCGACCCCAGGGCCCCCGACCAAGCCGCAGCCTCGATACGGGAAGAACCAGCAGGGGCCCGGGGCAAGGGCAAGGCCGACCGGAAGGCGACGCCGCAAAGCGGGACCGCGAAGGCCCAGGGGCACGGACGCACGACCGGGGGCTCCGACGCCGCACAGTGGGCCCCGCGAGACCAAGAGCAGACGCAGACCCGGCAGCCGCCCCCGAGGACCGAGGCCAGACACACGACCGAGGGCGCCGACACCGCACAGTGGGCCCCGCGAGACCAAGAGCAGACGCAGACCCGGCAGCCGCCGCCAAGAACCGAGGCCAGACACACGACCGAGGGCGCCGACACCGCACAGTGGGCCCCGCGAGACCAAGAGCAGACGCAGACCCAGCAGCCGCCGCCAAGAACCGAGGCCAGACACACGACCGAGGGCTCCGACACCGCACAGTGGGCCCCGCGAGACCAAGAGCAGCCGCAGACCCGGCAGCCGCCGCCAAGGACCAAGGCCAGACACACGACCAGGGGACCACGCCGCGAAGCGGGCCTTACTAGGTCAGGAGCAGACGCGGGGCGACAGAGCCAGCGCCTCCGAGTGAGACGGCCTGCGCGGGCCGGGGCAGACGTAAAGCCGACGAAGCGGATCAGACGGGTCGGGACGGAGCCGGAACGGCTGCGGCAGACGCCCCGAGCAGCCCGGGGTCCGGGGCGGAGCCCCGCGAGGGTCACCGCTTGACCTGCCGAGACGGGCGGGTGAGTGGGTGGGTGGGCAGGTGGGAAACCTCCGCCCCTACCCCGGCGCCCCCAGCTCCGCCCAGACCCGCTTCCCCGCCACCCCCGGCGTCCGCACCACACCCCAGTCCAGGCACAGCCGCTGCACGATGAACATGCCGTGCCCACCTGGACGCCCGGCCCGGTGCGGCGTACGCGGCGCCGGCTGCCCGGTCCCCCGGTCGGAGACCTCCAGCCGGATCACCTTCTTCTCGCAGGTGATCCACAGCTCGTCCGGGCCCTCCGCATGGAGACACGCGTTGGTGACCAGCTCGGACACCACGAGCAGCACGTCCTCGGCGGCGGCCCGCTGGTCCGCGGTGGCGGACGGCAGCCAGCCCCAGGCGTACAGCGCCTCGCGGGTGAAGTCACGGGCCAGCGGGACGACCCCGCTCGCGTCCTCGAAGCTCAGTCTGCGGGCCTGGCGCCCACCGCCCCCGGAAGCGGAGGCAGCCGTGGGCGCGGACGCCGCCCCGGGAGCCGCGGAAACCCCCGAAGAAGGCACCGGCGCGGACGCGGACGCCCCGGAAGCGCCGCTGGGCTCCGGACCGCGGTCGCCCGGCGAGTAGGGCCGGGTGGTGCTCATCAGCGCTTCACCTCACCGATTCACCAGTTCACGTTTCAAAGTCGTACGTCGTACACAGTCAGTTCAGGGAGTCTCCTGCCCGACCGGACCGTCCGAACACCCCTGTATTCGCCACGGAACTCGGGGCGAGGCGGGCACGCCCGCCCCAGGGAGCGCCCGAATCCGCCGTCGGCCGGACAAGGAGCAGCTCAGCCGGACTGGTCGGCCAGCGCGGCCTCAAGCGTGTCATGGAGGGTGAAGACCGCCTCGGCCCCCGTGATCTCGAACACGCGAGCCACCACCGGCCGCATGGCCACCAGGTGCACACCGCCCCCCGCGGCCTCCGCCTTCAGCCGCGCGCCGAGCAGGACGTTGAGTCCCGTGGAGTCGCAGAACTCCAGGCGCGAGCAGTCGACGACGAGCCGGTTGAATCCCTTGGCGAGACAGTCCTCCAGCGGCTCGCGCAACAGATCGGCGGTGTGGTGATCCAACTCACCCGCCGGTGTCACGACGGCACTGGGGCCCTCTTCCCGTACTTCGACCAGAAGCCGGCCCGACTGGGCACTGCCGACCGTCCCGCGGTCCATGCCGTTTCTCTCTCCCGAGGTCGTGACTGCTTGCTGACGCCCTCGAACACTACGCCTTCCCACCGCACTCCGACACCCGAACAACCGCACACAAACGGACATACCCACACAGAACACACTTGCGGTGGGCTCGGTAAACCCGGTAGGGCTAGTAAGACACGTAAACCGACACGGCCGGCTTTGGAGGCGCCGCACACCGCAGTGCACGTAACTGGCTTCGGCAGCCGTATGCCGAGAACGATGGAGGACATCATGTCACCCCGGCTCGACGGATCGCGTACCCAGGAAGCGACGTCGACACTCCCTCCGGAACATCTGGATCCCATCGAGCACCACGACGCGGTCGTCGCACCCGACGACGACGCACTCGCCGGGCTTCCGGACATCCCCGCGTACGACGAGGTCGCTCCCGCCGACGCCCGGGCCCTGTCCAGGACCCTCTTCGAGCGGCTGGAGTCGCTGGAGGAGGGCACCCACGAGTTCGCGTACGTACGCAACACGCTCGTCGAGCTCAACCTCGCGCTGGTCAAGTTCGCCGCCGCCCGTTTCCGCTCGCGCAGCGAGCCGATGGAGGACATCATCCAGGTCGGCACGATCGGCCTGATCAAGGCGATCGACCGCTTCGAGCTGTCGCGTGGTGTGGAGTTCCCCACGTTCGCGATGCCGACCATCATCGGCGAGATCAAGCGCTTCTTCCGTGACACCTCGTGGTCCGTGCGCGTCCCGCGCCGCCTCCAGGAGCTGCGCCTCGACCTGGCCAAGGCCGGCGACGAGCTGGCCCAGCGCCTCGACCGCGCCCCCACGGTGACGGAGCTGGCCGAGCACCTGGGCCTGTCCAAGGACGAGGTCGTCGAGGGCATGGCCGCCTCCAACGCCTACACCGCCTCCTCGCTGGACGCCCAGCCGGAGGAGGACGACGCCGAGGGCGCGCTGGCCGACCGGATCGGTTACGAGGACCACGGTCTCGAGGGCATCGAGTACGTCGAGTCGCTGAAGCCGCTGATCGCCGAGCTGCCCTCCCGGGACCGGAAGATCCTCTCCCTCCGCTTCGTCGCGGGCATGACCCAGTCGGAGATCGGCGAGGAACTCGGCATCTCCCAGATGCACGTCTCGCGTCTGCTGTCGCGGACCCTCGTGAAGCTGCGCAAGGGGCTCACGGTCGAGGAGTAGGCCAGCCATGGTCCAGTGATCCTCACCGGGTGACGCTTGCCCTCCAGGGGGGCGGTCCGAATACGGGCCGCCCCCCTTCGGGTTGCCCTCGCGGATCCGGTTCGCCGTTCGGAACCACCGCCTGTTACCCGGGGACACCTCTTTCCACCCGGGTCCCGTTCCACCACTATGAGCACCCTCCAAACTGGCCGGTACGTCAGCACCGGCGCGGTGCTGCGGCGTGGTGCGAGGAGGCGGACGGATGGCGCGGGGCGACAGGACCGACAGCGGTGACCGGGCCGGGGAGGAGTGGTACGCCGGCGCTTCCGACGCGCGGCTGACCGAACTGCTCCACGCCGACACACCCACCGCCTACCCGGCGCTCCGGGAACTCCGCGCGCGCCACCAGCCGTCGGTACTCGCCTACGCGCGCCTGTGCGCGGCCGGGGATTCGGCGGCGCGCCAACTGGCCGCCCGGGCCTTCACGCTGGCGGCCCGCCAGGCGGTCCGCGGCACGGACACGGGCGGGCCGTGGCGGCACCGTCTGCTGCTCCTCACCGGGGAGGTCGCGGCCGAGTGGGCGGCCGACGAGCGCTCCGCCGGACTGGACCCGGGTCTGCTCCTCGTCCTGAACACCGGGGGTCCCGGCTGCCCGGTCCCGCCCCTGCTCACGGCCTTCCGTTCGCTGCCGTCCCGCGCTCAGGGCCTGCTCTGGTACGACGTGGTGGAGCAAGAGCCCACCGACCGCACCGCCGCGCTGCTGGGCCTCGGCGGCCAGGACGTCACGTACGGCACGGCCCCCGCGCTCCAGTCACTGGCCCAGGCCTGCCTGCGGTACCGGCTGACGGCCTCGGACGACCCCCGCTGTGTGGACTTCCGGCGCCTCATCGAGGAGTCGGTACGGCCGGACAGCCCACGGGACAGCCCCGACCTGCACGCGCACATGGCGCACTGTCCGCACTGCACGGCGGCCCACGAGGAGCAGCACACCCTGCGCGACTCCCCCCGCACCGCCCTGGCCGAGGGCCTGTTGCCGTGGGCGGGTACGGCGTACCCGGCACGGGAGCCCGAGGCGCCGGGCGCCGGCGCTCCGCTCGCGCTGCCCGGGGCCTGGCCGCCCTCCCGCCGCTTCGCCCTGGCCTCGGCGGCCCTGGGCGTGGCCCTGGCTCCGCTGCTCTTCCTGCTGCTGTCACCGGACGACGCCCCGTCCCATCCGGCGGCGAACGCGTCGTCCCGCTCCCCGGCCGGACCGCCGCCGGTGACGGTGACGGCCACCGTCCCCGCGACGCCGTCCGCCTCCCCCACGCCCTCGTCCTCCCCCTCGGTCGCCCCGGGATCGCCCTCTCCTGCGCCGAGTCCGACGCCGTCGCGCACGGTGCGGCCGTCGCCGACGCCCTCCGCGCCGTCGTACCGGGCGCCGGACGGCACGTACGCCCAGGTGGTGAACGTCGCCTCGGGCCGGTGCCTGGACATCGACGGCGCCCTGGAGAAGGGCACGGACGTGGTGACGGCGCCCTGTACCTCCTCCCCGACCCAGCTGTGGCGGGCCGACGCCGGGCGCGGGGTGGTCCAGTCGTACGCCGACGACGACTTCTGCCTGGACAGCCGCGGCTCCGTCGACAAGGGCGTCGGCATCTGGGAGTGCGACTCCGTCGACGGGCGCAACGGCCAGAACCTGCGGTTCGCCGTGGACGCGCGCGGCGTGGTCCACCCGGGCATCGCCCCCGAGCGGGCGGTGACGCCGGGCGGGGGCGACGCGGTGGTGCTCGTCGGGGCGGACTCCGGCCGGACCGACCAGCGGTGGCGGGCCGGGGCCACCCGCTGAGCCGGTCCGGCGGGGATCGGACCACCCGTTCCGGAGGAGGTCAGACGACCCGTGCGCCGCGCCGCCACACGCCGTGGACCAGCGGTACGCCCGGCCGGTAGGCGAGGTGGACGTGGCTCGGGGCGTCGAGGAGGGTCAGGTCGGCACAGGCGCCGGGGGTCAGGCGGCCGACGTCGTCGCGGCGCAGGGCCGCGGCGCCGCCCGCGGTGGCCGACCAGACCGCCTCGTCCGGCGTCATCCCCATGTCCCGCACGGCCAGCGCGATGCAGAAGGGCACGGAGGACGTGAAGGAGGAGCCCGGGTTGCAGTCGGTGGACAGGGCGACGGTGGCGCCCGCGTCGAGCAGGCGGCGGGCGTCGGGCCACTGGGCGCGGGTGGAGAACTCGGCGCCGGGCAGCAGTGTGGCGACCGTGCCGCTGTTGGCCAGGGCGTCCACGTCGGCGTCGGTGAGGTGGGTGCAGTGGTCGGCGCTGGCGGCGTCGAGTTCGACGGCGAGCTGCACTCCGGGGCCGTAGGAGAGCTGGTTGGCGTGGATGCGGGGGTGCAGGCCCCTCGCCCTGCCCGCGGTGAGGATCGCGCGGGCCTGGTCGCCGTCGAAGGCGCCCTTCTCGCAGAAGACGTCGATCCAGCGGGCGTGCGGGGCGCAGGCGTCGAGCATCTCGCCGGTGACGAGCGCGACGTAGGCGGCGGGGTCGTCGGCCAGTTCGGGCGCGACGATGTGGGCGCCGAGGAACGTCACCTCGTCGGTGTGGCGGGCGGCGACGCGCAGGGCGCGGGACTCGTCGGCGGTGGTCAGTCCGTAGCCGGACTTGGTCTCGAAGGTCGTGGTGCCCTGGCGCAGGGCCTCTTCGAGGTAACGGGTGAGGCCCGCCTCCAGTTCCGCGTCGCTCGCGGCGCGGGTGGCGGCGACGGTGGTGCGGATGCCTCCGGCGCTGTAAGGACGCCCGGACATGCGGGCGTTGAACTCCTCGGTGCGGTCGCCGCCGAAGAGGAGGTGGGAGTGGGAGTCGACGAAGCCGGGCAGGACCGCCCGGCCGCCGGCGTCGACCCGATTGTCAGTGGCGGGTGCTTTGCTTGATTCACCGGTCCACGCGACACGGTCGCCGTCGATGACGACGGCCGCGTCCCGGACCAGTCCGAGGGGGGAGTTGTCACCCAGGGAGGGGTCGTTGGTGACGAGTGCGGCGATGTTGGTGATGACGGTGCTGCTCATGGTGTCCGTGACGTCCTCGTGGGGGCGGGGGCGGGCGTTCGTTACTGGGCGCGCAGGGCTGCCACGGCCCGCGCGAGGGCCTGCGGCACATCGGGTACGAGGGTGTGGACCCCGTCGCGTACGACATGCCGTCCGCCCACGATCGTGTGCCGTACGTCCGCTGCCGTCGCCGCGAATACGGCCGTCTCGGCGCCGAGCCTCGGCAGCGGCCCCGCCGTTCTGACCGAGTCCAGAGCGACCGTGGCGAGGTCGGCGCGGGCCCCGGCCTCGATGGTCCCGGCGTCGTCCCAGCCGAGGGCGGCGTGCCCGTCGGCGCTCGCGGCGCGCAGCAGGGCGGCGGCGGTCCAGTGGCCGCGGGTGCGGGTGCGCAGGCGCTCGTTCAGCTCCATGGCGCGCGCCTCTTCCAGCAGGTCGACGACGGCGTGGCTGTCGGAGCCGAGGGAGAGCGGGGAGCCCGCCCGCTGGAGGGCGGCCGCGGGGCCGATGCCGTCGGCGAGGTCCCGTTCCGTGGTCGGGCACATGCAGGTGCCGGTGCGGCTGCCGCCGAGCAGGGCGATGTCCTCGTCGGTGAGGTGGGTGTTGTGGACGCCGGTGGTGCGGGGTCCGAGCACTCCGTGGTCGGCGAGGAGCCGGGTGGGGGTGCAGCCGTGGGCGTCGCGGCAGGCGTCGTTCTCGGCGGTCTGCTCGGACAGGTGCACGTGCAGCGGGGCCCGTCGCTCCTCGGCCCACCGGGCCACGGTCGCCAGCTGGTCGGCGGGCACGGCCCGCACCGAGTGGACCGCCGCCCCGATCCGTGCGTGATCCCGTTCCTTGAGAACTGAACAGCGTTGCGCCCAGGCCTCCGCAGTCCCGTCGGAGAAGCGGCGCTGGTGGGGGTTCGGGGGCTGTCCGAAGCCGGAGGACAGGTAGCAGGTGTCGAGGAGGGTGATGCGGATGCCGGCGTCGGCGGCGGCCTGGATCAGGGCCTCCCCCATCGCATTGGGGTCGGCGTAGGGGGCGCCGCCGGGGGCGTGGTGGACGTAGTGGAACTCTCCGACGGTCGTGATGCCGGCCAGCGCCATCTCGGCGTACACCGCGCGGGCGAGTTCGAGGTACGTCTCGGGGGTCAGCCGGTCGGCGACGGAGTACATGACCTCGCGCCAGGTCCAGAAGGTCCCGGAGCCGACCTGGACGGTGCCGCGCAGGGCGCGGTGGAAGGCGTGCGAGTGGGCGTTCGCCAGTCCCGGCAGGGTCAGCCCGCGCAGGGGCTCCGCGCCCGGGGGCGGTGCGGGGACGTCCGTGCGGACGGCGGCGAGGCGGCCGTCGTCGCTCACGTCCACGGCGACGCCCGGCTCGACGTGGGTGCCGAGCCAGGCGTGCTCCAGCCAGTAGGTCCGGGTCCGCTCGGTGGTCGTCACGTGCAGGCCAGCCCTTCCAGTACGTCGGCGAGTGCGCTCACCCCGGCCACGCAGTCGTCCTCGGCGGCGTGCTCGGCCGGGGAGTGCGAGACGCCGGTGGGGTTGCGCACGAACAGCATGGCGGTCGGGACGCGTCCGGAGAGGATTCCGGCGTCGTGTCCGGCGCCCGTGCCGAGGACGGGGACCTTCAGTTCCGTGTCGGTGCCCAGGATGCGGGCGAGTTCGTCGCGCAGGGCGTGGTCGAACTCGACGACGGGGGTGAAGGATTCACGCTCGACGCCGAGGTCGACGCCGTGGGCGGCGGCGTACTCGCGGGCGGCCTTCTCGATGCCGGTGACCACGGTGTCCAGGGTCGCCTGGTCGGCGGCGCGGGAGTCGAGCCAGCCGCGCACCAGGGAGGGGATGGCGTTGACGCCGTTGGGCTCGACGCCGATCTTGCCGAAGGTGGCGACGGCACCGGCGAGTTCGGCCTCGCGGCGGGCGGCGAGGACGGTCTCGGCGTAGGACAGCATGGGGTCGCGGCGGTCGGCGAGACGGGTGGTGCCGGCGTGGTTGGCCTCGCCCCGGAAGTCGAACCGCCAGCGTCCGTGCGGCCAGATGGCTGAGGCGATGCCGACGCGGTCGCCGGACAGGTCGAGGGCCCGGCCCTGTTCGACGTGGAGCTCGACGAAGGCGCCGATGCGGGCGAGCCGTTCGGGATCGGGTCCGATGGCGTCCGGGTCGTACCCGGCGGCCTCCATGGCCTGCGGAAGCGTGATGCCGTCGCCGTCGGTGAGGCGGTGGGCCTGTTCGACGGTGAGCGCGCCGGCGGTGAGCCGGGAGCCGACGCAGGCGAGGCCGAAGCGGGCGCCCTCCTCGTCGCCGAAGTTGACGATGCCGAGCGGCCTGGTGAGCCGCGCTCCCCTCCCGCGCAGTTCGTCCAGGGCGGCGAAGGCGGACACCACGCCGAGGGGGCCGTCGAAGGCGCCGCCGTCGGGCACGGAGTCCAGGTGGGAGCCGGTGACGACGGCGTCGCCGGCGGCGGGGTCGCCGAGCCAGGCCCACTGGTTGCCGTTGCGGTCGGTCTCGTAGGCCAGCCCGCGCGCCTGGGCCTGCTGCCGGAACCAGTCCCGGCAGTCGGCGTCGGCCCCGGTCCAGGCGTAGCGCCGGTAGCCGCCGGAGGCGGAGCTGCGGCCGACCGGCAGCAGCTCCGCCCACATGCTGTGGAAGCTCACGCGCCGTCACCCTCGCGCGCCTCGGTCGCCTCGGCGCCCTCGCGCATCGGCACCCGCACGCCCCGCTCCCCGGCGACCGACTCGGCGATGTCGTACCCGGCGTCGACGTGCCGGATGACGCCCATGCCGGGGTCGTTGGTGAGGACGCGGCGGATCTTCTCGCCGGCGAGTGCGGTGCCGTCGGCGACGGTGACCTGACCGGCGTGGATGGAGCGGCCCATGCCGACGCCGCCACCGTGGTGCAGGGAGACCCAGGAGGCGCCGGAGGCCACGTTGACCATGGCGTTGAGCAGCGGCCAGTCGGCGATGGCGTCCGAGCCGTCGAGCATCGCCTCGGTCTCGCGGTACGGGGACGCGACGGAGCCGCAGTCGAGGTGGTCGCGGCCGATGACGATCGGCGCGGCCAGCTCGCCGCTCGCGACCATGTCGTTGAACCGCTCACCGGCCCTGTCGCGCTCGCCGTAGCCGAGCCAGCAGATCCGGGCGGGCAGGCCCTGGAAGTGGACGCGCTCACCGGCCATCTTGATCCAGCGGGCGAGGGACTCGTTCTCGGGGAAGAGGTCGAGGATCGCCTTGTCCGTCCTGGCGATGTCGGCGGGGTCGCCGGACAGGGCGGCCCAGCGGAAGGGGCCCTTTCCCTCGCAGAAGAGCGGGCGGATGTACGCCGGTACGAAGCCCGGGAAGGCGAAGGCACGGTCGTACCCGGCGAGCTGGGCCTCGCCCCGGATGGAGTTGCCGTAGTCGAAGACCTCGGCGCCGGCGTCCTGGAAGCCGACCATGGCCTCGACGTGCCGGGCCATGGACTCGCGGGCGCGGGTGGTGAAGCCCGCCGGGTCCTTGGCGGCGGCGTCGGCCATGTCCTCGAAGGCGATCCCGGTGGGCAGGTAGGCCAGCGGGTCGTGGGCCGAGGTCTGGTCGGTGACGATGTCGATCGGGGCGCCCATGGCGAGCAGCTGCGGGACCAGCTCGGCGGCGTTGCCGAGGACGCCGATGGACAGCGGCTTGCGCTGATCACGGGCCTCGGTGGCCAGCTGGAGGGCGTGGTCGAGGGAGTCGGCCTTCACGTCGAGGTAGCGGTGCTCGATGCGGCGGTCGATGGCGCGCGGGTCGCAGTCGACGCAGATGGCGACGCCGTCGTTCATCGTCACGGCGAGGGGCTGGGCGCCGCCCATGCCGCCGAGTCCGGCGGTGAGGGTGATGGTCCCGGCCAGCGTGCCGCCGAACTTCTTCGCGGCGACGGCGGCGAAGGTCTCGTAGGTGCCCTGGAGGATGCCCTGGGTGCCGATGTAGATCCAGGAGCCGGCCGTCATCTGGCCGTACATGGTCAGGCCGAGGGCTTCCAGGCGGCGGAACTCCTCCCAGTTGGCCCAGTCGCCGACCAGGTTGGAGTTGGCGATGAGGACGCGCGGGGCCCACTCGTGGGTCTGCATGACGCCGACCGGGCGACCGGACTGGACGAGCATCGTCTCGTCCTGCTTGAGGGTCTGGAGCGTCCGCACCATGGCGTCGAAGGAGCGCCAGTCGCGGGCCGCCTTCCCCGTCCCGCCGTAGACGACGAGCTTGTCCGGGTGCTCGGCGACCTCCGGGTCCAGGTTGTTCTGGAGCATCCGCAGGGCGGCCTCCTGCTGCCAGCCCAGGGCGCTCGGCGTGGTGCCGCGTGGCGCGCGGACAGGACCAGAGGGCGGCCCGAAGGGCCTCGGTTGAGGGTGGCGGCGGGAGACGGGCGGGCGGGGTCCGGACATGGTCTGCCTCCTGGTGGCTTGCTCCCGGCGGATTGTTACTGCGGATATTCACATACTCGTCTTGTGAATAGAACTAGTCAATACGTCCGTGTTCCGACGCGGGCGCGTCGCGGATGTTTGGCTGGAAGTACGGACCGGTCAGCAGGCACCCGAAGGAACGGAGGATCGCGTGAGCGACGGCACGGACGTGGGCGGAGACCTGGGCGGCACCGGCGCGGAGCGGGCGGCGCGGCGGGACGAGGCGGTGCGGGCGGCCGTGGAGCAGGGGCTGCTGGGGCCCGACGCCCCGATCGTCGGGCTGCTGGACGTCGCGGGCATCCGCGAGTCGGCGGCGGCACTGCGGGCGGCGTTCGACGCGGTGACGGCACCCGGGACTGCGGTGCTGCACGCCTTCGCGGTGAAGGCGACCCCGCTGGTCCCGGTGGTGCGGCTGCTGCACGAGGAGGGCATCGGCGCCGAGGTCGCGAGCCCGGGCGAGCTGGCCCTGGCCCGGGCGGCGGGGGTGCCGCCGGAGCGGACGGTGCTGGATTCGCCCGCCAAGACGCCGGGCGAGCTGCGGGAAGCGCTGGCGCTGGGCATCGCGGTCAACGCGGACAACCCGCAGGAGCTGGCGCGCATCGACGCCCTGATGGCCGACGGGAGGAGCACGTCCCCGCTCGGCATCCGGGTCAACCCGCAGGTCGGCGGGGGCTCCATCGAGGCGCTGTCGACGGCGACGGCGACCTCGAAGTTCGGGGTGGCGCTGCGCGACGAGGGTGCCCGCGAGTGGGTGGTGCGGGCGTATCTGGACCGGCCGTGGCTGACCCGGCTGCACGCGCACACCGGCTCCCAGGGCATCCCGCTGGCGCTGATGGCCGAGGGCGTGGCGGCGACGTACGCGCTCGCCGAGGAGATCAACGAGCGGGCGGGCCGCCGGCAGGTCGACACGCTCGACATCGGCGGCGGGCTGCCGGTGAACTTCGCGACGGACGAGACGACCCCGGCGTACGCCGAGTACGCGCGCGTGCTGCGCGAGACGGTGCCGGGGCTGTTCGACGGGCGGTACGGGCTGGTCACCGAGTTCGGGCGGTCACTGCTGGCCAAGCACGGCACGGTGGTGGCGCGCGTGGAGTACGCCAAGAACGCCGGGGGCCGGCCGGTCGCGGTGACGCACGCGGGCGTGCAGGTCGCCACGCGGACGGTGTACGCGCCGGGGGCGTGGCCGCTGCGGATCGCCGCGTACGACGGCAAGGGGCTGCCGAAGGCGGGGCCGGACGTGGTGCAGGACGTGGCGGGCCCGGCGTGCTTCGCGGGCGACCTGCTGGCGGCGGGGCGTGCGCTGCCTTTGCTGGAGCAGGGGGACTACGCGGCGGCGCTGGACACGGGGGCGTACTACTTCGCGCACCACTACGCGTACAACTCGCTGGCGCGTCCCGGGGTTTACGGATTCGGGACGGACGGTTTTGGGGGCGTCGCCTTCGCGACCGTGCGGGAGGCCCAGTCGGTGGCGGAGATCGTGTCGGAGGCGGGCGGAGCACACACGGACGCGCTCACGACCCGGCTGAGGTGACGCCTCCCTCCCCGGGGGCGCGGGGAACTGCGCGACCAGCCACGCCGCACCCCTCACCCGCACCCGCGCCGCGCGGCACCGGTGGGCGCACCGCTCTCAGCGCCGCACCGGCACCCGCACCGGCACCCCGGCGTCACACCAGCGCCGCCGCCTTCCGCCGCGCCCCGCCGGGTGCCGCGTCGCCGGCCGCGATGCCCGTGCTGCGGTAGGCCTTGACCGTCTTGCCCGCCGGGCGGCCGCCGCCCCGGGACAGCCAGTCGACGCGGACCCACAGCAGGGCGTCCCCGGCCTGCTCGCGGCGGCCGACCCAGGCGGACTTCAACCACAGGCCCACGCCGCAGCCGGCCATCAGCAGCCCGGCGGCGGCCGGGACGGCGAAGTCGCTGCCCAGGGCGGCGAGGAAGGCGAGGAGCAGCCACCAGCGGTGGCCCCGGCGCCAGTTGCGCAGGGTCACCGCGCGGTCCTGGAGCACGTCGTGCTTGCCCGCGCGGGCGGCCGAGCCGGCCAGGGCGGTGTACCGCTTGCGCCGTACGGTGGCGACGACGGCCACCGCGACGACGAACAGGGCGGCTCCGGCCAGGACCCCGATCCGGCGCCCGGTCAGTCCCGGCACCAGCAACCCGATGCCCGCCGCGAAGACGCCCAGCCACCACAGTGGCGCCGCCCCCGCCCTGACGACGACGGCGACCCGAGCCAGCCCCTGTCCTCCGCGCGCCACGTCCGGCCTCCTGTCCCTTTGTGCTGCCTGCGATGCGTCTGAAGGGTGTGCGGCGAGGCAGGTTAACGGGAAAAGCTGAGACGAATCTGAGAACGCGGCGCCGACACCGGCACCGGCCCTGGCACCGGCACCGGCACCGGCAGGCCGGACCGCCCCACGCGACTCAGTCGACGAAGAGCCCCCGTGCCGCCGCCTTCGCGTCGAACTCCTCCAGCCGGGCCTGGGCGTCCGGCAGGTCGTCGCACATGGCCTCCAGCAGCACCCGGCCCAGCAGCATCGGCGCGCATGCGGTGTCGAAGGCGAGCCCGGTGCCGACGGCGGCGGGCAGCAGCAGGTCGGACACCTTGGCGACCGGCGCGAAGGCCGAGTCGGCGACGGTCACCACCGTCAGCCCCGCCCCCTTGGCGTGGGCGAGCGCGTCGACGACCTCGCGCGGATGGCGGGGCAGGGCGAAACAGAGCAGAGCGCTCGCCCCCGCCCGGACGGCGGCGTCGATCCGGTCGTGGAGCATCGTGCCGCCCTCGTCCAGCAGCCGGACGTCCGCGTGGACCTTGGCGGCGAAGTAGGCGAAGCCGTGCGCCTGGGCCGCCGCCGCCCGCAGCCCGAGCACCGGCAGGGGCCGGCTCGCGGCGAGGGCGCGGCCCGCCTCCCGCACCGGCGCCGGGTCGGCCAGCGCCTCCGCCAGGTGGCGCAGGTTCTCGATCTCGGCCTCGACGGCCTGCTGGTACTCGTTGCAGGAGCCGGTGTCCGCCACCGGTTCGGCGGGGGCCACCTCGCGCAGGTGGCGGCGGAGCGCCGGATAACCGTCGAAGCCGAGGGCGACGGCGAAGCGGGTCACGGACGGCTGACTGACCCCGGCCAGCTCGGCCAGTTCCACGCTGGACAGGAAGGGCACTTCGGAGGCGCGGCGCACCATGCTGTGCGCGATGCGCCGCTGGGTCGGCGTCAGCCGGTGCCCCTCGAACAGCGCCTGCAGCCGCACGGCCGGACTGTCGGTGCCGCCGCCCTCGGTGCCGCTGGTCCCGCTCATGAGGTGCTCCCCCTCGCCCTACTTCGTCCCTATTCAGGTACCCCGATTCCTGCATACCGTTATACAGCGGGGCCGGCGGCCGGCACGACGTGCGGCGCTCCTCCCGCCCGCCCCCGCCACAGAGGGGGGCTAACCCCAGTGCCGACCGCGTCCCGGCTGCCTACCTTGGGTGCCATGACCGGAATGGACGGGCGGGACACCGACCTCAAGAAGGAACTCGACGCCACCCTGCAGACCCGCAGGGAGCTCGGGGAGGAGTACGAGTCCGCGCTGGTCGACTCGTTCCTGGAGAAGGTCGACCAGCGCATCGACGGGGCGGTCGAACGCCGGGTGCGGCGGCAGATGGCCGAGCAGCAGATGGCGACGGCCCGGGACAGCCGGTCGCCGAGGCCGACGGACTCCTTCGGGGAGCGCTTCGGCTTCGGCATCGTCTCGCTGGTGCTCGCGGTCCCGCTGTCGGCGATCGGCGGCGGCGTCGCCAACCTCCCCGGACTGCTGGTCGCCTGGGCGGGCATCGTCGGGGTCAACGTCGTCCAGGTGGCGCGGACCAATCCGGGCCTGTTCTCGGGCCGCCGCCGGACCGACAAGGGCGACACCTGGGACGGGTGAAGGCCCCTGGCCCCTGCCTCCGCCTCTGCCTCCGCCTCTGCCTCCGCCTCTGCCTCTGAGGAAGGACTGCGCGGGGACCGCCGCACCCCCATCGCTGGGGGGCGGGACGACGGCGGTCCCCGCGGTGGACGCGCGCCGTGCCGGGCCTCACGGCCGGGCGGCGCGCGTCCGTGGCGTCCTTGGAGGTCCGGGAGCCGCTCCGGAAGGTCCGTGACGCCGTTCGACGCCGGCGGGACCGGGGAGCCTCCCCCAGTGCTTGACGCCTGGGAGGTACCCCGACCCGGCCCCTGCCGACACCGCCTACTCTGCCGCCCCCGTGTTAAGCGACTGCTGCGCGCACATGACGCGCACGTACCACTTCCGCGAAGGCGAAGTCCGCACCTGCCCTTGGCTACTTGCCCTTGGCTACTTGCCCTTGGCCAGGAAGGACAGCAGGTCCTGACGGCTCACCACACCGGTCGGCTTGCCCTCGACGAGGACGATCGCCGCGTCGGCCGCGCCGAGCACCGACATCAGGTCGGCGACGGGCTCGCCGGAGCCGACCTGCGGCAGCGGGGCGGACACGTGCTTCTCCAGCGGGTCCTCCAGCGAGGCCCGCTTGGCGAACAGGGCGTCCAGCAGCTCGCGTTCCACCACGGAGCCGACGACCTCGGCGGCCATCACGTCCGGGTGGCCGGCGCCGGGCTTGACGATCGGCATCTGCGAGACGCCGTACTCGCGCAGCACCTCGATGGCCTCGCCGACGGTCTCGTCCGGGTGCATGTGGACGAGGGAGGGGATGTGGCCGCCCTCCTTGTGGTTCAGGACGTCGGCGACGCGGGCGCTGGGGCCGGCGTCCTCCAGGAAGCCGTAGTCGGCCATCCACTCGTCGTTGAAGATCTTGCTGAGGTAGCCGCGCCCGCTGTCCGGGAGGAGTACGACGACCACGTCGTCCTCGCCGAGCCGCGACGCCACCTCCAGCGCCGCCACGACCGCCATGCCGCAGGAGCCGCCCACCAGCAGGCCCTCCTCCTTGGCGAGGCGGCGGGTCATCTGGAAGGAGTCCTTGTCGGAGACGGCGACGATCTCGTCGGCGACCTCGCGGTCGTACGCCGTCGGCCAGAAGTCCTCGCCGACGCCCTCGACGAGGTACGGGCGTCCGGAGCCGCCGGAGTAGACGGACCCCTCGGGGTCGGCGCCGATCACCTTGACCGCGCCGTCACTGGCCTCCTTCAGATACCGCCCGGTGCCGGAGATGGTGCCGCCGGTGCCGACGCCGGCGACGAAGTGGGTGATCTTCCCCGCCGTCTGCTCCCACAGCTCGGGACCGGTCGAGTGGTAGTGGGAGAGCGGGTTGTTCGGGTTGGAGTACTGGTCCGGCTTCCAGGCGCCCGGCGTCTCGCGGACCAGGCGGTCGGAGACGTTGTAGTAGGAGTCCGGGTGCTCGGGGTCGACGGCCGTGGGGCAGACGACGACCTCGGCGCCGTACGCGCGCAGTACGTTGATCTTGTCGGTGGACACCTTGTCGGGGCAGACGAAAATGCACTTGTAGCCCTTCTGCTGGGCCACGATCGCCAGGCCGACGCCCGTGTTGCCGCTGGTCGGCTCGACGATCGTGCCGCCGGGCTTCAGCTCGCCGCTCTTCTCCGCGGCCTCGATCATGCGCAGGGCGATGCGGTCCTTCACCGAGCCGCCCGGGTTGAAGTACTCCACCTTGGCCAGGACGGTGGCCCTGATGCCCTTGGTCACGCTGTTGAGCCGCACCAGCGGGGTGTTGCCGACGAGGCTGATCATCGAGTCGTGGAATTGCACCGTGGTCTCCGGATGCTGCAAAGGATGTGGTCGTGTATCGGTCCGGCCAGCCTATGGCCTGGCGGCCCGCCCGTGCCCCGTGAAGGTTGCCCGCTCCCCCGTTCACTCCCCGTTGAGATTGGGCGACCGTCCGTACGGGGCAAGGAGTGGGTGTACGGGTTGGAGGAGGTGGCGGCGACGTATGACGAGCATGTCGAGGGCGCGGGTGGCCCGGCGGATCGCGGCCGGCGCGGCGTACGGCGGCGGCGGCATCGGGCTGGCCGGTGCGGCCGCGGCCGGTCTGCTGCTGGCGGAGGTGCAGCTGGCCAGGCGCCGGGTGGGCATCGGGGGACCCGACCGGGTGCCGAACGCGCGGGGACTGTACGGCGGCGGGCTGCCGACGGCCGGTGAGCCGCCCCTGCGGCTGATGATGCTGGGCGACTCCACGGCCGCGGGCCAGGGCGTGCGCCGGGCCGGGCAGACCCCGGGCGCGCTGCTCGCCTCGGGGCTCGCGGCGGTGGCGGAGCGGCCGGTGGAGCTGGGCTCGGTCGCGCTGCCGGGGGCCTGCTCGGACGACCTGGACCGACAGGTGGCCCTGGTGCTCGCCGACCCGGGGACGGTCCCCGACATCTGCGTGATCATGGTCGGTGCGAACGACGTCACCAACCGGATGCCGGCCACCCGCTCGGTCCGTCACCTGTCGGGCGCGGTACGGCGGCTGCGCACGGCCGGCGCGGAGGTGGTGGTCGGCACCTGTCCCGACCTGGGCACCATCGAGCGGGTGCGGCAGCCGCTGCGCTGGCTGGCCCGGCGGGCCTCGCGGCAGCTGGCCGCCGCGCAGACGATCGGGGTCGTGGAGCAGGGCGGGCGCACGGTGTCGCTGGGCGATCTGCTGGGCCCGGAGTTCGCGCAGAACCCGCGGGAGCTGTTCGGGCCGGACAACTACCACCCCTCCGCCGAGGGGTACGCCACCGCCGCGATGGCCGTACTGCCGTCGGTGTGCGCCGCGCTCGGCCTGTGGCCGGCCGAGGAGGAGCGCCCCGACGCGCTGCGCCGCGAGGGCTTCCTGCCGGTGGCACGGGCGGCGGCGGAGGCGGCGTCGGAGGCCGGCACGGAGGTCGCGGCCGCGATGCCGTCGGGGCCGCGGGGGCCGTGGGCGCTGCTGAAACGGCGTAGGCGCAGGAGGGTGGCGGAGGCGGAGCCCGCCACGTCGGCGCAGCCGAGGTAGGGGCGTGACGCGCAGCCGAGGTAGGGGCGTGACGCTGCCCGGCGCTTACCGGTGCCGCTGCGCCCACCCGTGCCGCCCCAGCGGCACGACTGCCCGCAGCTGTGCGAGCAGGCAAGCAAGCGCTTAGAAAGTTGCGGTCCATGTCACACCCCCGCACCCGTGACCCAGGCCATACGGCCGGGTAACTTCCCAACCAGCCGCCTCATCCCCGCGACGCCACTGGAGCCGTGATGCCCGAAGCCGTGATCGTCTCTGCCGCCCGCTCCCCCATCGGCCGCGCCTTCAAGGGCTCCCTCAAGGACCTGCGGCCCGACGACCTCGCCGCCACGATCATCCAGGCCGCGCTCGCCAAGGTTCCCGAGCTGGACCCCCGGGACATCGACGACCTGATGCTGGGCTGCGGTCTGCCCGGCGGCGAGCAGGGCAACAACCTCGGCCGGATCGTCGCCGTCGAGATGGGCATGGACCACCTGCCCGGCTGCACCGTCACCCGGTACTGCTCCTCGTCCCTGCAGACCTCCCGTATGGCCCTGCACGCGATCAAGGCCGGTGAGGGCGACGTCTTCATCTCGGCCGGCGTCGAGATGGTCTCCCGGTTCGCCAAGGGCAACTCCGACAGCCTGCCCGACACGCGCAACCCGCTCTTCGCCGAGGCCGAGGCCCGCACCGCCGAGGTCGCCCAGCAGGAGGGCACCACCTGGCACGACCCGCGCGAGGACGGCCTGGTCCCCGACCCGTACATCGCGATGGGCCAGACCGCCGAGAACCTGGCGCGCGCCAAGGGGATCACGCGGCAGGACATGGACGAGTTCGGCGTCCGCTCGCAGAACCTCGCCGAGGAAGCCATCAAGAACGGCTTCTGGGAGCGCGAGATCACCCCGGTCACGCTGCCCGACGGCACCGTCGTCGCCAAGGACGACGGCCCGCGCGCCGGCGTCACCCTGGAGGGCGTGCAGGGCCTCAAGCCCGTCTTCCGCCCAGACGGCCTGGTCACCGCCGGCAACTGCTGCCCGCTCAACGACGGCGCCGCCGCCCTCGTGATCATGAGCGACACCAAGGCCCGCGAGCTGGGCCTGACCCCGCTCGCCCGCATCGTGTCCACCGGCGTCTCCGGCCTCTCGCCCGAGATCATGGGCCTGGGCCCGGTCGAGGCGAGCAAGCAGGCGCTGTCCCGCGCCGGGCTGACCGTCGGCGACATCGACCTGGTCGAGATCAACGAGGCGTTCGCCGCGCAGGTCATCCCCTCCTACCGCGACCTCGGCATCCCGCTGGAGAAGCTGAACGTCAACGGCGGCGCCATCGCCGTCGGCCACCCCTTCGGCATGACCGGCGCCCGCATCACCGGCACGCTGATCAACTCCCTCCAGACGCACGACAAGCAGTTCGGCCTGGAGACCATGTGCGTCGGCGGCGGCCAGGGCATGGCCATGGTCATCGAGCGTCTGAGCTGACCCGTCCGCCGCTCCACTGAGGCACCGTCAGTAGCACCTGGGGGACCCAGCGTGACGCGACGGCCCGGAACCCTGAGCACCCGGGGTTCCGGGCCGTTTTGTGACCCAAACTCCCCCAGGATGTGACCTACCTCTCCCGCACCCCTGATTTACGCAGGTCAGACCAGCAACACCCCTACCTTCCGGGCCCAAAGTCCTGTCCGTTTCGTGACGTTACGCACTGACAGACGGTTAGTCCTCCCTTCAAGCTGATGTAGGAAGTCGGGGGTCGACTTTGAACCGGGAGTACGTCAGTGAGCGCCATGCCGATCGCCCTGCTGCTCACCACGGCCGCCACCGGCGCCGTGGGCGTCGCCGTCCTGCGCAGCATCCTGGTGCTGCGCCGACAGGTGGCGGCTCTGCGCACCGAGCTGGCCGAGAGCCGCGCCACCGCCCCGCGGGGCCGGGTGCCCGCCGCCCGCTCCACCGCCGACGCGGAGGAGATACGCGACGCCGTCGCTCAGGCACTGGCCGAGGAACGGGAGCGGGAGCTCGCCGAGGCGCGGGCCTTCTGGGCCGCCCAGGAGTCCCGGGACTCCTCCGACGCGCCGCTGCTGCTCGGCCTGGCCGACAGCGAGCTGTTCCTGCCCCGCCAGGCCGACTTCGCGGGCATGGAGCCGGTGGCCGAACCGGGCGCCGACACCGACGAGGCGACCGCGCAGGACGCGGGCGGTCCGCGGGAGTCCGCCGAGCTGGCCGCCGCCCGCCGCCGGCACCCCTCGCACCCGGACTTCGTGCCGAACCCGTCACCGGCCGTCGGCGACCACGAGCGCACCGTCGCCACCCTCGAGGAGCTGGCCGAGTCGAGCGTGGCGCTGGCCGACGTCCGCCCGGGCCCGCTGGGCACGCTGGACGTGTACGTCTTCGCCGACGGGACCACTCTCTGCATGACGCCGGGGCACCGCGAGACCGCGGAGCGCCTGGCCGCCGCGCTGGGCGCGGGCAAGACGCCGTACCTGCTGGGCGGCTCGGGGATCTCCGGCGCCTACACGCTGACCTTCGCCTGCGGCGAGGACAACGTGTACATCCTGGCGGACCGGGTCATCGCGTCCCTCTAGCGCCCCCGCGCCCGGTGCGGCCCGCCCGGGGCCGTCAGACCCCGGCCCGCTTGCGGGCCTCCTCCACCAGCCGCACCGCCTCTGCCACCTGGCCCTCGTCCGTCAGTACGAGGGCCAAGTCGTGCGCGGCGACGGCGATCTGGTCGGCGGCGGCGAACATCCCCGCGTCCGGCATCTCCCGGGGCTCCGTCCCCGGCTCCTCCAGCAACTGGGCACGCCGGGACAGCTCCCTGGCCAGCTCCAGCGCCTCGGCGGCGGCCCCGCGTTGCAGCCTGCTCTGCGGGGCGGCCCGCAACCGGTCGGCGAAGTCGTCCACGGCACGGGTCATAGGCGTCGTATCAACCACGGCGCGAGCGTACGCGCCCCTCCGGGACTGTTGCCAACGGGCGAACGCTCAGGCACGGTGACCTGAAGGACCGGCTTACATCCCATTTCCGCCCGGAGGCGCCGATGTCCCAAGTCTTCTCCGAGGAGACCCATCGCAACATGCTCGCCCGCATCCCGCACTGCACCGGTCGTGAGATCTCCGACTGGCTGCGCGCCGTCGAGGACGGCCCCGCCCTCTTCCGTTTCGAGGAGAAGGTCAGCTGGCTCCGTCACGAACACAACCTCGCGTACGGCCACGCGAAGGCGATCATCCACGAGTACGACCTGAGAAGGGCCGCGCGCAGGCTCCGCTGAGCGCGCGCCGCCGCACCACGACGACCCACCACGACGACGAAGGGCCCCGGGCGGCAAGCCCGGGGCCCTTCACTGTCGACCGGCGTCCGCCGTCGCGGACCGTCCGTCGCTAGTCGTTGCTGTTCAGGATCGCGATCAGCCGCAGGAACTCCAGGTACAGCCAGACCAGCGTCAGGGTGAGGCCGAAGGCGGCGAGCCAGGCCTCCTCGCGCGGGGCGCCGTAGGCCAGGCCGTCCTCGACCTGCTTGAAGTCCATGGCGAGGAAGCAGGCGCCGAGGATGATGCCGACGATGCCGAAGACGACACCGAGCGTGCCGCTGCGGAAGCCGAGGCCGTCACCGCCGCCGAAGACGGCGAACAGCAGGTTCACCATCATCAGGAAGACGAAGCCGAGCGCGGCCGCCATGACGAAGCCGTAGAAGCGGCGGTTGACGCGGATCCAGCCGGCCTTGTACGCGATCAGCACACCGGCGAAGACCGCCATCGTGCCGATCACGGCCTGCATGGCCGCGCCGTCGGCGATGCGGTTGTCGACGACGCTGGAGACGACGCCGAGGAAGACACCCTCGAAGGCCGCGTACGTCAGGATCAGCGCGGGCGACGCCTTGCGCTTGAAGGACTGGACCAGCGCCAGGACCATGCCGATCAGCGCGGCACCGATGCCGATGCCGTAGGAACGGCCGATGTTGGCGTCGTCCACGGGCAGCAGCGCCCACGCGAGCGCGGCCGTCACGATGAGCGTGCCGAGCGTGCTCGCGGTGCGGATGACGACGTCGTCCATCGTCATCCGGCCGGCGCCGGCCGGCGCCTGCGGCGGCGCGCCGTGCTGCACGTCCTGCTGGGCGTACGGGTTGGTCGCGTACGGGTTCTGCGCGTACGGGTTGGCCCCCGCGGGCTGGGCATACGGGTTGCCCTGGGTGGCGACAGCGGGACCCCCGGCCTGCGGCGCGGTGTTGAAGCCCGCGTAGCCGTTGTCGCGGCTGAACCCCCGTCGCGAGAAGACCGGGTTTCTGCTCCTCATTTCACTCCTCCATGGCCACACTGCGCAGCCTTGGCTCAAGAGTAATGGAACGGCAAAGGAATGACCCTACTGCCTGGGGAGGATCTTTCCCTGCCCCTGCGGGTCAACACGCTACGCGGATCAGTGATTCCCCTCACGGGCGGGGTCGTGCGCGCGGCCCCTCGTCGCTCACCCGATCGGGAATCCGGTGTAGGCCTCGGCCAGGTCGGTCTCCGCGGCGCGCGAGGACGCGATGCGGTCCAGGCGGGCCACCTGGAGCCGGTCCTCGAAGGGGGTGGCGTCGGGAGCGCGGTGCAGCAGGGTGGTCATGTCGTACGAGAACCGCTCGGCCTGCCAGACGCGGCGCAGACAGGTCGCGGAGTAGGCGTCCAGGAGGGCCTCGGAGCCGGTCTCCCGCCGGTGTGCCAGCGCCCGCGCGAAGGTGACGACGTCCCCGACGGCGAGGTTCAGGCCCTTGGCGCCGGTGGGCGGCACGATGTGCGCGGCGTCGCCGGCCAGGAAGAGGCGGCCGTGCCGCATGGGCTCGTGGACGTAGGAGCGCATGGGGGTGACCGACTTCTGGGTGACCGGGCCGCGCCGGAGGGTCCAGTCGTCGTCGGTCTCGAAGCGGCGGTCCAGCTCCGCCCAGATCTCGTCGTCGCTCCAGCTCTCGGCGTCCGTGCCGACGGGGACCTGGAGGTAGAGGCGGGAGACGGACGGGGAGCGCATGGACAGGAGGGCGAAGCCGCGGTCGTGGCGGGCGTAGACCAGCTCGTCGTGCGAGGGGGCGACGTCGGCGAGGATGCCGAGCCAGCCGAAGGGGTACGTCCGTTCGAAGGTGCGGCTGAGTCCGGCCGGGACCGCCTTGCGCGCGACTCCCCAGAAGCCGTCGCAGCCGACGACGTAGTCGCACTCCAGGACGTCCTCGACGCCCTCGTGCCGGAAGCGGACGCGCGGGCGGTCGGTCTCGGCGCCCTCCACGGCCAGCGCCTCGGCCTCGAAGAGCAGCGGGCCGCCCTCCTCGAGCTGGAGGGCGATGAGGTCCTTGCACACCTCGGTCTGGGCGTAGACCATGACGGACCTGCCGCCGGTCAGCCGGGGGAAGTCGACGCGGTGGCGGCGGCGGTCGAACCGCAGCTCGATGCCGTCGTGACGCAGCCCCTCGCGGTCCATCCGCTCCCCCGCCCCGGCCGCGCGCAGGACGTCCACGGTGCCCTGCTCCAGGATTCCGGCGCGCTGCCGCCGCTCGACGTAGGCGCGGTCGCGGCTCTCCAGGACGACCGAGTCGATCCCCGCGTTGTGCAGCAGGCGGGCGAGGAGGAGTCCGGCGGGGCCGGCCCCGATGATCCCGACGGTGGTGCGCATCGGTCGTCCCTTCCATGGGTCGTGCGGCGTCGTCGCCCAGTCGTTCGCCTGGTGAAATTTCCTTCACTGAGCGCTGGGCTGAGTCTCCGGCCACGCTGCGCCGCTGTCAACGGTCCGCGGTGAATCACCGCGGACCGTCGCGGGAGTACCGGTCAGCCTCCGTACGGGCGGGCGGCGCGGCCCTCGCGGAGGGTCCGGCCCCACCATTCGAGTTGGTCCAGCAGGACGGCGGCGGCCTTGGCCGGACCGCCCTCGTCGAACGGGCGGCCGTCCTCGTCGAACTTCTCCCAGGCCATGGGGAACGAGACGGTGTCGCGCAGGGTGACCGTGTGCAGCTCGGCGAAGACCTGCCGCAGCTGCTCCACCGCCCGCGCGCCGCCGGCCATGCCGCCGTAGGAGACGAAGCCGACCGGCTTGGCGCGCCACTCGGCGTAGACGTGGTCGATGGCCAGCTTCAGGGAGGCCGGGTAGCCGTGGTTGTACTCGGGGGTGACGACCACGAAGCCGTCGAGCCCGCCGACACGCTCGGCGAGGCCTGGAGCGCCGGACGGCGCCCCGTCCTCACCCAGGGAGAGCTTCAGCTCCGCCGCGAGCGCCGGCTCGGACAGGTCGATGACGTGTACGTCCATGTCGTCGCGCCGGCCCGCCTCGGAGACGAACCACCGCGCGACGGTGTCGGCGAACCGGCCGGGCCGCACACTGCCGACGATCACGCCGATCTTCAGCGGGGACAGGGACACGGAAGGCAGGACGGACATGAGGGTTCCTCGTTTCGTGACGACCTCGGTGACGGCCTCGGTGACCGCCTGGAGAGGAACCTAGAAACTCAAGTTTGCTTGAGGTCAAACGCCGGTCCGCGCGCATTGCGGGAGAGTGCCCGGAGCCGGACTTGAACCGGCACGCCCGCGAAGGGGCAGCGAGGTTTAAGCTCGCCGTGTCTGCATTCCACCATCCGGGCAGGCCATGGGCTCCGCGTCGAGCGCCTTGAGCCTATCGGGGCACGCCCCTCGCGCAGGGGGCAGGCGGACCGATGTTGTCTTATTTTATTGGCGCCTGAGGGGTCATCAGCTCCGGGGCCGACCCATCCTCACTCGCCAACAGCCTTGCCCGTGGTGCCCGGCCACACATGCGGAATGACGGAATTTCACCGTCTCTTCAAGGGTGCCCGCCCCGTTACGGCGTCCCGCCGCGACGCCCGTCCGTGTCAACCGGCGGGTCGGGGTCGACCGTCATCCTCAGGTAGTACACGCGCCCTCGCCGTCCGACCGAAGTCGCCCCCAGGAACGGGAACAGCGGCTGACTACACGGCGCCCCGCGGCCGGAAGGATGGAGAACGTCCCCGAACACACGCCGTACCGACAGGAGCGCCCTTCCCGTGACCACCGCACCCTCCCCCGGGCTCCGCCCGGAAGGACCCCCAGCCGACCGGTCCACCACCGTGGCCGCGCGCGCCACGGAGCTGTCCAAGATCTACGGCCAGGGTGAGACCCAGGTGGTCGCCCTGGACCGGGTCTCCGTCGACTTCCGGCAGGCCGAGTTCACCGCGATCATGGGCCCCTCGGGCTCCGGCAAGTCCACGCTGATGCACTGCGTCGCCGGGCTGGACACCTTCTCCTCCGGCTCGGTGCGCATCGGCGACACCGAACTGGGCTCCCTGAAGGACAAGCAGCTGACCAAGCTGCGCCGCGACAAGATCGGCTTCATCTTCCAGGCGTTCAACCTGCTGCCGACGCTCACCGCCCTGGAGAACATCACCCTCCCGATGGACATCGCGGGCCGCAAGCCGGACAAGCAGTGGCTGGACTCCGTGATCCAGATGGTCGGCCTCTCCGGCCGGCTCGGTCACCGTCCCTCCCAGCTCTCCGGCGGTCAGCAGCAGCGCGTGGCCGTGGCCCGGGCGCTGGCCTCCCGGCCCGAGATCATCTTCGGTGACGAGCCGACCGGAAACCTCGACTCCCGCTCGGGCGCCGAGGTGCTGGGCTTCCTGCGCAACTCGGTGCGCGAGCTCGGGCAGACGGTCGTCATGGTGACCCACGACCCGGTGGCCGCGGCCTACGCGGACCGGGTGGTCTTCCTCGCGGACGGACGCATCGTCGACGAGGTGTACGGGCCGACGGCCGACTCGGTGCTGGACCGCATGAAGCGGTTCGACGCCAAGGGCCGTACCAGCTGACCCGTCCCCGCCCTCTCGTACTCACCTCCGGACAGAGAAGACCCATGTTCCGTACCGCCCTGCGCAACGTTCTCGCGCACAAGGCCAGGCTGTTGATGACCGTGCTCGCCGTGATGCTCGGTGTGGCGTTCGTGTCGGGCACCCTGGTCTTCACCAACACCATCTCCGACGCCCTGCAGAACAGCTCCGCCAAGGGCTTCGACCACGTCG
Organism: Streptomyces sp. M92; assembly: GCF_028473745.1. Lineage (NCBI taxonomy): Bacteria > Bacillati > Actinomycetota > Actinomycetes > Kitasatosporales > Streptomycetaceae > Streptomyces > Streptomyces sp. M92. The sequence continues at coordinate 7,353,528 of NZ_CP101137.1, forward strand.
ACGTGGCCGTCACCCCCGAGTTCCAGGAGGCCGAGGGCGACAAGGTCGGCGAGCAGCCCGAGCTGACGCAGGCCCTCGTCGAGGACAGCGCCGGGGTGCCGGGCGCCGCCCACGCCATCGGCGTGGTCTCCGGCTTCACCGCGGTCGCCGACAAGGACGGCGACCTGATCGGCGACGGCTGGAGCACCAAGGGCGGCAACTACTGGGGCGAGAAGGACCCCCGGTACCCGCTGACCGACGGGCGCGCCCCCAAGGGCGAGGGCGAGATCCTCATCGACTCCAAGACCGCCGAGCGCACCGGCTACGGCGTCGGGGACACCGTGCGGATGTCCGTGGACGGCCCGGTCATCACGCCGAAGGTCGTCGGCGTCTTCACCACCGACGACGGCGGTGTCGCGGCCGGCGGCAGCCTCACCCTGTTCGACACGGCGACCGCGCAGAAGGTCTTCGGCAAGACGGGCGCGTACGACGAGATCGACGTCAAGGCGAAGGACGGCGTCACGCAGGCCGCGCTGAAGGCGGAGCTGGACAAGGCGCTGCCGAAGGGCCTGGTCGAGACCACCACCGCCCAGGAGCTGGCCGACGACCAGGCGGAGGCGATCGCCTCGTCGATGAGCGGCATGAAGCAGGGGCTGCTGGTCTTCGCCGGCATCGCGCTCTTCGTCGGCACCTTCATCATCGCCAACACCTTCACCATGCTGGTCGCCCAGCGCACCAAGGAACTCGCCCTGATGCGGGCGGTCGGCGCCTCCCGCCGGCAGGTGACGCGGTCGGTGCTGATCGAGGCGTTCGTGGTCGGCGTCGTCGCCGCGGTCACCGGCCTGCTCGCGGGCATCGGCATCGGGGCCGGGATGCGCGCCCTGATGGGCTCGATGGGCGAGGTCGTGCCCGACGGGCCGCTGGTGGTCTCGACCGGCACGATCGTCGCGGCCCTCGCGGTCGGCGTCCTGGTGACCATGCTGGCCGCCTGGCTGCCGGGCCGCCGGGCGGCGAAGATCCCGCCGGTCGCGGCGATGAGCAGCGTGCACGCGAAGGCGACGACCAAGTCGCTGGTGCTGCGCAACACGCTGGGCGCACTGGTCTCGGGCGCCGGCATCGCGGTCGTCCTCGCGGCGACCACCATGGGCGGCTCGGACGGGCAGGCCCCGATGGGTCTGGGCGCGGTGCTGCTGATCATCGGCGTGTTCATCCTGACGCCGCTGCTCTCCCGCCCGCTGATCGCCGCCGCCGCTCCGGTGCTGCGCGTGTTCGGCGTCTCCGGCAAGCTCGCCCGGCAGAACTCGGTGCGCAACCCGCGCCGCACCGCCGCCACCGCCTCCGCGCTGATGATCGGTCTGACGCTCATCACCGGCATGACCGTGATGGCCGGCAGCCTGCAGAAGTCGATCGACAAGATGGCGTCGGCGGCGATCAAGGCCGACTACGTGGTCTCCATGGCCAACGGCAACTGGCTCTCCCCGGACGTCGGCGAGAAGCTGGCCGGGACCGACGGCGTCACCGCCGTCAGCCCGCTGCGCAACTCCCCCGCCCGCATCGGCGGCGACACCGAGTACCTCACCGGCGTCAACGGCTCCACGATCACCGAGCTGACCGACCTGAAGGTCGAGCAGGGCGCGTTCGAGGTCGGCGGCACCGGGGTCGTCGTGGACGGCGAGACGGCGAAGGAGAACGGCTGGAAGGCCGGCTCGGACTTCACCGTCGCCTACGAGGACGGCGAGAAGCAGCGGCTCACCGTAGCGGGCGTCTACGAGGCCAACGAGATGCTGCGCGGCATCATGCTCGACAACTCCGTCCTCACCCCGCACCTGAGCGACCCGGTCGACATGCAGGTGATGGTGAAGATGTCCGACGGGGCCTCCGCGGCCGCCAAGGACAGCCTCCAGCAGGCGCTCGACACCAACCCGGCGATCAAGATCCAGGACAAGAAGGACATCTCCAACGAGATCGCCAAGATGTTCACGCTGATGCTGAACATGCTCTACGGCCTGCTGGCCATGGCGGTGATCGTGGCCGTCCTCGGTGTCATCAACACCCTGGCCATGTCGGTCTTCGAACGCTCCCAGGAGATCGGCATGCTGCGGGCCATCGGCCTGGACCGCAAGGGCATCAAGCGGATGGTCCGCCTGGAGTCCCTGGTGATCTCCCTGTTCGGCGGGGTGCTCGGCATCGGCCTGGGCGTGTTCTTCGGCTGGGCCGCCGGTGAGCTGATGGGCTCGACGATCGCGACGTACGAACTGGTCCTGCCCTGGGGACGGATGGGCGTGTTCCTGCTGCTGGCCGCCGTCGTGGGCGTCCTGGCCGCGCTGTGGCCGGCCCGGCGGGCGGCACGGCTGAACATGCTCCAGGCGATCAAGGCCGAGTAGGCCGAACAGGCCGAGCAGCTGGAGTGACGGTACGGCCGGGCAGCCGGCGCGTACGAGGAGGGCCCCGTTCCGTCCGGAGCGGGGCCCTTCGGCGTCGCGGGGGCCGGTCAGTGCCAGGTGCGGGCGCGCAGCGGCAGGCCGGAGCCGCCCGCCTCCGGGGTCTTCACCGCCAGGACCTGGTTGACGCCGATGCGGTTGCGCTCGAAGGAGAGCGCGCAGGCGGCCATGTACAGCCGCCACACCCGGGCCCGGCCGGGGCTGACCAGCCGGAGCGCCGCGGCCCACTCGGACTCCAGGTTGGCGACCCAGCGGCGCAGGGTGAGCGCGTAGTGCTCGCGGATCGACTCCACGTCGCGCACCTCGAACCCGGCACGCTCCAGCTGGGTCACGGTGGTGCCGAGCGGGGCCAGTTCGCCGTCGGGGAAGACGTAGGCGTCGATGAACTCGTCCACGTCGTAGGCCGACTCGTCCCGCTGGGGGCGCCGCGCGATCTGGTGGTTGAGCAGCCGCCCGCCGGGCCGCAGGAGCCGGTGGAGGTCGATGGCGTACTCCAGGTAGCGCTCGGCACCCACGTGCTCGGCCATGCCGATCGAGGAGATGGCGTCGTACGGCCCGTCGGCGACGTCCCGGTAGTCCTGGACGCGGATCTCCACCCGGTCGGTCAGGCCCTCGTCGGCGACGCGCTTGCGGGCGTAGGCGGCCTGCTCCTGGGAGAGGGTGACGCCGACGACGCTCACGCCGTGTTCGCGGGCCGCGTGGATCGCCATGGAGCCCCAGCCGCAGCCCACGTCGAGCAGGCGCAGGCCGGGCCGCAGGCCGAGCTTGCGGCTGACCAGTTCGAGCTTGTCGCGCTGGGCGTCCTCCAGCGTGCCGCCCTCGGCCTCCGGTGCCTGCCAGTAGGCGCAGGAGTAGACCATGGACGGGCCGAGGACGAGCTCGTAGAAGTCGTTGCCGACGTCGTAGTGGTGGCTGATGGCGCGTCGGTCGCTGCGCTTGGTGTGCAGGTGGCCGCGGGCCCGGCGGACCTCCTCCGGCGGCGGGGAGGGCGGCAGCGGCGGGCCGGCGAGCCTCACCAGGCCGCGCACGGCGGCCCTCACCTCGGGGTCGCGCAGCGCCCCGGCGAGCGTGCGGGCGTCCTCACCGCGCTCCCAGATCAAACCGGCCATCAGTTCGAGGGCGGTGTAGAGGTCTCCGTCGATGCCGAGGTCGCCGGCCACCCAGGCGCGGGCCAGGCCCAGTTCGCCCGGTTTGAACAGCAGCCGGCGCAGGGCCCGGCGGTTGCGGACGACGAGGACGGGGGCGCCCGGCGGGCCCGCCTGCGAACCGTCCCAGGCGCGGATACGCACCGGGAGGGGCGCTCCCAGCAACTGTTCGAAGAGGTTCTGCAGCCGCAGCGCGGCATCAGCCATGGCGTACCTCCGTGACGAGCGATCCCGGAATGTCCATCACCACGTAAACACCTGGGAGCCCGCCGTACAGTCCCCGGCGCGCGTTATGACTCGGCAAAATACTTGTACACACCACGAGTTCTGTCGCCGGGTGTGCGCGGGCAACGCGAAGGGGCCGCCCGCACCACGGATGGCGGGCGGCCCCTTCGGGGGACTGCTACGGCCGGCGGCGACCGGAGGTCAGGAGGCCTTGGCCTCGGTCTTAGCCGTCGGCTTGTCGCTCTGGTCGGCCTTCGGCGCGGCCGGAGCCGGCTTGGCGGCCTCGTAGAACTCCTCGCGCGGGGTCTCCATCGCGCCGAGGGAGACGACCTCGCGCTTGAGGAACATGCCGAGCGTCCAGTCCGCGAAGACGCGGATCTTGCGGTTCCAGGTCGGCATCGCAAGACCGTGGTAGCCGCGGTGCATGTACCAGGCGAGACGGCCCTTGAGCTTGATCTTCATCTTGCCCATGACGATCATCGCGACGCCCTTGTGCAGGCCGAGGCCCGCCACCGCGCCCTTGTTGGCGTGGCTGTACTCCTTCTGCGGGAAGCCCCGCATGCCGGAGACGACGTTGTCGCCGAGGACCTTGGCCTGGCGCAGCGCGTGCTGGGCGTTCGGCGGGCACCAGGCGTTCTCGTTGCCCGCCTTGCGGCCGACGAGGTCGGGCACCTGGGCGTTGTCGCCCGCGGCCCAGATGTAGTCGGTGCCCTGGACCTGGAGGGTGGGCGCGCAGTCGACGTGACCGCGGGGGCCCAGCGGCAGGCCGAAGCGGGACAGGGCAGGGTTCGGCTTGACGCCGGCCGTCCACACGATGGTGTTGGAGTCGACCTCGAGGCCGTTCTTCAGCACCACGTGGCCGTCGACGCAGGAGTCCATGGAGGTGGACAGGTAGACCTCGACGCCGCGGCCCTCGAGGTGCTCCTTGCCGTACTGGCCGAGCTTGGGGCCCACCTCGGGGAGGATCTTGTCGGCGGCGTCCACGAGGATGAAGCGCATGTCCTCGCGGGAGACGTTCTTGTAGTACTTGGCCGCGTCGCGGGCCATGTCCTCGACCTCACCGATGGTCTCCGCGCCGGCGAAGCCGCCGCCGACGAAGACGAAGGTGAGCGCCTTGCGGCGGATCTCCTCGTCGGTGGTGGAGTCGGCCTTGTCGAGCTGCTCCAGGACGTGGTTGCGCAGGCCGATGGACTCCTCGATGCCCTTCATGCCGATGCCCTGCTCGGCGAGGCCGGGGATCGGGAAGGTGCGGGAGACCGCGCCCATGGCGATGACCAGGTAGTCGAAGGGCAGCTCGTACGCCTCGCCCACCAGGGGGGCGATCGTGGCGACCTTGCGGTCCTGGTCGATGGTGGTGACCCGGCCGGTGAGGACCTCCGCCTTGGGAAGCACGCGCCGCAGGGGGACGACGACGTGCCGCGGGGAGATGTTGCCGGCGGCGGCTTCGGGGAGGAAGGGCTGGTAGGTCATGTACGACCGCGGGTCGACGACGGTGACGGTCGCCTCGCCGTAACGCATCTTCTTCTGGATGCGTCGAGCTGCGTACAGGCCTACGTACCCACCGCCTACTACGAGGATCCTGGGACGCTCCGTGGTGCTCATGCCATCGAGTATCCACCCGCCCCAGGGGGGTCGATCGTGCGCCCCTTCACAAGCTCATGTGAGGGCTGTGTTACCATTCGCCGCCCGAGTGACGGAGATCATGGCGAGCAGTGGAACCAGCGTGTACGGCACTCCGTTGTCAATGCCGCGTGAGCTGCTCCTCCGCATCGCCGGGGCCGGTGAACCAGTCCGCCCACGCCCCCCTCCGGGCCTCTGTCGGGACACCGTCCTGAACACGTTCAAAGGGCAGTTGAACCCCCAAAAGGGTCAGCGGGCGCACTTTCGCCGCCCGACCGGGCCCAATTCCTTGTGAAGAACTTCACGAACTTTCCCGACAGGACGTCACCGGAGGGCCCCGAAGGACCGCGAAAGGCCCCCCGGGAGCCGCTCAATCGTCGTCCGCACCGCTCAGACCGCGACCGCCGACGCCTGCGCTCACGCCCGCGTTCAGGCCCGCGCTCACGCCCGCGTTCAGGCCCGCATTCACGCCTGCGCCAGCGACCACGCGATGCCGTCGAGGATGTCGTGCTCGCTCACCACAACTTCCTCCGCGCCCGTCCGCTCCATGATCGCCAGCAGCACCAGCGCGCCCGCGCCGATCACGTCGACGCGCCCGGGGTGCATGGAGGGAACGGCCGCGCGCTCGGCGTGGGTGGAGCGCAGCAGCCAGTCGCTGATCTCCCGTACGCGCTCCAGCGAGACCCGGGAGTGGTGGATGGCGGCCGAGTCGTACTCCGGCAGTTCCTGCGCGATCGCGGAGACGGTCGTCACCGAACCGGCCAGCCCCACCAGGGTGCGCGCCTCGCGCAGCGGCACCGTCTGCTCGGCGAGGTCGAGGGCCGCCTCGATGTCGGCGCGCATCGCCGCGACCTGCACCCCGGTGGGCGGGTCGGTCACCGCGCCGTCGTGCACCAGGTGCCGCTCGGTCATCCGCACGCAGCCGACGTCCACGGAACGGGCGGCGCGCACGTGGTCCTCACCGACGACGAACTCGGTCGAGCCGCCGCCGATGTCGACGACCAGATAGGGCTTGTCGAGGTGGTCGCGGCCGGCCAGCTCCTTGGTGGCCCCGGTGAAGGAGAACTCGGCCTCCTGGTCGCCGGTGATGACCTCCGGCTCCACCCCGAGGATGTCCAGCACCCCGCGCACGAACACGTCCCGGTTCTCCGCGTCCCGGGAGGCGGAGGTGGCCACGAAGCGCAGCCGCTCGGCGCCGTGCTCCTTGATGACGGCGGCGTACTCGCGGCAGGCGGCGAAGGTCCGCTCCAGCGCCTCGGGCGCCAGCCGCCCGGTGCGGTCGACGCCCTGCCCGAGCCGCACGATGGTCATGCGGCGGTCGAGGTCGGTCAGCTCGCCCGTCTCCGGGTGCGCGTCGGCGACCAGCAGGCGGATGGAGTTCGTGCCGCAGTCGATGGCGGCGACCCGGGTCACTTGGCGTCCTCCCCGTCCGTCCCGTCCGTCCCGTCCGTCCCGGAAACCGTCACGCACGGTCCCTTGCGCCACCACTCGGGCAGCATCGCGATCGCCTCGTCGCCCAGCGGGTTGACGCCGGGACCGGCCGCCAGCGAGTGGGCGACCAGGACGTGCAGGCACTTCACGCGGTCCGGCATGCCGCCCGCGCTCGGGAAGCCGGTCAGCTCCTCGATCTCGTCGCGGCGCCGGATGTAGTCCTGGTGCGCGGCCCGGTAGGCGGCGGCCAGCTCCGGGTCGGCGGCCAGGCGCTCGGTCATCTCCTTCATCACGCCGTTCGCCTCCAGCGTGCCGATCGCGGAGGCCGCCTTCGGGCACGTCAGGTAGTACAGCGTGGGGAAGGGCGTGCCGTCGGGCAGCCGCGGCGCCGTCTCCACGACGTCCGGCTGGCCGCAGGGGCAGCGGTGGGCGATGGCGCGCAGGCCGCGCGGGGGGCGTCCGAGCTGCTGCTCGAACGCCTCGACGTCCGCGTCGGTGGGCTCGGTGCGCTCGGTGGTCGGCGGGGGAGTCTGCATGACTGTCTTCTGCTGGTCTTCCTGTTGAGTCACGGCCGGTGCGGTCGTTGCGCTGCCCGCACGGCTCACCGCCGGTCGGCGGCGGCGTCGGCCTTGTCGATGCCGTCCCACACGTTCCGGTACCAGGGACGGTCGGCGGCACCCGCCTCGGCGCGGGCCTGCCGGGCCGCGTCCGGGTCGACGACGATGAACCCCGTCTCCCCCGGCATCACGTAGTGCAGCCGCAGCCGGACCTGCTGCTCGGCGTAGGCGTCGTCCTGCCAGCGGGCCTTGAGGTCGCGCAGCTCCTCGACCCGCTCCCGGGTCTCCTGCTGCTGCCGCCGGAGGTCGGCGATCTCGGCGCGCTGGGCGACGTACTGCCGTATCGGGTAGGCGAGGGCGACGACGAGCGAGCAGAGCACCATCGCCAGCAGCGCGGCCCGGCCGGTCAGGCGGGAGCGGCGGGCCTGGCGCTTGGTCTGCGAGCGGTAGACCCGGGCCGCGGTCTGTTCCCCGATGATCCGGATCCTGGTCGCGGTGGAGAAACGGTCCCGGTCCTTCACCGCCATGTCTGTCCCCGCCTTCAGTCCACACGTGCGTACGTCCCCGCACACGGTACGGGACCGAGTACGGGGACGTACGTACGACGCTGCCTACAAGGGCGGTGCTCAGCCCTTGAAGCGGGGGAACGCGCTGCGGCCGGCGTACACCGCGGCGTCGTCGAGGATCTCCTCGATGCGCAGCAGCTGGTTGTACTTGGCGACGCGCTCGGAGCGGGCCGGGGCGCCGGTCTTGATCTGGCCGCAGTTGGTGGCGACGGCCAGGTCGGCGATGGTGACGTCCTCGGTCTCGCCGGAGCGGTGGGACATCATGCACTTGAAGCCGTTGCGCTGGGCCAGCTCCACGGCGTCCAGGGTCTCGGTCAGCGAACCGATCTGGTTGACCTTGACGAGGAGGGCGTTGGCGGCGTTCTCGTCGATGCCGCGGGCAAGGCGCTCCGGGTTGGTGACGAACAGGTCGTCGCCGACGAGCTGGACCTTGTCACCGAGCTTGTCGGTGATGGTCTTCCAGCCCTCCCAGTCGTCCTCGAACAGCGGGTCCTCGATGGAGACCAGCGGGTACGCGTCGACCAGCTCGGCGTAGTACTCGGTCATCTCGGCGGCGGAGCGCGTCTTGCCCTCGAAGGTGTAGGCGCCGTCCTTGTAGAACTCGGAGGCGGCCACGTCGAGCGCCAGGGCGATCTGCTCGCCGGGGGTGTAGCCGGCCTCCTTGATCGCCTCGAGGATGAGGTCGAGGGCCTCGCGGTTGGAGCCGAGGTTCGGGGCGAAGCCGCCCTCGTCGCCGAGGCCGGTGGCCAGGCCCTTGCTCTTCAGGACCTTCTTCAGGGTGTGGTAGACCTCGGCGCCCCAGCGCAGGGCCTCGGAGAAGGACTCCGCGCCGATCGGGGCGATCATGAACTCCTGGATGTCCACGTTGGAGTCGGCGTGCGAGCCGCCGTTCAGGATGTTCATCATCGGCACCGGCAGCAGGTGCGCGTTGGGGCCGCCCAGGTAGCGGAAGAGCGGCAGGTCGGACGCCTCGGAGGCGGCGTGGGCGACGGCGAGGGAGACGCCGAGGATGGCGTTGGCGCCCAGCGAGCCCTTGTTGTCGGTGGCGTCCAGGTCGAACATGGCCTGGTCGATCAGGCGCTGCTCGGTGGCGTCGTAGCCGACCAGCTCCGGGCCGATCTGCTCGATCACGGCGAGGACGGCCTTCTCGACGCCCTTGCCCAGGTAACGGCCGGCATCGCCGTCACGGAGTTCGATGGCCTCGAAGGCGCCGGTGGAGGCGCCGGAGGGAACGGCGGCACGACCCGTGCTGCCGTCGTCGAGGCCGACCTCGACCTCGACCGTGGGGTTGCCTCGGGAGTCCAGGATTTCCCGGGCTACGACGACGTCGATGGACGGCACGAGCATCTCCTTCTTCAATGTGACGCTTCGGTGTGACGCGCGGGTCCGAGGACCGCGGCGGCTCTGCGGGACCGAGCCTAACCGGCTCCGGGCGATCGGCCAGCCGATCGCCCACCCGCTGGACAGAACCGAGAGTAAATTGTTTCCGAACGGAACAAAGACGTTTCCGAAAATCCGTTCGGGATCACGGGTGATTCCGGGGCTGGATCCAGGGCTGGATCCAGGGCGCGAAAAACCCGCCCCGGTGCGTACGGGGGAACACGCACCGGGGCGGGAGTCACGGGGGCCGCCGCTTACTTCAGGTGCAGCTGCTGGCCCGGGTAGATCAGGTCGGCGTCGTCGACGATGTCGCCGTTCAGCTCGAACAGCTTCGCCCAGCCGCCCTTCACGTCGTGCTCCTCGGCGATCGAGCTGAGGGTGTCGCCCTTGACGACCTCGTACTCGCCGTCGCCCTTCTCGACCTTCTTGCCGGTCGGGGTGGTGACGGTCTTCTTCTCGGCGGGCTTGTCGGCCTTCGGCTCGGCGGCCGGACGCTCGTCGGAGCGGGAGGCCTTCTGCTCGGTGGAGCGCTCGGCGGTGGAGGCGCTGTCCTGGCTCTGCGAGGAGCCGCTGTCCTGGCTCTCGGAGCCGCCGCCGGTGTACGCGGCGTTCGACAGGCCGGTGCCGCAGACCGGCCAGGCACCCTTGCCCTGACCCGCGAGCACCTTCTCGGCGATCTCGATCTGCTGCGCCTTGGTCGCCTGGTCCGCGGTCGCGGCGTACTGCGTGCCGCCGTAGCCGGCCCAGGTGGAGGCGGAGAACTGCAGACCGCCGTAGTAACCGTTGCCGGTGTTGATGGACCAGTTGCCGCCGGACTCGCACTGCGCGACGGCGTCCCACTCGGACGCGGTGGCGGCGGAGGCGTTGCCGGCCGCCATCAGCGGGGCGGCGACGGCGGCACCGGTGACACCGGCGACGGCGACGATACGGGTGGCCTTGGACGGACGGCGGTGCTTGCCCTTGCCGGAAAACAGCATGGTTGATCCCCTCACCGACGCCTGCGAGGTGAGCTGTCGGGTTCGGGCCGGTTGAGTTGCCCGGCCGGGTCCCTCGCGGAACTCGGCTCCACCCCTAGCCGCTCCGGCTCAACTGCCCGGTGCGGCACTTACCTTGGTTCCCCCGCTCCTGCCTGCGGCGCTCGAAGCGACGACTGTTCCCGTGCGGCCGCTGGCAGGATTCGGCGTTGCGGCAGCCGGGGCCCGCGATGGCGAGCGGTCATGACCGTAGACACGCGCTCCGCGGATTTTCAAAGACGATCACGGCTTCTGAGACCTATCTCTCACGAGATCCAAAACGGACATAAAGTCTCTAACCGTGACGTGAACTCCCCCTACTTTTCGCCCGATTCGCCCGTGACCGTGAGCTTCTGACCGGGCAGGATGTGGTCCGGGTCGGAGCCGACGACGTCCTTGTTGCCGGCGTAGAGCGAACGCCACCCGCCGTCGAGGTCAAGGGAGTCGGCGATGCCCCAGAGACTGTCTCCGGAACGGACCGTGTAGGCGCCGTCCACGGCCTCCCGCGCCTCACCCTCACCGCGCGAGGCGTGCCGGCCCGAAGAGGCGTCCGCACGGCCGTCCGTACGGCCGCTCGCCGCACTCTCGTCGGCACTGTCGCCGCGGTGCCGCCCCGCACCGGACTCGCCACCGTCGGCGGCCGTCGACGCACCGTCACTCTGCCCCACCTTGTCCGTTCCATCGGCCTTGGTGGTTCCTGTGGACGGGCCGCCGGATTCCCGCGGGTCGGCACCCGCCGAGGAATCGGATTCGACGGAAGTGCCCGGCTTGGGCGTTTCGTCCTCACTGGTCGACGAGGGGTCAGAAGTCGGCGCGGGGGACGACGAAGGAGACGCCCCGGCGGCCGGTTCGGACGTCTCGCCCGAACCGGTCGAGCCGGACGGGTTCGTGGAACCGGACGGGTCGGCCGTGCCGGACGGGTCACTCGCCTCCGGGGCGGTGGGCGTCGGCGAGGGATCCGCGGTCCCCGACGAACCGTCACCGGCCGAACCGGTGCCGCCGTCCAGGACCCCCGAATCGTTGCCCAGTCCCGCGAGCAGACCACAGGTCGGCCAGGAGGCGATGCCCTGGTCCGCGTGTATGTTCTCGGCGACTCTGATCTGCTGCGAGCGGCTGGCCTGGTCGGCGCTGCGCGCGTACTCCAGGCCGCCGTACCGCTCCCAGGCCTCCTGGGAGATCTGGAGGCCGCCGTAGTACCCGTTGCCGCTGTTCTGGCTCCAGGCGCCGCCGGTCTCGCACTCGGCGACCCGGTCCCAGTTCGCGCCGTCGGCCGCGTGGGCGCCGGTGGCGCCGAGGAGGGGGATCGCGATGGCGGAGCCGGTCACTCCGGCGGCGACGACCAGGGCGGGAGCCTGGCGGGGGCGACGGTGACGACCGTTCCCGGAGAGCATGCGACGACCTTTCACGAGACAGCGGGGACCGCGCGGCGGTAACGCTCAGGCCACGCTGATCCGTGAACGTATAGGCAGATGATCGCTTGTCACAAGTTCATGCCGCGCAGATCACGTGAAGATCACAAAGTTGAGCGCGTGTCACTTTTACTTCGGGGGCGCACCATGACCCGCCGATGCCGCGACGGGTGTGAAGGACACGGGCAGGGTGCGCAGGCCTCGCATGATGAGACCGCCGCGCCAGCGCAGTTCACCGGGCTCCGCGGCGAGCCGGAGGTCCGGGAGGCGGGTGAGGAGCGTGGCGAGCGCGGTCTGTCCCTCCAGCCGGGCGAGCGGGGCCCCGAGGCAGTAGTGGATGCCGTGTCCGTACCCCAGGTGCTGGCTGTCCCGGCGGGCGAGGTCGAGGGTGTCCGGGTCCGTGAAGCGCTCCGGGTCCCGGTCGGCGGCGGCCAGGACGACGAGGACGGGGTCGCCGGGCGCGATGTCCTGCCCGCCGAGGGTGAGCGGCCGGGTGGCGAAGCGCCAGGTGGCCATCTCCACCGGGCCGTCGTAGCGCAGGAGTTCCTCGACGCCGGTCTCCAGCAGGCCCCGCTCGCCGGCGGCGAGGGACGCCTGCAGGCGGTCCCGCTGCTCGGGGTGGGTGAGCAGGGCGTACGTACCGTTGCCGATCAGGTTGACGGTGGTCTCGAAGCCGGCGAAGAGAAGGATGAAGGCCATCGCCGCGGCCTCGTTCTCGGTGAGGTGCTCGCCGTGGTCGGAGGCGCGGATGAGGCCGGAGATCAGGTCCTCGCCGGGGCCGGGCTCGGGCGGCAGCGCGGCCCGCTTGCGGTGGATGAGGTCGGCCAGATAGCCCCGCATCTTCTTCACCGACCGCGCGACCCCGCCCCGGGGGCCTCCCCCGTGACGGATCATCATGCCCGCCCAGTCCCGGAAGTCGTCCTGGTCCTCGCGGGGGACGCCGAGCAGGTCGCAGATGGCGTAGATGGGCAGCGGGAAGGCGAACTCGTGGATCAGGTCGGCGCTCCCGGTCCGCGCGAACCGGTCGATGAGGTCGTCCGCCAGCTCCTGCACCCGCGGCGCGAACTCCGCGACCCGGCGGGGTGTGAACGCCTTGCTGACCAGCCGGCGCAGCCGGGTGTGGTCCGGCGGGTCGATGTTCAGCAGGTGGGTCATCAGCTCGGCCTTCCGCTCCCCCGGAATGCCGGTCTTGCCCTTGGCGTGCGCGGGCTCGTCGTGGTGGGCCGGGTTCTTGGACAGCCGCGGGTCGGCGAGCGCCTGCCTGGCGTCCGCGTACCGGGTGACCAGCCAGGCCTCCACTCCGCTGGGCAGCCGGGTGCGGTGCACCGGGGCGTGCTCGCGCAGCCAGGCGTAGGCGGGGTAGGGGTCGGCGGCGAACTCCCAGGTGAACAGCTCGGGGGCCGGGGCGGGCGCGGGGCCGGTCATGCCTCCACCTCCCTGATCGCGTCCCGGTAGGCGCGGGCGGCCGCTCTCAGGGCCGCCTCGGGGTCCGTGCCCTCGGACTCGGCGCGGGCGGCGAGGGCGAGCAGTTCGTAGCCGATGCCCTCGCCGGAGGGCAGGGGGACCGGGAGGCCCGCGGTGCGGACCCGGGAGGCGAGCTTGGCGGCGAGGGCCAGGCCGGGCTGGCCGAGGGGGACGCCGTCGGTGACCGAGGCGCGCTGCTTCTCGTCCGCCTTGGTGCGCAGCCAGTGCTCCCTGACCTCCTCGGGGGTGGTCGCCGTGGCGTCGCCGAAGACGTGCGGGTGGCGGTGGACGAGTTTGTCGACGATGGTCGCGGCCACGTCGTCGACGGAGAACGGCGCGTCGAGGTCCTCCTCGGCGATGCGGGCGTGGAAGACGACCTGGAGGAGCACGTCGCCCAGTTCCTCGCGGAGCTCGTCGCGGTCGCCGTCCTCGATCGCCTCGACCAGTTCGTACGCCTCCTCGATCGCGTACTTGGCCAGGCCCTTGTGGGTGCGCTGCGAGGACCACGGGCACTCGACGCGGATGCGGTCCATGACCTGGACGAGGTCGAGCAGGCGGGCGCCGGGGAGGTCGTAGGAGGCCGGGAGCAGTTCCAGATCCGGCATGGAGAGGCGGCCGGAGCCCGCGAGGCGGGCCAGCCCGTCGGTGAGGGCGGGCTCGCCCTCACCGGTGGCGACGACGACCACGGTGTGCCCGCCGGCGCAGGCGGTGACCAGCTCCTCGGCGGCCGGGGCGGCCTCGTCGACCCGTATGCCGGCCTCGCGCAGATACGGCAGCTGCGGGTGGGCACCGTCGGCGCACAGGACGCGGTCGGCGGTGCGCAGGGCCTGCCAGGCGGGCCAGGACAGCAGGCCGGGGGCGACGCGGTGGCTGGTGGTGAGCAGGACGATGCGGCCGGGGTCGGGAGCGGTGCCGGGAGTGGTGTCGGCGCTGGTTGCGTTCACCTTCAGAACGTAACGCACGAGGCCGACCGCCCCCCGAGTTGTCCACAGGGGGCCGGGCCGGCCTTTCCACAGGGGTCGCGGGTGGCGCCCCGCGGGTGTCCGGCGTTCCGGAGGACCGTTACGCCGTCTGCTGGGTCTGTGCCGTCGTGATCTCCCGGACCCACGGGGTCTCGGTGTCGACGCGGCTGCTCTTGTGGACGTCCCAGTCGCCGTAGCGCGGGTTCAGGTCGATGTCGAGCTGGTCGGAGGCCTTCGCCAGGGCCTGCCAGAACTCGGGTCGGCTGGTGTCGGTGCCGAGGCTCTCGGCGAGCTTCTGGGCCTCCAGCTGGACGCGGAGGTTGTCGTCCAGGCGGTCGGGGGCCACGCCGTACTGCTGCAGCCAGAGCGTCTCGAGCTGCTCGGGGCCGCCGGCCTGCTCCTGAAGGCCCCCGCGCAGCTCCTGGACCTCCTTGCGGCTGACGGTCACGCCCGCGTTCTCGGCGGCCCGGTGCAGCACCCGGTCGAGGACCATGCCGTGCAGGGTGTCGCGGGTGAGGCTGCCGGTCCTGGCGAGGACCTGCTGGTACTGGGCGTCGTCGGGGACGGCGGCCCGCTGTGCGTCGCGCACCTCGTCGACCCGGTTCTCCAGCTGGGCGACGGTGATCCGCTGGTCGCCGACCACGGCGGCGGCTCCCGGGTGCGCGTCGTTGCCGCACGCGGTGAGCAGGGGCGCCGCGGCGGCGATCGCGGCGGTGAACAGGAGCGCGGTGCGACGGCGGCGGTGCAAGGGAACCTCCCGAGGAGATTGTGCGACGGTGCACAAAGTCTTGCGATGATCGATGGTAGGCAGTGGTACGGCTCTGGCCAACCCATTCGACCAACGATTCACCGGGACTTCGGGCACCGCCGCGCCCCGGCCGGGGTGGCGGCCGTCAGCCGCGTACCTGGCCGAGCCACTGCAGGGTGCGCCGGATCTCCGCCGCGAGCGGGTGGCCGGGGCCGTGCAGGCGCTCCACGTCGTGCAGCAGCCGGGCCAGCGTCTCGTGGGCGGCGGTGCGGTCGCCGAGGGCGAGGAGCAGGTGGCCGATGCGACGGCGGACGTCGTGGGCGAGGTCGGGGTCGCCGGCGACGTACTGGTTCTCGTAGTACGGCAGCAGCACCCGGTACTCGGCGAGGGCGGCGGCCGGTTCGCCGAGCTGTTCCAGGCACTGGGCGGCGTCGTAGCGGTGGCGCAGGGACTGTGGGTCGGCCTGGCCGGCCTCGGCGGCGCGCTCGTCGGCGAGGCGGCGCAGCTCGGGCAGGGCGCGCCGGTACTGGCCGTCGTCCATGAGGGTGGCCGCGTACTGCTTGCGCAGGGTGCGTACGACCGGGGAACGCTCGCCGTGCTGTTCGGCGGCGGCGGGCAGGATCGCGCCGAGGATGTCGACGGCCTGGGTGATGCGGCCCTCGCCGAGGAGGCGTTTGACGTCGTCCACGGCGCGGGCGACGTCCGGCTTGCCGGCCTCGGCGGCCGGCGGGGCGGGGGCGGGCTGGGGCGCGGGGGTGCGGGCGCGGTCGGGCCAGGGGGCGTGCGGGCGTACGAAGGGGCGGGTGGGGTCGAGGGGGCCGCCGGTGGGCACGCCGCGCGCGGGCAGTAGCGCCGCCAGGTGCTCGTAGACCTCCTGCGCGGAGGCGGGGCGGTGCTGCGGGTCCTTGGCGAGCAGGCGCAGGACCAGGATCTCGAGTGCCTCGGGGACCTCGGGGCGGACGCGGCGCACGGGCAGCGGCGGCTCGTACAGGTGCCGGTGGAGCACGCCGAGCGCCGTCGAGCCGGCGAACGGGACGTCGCCGCTGAGGAGTTCGTGCAGCAGGACGCCGAGTGCGTACAGGTCGGTGTACGGGCCGACGGCGCCGCCCATGGCCTGCTCGGGCGCCATGTAGGCGGGCGAGCCGATGGGGGTGCCGGTGTGGGTGAGGCGGGTGGTGTCGGCGTCCATGACGGAGGCGACGCCGAGGTCGAGGACGGTGACGGTGCCGTCCTGCTTCACCATCACGTTGCGCGGCTTGAGGTCGCGGTGGACGATCGGCACGGCGTGCACGGCGCTCAGTACGGCGCACAGCTGCGCGGCCACGGCGACCGCCCACTGCCAGGGGTAGGGGTCGTTCTCGGCGAGGTGGTCGGAGAGGTCGGCGCCGTCGACGTACTGCATCACGAGGAACAGCTCCTCGCCCTCGCTGCCCGCGTCGTGCACGGTGACCAGGCCGGGGTGGTCGACCTGTGCGGTCACCCGGCACTCGCGCACGAACCGGCGGCGCAGTTCGTCGGCCTCCTGGCCGGCCACCTTGTCGGGACGCAGCAGTTTCACCGCCACGCGCCGGTCGAGGCGCCCGTCGTAGGCCGTCCAGACCTGTCCCATGCCGCCCTGCCCGATGAGCGTGGCCAGTTCGTACCGGCCGGCGATGACGCGTCCCGCCGCCACGGTCACCTTCCGCCCTCGGGTCCGCGACCGCCGTGGCCGTCGCCCGTGCCGTCGTGCTGGCGCAGGTAGTCGCTGAGCTCGTCGAGCTCGGCGCGGACCTGGTCGATGCGGGCGGGGGCGGGGTGCTGGGGAGGCGGCGTGGGGGCGGGCGGCTGGGGAACGGGAGTGCGGGCCACCGCCGGTCCGGGCACGGGCGGCTGCGGCGGGGGCGGCTGAGGTACGGGTGTCTGGATCCCGGGGGGAGCGTGCCGCGGGTCCGGGCGCAGCGGGGACTGCGACGGGTGGGCGGGCGGGTACGGGCCGACGGCGGGCTGCGTCTGGGCGTAGTGCGGACCGGGAGCTGGGTACGGCTGGTGCCCGGGGTACGACTGGTGCCCGGGGTACGGCTGGTGGCCGTGGAACTGCGGCCGCGCGGCGTGCAGGCGTATGTCGGCCACGAGGAAGTGCGCACTGGCCGCCGCTCCGATGAGCAGCAGGGCGGCCATCGCGACGTCCCCCCGGCCGTCGGTCTCCGGCAGGGAGCCGACCACTGCGAGACAGCTGACGGACACCGGAAGGCTCAGCCAGGCCAGCGTCCAGTCCAGCCGGCTTCCGCGCAGCACGGCGATCCGGAACAGTGGGACGCAGGAGAGCAGACCGCAGGTGAGGAAGCCGGCGGCGGCGAACAGCACGCGCAGGGTGATGACGTTGGTCGTGCCGCGCGCGGGCGGCGGCCCGGCGGCGCCGTTGCCATACATGACTGCTCCTGGACCATGATGCCGTGCCGGACGGACGAACGGGTCGTCCGGCGTGAAAGTCCGAGCGTATAGGCCCGGGCCGACAGTGGTCCCCGGATGTACCGAACCGTTGTCGTACCGATCACCACCAGGTCAGGGCCCGGGTGTCACCGACCCGTCCGTCAGCCCGTCGTACATTCCCCGCACGAGCTGCTCGCCGAGGCGGCCGGCGAGCCTGAGCGCGCGCTCGAACTCGTCGAGGGAGCGGAACCGTTCGCCGTAGCGCAGCTGGGCGTCGAGCGGGAGCCGGGGCAGCTGGAGGCGACGGACGTCGAGGCGGGTGGCGGTGGAGGCGTAGCTGCTGGCCTGGCGGTTGTTGGCGGTGCCGCGCAGGAACCCGGCGAGGAACCACGGGTCCAGCGCGGCGGGGTCGGGGCGCAGGAGGACCAGGTTGCGGCCCAGGGCGGCGCCGGCGGTGGCGGCGTCGACCACGCGGGCGACGGAGCCGCCGCCGAGGACCGGTACGACGACGTCGCCGCGTTCGGTCAGCACGGGTTCCTCGTCGCTCTCCGGAAGGGTGCCCGAGGGGATGGTGCCGGCCAGTACGTCGTGGTCGGTGAGGACGGGCACGCGCGCGTGCCCGCCGTTGGTGCCGGTGCGCAGCAGCAGGGCGCCGCCGCGGGCGAGTTCGCCAACGGTGGTGAGCGGCCAGCGGGGCGCGGGCGGCGCGGTGCCGGGCGGCGCGGTGCCGGGCTGCGGGGTGTCGGCGGGCGCGGGGGTGAGGTCGGCGGCCAGGCGCAGGGTGTCGGCGAGGCGTTCGCGTACGTCCGTGAGCCGTCCGGGACCGTCGGCGGCGGGGGGCGGCAGACGGCGGGCGGGGGCCAGGTCGACGTCGTCGTCGAGGAGTTCGATGACGGGCAGGGACCGGGCCAGGCCGGGCCGTTCGTCGAGGCGGCCGGTACGGTCGAAGTCCCGCCAGGCGTCGAGGGCGGCGTCCCTGACGGCCCGCCAGTCCGGTCCGCGCCCCTCGCCGGTGAACTGGCCGACGTCGGCGAGCAGCACCTCGGGCTGCGCGGGCGCCTTTCCGGGGCGGCGCAGCACCCACAGGTGGAGCGGGATGCTGTACGGCGGTGCGGCGCCGGCCGGCAGGGCGATCACGGCCCGCAGCGCGCCCCGGCGCAACAGGTCGGCGCGGATGCGGCGGCCGGAGCGGCGGGAGGCGGCGGCGGGCGGCATGAGCAGGACGGCGGTGCCGTCGTCGCGCAGTCGGGCGAGGGCGTGCTGCACCCAGGCCAGCTCGGACTCGGTGCGGGCCGGGAAGCCGTACTCCCAGCGGGCGTCGTAGGCGAGTTCGTCGTGTCCCCAGTTGCGCTCGTTGAACGGCGGGTGGCACAGGACGGCGTCGGCGCGCAGGTCGGGGAAGGCGTCCGCGCGCAGGGTGTCGCCGGCGGCGGCACGGACGGTGGCCCGGGTGTGCAGGGCGAGCCGGAGCGCGGTGAGGGCGGCGAGGTCGGGGGCGCCGTCCTGGGCGTGGAGGCACCGGCCGTCCTGCTCGGGGCGGGGAGCGGGGCCGTCGGGTGCGGCGGCGCGCAGGAGGGCGCCGGTGCCGCAGGCGGGGTCGAGGACGGTCCGGGCGGGGCCGGCGAGGTCGGCCATGAGGCCGGCCAGTTCGGCGGGGGTGAGCGTGTACTGGCGGGGGTTGGCGTCGAGGTGCCGGCCGAGCAGGAACTCGAAGGCCTGCCGGGCGCCGAGCCCGGCGGCGAGTTCGGCGGTGCCGCGCAGGAGGGGGGCGGAGGCGAGGGCGGCGGGGCCGGTGAGGTTCTGCAGGGCGGGGGTGTTGACGGCATGCCCGGTGTGTTCCGTGTGAACGGCGGGGGTCGCACGGTCGCCGGTCGGTGCGTTCACAGTGGTCGCTGTGGGAACGGCGGGCGTGGCGGGCGCGGCGGGCGCGGCTGACGTACCGGCCGGTGCTCCGGCGGGGGAGGTCGCGGTCGTCCGCCTCCCGGGGCCGCGGCGTCCCGGGCGCACCGCTCCGAAGCGCGGGGTCAGCACCTGGTCCAGCGCCTCGGGGAGCATCGCGGCGAGCCGTTCGTCGGAGCCGGCGCTCACCTCCAGCCAGAGGGTGGGGCGGTCGTGGATGAGCAGCAGGACGCAGCCGGCGTGGGTGAGTGCGGTGACCGGCCCTTCCGGGTGGCCGACGACCTGCTGCCAGACCCGCTCCCGCAGGGGGACCTCGGCGAGTTTGCCGTGGGCGCGCAGCCAGCCCTCCACCTCGGCGAGGGCGAAGGAGGGGCTGGTCTCGGTGCCGCCGGCCGGTTTGGGGAAGTCGGCGTGGCGGCGGCGCCAGTTGCTCACGGCGGCCCGGCCGACGCCGGCGAGTCGCGCGATTCCGGCGGCGGTCACTTCAGTCGCGTTGTCCTGCACCGGCGCGGCTCCCCTCGTCACATGTGTGCCGCCGAGCATACCGAGGCATCCAGCCGACCCGATTCACGGCGTGCACTCCCATGTCCGTGTGTACATGGTTGACTCGGTTCACGACCTCTGGTCTTATTGACCACGGCAACGGGCAACCGCCATCAGGTGGCGGTTGCCGCACCGGGAGGGGACACAGCCATGGGCATGAAGACCAAGATCACGCTGGGCGCCGTCGTGGGGATCGTCGTCATCGGGGCGGTCTCGGCGAACTCCGGCGACGGGAGCGGCGAGGGCAAGAGCGACAACCGGGCCTCCGCCGGCGCCGAGGAGAAGCCCGGCGGCACGAAGGGCGACGGCGCGTCCGGCGCGAAGCCGGCCGAGGACAAGGCCACCGAGAAGGCGTCCCAGGCCGACCAGTTCAAGGCGTTCGTGAACAAGAACGGAACGCCGTCCGAGAAGGAGGCCGTCGCCCACGTCACCAAGGTGCAGGGCGCGGAGGAGCAGAACGACATCCTCGACGCCGCCGACGTCTACACCGACTTCACCGGCGGCATCATGGGCGAGGGCATGGGCCCGGCCAAGCTCATCGCCTCCGCGTTCGCCGACTGGAAGCAGAGCGAGAACGGCCTCGTGACCGTCTACGATGCCGACGGCGAGCTGCTCGGCAACGGCAACTTCTGAGACCCGGACCGCGCCCGCCGCACTGTTTCACGGTTCACAGCACGACATTCACCAGTTCATCCTTCACCGCTCGCTGGGATTCCTGGGGGGACTCCGCCATGCGCCGGCCCGCACGCCGCACCACGTTCACCGCTCTCTTCCTCGCCGCGGTGGCCACCGCGAGCCTGACCGGATGCCAGTCCGGCCAGGACGACTCCGGGAGAGCCGGTGGCTCCGACGGAACCGGAGCCACTGCGTCCGCCTCCGGCCCCGCTTCCGGGCGGAAGGCGGACGCGGACCCGGACAAGGGCACGGGCCCGGAGAAGTCGCCGTCCGCCCCGGCCTCCGCGTCGGCGGGGCCGTTCGCCGGCCTGAGCGCCGACGAGATCTCCGACCGCGCCCTCGAGGCCACCACCGGAGCCCGCTCGCTGCGCGTGACGGGCGACGTTCCGGACGAGGAGAGCGGCGGCACGCTACGGATCGACCTCGCCCTGGACCGCAAGGGCGAGTGCGCCGGCACGATGAGCATGGACGGCCAGGGCGAAGCCGAGCTCATCAAGACCGGCGACGCGGTCTACATGAAGTACGACGAGCGGTTCCTGCGGGCGCAGAGCAAGGGCGAGCCGCAGGCGGACACGGAGGCCCTCGTGTCGCTGCTGGCCGGGCGGTGGACCAAGATGTCCGCCACCGGTCCGGACGCGAAGGACATGACGAGCTTCTGCGACCTGGACACGATGCTGGACGACACGGACGGCGACGCCGACGACAGCGATCCGGTGCTGACCCGCGGCGAGGCCACCACCGTCGACGGCACGCCCGTGCTCGTCCTGTGGGAGACGGACGGCGCGGACCGCAGCAAGCTCTACATCGCCTCCGAGGGCAAGCCCTACCTGGTGCGCTTCGAGAGCAAGTCCGAGAACGACGCCGGCACCCTCACCTTCAGCGACTACGACGAGCCGGTGCCCGCCGACGTCCCCACCGGGGACGTCATCGACCTGGAGGCGATGAACGGGCGCGACGCCTGAACGACGTACGGCACCCGCCGCGGACTCCCGGCCCGGAGGTCACAGCGGGTGCCGCATCCACACGTTGGGCTCCACGTACACCGCGTAGCCGCGCTCCGGTTCGCAGCGCACCGGCACCAGGGCGCCGGGGACCTCGACGTCCCCGGCGGTGTCGAAGGGCAGGCCCGTCCAGTCCCGCCACTGTTGCAGTGAGCCGGAGACGGTCATGGAGGCCGGGGCCACGGAGTCGACGACGGCGCCGGCCCGCGCGTGGACGCGCAGCCAGGGGTCGTGGGGCAGGCCGTCCGGGCGCAGGCGGCGGGCGTACTCCTCGATGGGCGCGCGGGGTTCGAGGTGCTTGGCGCTGGGCCGGACGGGGGCGACGACCTCGCGGAAGCCGCGGGTGCGGGCGTTGTCGCGCATCGCGGCGAGCATCCTGCCGGACAGACCGCGTCCCTGCGCGTGCGGGGCGACGGTGACGGAGACGGCGCCGACGGTGTCGGGGCACACCCCGCGGCGCAGGTCGCCGAAGGCCCAGACGAGCACCTCGGCCCAGCCGCGGGCGGGCAGCGCGCCGCGCCCCTCGGTGTGCAGGGCGAACGGCACGCTGTGTCCGTGGGCGACGACCTCGCCGTACTCGTCCTCGGCGAACTGCACGTACTGAGGCAACTCGACGGCGATGCGCGGATAGTGGGCGTTGCCCGAGAGGTCCTCGACGGCGAACGCGGGCCAGCTGTCGGCCATCTCCCGGAGCCGGTCCAGCATCTCCGGGCGCTCGGCGAGGCTCGAAACCCTCAGCTCCATGTCTTCGGCTCCATGCCGCCACCGTAGCCAGCGGGACACGCGGCCGGACAGCGGTTTTCACCGGGCGACGGCCACCGTCGGCCCGGTCAGCCGCCGCACTGGCGGGACATCATCCGCTTGTCCGGTGCCGTGACCGCCAACTCGTACTTGGCGGCGACCTGCGCGAAGCGGACCGCGTAGGCGCAGCGGACGGACTTGTCGGGCGGCAGCCAGGAGGCCGGTCCGGAATCGCTCTTGGCGGAGTTGGCCCGGCCCTGCACCGGGATGAGGTTGAGCGGGTCGTTCGCCAGTTGCTCGCGCTTGCTCTCGGACCACCGCGAGGAACCCATCTGCCAGCTGTACGACAGCGGCACGACGTGGTCGATCTGGACCTCGCTCGCCTCCTGCTTGCGCCACTCGATGGTGGTGCCGGTGTACGGGTCGTCAAGCGTCATGGCGACGACCACGCAGTCCGACCCGGAACGGAAGCGCAGGTCCTGCCCGTCGCGCCGGAGCAGGTCGTTGCGGGTGTCGCAGCCGTTGCGGGCGTACGGTACGCCGTCGGCCGTGTCCATCCAGGCGTAGCCGAACTCGTCGCGGTCGTACCCCGTCCTGGGCCCGCGTCCCTTGGTCTTGAGGCCGTCGATGAGCTCGCGGGCGGTGGCCCGGTCGGTGTCGCCCGTGACGGGGGCCAGGCCGGGTCCGGTGCCGTCCGGGTTGCGCAGCGGGCTGACGGCCCGGCCCGCGGCCGGTGCCCCGGCGTTCTCCTCCGACGGCGTGGGCCCACCACCGTCGACGCCCTCGCACCCGGTGACCAGCGCCAGTGCCAGGGCCGCGCCCGCGGCCCAGCCGTTACGGATCCTGCTCTGCCGCCCCATGCGCGCCCCTCCCCTTGCCGTTCCGGGTTCCACGGTAGCCAGGGAGAGGTTCAGACCATAGGGGGCCTTGTTGGGCGTACGGAACAAATCTGTCGTACGGTCGACAGTGAGTCACGTCTCGGAAGGAGCTCTGCATGGGCATCCTCGACAAGATGAAGAGCATGGCCGGCAAGGACAAGGACCGGTCCAGGAAGATCTCCGACGCCGCCGAACGCCAGGTCAACCAGCGGACCGGCGGCAAGTACGAGAAGCACGTCGACACCGCGCAGCAGCAGGCCGAGGACAGGCTCGGCTTCGGGCGTGAGGGTGGAGGCAACCGGCCGGATCAGCGGTAACCCGCTCCCCCGACACAGCGGAGCCGTCCACGGGATCTGTTCCCGTGGACGGCTTTCCTCTGCGACTGCCCTGCGACTGCCGGCCTGTCCGGGGTCAGGACCCCAGGATCGAGGTCAGGAACTCCCCGACCCAGCCGAGCAGTTCACGCCCGACCAGCGGCTTGCCGCCCACCTTCGCGGTCTTCGGACGCGGCACGAGGACCTGGTGGGTACCCGCCTTGATCACGGAACCGGGGTAGAGCCGCTTGAGCCGCAGCTCCTGGGACTCGCGCAACTCCACCGGCGCGAAGCGGATGTTGTTGCCCTGAAGCACGATCTCGCCGACGGCGCACGCCCGCGCGAGCATCCGCAGCCCCGCTACCAGCAGCAGGTTCTCCACCGGCTCCGGCAGCTTGCCGTACCGGTCGACCAGTTCCTCGCGTACGGCCTTGACGTCCTCCTCGCTGCCCGCGGAGGCGATGGACCGGTACGCCTGGAGCCGCAGCCGCTCGCCGGGGGCGTAGTCGTGCGGGACGTGGGCGTCGACGGGCAGCTCGATCTTGACCTCGAGCGGCGGCTCCTCCTCGACCCCGCCCTCCAGGGAGGCCCGGTAGTCGGCGACGGCCTCGCCGACCATCCGCACGTACAGGTCGAAGCCGACGCCCGCGATGTGACCGGACTGCTCGCCGCCCAGCAGGTTCCCGGCGCCGCGGATCTCCAGGTCCTTCATCGCCACGTACATGCCCGCGCCCATCTCGGTGTGCTGGGCGATGGTGGCCAGGCGCTCGTGCGCCGTCTCCGTCAGCGGCTTCTCCGGCGGGTAGAGGAAGTAGGCGTAGCCGCGCTCCCGTCCCCGGCCGACGCGGCCGCGCAGCTGGTGCAGCTGGCTGAGGCCGAAGTTGTCGCCGCGCTCGACGATGAGGGTGTTGGCGTTGGAGATGTCGATGCCGGACTCGACGATGGTCGTGGAGACCAGCACGTCGAACTTCTTCTCCCAGAAGTCGACGACGACCTGTTCCAGGGCCTGCTCCGACATCTGGCCGTGCGCGGTCGCGATCCGCGCCTCGGGCACGATCTCGCGGAGCTTGGCCGCCGCGCGGTCGATGGACTCGACGCGGTTGTGGATGTAGAAGACCTGTCCTTCGCGCAGCAGCTCGCGGCGGATCGCGGCGCCGATCTGCTTGTGCTCGTAGGGGCCGACGAAGGTCAGCACCGGGTGCCGCTCCTCCGGCGGGGTGGTGATCGTCGACATCTCGCGGATGCCGGTGACCGCCATCTCCAGGGTGCGCGGGATCGGAGTGGCGGACATGGTCAAGACGTCGACGTTGGCGCGCAGCTTCTTCAGCTGCTCCTTGTGCTCGACGCCGAAGCGCTGCTCCTCGTCGACGATGACCAGGCCCAGGTCCTTGAACTTGGTCTCCGAGGAGAACAGGCGGTGGGTGCCGATGACGATGTCCACCGAGCCCTCCCGCAGCCCCTCCAGGGTCGCCTTCGCCTCGGTGTCGCTCTGGAAGCGGGACAGTGCCTTCACGCTCACCGGGAACTGGGCGTAGCGCTCGCTGAACGTCCCGAAGTGCTGCTGCACCAGCAGCGTCGTGGGGACCAGCACGGCGACCTGCTTGCCGTCCTGGACGGCCTTGAAGGCGGCGCGGACCGCGATCTCCGTCTTGCCGTAGCCGACGTCGCCGCAGATCAGGCGGTCCATGGGGACCGTCTTCTCCATGTCCTCCTTGACCTCGGCGATGGTGGTGAGCTGGTCCGGCGTCTCCGCGTACGGGAAGGCGTCCTCCAGCTCGCGCTGCCACGGCGTGTCCGTGCCGAACGCGTGGCCGGGCGCCGCCATCCGGGCGCTGTAGAGCTTGATCAGGTCGGCGGCGATCTCCTTGACCGCCTTCTTGGCTCGGGCCTTGGTCTTGGTCCAGTCCGCGCCGCCCAGGCGGTGCAGGGTGGGTGCCTCACCGCCGACGTACTTGGTGATCTGCTCCAGCTGGTCGGTGGGGATGTAGAGGCGGTCGCCGGGCTGGCCGCGCTTGGCGGGGGCGTACTCCACGACCAGGTACTCGCGGGTGGCGCCCTGCACGGTGCGCTGCACCATCTCGATGTAGCGGCCCACGCCGTGCTGCTCGTGGACGATGTGGTCGCCCGCCTCCAGGGTGAGCGGGTCGATGGTCTTGCGGCGCCGGGCGGGCATCCGGGCGCCCTCACGGCCGGCGGCCTTCTGCCCGGTCAGGTCGGTCTCGGTGAGGACGGCGAGCTTGAGGGCCCGGTCGACGAAGCCGTGGTCGATCGAGCCACAGGAGACGTGGACGACGGAGGGGCTGAGGGTGCCCAGGTCGCTGTCGAGGCGGGCCGCGATGCCCTCGCCGCCGAGGACCTCGACGGTGCGGGCGGCCGGTCCGTGGCCCTCGGTGAGGTAGACCGCGCGCCAGCCGTCGGCGAGCCAGCCCTTGGTGTCGGCCAGCGCCCTGGCGGTGTCGCCGCGGTAGGTCTCGGGGGCGTGCATGCCGAGCTTGAGGGTGTCGGCCTCCTCGAGCGCGTCGTCGGCGGCGAAGGGGGAGACCGACCACCACATCATGTCCAGCTCGCGGGCGCGGTCGCGGACGTCCGCGATGGACCACAGGGAGGCCGCGTCCACGTCGATCGGCGCCTCGCCGCCGCCCGCGGTCGCCGCCCAGGACGCCTGGAGGAACTCCTGCGACGTGGCGACCAGGTCGGCGGCGCGGGTGCGGACCCGCTCCGGGTCGCAGACCACCGCCATCGCGCCCTTGGGCAGCACGTCCAGCAGCAGCTCCATGTCGTCCACGAGGACGGGGGCCAAGGACTCCATGCCCTCGACCGCGATGCCCTCGGCGATCTTGCCGAGCAGTTCGCCCAGCTCCGGGTGGTCCTCGGCCAGGGCGGCGGCCCGCTCGCGGACGTCCTCGGTGAGCAGCAGCTCGCGGCAGGGCGGGGCCCACAGGCCGTGGTCGGCGACCTCCAGGGAGCGCTGGTCGGCGACCTTGAAGTAGCGGATCTCCTCGACGTCGTCGCCCCAGAACTCGACGCGGAGGGGGTGCTCCTCGGTCGGCGGGAAGACGTCCAGGATGCCGCCGCGCACGGCGAACTCGCCGCGCTTCTCCACCAGCTCCACGCGCGCGTACGCGGCGGCGGCCAGGGCCTCGACGACCTCGTTCAGGTCGGCGGTGGAGCCGGTGCGCAGGGCGACCGGCTCCAGGTCGCCGAGGCCCTTGACCTGCGGCTGGAGCACGGAGCGCACGGGCGCGACGACGACGGAGACCGGGCCGGTCTCGGGGTCGTCGGGGCGGGGGTGCGCCAGGCGGCGCAGTACGGCGAGGCGGCGGCCGACGGTGTCGCTGCGGGGGCTGAGCCGCTCGTGCGGCAGCGTCTCCCAGGAGGGGTACTCCACGACGCCCTCGGGCGGCAGCAGGGAGCGCAGGGCGGCGGCCAGGTCCTCCGCCTCGCGTCCCGTCGCGGTCACCGCCAGCACGGGGCGGCCCGTCTCGCGGGCCAGCGCGGCGACCGAGAAGGCGCGGGCGGCGGGCGGGCCGACCAGGTCGACGTGCATGCGGTTGCCGTCTGCGGCCGCCGTGATCGCTTCCGCGAGGGCGGTGTCCTTGACGACGGCGTCGAGCAGACCGTGCAGGCTCATGGAGGGGGCGCTTCCGTCCTGGGTGCTGGGGTGGACAACACGAGTAGCCCGGCGGGGTGAGGGCCGGGGGTGTCCAGCGTACGACGCTGCGGTCGCGGGCGCCGGGGGCTGTGGACGACGCGGGGTGCGGAGTGTGGATGACGCCGGGTGCGGGGGCAGCCGGCGTCACGGCGGCCCTGCCAGGGGGCTACGCCCCCGTGGCCCCCGGTCCTGTGCCCACTCACCGCCCGACTCGGTCGGCTGAAAGGTGAACGCCCGGGGTGACGGACGGCTCGGCGGCGAGAGGCGGGGCACCGCGTGCCACCGGCCGCCGTCACAAAAGGCCCGGCGCCGGATGCGGTGAGGCATCCGGCGCCGGGCCCTTCCCCCGCAGCCCCCGTGTGCGGTGGCCGGCGGGTCGGGTGCTACTCCGTCGCGATCGCGTTCAGGACGTTCATGCGGCCGGCGCGGAAGGCCGGGACCAGGGCCGCGAACAGGCCCACGAAGGCGGAGCCGATGAAGACGCCGATGATCGTCGGCCAGGGGATGTCGAGGACGTTCAGTCCCTCCAGGGCGAGCAGCTTCTGTGCCGTGGCGCCCCAGCCCATGCCCAGCCCCAGGCCCAGCAGGGCTCCGAAGAGGGCTATGACGACGGACTCCATGCGGATCATCCGGCGCAGCTGGCGGCGGGAGAGGCCGATCGCCCGCATCAGGCCGATCTCGCGGGTCCGCTCGACCACCGACAGCGCCAGCGTGTTCACCACACCGAGGACCGCGACGATGATCGCCAGGGCGAGCAGGCCGTAGACCATGTTCAGCAGCTGGCCGATCTGGTCCTTCAGCTCCTGCTTGTAGTCGGTCTGGTCGGCCACCTGGTACTGCGGGTAGGCGTCCAGGGACTTCTTCAGCGCCGCGTAGGCCTGGTCCGCCTGACCGTCCTCGGCCTTGGCGAACATGATCGTGTTCGGCGGGATGTTCTCGGCCGGCAGGTACTTCCGCATCGTCTCGATGCTGATGTACCGCGCGCCCTGGTCGATGGCGACGTCGTCGCTCGTGATCGCGGCGACCTTGAGCTTCGCGGTCTCGCCGCCCTCGAAGGCGACGGAGATCGTGTCGCCGACGTGCACGCCGTGCTTCTTGGCGTAGTCCGAGCCGACCGACATGGCGTCGGGGCCGTAGGCGGCGGAGAGCTCGCCCTCGGTCGTCGCGCGGCGCACGTCCTGGGCGTAGGTCGGGTCGGCGGCCGTGACTCCGTCGTCGTCGGTCTTGCCGTCGGGCGAGGTCAGCGTGGCGTCGAGCATCTTGTAGCGGGTGACGTGCTCCAGGCCCGGCGTGTCCTGCATCGCCTTCTCGGCCTGCGGCACGATCCGCTGGTTGCCCTGGACTATGAAGTCCGCGCCGACCGTCTTGTCCAGCTCGCTGGTGGCCGAGGCGACCATGGAGGAGCCGACGACGGACAGGCACGCCACCAGCGCGAGGCCGATCATCAGGGCGGCACCGGTGGCGCCGGTGCGGCGCGGGTTGCGCAGGGCGTTGCGCTCGGCCAGCCGTCCCACCGGGCCGAAGGCCCGCAGCAGCACCGCGCTGATCGCCCGCACCACGAGGCCGGCGAGCAGCGGGCCGATGACGACGAAGCCGATGAGGGACAGCACGATGCCCGCGCCGAGCATCATCGAGCCCTCGCTGGCCTTGTCGGCCGCGGCGGCCGTGAACAGGGCCGCGGCGCCGGCACCGGTGAGGACCAGGCCGATCAGGCCGCGTATCCAGCCGGCCTTGCCGTCGGCCGGGGTTCCGGCGTCGCGCAGGGCGGCCATCGGGGAGATCTTGCCGGCGCGGCGGGCGGGCAGGTAGGCGGCCAGGACCGTGACCACGATGCCGAGGACCAGGCCGACCACCGGGGTCGTCGTCTTGATGGTCAGGTCGTCGGTGGAGAGGTTCATGCCCGCCGCCGACATCAGCTTCATCAGGCCGACGGCGATGCCGACACCGGCGGCGACGCCGAGGACCGAGCCGACGATGCCGAGCAGGAGCGCCTCGACGAGCACGGAGCGGTTGACCTGGCGACGGGAGGAGCCGATGGCCCGCATCAGACCGATCTCACGGGTGCGCTGGGCGACCAGCATGGAGAAGGTGTTGATGATCAGGAAGATGCCGACCAGGAACGCGATCCCGGCGAAGCCGAGCATGGCGTACTTGATGACGTTCATGAACTCGCCGACGTCCGCGCGGCCCTCGTCGGAGGCCTCCTTGGCGGTCTGGACCTTGAAGGCGCCCCCGTCCAGGGCGGCGGAGACGTTCTGCTTGAGCTGGGCGTCGCTGACGCCGGCCGCGGCGGTGACGTTGAACTGGCTGAAGCGGTCCGTGGCGCCGAGGAGCTGACGCTGGGCGGTGGGGGTGTCGAAGTAGACGACCGCGGCACCGGGGTTGGTGACGGTGAAGGAGGCGATGCCGACGATCTTCGCCTTGAAGTCGCCGGTCTGCGCGATGGTGCGCAGCTCGTCGCCGATCTTCAGGTCGTGCTTGTCGGCGGTGTCGGAGTCGACCATCGCCTCGGTCGGGCCGCGCGGCGCGTGTCCCGAGGTGATCTCCATGGACCGCAGGTCGTTCTTGGTCCAGTTCCCGGCGAGGGTCGGGGCGCCGTTGGTGGCGCCCACGTTGTCGTTGTCCGCGTTGACCACGGTCACGTTCATCGAGACGACCGCGCCCTCGGCCGACTCGACGCCCTCGGCCGCGCGGATCCTCTCCAGGGTGGAGGCCGGGAGCGACTCGGGCACCCCGTTCTGCGGCGTGTCCTCGGCCTCGGCGTCCTTCGGGGCGACCGTCACGTCCGACGAGGTGACCGCGAACAGCTTGTCGAAGGTGGTGTTCATGGTGTCCGTGAACACCAGGGTGCCGCACACGAACGCCACCGACAGCAGCACCGCCACCGCCGAGAGCGCCATGCGGCCCTTGTGCGCGAGGAAGTTGCGCATCGAGGTCTTCACGACGGTCATGACGTGCGCCCCCGGGCGTCGAAGTCCTTCATGCGGTCGAGGACGGCCTCCGCGGTCGGCCGGTGCATCTCGTCGACGATCCGGCCGTCGGCGAGGTACAGCACCCGGTCCGCGTAGCTTGCGGCCACCGGGTCGTGGGTGACCATCACGATGGTCTGGCCCAGCTCGTCCACCGACCGGCGCAGGAAGCCCAGCACCTCGGCGCCGGCCCGCGAGTCGAGGTTGCCGGTCGGCTCGTCACCGAAGATGATCTCGGGGCGGGCGGCCAGCGCCCGCGCCACGGCGACACGCTGCTGCTGGCCGCCGGAGAGCTGGGTCGGCCGGTGCTTGAGCCGCCCGGCGAGCCCGACGGTCTCCACGACCCGCTCCAGCCACGCCCGGTCGTACTTGCGGCCGGCGATGTCCATGGGCAGCGTGATGTTCTCGATCGCGTTCAGCGTCGGAAGCAGGTTGAAAGCCTGGAAGATGAAACCGATCCGGTCCCGGCGCAGCTGCGTGAGCTTCTTGTCCTTCAGGCCGGTTATCTGGGTCTCGTCGAGGTAGATCTGCCCGCCGGTGACGGTGTCCAGGCCCGCCAGGCAGTGCATCAGCGTCGACTTGCCGGAGCCCGACGGCCCCATGATCGCGGTGAACTGACCGCGGGCGATGTCCACGTCCACGTGGTCCAGGGCGACGACCCGGGTCTCGCCCGCCCCGTACGCCTTCACGACCTGGCGCGCCCGCGCGGCAACGGCCGTACGCCCTCCAGTGCTCCCGTGTGCGGGAATACTTACGGCCGATGTCATGTCAAGTCTCCTATGTCGGTCATCACCTGTGCCGGCGGTGCCGGCGGTGAACGCTGAGCGCCACCGTCGGCGGTGCGGGCTTCACAACGGGTCGTGCGATGGAACGTGTCGCTGCTGCGTTTCGCTGCTACGTCGAAGAGTGTGGCCGGAACCGGGTGCCGAGCGCGCTGAGGTACAGCGCACTCTTCTGCTGGGGAAAACCCCACCCCCACGGGTCCGGTTCGCCGCCCCCCAGCGGCGTAAAGCCAGATTAAGGACTCCGCCGGGCCCCTCTCGTCCTCCGTCGGTACGAACCCTCCCCGACCCGTAGTACGGAGGTACCCCTAGGGGCAGTCCACCCTCCGGCGGAGCCGGACTCAGGGTGGCCTCCGCCTCGGGATCCGCCTCAGGGTCCGCCTCGGGACGCACCGAGCATCCACCCTCCCGCGACGTCGGGGTCAAGTGGGAAGCTGATCCCCGCGGATGGATGCAGGGGGAACACAACCGGAGGGGGCCCACGGGTGGACGACACCAGGTCCGCGGTGGACGAGGCCGCACCCGGCACGGGCCCGGACCGGCGCGGTGCCGTCGTCGCCGCGCTGATGCTCGCGATGGCGCTGTCGGCGCTCGACGCCACCATCGTCTCCACCGCCGTCCCGCAGATCGTCGGCGACCTCGGCGGCTTCTCCCTCTTCTCCTGGCTCTTCTCCGGCTACCTGCTGGCCGTCACCGTCACGCTCCCCGTCTACGGCAAGCTCTCCGACACCTTCGGCCGCAAGCCGGTCCTGGTGGTGGGCGCGGCGCTGTTCCTCCTCGGCTCCCTGCTGTGCGCGCTGGCCTGGAACATGGCCGCCCTCATCGCCTTCCGCGTCCTCCAGGGCCTGGGCGGCGGCGCGCTGCAGGGCACGGTGCAGACCCTCGCCGCCGACCTGTACCCGCTCAAGGAGCGGCCCAGGATCCAGGCCCGGCTGTCCACCGTGTGGGCGGTGTCGGCGGTCGCCGGCCCCGGCCTCGGGGGCGTGCTGGCCACGTACGCCGACTGGCGCTGGATCTTCCTCATCAACCTGCCGATCGGCGCCCTCGCCCTGTGGCTGATCGTCCGTCACCTGCACGAGCCGCCGCGCGACGAGTCCTCACGGGAGGGCGACGGCACGCGCGCGCGGGTCGACTGGGCGGGCGCGCTGGCCGTGTTCGCCTGCGGGGGCGTGCTGCTCACCGCCTTGGTGCAGGGCGGGGTGGCCTGGCCATGGCTGTCGGCACCCTCGCTCGCCCTGTTCACCGCCGGTCTCGTCCTGCTGGCGGCCGTGGTGGTGATCGAGCGCCGCGCGGCGGAGCCGGTCATCCCCGGCTGGGTGTGGCGCCGCCGCACGATCGCCGCGGTGAACCTCGCGCTCGGCGCGCTGGGCGTACTCATGGTGGCGCCGACCGTGTTCCTGCCCACCTACGCCCAGTCGGTGCTGGGCCTGGCGCCCGTGGCGGCCGGTTTCGTCCTGTCCGTGTGGACGCTGAGCTGGCCGGTGTCGGCGGCCCTGAGCCAGCACGTGTACCGCAGGATCGGCTTCCGCGACACGGCGATGCTCGGCATCGGCACCGCCTCCCTGCTCCTGTTCGCCTTCCCCTTCCTCCCCTACCCCGGCGAGGCCTGGCAGCCGACGCTGCTGATGCTGCTGCTCGGCGGCGCGCTCGGCCTGTTCCAGCTGCCGCTCATCGTCGGCGTCCAGTCGACGGTCGGCTGGGCGGAGCGGGGCACGGCGACCGCGTCCGTGCTCTTCTGCCGCCAGACCGGCCAGACCGTCGGCGCGGCGGCCTTCGGCGCGATCGCCAACGGGGTGCTGGCCGCACGGCTCGGCGGGGCGGGCGGGGGCGGCACCGGGGATCTCGACTCCGTGACCCGGGCGCTGGATTCGGGCACCGCCGGGGAGCCCGTACGGCGGGCGATCGCCGACGCCGTGCACGCGGTCTACCTGGGCGCGGCGGGCGCGGCGGCGCTGGCGTTCCTGGTGCTGCTGCTGGTGGCGCCGCGCCGGTTCCCGGTGCTCCAGGATTGAACTCGCGGGCCGCCGGACCCGACAAAGGCGCGGGTCAACGCGGGTAACACCCCGAGGGCGGCGCAGCAGGCGCATACCGACCGATCAGTTCGGCCAAAACGCAGCGCCCCACATGACCGGCGAGTAGCGTGCGTGGCCCCCACCCCCACCTCCCTGCGGTCCGCCCACCGGACCCGAGCCACGCAAGGAGCCCCGGGATGTCCTACGCCCCGTCCCTGTCGTACCCGCACAGTCCGCCACCAGGCCGGGCTGCTCAGCACCCTCATCGGCGGCTCGCTGGCCGTCCTGCTGCTGATGCCAGGCACCAACCTGGTCTCCGGCTCACCCGTCTCGGCGTTCCCCGACGCCGACTTCAACCGGTTTCCGTTCACCACGACGGCCTGGTCTCCATCCCCCTGGGCTTCGCCTGCGGCTGGCTGGGCACCATGCTCTCCGGCCGGCGCGAGGCGGAGGAACAGCGCCGGCACTACGAGGCCGTGGAGGGCTGGATCCTGGCGGGCGCGGTCCGCAGAGGGGAGTGACGGCGACGCCGACGGTACGGCGTCACTCCACCGCCCGGCCCGTCAGCGCACTGAGGTTGCTGCGCACGGACGCCACATGGGCCTGGAGTTCGTCCCACCGCTCCCCGTGCTCGTGCAGCACCCGCTCCGTCTCGCGGGCGATCCGCTCCTGACGGGCCCGGGCCCCGGCTACCGTCTCGGACGCCCGGGCCCGGGCCTCCTCCTGCCACCGCACGGCCGTTTCCTCCGCCTCGGCCAGCTCCGCCCTCGCCTCGGACAGCTCCCGTTCGGCGCGCGCCAAAAGCTCCGCGTGGTGCGCGTCCGCGGCCCGCGACGCCTCCTCCCGCGCACGCTCCTGCGCCGCCGCCCGCTCGGCGTGCTCCCTGTTCTGCTCGGCCAGCATCCCGGTGGTCCGCCTCCGCATCTCGCGCAGCGCGGCCAGCGCCTGCCCCCTGCCTGCCTTCACCTCGCGCCGCGCCGCGATCCGCACCTCGTCGGCCTCCGCCCGCGCCGCCTCCAGCCGCTGCCGGTGCCGCTCGTCGGCCTGCGCGCGTACGTCGTCGGCGTGCGCCTGCGCCGCCTCGCGCACCCCGGCCGCGTACGCCCGCGCGTCGGCCAGCATGCCGTCCGCCTCGGCCCGCGCCCCCTCCCGGACGGCCTCAGCCTCCTCCTGCCCCAGCCGGAACAGGGACCGCGCCCGCTCCCCGAGCACCTCGTAGTCCTGGGCCGGGAGCCGCGCCACCACCTCCCGCAGCCCCTCCAGTTCCGTGCCCATCTCCCGGGCGAGCACGGTGAGCCGGGCGGCCCGCTCCCAGGCCGCGTCCCGCTCCTCGCAGAGGGCCGCGGCCAACTCCTCCACCTGTTCCGGACGGTAGCCGCGCTCGCGCCCGCGTACGGTCACGAAGCCGTGAGGGGACGCCGATGCGCGGGTCATGCTCATCACCCCTGTAGGGAAATCTGCCGCCGTAAATGGACTTAACCGACTTTATGGATCGGATGTAAGCCCTCATAATGCGACACACCGGGCAGCCGTTCGCACGCAAAAGGGTGGGACCCGGTCGCCTCACCGGCCGACCGGGCCCCACCCCTCACGTACGTCAGCTGCGCCGCGACCTCACAGCAGCCCGTCCCACATCTGCTCCAGCAGCACCGACCACCAGCTCTCCGGCGACCCCAGCGCGGCCGGGTCCAGCGCGGCCAACTGCGCCTGGAAGTCCACCGTCCAGCGGCCCGCCTGCTCCTGGTTCAGACCGAACCTGAGCCGCCACATCCGGCCCAGCAGCGCCATACAGCGCGCGAACTCCGGCAGCCCCGTGTTCACGAACTGCGGCGCCACCGCAGCACCGCCCGGCCCCGCCTCCACCGGCACCGCCACGATGGCCGCCGTGCCGTACTGCACACAGACCGCACGCCCGAAGTCACTGCCCACGACCAGGTACGACCCCGCGTCCGGGGCCGGCTGCACCCCGCGCTCCGCCGCCAGCTCCGCCAGCGTCGGCACCGGCCGCCCCGGCTGGGCCTGCGCCCAGAAGAACGGGCCCATGTCCATCGGCAGCCCCGCCGCCACCAGCGTGTGCGCCACCACCGGCGGCACACCCTGCCGGGACACCGCCGCCTGCTCGAACCGGAACACACCCGGCCCGAAGGCCCCGGCCAGCTCCTGCCCGATCGCCTCCGGCGGAACCGGCGGCACCGGCTGCACCTGCGGCAGCGGCGCCCGCACCGGCGCCGGACGGGCCGGCCCGTCGGCCACCTGATGCAGCTCGCCCTGGTGCTCCAACAACTGCTGCATGCCCTGCTGCCGGCTCGCGTGATCCGTGCCGTACGGCGCGATGGAGGTGATCCGCGCCTGCGGCCACTGCTCCCGGATCATCCGCGCGCAGTAGGCACCCGGCAGCTCGCACGACTCCAGCTCCGTGTGCAGCTCCAGCACCTGGTCCGGCGGCACGTTCATGGCCCGCAGCTCATGGAAGATCTGCCACTCCGGGTGCGGCGTACCCGGCGCCGAACGCCGGATCAGCTGCTGCTCGGAACCGTCCTGCGCCCGGTAGCGCAGCACCGCCTGGTAGCCGGGACCGACGGTCGGCATACCGGCGGGCGGCTGCGGATAGCCGTACGCCGGCGGCGCACCCGGCACCGGCCCACCGGGCGGCGGCACCGCGCCGGGCGGCACGGGCTGCGCGGCGCCCGGGGCGCCGGGCACACCCGGAGCACCCGGAGGCGGCGGAGGCGTGCCGGGGCCGCCCACCGGGGGCGCGGCCAGCACGGTCTGCGCATGGTGCACGGCACCACCCGCGCCACCCGAGGAACCACCCGGCACACCGGGAGCCGCGGGAGGCGGCGGCGTACCGCGACCACCCTGCGCACCCGGCACGCCAGGAGCGGCCGGAGGCGGCGGCGTACCAGGACCACCAGCCGCACCCGGAGCGCCCGGAGGACCAGGAGGCGCGGGCGGACCGGGCGGCTGCGGCGCCCCGCCGCCCGTCCGTCCCGGATCGGCCAGCATCGTGGCGGCATGATGCACGCCACCCGGCGGCGTACCCGGAGCACTCGGCGGAGGCGGCGTGCCCGGAGCACTCGGCGGAGGCGGCGTACCCGGCCCACCGGGCGCCCCCTGACCGGCCGGCGGCTGCGGCGCGCTCGGCGGAGGCGGCGTCCCGGGACCACCGCCCGGCCCCTCGGGACCGAGCGACGACACCAACTGCGTCGGCACATACCCACCCGCCGGCGTGGCCGGCCCACCCGGACCACCGGGCGCCGAAGGCGAAGGCGTGGCCCCCGGACGCGCGCCCGGCACACCCGGGGCACTCGGCGGAGGCGGCGTGGTCGAACCACCGCCGCGACGCGGCGGAGGAGTCGCCTTGCTGGTCGCGGCATCCGCGATGTCCCCGGCGTCCGGCGCCGGCGGGCGGGCCTGCGGGGCGGACGCCCCCGGGCCGGCCGGCGGCGCACCCGCCCCCGCGGACGGGGCCGACACGTTCGGGTCGTCGATCGCCGGCGCCAGCGCGGTCGGCGGAAGCTGACTGCCACCCGACATCAGCGCCGTCTTCGCCTCCGGCGTCGCCGAGGGCGGCGGGGTTCCCCCGTCGACATCACTCAGCGGCGGCGCGAACACCGTCTCCGGCAACGGCACGGAACGGTCCTCACCGGCATCGGCGTTGGTGTCCGTCCCCGCCCAGGGCGTCGCCCCGGCAGGCGCACCCGGCACGCCGGAGCCACCGGACGCGCCCTCGTCGGCACCGGAAACACCCGCACCGGCCGCAGGCCATCCCGCACCACTCCCCTGCGCGCCGCCCGAAGCGGCAGGAGCCGCCGAAGCCGCAGCACCCGAACCGGCACCGGCACCGGCACCGGCACTCGAACCAGCACCCGAACCGGCAGTGTCGAGATCCCCCCGCCGATCCGGAATCCCCAGCTTGTCCGCCGCCTCCTGCAACCACTCCGGCGGACTCAACAAGAACGACGTCTGATTCAGATCCACCCGCGCCGCAGGCGCCGGCACCGGCTCCGCCGCCTCCTCGGGACGCCCGTACTCCTCCTCGTACCGGCGGATCACCTCACCCACCGGCAGCGCCGGCCACAGCGTCGCCTCACCACTGTCCCGCGCGATCACCAGCCGCTGAGCGCCCCCGTCCGAACGCGGCCCCTCCGCACGGTCCTCGGCCCACACCACGAACCCCAGGCCGAACTCCCGCACCCGCACCTCACGGTGCTGATACGCCGGCAGCTCGCCGTTGACCCACTCCTCCGCACGCTCCTGCGCCTGCGCGAACGTCACCATCGCCAGCTCACTCCCCTACCGACGCCGACACGGGCACCGCACGCGCGAAACCGCCGTCCACCATCAGGTTCGCCACCGTCTCCAACTCCGGCGGAGAACCCGCCAGCCGCGACAGGAACGCGTCGAAATCCTCACCGCACGGCAGCAGCAACCGCTCCACCCGATCCGCCGGCGCCAACGACGGATCCACGTCCCGCACATCGTCGTACGCGCAGAACCACACCGAACCGATCCGCTCGCCCTTCACCTTCACCGCGAGCAGACCACCCTGCACGAACGCGACGCCCAGATAGTCCTTCGTCAGATGGTCCCGCAGACACTTGTTCACATACACCAGGTCATTGACCGCCGCCTCCTCACGCACCGTGAAGAACGGCTGGTCCACCAGCAGCCCCAGCTCCGCGTCCAACGCCGTACCCACCGGCGCACAGCCACCCGCCGCCTTCAGGAACGACCGGTACGCACCCGGCAGCCGGTACCCGAGGTCCTCCTCGACCCCCTGCACCTGCTGCTCCGACACCGCCACACCCGACTTCGGCAGCCCGAAGTGCGCCGGACGCGTCTCCTGCAACGGCCGCGTACCACGCTTGCCCTGGTCCACCGCCGCCGTCGCGATCCCACCGTGGTGCCGCAGCAGCGCCTTCACCTCGACCGGCACCAGCTCCATCCGCCGCGCCCCCGCCACGTGGTGCCACGTCCAGCCGTGCGGCGTCGCCACCGCCGGCACCGTGTCCCACAGCTCGTGGCCCGACGCCGACAACGCCGCGTTCGCCGAGACATAGTCCGTCAACCGCAGTTCGTCGACCCCGAAACCCTCCGGCGGATCGGCGATCTCCGCCACCGCGCGGGCGTACGGCGAGAAGACCGGGTAACCACCCTCGTCCACCCGTACCCCTCTCGGGTGACGGGCCGCCCGCACCGGATCCGGGAAATGCACGACCTGCCCGGCATAGGCCGCGTTCGGCGGCGCGGCCGCTTGCCCGAGCCGACCTGTCGTCATGGCGGTTGCCCCCTGCGGCGTCTGTCTGATCTGCCTGATCTGTCTGTCTGCACTGTCTCGTCACCGCACGCGAACGCGGTGCCGACAGCCTATGCGGTACGACGAGAGGGGTCACCGGCCCGGACCCCACACCCGGCACACCCCCCTCCGCTTCCGTGACCAGACGTCACCCTCCCGTGACGGAACGCCCATAACCGGGCGTGTCACCACGCCCCAGCTTCCGCAGCAGCCACGCGATTTGGCACTCTGTGACCTTCGGGGGGATGTTCAGGAGGGGAAAATGATCATGAGTGCGACACAGACCGGACCCCACACCGGACGATCCGACGACCCCCGAAGCGGCGACCCCCGCATCGGCTGGAGCAGCGCGGACGCCCACCACGCACCCACCCTCCTGCACCGCCGCGACGGCATACTCCCCACCGTCGCCGCCGCCCTCTCCGTCCGCGGCACCACCCTCACCGGCACCCCCACCCGTGCCGACACACCCCCCGCCCTGCACCACCTCGTACAGGACTTCCTCGACACCCTCACCAGCGGCCAACGCGACCGCTACACCGGCCGCTGCGCCGAAACCATCCTCATCTCACGCCACCTCGCCACCGCCGACGCCACCCGCAGCAAACGCGCCTCCCGCAAACCCATGACCAACGGCGAAGCCCGCAAAGCACTCAAACACGCCAAACTCACCACCCGCCGCATCCGCGAAGACGGCGACCCCCTCCACGGCAGCTTCGCCACCCCCTGCCGCGCCTGCACCGCCCTCAGCGCCCACTTCGGCGTCCGCATCGTCGACCCCACCACCGACGACACCTGACCCCGACGCCCAGCAGCCCGGCAACGGGACGCCCGGACGACCACACCCGCGCCGCACCACACCCGAAACGAACCAAGGGCAGATGCAAGCCGACCGCACCTCCACCACCCGCTTCCCCGTCCCCGTCGACGCCGCCCTCCGCGACGCCGGCTGGCAACCCGGACGCTGGGACATCAAACAGGCCGAAATCTGGGCCGACACCCTCCGCGAACACACCTCACCCGCAGGACACCGCCACACCGTCTTCCCCGCCGCCGTAGAAGCCTGGGCCGAATTCGGCGGCCTCCACATCACCCCCGCCGGCCCCGGCCGCCACATCGCCCCCGCCACCCTCCACCTCGACCCCCTCCACGGCCTCCACATGGCCCGCACCCTCGGCGACCTCGGCCGCGCCCTCGACACCCAGGCCTGCCCCCTCGGCACCGAAACCGA
Organism: Streptomyces sp. M92; assembly: GCF_028473745.1. Lineage (NCBI taxonomy): Bacteria > Bacillati > Actinomycetota > Actinomycetes > Kitasatosporales > Streptomycetaceae > Streptomyces > Streptomyces sp. M92. The sequence goes on from NZ_CP101137.1 coordinate 7,392,873, forward strand.
CAGCCAGGCCCTCCTCGCCATCGACACCGAAGGCCGCGTCTACGCCCTCGACCACACCGGCGACTGGTACCTCGGCCCCGACATCGACCAGGCCCTCGCCACCCTCGTCGCCGGCACCCGGCCCACCCGCCTCACCACCGGCTGACCACCCCGCACAGCCCGCCACTACGACGCCGCCGGAATCACCGCCGACACCCGGAAACCCCCCGCATCCGTCGGCCCCGACACGAACACACCCCCCAGAGCCGCCACCCGCTCCTTCATCCCCACCAGCCCATTACCGCCCGACGGCAACCGCGCCCCCGACTCCTCCGACGACCCCACCGGCGGCGGCTCGTTCTCCACCTGCATCGCGATCTCCGACACCCGATGCGCCAACCGCACATACGTCTTCGCACCCGCCGCATGCTTGTGCACGTTCGTCAACGCCTCCTGCACCACCCGGAACGCCGTCGACTCCACCACCGCCGGATACGACCGCTCCTCCCCCTGCACCGACAGATCCACGACCATCCCGGCCGCCTCCGACTGCCCGATCAACTCGTCCAGCTCCGACAGACACGGCCCCTCACCCGACCGCTCCCCGTCGTCCGCCGCCCGCGAAGCCGCCGCCGCCGCAGCCACCCCCACCGCCGCCAACGGCACCGCCGCCCGCTCCGCCCGCGCACCCTCCCCACCACTGCGCAGCACCCCGAGCATCTCCCGCAACTCCGTCAGCGCCTGCCGCCCCATGTCCCCCACCAGCGCGGCATTCTTCACCGCCTTCTCCGGATCCTTCCGCGCCACCGCCTGCAACGCCGCCGCGTGCACCACCATCAGACTCACCCGGTGCGCCACCACGTCATGCATCTCCCGCGCGATCCGCGTCCGCTCCTCACCCCGCGCCCACTCCGCGCGCTCCTCCGCCCGCTCCGCGAGCAACTGCAGCTCCCGCTCCAGACTGTCCGCCCGCTCCCGCAGACTCTCCATCAACCGCCGCCGCTGCCCCACGTACAGACCCAGCAGCAACGGCGGCGCGGTCATCCCCAGCGACGTCGCGATCGACGCGAACGGAAGAAACCAGTCCCCCAGCTCCAGGCCGTCCCGCCGCATGTCCTGCCCCAGCCGCACGAACGTCACGATCAACGTCCCCAGGAACGTCATCCCGGCCAGCGCCCCGATGACCCGCCGCGGCAACTCCGACGCCGCCAGCGTGTACAGACCGACGATGCCCATCAGGAAACCCATCTGCGCCGGCGTGATGGCGATCGCCACCAGCACCACCGCGATCGGATACCTCCGCCGCACCACCAGCACCGAACCGGCCAACACCCCGAAGACGACCCCCGCCGCCAACGGAATCCCGGCGTCCCGAGCGAACGGAATCCCCTCCGCCGCGCACTCCAACGCGGACACGGCACCGAGGCTCACATCGAGCACCGCACCGCGCCGCCTGCCCCACCACCAAGGCCCACCCCGGGCCGGTGCGTGGTCTTCCCCCGTCGTGGTCATGGCTCCAGCCTACGGGCGCCGGGCGCCCCATTTCCGGTGACTTTCGACAAACGATACGACGCGATATCCCTCGAACTGGTGAACCCTGCGCCGTACGGCGCCGGAGGCGAAGATTCCGGCCGGACGGTATGCCCATGGCACGTTCAGGGAACAAGTACGCGGACTTCGAAGGGTTGCGGGAGCGGGCGGTGGCGCTGCGGCGGGCCGGCTACAGCCTTCGGCAGATCCGCGACGAGTTGAAGGTCTTCAACAACGACATCCTCAACCGGCTAGTGAAGGGCGAGCCGCCACCGGAATGGACAAAGCGCCCGCGAGCGAAGGACGACCTACGCGCGAAGGCCAGGGAGCTACGCCTCCAGGGCTGGACGTACGACCAAATCGAAGCCGAGCTGGGCTGCTCGAAGGGCTCGATCTCCTTGTGGGTGCGCGACCTGCCGAAACCGGAACGACGTGACCCAACGGAACAGGCCAAGTTGGCTGCACGCAAGCGCTGGGAGCATGAACTGGCGGTGCGGGAGGAGCGACGGCAGCAAACCAAGGAGGCAGCGGCAGCGGAAATCGGTGCTCTGTCCGACCGTGATCTGTTCTTGGTAGGCGTGGCCCTCTACTGGGCTGAGGGCACCAAGGACAAGCCCCACGCTCGGCGCGAGCGAGTCACCTTCGTCAACAGCGACGCCGACATGATCCGCCTCTTCCTCTCGTGGCTTGCCCTGCTCGACGTCGAGCGGGAGCACATCACCTACCGCGTGATGATTCACGAGACGGCCGATGTCGAGTCAGCGGAGGCTTACTGGGCAGATGTCGTCCAGGCTGACCGCAGCTCCTTCGGCAAGACGACGCTCAAGCGACACAACCCGAAGACCGTGCGCAAGAATACGGGTGACGACTACCGCGGTTGCCTCGTGCTCACCGTGCGACAGAGCGCCGAGTTGTACCGGCGCATCGAAGGCTGGTGGACGGGAATCGTTGCTGGCGCCATCACACGACTCCGGTAAGGTCTGACGCACGTTCCCCCGTGGTGTAACTGGCAGCACACTAGATTTTGGATCTAGCAGGACAAGGTTCGAATCCTTGCGGGGGAGCCACTGCGCACGGCCTCGATGCGGGCCCTGACCACACCGTCAGGGCCCGCACTCATACCCCCCACAAACCACCCCGGTATCCTGCGGATGTCCACCCCCACCCCCTCAAAGCCGAAGGGCATCCCGTGAGCGCCATTCGCCCGGCAGCCGTCGTCGTTCTCGCAGCGGGTGAGGGCACCCGTATGAAGTCGGCCACACCCAAGGTCCTCCACGAGCTGTGCGGCCGTTCCCTCGTCGGGCACGTGCTCGCCGCCGCCGGTGAGCTGGACCCCGAGAACCTGGTCGCCGTCGTCGGGCACGCCCGCGAGAAGGTCACCGCGCACCTCGCCGAGGTCGCCCCCGACGTCCGTACCGCCGTCCAGGAGCAGCAGAACGGCACGGGTCACGCGGTCCGGATGGGGCTGGAGGCGCTGGGCGGTGCCGTGGACGGGACCGTGGTGGTCGTCTGCGGTGACACTCCCCTCCTCACCGGCGAGACGCTGCGGGCCCTGGCGGCCACGCACTCCGCCGACGGGAACGCGGTGACGGTGCTGACGGCTGAGGTGCCGAACGCGACGGGGTACGGCCGGATCGTGCGGGACGGGGCCTCGGGCGCCGTGACGGCGATCGTGGAGCACAAGGACGCGTCCGAGTCGCAGCGGGCGATCCGGGAGATCAATTCCGGCGTCTTCGCCTTCGACGGGCGGCTGCTCGCCGACGCGCTGGGCAAGGTGCGGACGGACAACAGCCAGGGCGAGGAGTACCTCACCGACGTGCTCGGGATTCTGCGCGAGGCCGGTCACCGGGTCGGTGCGTCGGTTGCCGGTGATCACCGGGAGATCGCGGGGATCAACAACCGGGTGCAGCTGGCCGAGGCCCGCCGGATTCTGAACGAGCGGCTGCTGACTCGGGCGATGCTGGCCGGCGTGACGGTGGTGGACCCGGCGACGACGTGGGTCGATGTGACGGTGACGTTCGAGCAGGATGCCGTCGTGCATCCGGGTACGCAGCTCGAGGGTTCCACTCACCTGGGCGAGGGGTGTGAGGTCGGGCCGAATTCCCGACTCACCGACACCCGTGTGGGTGCGGGCGCCCGTGTCGACAACACCGTCTCTCTCGGTGCCGACGTCGGTCCGGAGGCGACCGTGGGTCCGTTCGCGTACCTGCGTCCGGGGACTCGCCTCGGGCTCAAGTCGAAGGTCGGGACGTACGTCGAGACGAAGAACGCCTCGATCGGTGAGGGGACGAAGGTCCCGCACCTCTCCTACGTGGGTGACGCGACGATCGGTGAGTACACCAACATCGGTGCGGCGAGCGTGTTCGTGAACTACGACGGGCAGGACAAGCACCACACGACCATCGGGTCGCACTGCCGTACGGGTTCGGACAACATGTTTGTGGCTCCTGTCACTGTCGGGGACGGGGCCTACACCGCCGCCGGCTCGGTGATCACGAAGGATGTGCCGCCCGGTTCGCTGGCCGTGGCCCGTGGCCAGCAGCGGAATATCGAGGGTTGGGTGGCTCGTAAGCGTCCGGGGAGCGCGGCGGCGAAGGCGGCCGGGGCGGCGGCTCCGGAGGCCGGTGGCGAAGGCTGACCGGAAACCGGTGCGTCGAACTGGGCGTACCGTGATAAGTGCACATCCGCACCCCACCAGCTGAGACGCCCCCGCGGCCAGCGGGAGAGCGCTCGTGACGCTCAGCTGCGAACCTCTGAGGAGAAAGTGCTGTGACCGGGATCAAGACGACCGGCGAGAAGAAGCTGATGTTCTTCTCCGGCCGCGCCCACCCCGAGCTTGCCGAGGAGGTCGCCCATCAGCTGGGTGTCGGGGTCGTCCCGACGAAGGCCTTCGACTTCGCCAACGGCGAGATCTATGTGCGTTATCAGGAGTCGGCGCGTGGTGCGGACTGTTTCCTGATCCAGAGCCACACGGCTCCGATCAACAAGTGGGTCATGGAGCAGTTGATCATGATCGACGCGTTGAAGCGTGCGTCGGCTCGCTCCATCACGGTCATCGTGCCGTTCTACGGTTACGCGCGGCAGGACAAGAAGCACCGGGGGCGTGAACCGATCTCGGCGCGTCTGATCGCGGATCTGATGAAGACCGCGGGTGCGGACCGGATTCTGGCGGTGGATCTGCACACGGACCAGATCCAGGGCTTCTTCGACGGTCCGGTGGACCACCTGTTCGCGTTGCCGCTGCTGGCGGACTACGTGGGTGCGAAGGTGGACCGTTCGAAGCTGACGGTGGTGTCGCCGGACGCGGGCCGGGTGCGGGTGGCGGACCGTTGGTGTGACCGTCTGGGTGCGCCGCTGGCGATCGTGCACAAGCGGCGTGACAAGGACGTGGCGAATCAGGTCACGGTGCATGAGGTCGTGGGTGACGTGAAGGGGCGTATCTGCGTCCTGGTCGACGACATGATCGACACGGGTGGCACGATCTGTGCCGCTGCGGACGCGTTGTTCGCGCATGGTGCGGAGGACGTGATCGTGACGGCGACGCACGGTGTGCTGTCGGGTCCGGCGGCGGACCGGCTGAAGAATTCGAAGGTGAGTGAGTTCGTGTTCACGGACACGCTGCCGACGCCGTCCGAGCTGGAGCTGGACAAGATCACGGTGCTGTCGATCGCGCCGACGATCGCGCGTGCGGTGCGTGAGGTGTTCGAGGACGGTTCGGTGACGAGCCTGTTCGACGAGCAGTGAGCGTTCTGCAGTAACCGTTCTGCACAGCGCTGAGATCGTTTTGGGTGCGGCCTCCCTCTCCGAGTAGACTGCTGAAGTTGCTCGGCGAGGGAGGCCGTGCCCGTTTTCTCGGCGGGTGGTGGCTGTCCGTTATCGACGCGCTCTTCGTAGCAGGCCGTTCGTGGCCGGGTGACCACGTCCGTTTCTACCTCTACGAGGAGTGATCATGTCCGAGGTGAAGATCGCCGCCGCGACGCGCACCGAGTTCGGCAAGGGCGCTGCCCGCCGTATCCGTCGTGAAGACAACGTTCCCGGTGTCCTGTACGGCCACGGTTCGGACCCGCTGCACCTGACCCTGCCGGGCCACGCCCTGCTGCTGGCGCTGCGTACGCCGAACGTCCTGATCGCGCTGGACATCGACGGCAAGACGAACGAGCTGGCGATCCCGAAGTCGGTCCAGCGTGACCCGATCAAGGGCTTCCTGGAGCACGTCGACCTGCAGCTGGTGCAGCGCGGCGAGACCGTGACGGTCGAGATCCCGGTGCAGGCCGAGGGTGAGCTGGCCCCGGGTGGCAATCTGCTGGAGTACGTCCTGGACGCGCTGCCGGTCGAGGCCGAGGCCACGCACATCCCGGAGCAGGTCGTCGTGTCGGTGGCGGGTCTGGAGGCCGGTGCCTCGATCCTGGCCAAGGACGTCAAGCTGCCGGCCGGTGTGAAGCTGGCCGTCGAGGACGACGCCGTGGTGCTGCAGGTCCTGGCGTCGCAGGCGGAGGAGCCGGCGGCCGAGGGTGAGGGCGAAGAGGCCGCCGAGGCCTGATCGTCTCCCTTACGGTCATTGTGTGGTCGGCCGCTGTTCCCGTGCGGGGGCAGCGGCCGACGCGTATGTGTGGACGGACGCGAAGGAGACAGGGACGTGACGACGGACGCGGGTGCGCCCTGGTTGGTGGCCGGTCTCGGCAACCCGGGGGCCGAGTACGCCGCGAACCGGCACAACGTCGGTTTCATGGTGGCGGATCTGCTGGCGGAGCGGATGGGGGCGCGGTTCAAGCGGCACGGCAAGGCGCAGGCGCAGGTGGTGGAGGGGCGGATCGGTCCGCCCGGGCCGGCGAACCGGCGGGTGGTTCTGGCGAAGCCGATGTCGTTCATGAACGTGTCGGGCGGTCCGGTGACGGTGTTGCGGGACTTTTACAAGGTCCCGGTGGGCAACGTCGTGGCGGTGCACGACGAGCTGGACATCGACTACGGGGTGCTGCGGCTGAAGCTGGGCGGCGGGGACAACGGGCACAACGGGCTGAAGTCGATCACCAGGTCGCTGGGGTCGGACTATCACCGGGTGCGGTTCGGGATCGGGCGGCCGCCGGGGCGGATGCCGGTGGCGGATTTCGTGCTGAAGGACTTCTCGTCGGCGGAGCGCAAGGAGCTGGACTACTTCGTGGACCGGGCGGCGGATGCGGTGGAGGCTCTGGTGATCGAGGGGCTGGAGCGGGCGCAGAGCACGTACAACTCGTGACTTGTCCGTGGGTGGTATGCGGATGAGTTGACCGGCCGTGCAGGCATGGCCAATGATCCCGGCCATGCCTGCCTCAGCCGTCGCCGCTCCTCGCCCTCGTCCCCGTCGGGTCGCCCGGGCCGTCCTCGGGTTCGGGCGGGTCGCGGTGATGGGGACGGTGGCGGTGCTGCTGCTGATCGCCGGGGTGTGGGCGTCGTGGGGTACGGCGCAGCACGTGATGCTGACCAAGGGGCGTGAGCGGGGGACCGTCGAGGTGACGCGGTGCGGCGACGGTGTGTGCAGTGGTCCGTACGCGCCGGTGTCGGCGGGGTCGCGGGCGCGGGGCCGGGTGGTGCTGGAGGACTCGGTGGCCGTTGCGGAGGGGCGGACGTACTCCGTGGTGGTGAAGCCGGGCGGTGTCGGTGTGGTGCGGTCGGGGCCGGCGGGGGTGCTGTACGCGTGGGTGCCGATGGGTGGGGCGTTGTTGCTGGCGTCCGTGGTGGTGGCCGGGGGGTTGCGGCGGACTCGGGTGGCGTGGGGGATGGCGGGGGCCGGTGTGGTGTTGCTGACGGCGGCGTTCTTCGCGGTGTGAGTGGCGCCGTGTGTACGACGTGACGGTGCCCCGGGCTCTGGTGAGTCCGGGGCACCGTTGTTTTTCGGCCGTGGGGGTTGGTCAGCCGGTGTTGCGCAGGCCGGCGGCGACTCCGTTGACGGTGAGGAGGAGGGCTCGGGCGAGCAGGGGGTCGGGGGTCTCGCCCGCGGCGGCGGCCTCGCGCTGGCGGCCGAGGAGGGCGACCTGGAGGTAGGAGATCGGGTCGAGGTAGGCGTCGCGGATGGTGAAGGTCTGCTTGAGGACGGGGTCGGCGTCGAGCAGTTCCTTCTCGCCGGTGACGCGCAGCACCTCGGCGACGGTGAGTTCGTGTTCGGCCTTGATCCGGTCGAAGACGTGCTTGAGCTCGTCGGGGACGAGGGTGTCGACGTAGTGCTGGGCGATGCGCAGGTCGGTCTTGGCGAGGGTCATCTCGACGTTGGAGATGAAGTTGCGGAAGAAGTGCCACTGCTGGTGCATCTCGTCGAGGACGGTGTCCAGGCCGGCCTCGCGCAGGGCCTTGAGGCCGGAGCCGACGCCGTACCAGCCGGGGACGATCTGCCGTGACTGGGTCCAGCCGAACACCCAGGGGATGGCGCGCAGTCCGTCGAGGGAGACGCCGGAGCCGGGGCGGCGGGAGGGCCGGGAGCCCAGGTGGAGGTCGGCGAGCTGGTCGACGGGCGTGGAGGCCAGGAAGTACGTCGGCAGGTCGGGGTCCTCGACGAGCCCCCGGTAGGCCGTGTGGGCGGCGTCGGAGACGACGTCCATGGCGGCGTCCCAGCGGGCGAGGGCCTCGTCGGACTGGCGGGGTGCGGTGTGCAGGGCGGAGGCCTGGAGGGTGGCCGCGACGGTCAGTTCCAGGTTCTCCCTGGCGAGGGAGGGGATGAGGTACTTGTCGGAGATGACCTCGCCCTGCTCGGTGACCTTGATCTCGCCTTCGAGGGTGCCCCAGGGCTGGGCGAGGATGGCGTCGTGGGTGGGGCCGCCGCCGCGGCCGACGGTGCCGCCGCGGCCGTGGAAGAGGCGCAGGCGTACGCCGTAGCGGTGGGCGACGTCGCGCAGGCGGCGCTGGGCGCGGTGGATCTCCCACTGGCTGGTGGTGATGCCGCCGAACTTGGAGGAGTCGGAGTAGCCGAGCATGACCTCCTGGACGTCGCCGCGCAGGGCGACCAGGCGCCGGTAGGAGGGGTCGGCGAGGAGGTCCTCGAGGATGGTGTCGGCGGCCTTGAGTTCGTCGGTGGTCTCCAGGAGCGGCACGATGCCGATCTTGGCCCAGCCGGCGTGGAGGTCGATGAGTCCGGCCTCGCGGGCGAGTACGGCGGCGGCGAAGACGTCGTCGGCGCCCTGGCACATGGAGATGATGTAGGACTCGATGACCTCGGGGCCGAAGACCTCCAGGGCGCGCTTGACGGTCTGGAAGACGCCGAGGGTCTTCTCGCCGGCCGCGTCGACGGGTGCCGGGCTGGGTGCGAGCGGGCGCCGGGAGCGCAGTTCCTTGGCGAGGAGCTTGGCGCGGTACTCGCGGGGCATGTCGGCGTAGCGCCAGGATTCCTCGCCGAGCCGGTCGAAGAGCTGGCCGAGGGCGTGGTGGTGGGCGTCGGCGTGTTCGCGGACGTCCATGGTGGCGAGCTGGAGGCCGAAGGCGGCGAGGGTGCGGATGGTGCGGGCGAGGCGGCCGTCGGCGAAGAGGCCGCCGCGGTGTTCGCGCAGGGAGGTCTGGACGATGCGCAGGTCGTCGAGGAGCTGTGCGGTGCCGAGGTAGTCGCGGCCGGCCTCGTGGGGGGTGCCCTTGGCGAGGCGCTGCTTGGTGTTCTCCAGCTTCTGCCGGATGCAGGTGGCCTTGAGCCGGTAGGGCTCCTCGGCGTTGAGGCGCTTGTAGCGGGGGCTGATCTCGGGCAGGCGTTCCAGGTCGGCCTGGAGGGAGGTGAGGAGTTCCTCGGTGGCGCCCGCGTAGCGGATGGAGTTGGAGAGGAAGCCGCGCAGTTCGTCGATCATCTCCAGGGCGTCGTTGATGCCGTGCTCGTGCTGGAGGATGAGGACGTCCCAGGTGACCTGGGGGGTGACGTTGGGGTTGCCGTCGCGGTCGCCGCCGATCCAGGTGCCGAAGGTGAGGGGGCGGGTGTCGTCGGGGAGCTTGACGCCGGCGCGTTCCAGTTCGGCGGTCAGGTCCTCCAGGACGTCGCCGACGGCGCCCGCGTGCAGTTCGTCGAGGTAGTAGATGGCGTTGCGGGCCTCGTCGGCGGGCTCGGGGCGGACCACGCGCAGTTCGTCGGTCTGCCACACCAGGTCGATGTTCTCGGCGAGGCGGGTGTCGAGGCGGCGGCGGTCGGACTGGTTGACCGGGGTGTCGAGGAGGGCGGCGATGCGGCGCAGCTTGTTGAGGACGGAGCGGCGGGCGGCCTCGGTGGGGTGTGCGGTGAAGACGGGGCGCACGTTGAGGTTGCGGACGGTGTCGCGCAGGTGCTCGGGGTCGGCGTCCTTGAGGCGGTCGGCCGTTCGGGCGAGGAGTCCGCCTTCGGCTGCGCGCTTGGCGCCGAGTTCGCGGCCGCGGTGGACCTGTTCGGTGACGTTGGCGAGGTGGAAGTAGGTGGAGAAGGCACGTACCAGCTTGGCGGCGGTCTCCAGTTCGGTGCCGCGCAGCAGCTCGGCGGCGGCCTCGCCGTCCTCTCGGGTGAGGCGGCGGACCTTCTCGACGAGGTCCAGCAGTTCGGGGCCCTCCTGCCGTACGAGTGTTTCTCCGAGGAGGTCACCCAGTCGGCGGATGTCGGCACGCAGTTCGCTGCTGGTCGTCGTGGTGGTCTGGTCGTCGGCACTGCTCACAGGTGCGGCTCCTTGCAGTGTTGAAGCTCGTCTGGGAGGGAACCCGGACGGCGTCTCGCGCGGCGGGCGCCGCTTACGGGGCCGGACGTCCGGGAAGTATTCCGAGCGGACCGCGCTGTCCGACCGGCTCCCAGGATAGGTGTCGGCCAGGACGCGCAGGTTCTCGGGCTCTTGCCGCGGGGCGACGCACTGCCATACTTACGTCGCCGTAGGTTACGGAACCGTAGGAAAGTGTGCATGGTTCTGGCAGCCCGGCACCGGACACCACCCTCGACCCCACAGGGGACGCGCATGACCTCGAGTTCCGATGTGATCGCAGACGCTCCGAAGCCTCCTGAGCCGCCCGACGGCGGTTCCGCGTCTTCCGCGACGCTGGGGGGTGAGCAGAAGCGGTCCATCGAGCAGATCACGCTGTTGTTGTTCATCACCGTTCCGTTCCTGGCGCTGGTGGCGGCGGTGCCGCTGGCGTGGGGGTGGGGGGTGAGCTGGCTGGACCTGGGGCTGCTGGCCTTCTTCTACTTCCTGGGCTGCCACGGCATCACCATCGGCTTCCACCGTCACTTCACGCACGGCTCCTTCAAGGCGAAGCGGCCGCTGAAGATCGCGTTGGCGATCGCGGGTTCGATGGCGGTGGAGGGGCCGCTGGTGCGCTGGGTGGCGGACCACCGCAAGCACCACAAGTTCTCCGACGACGAGGGGGACCCGCATTCGCCGTGGCGGTACGGCGAGACGGTGCCGGCGCTGATCAAGGGCCTGTGGTGGGCGCACATCGCGTGGATGTTCGACGAGGAGCAGACGCCGCAGGAGAAGTACGCCCCGGATCTGATCAGGGACCCGGCGCTGCGTGCGATCTCCCGGCAGTTCATCCTGTGGACGGTGGTGTCGCTGGCTCTCCCGGCGCTGATCGGCGGGCTGGTCACGATGTCGTGGTGGGGCGCGTTCACCGGCTTCTTCTGGGGTTCACTCGTCCGGGTGGCTCTGTTGCACCACGTGACGTGGTCGATCAACTCGATCTGCCACGCGGTCGGCAAGCGTCCGTTCAAGTCGCGGGACCGCTCGGGCAACGTGTGGTGGCTGGCGGTCCTGTCGTGCGGTGAGTCGTGGCACAACCTGCACCACGCCGACCCGACGTCGGCGCGGCACGGTGTGATGCGCGGCCAGCTGGACTCGTCGGCGCGGCTGATCCGCTGGTTCGAGCAGTTCGGCTGGGCGTACGACGTGCGGTGGCCGTCACGCTCGCGTATCGATTCCCGCCGCAACACCGACCAAGGTTCCTCCCGGCGCCGGAAGGAAACCGTCGAGGCGGCATGATGGTCGCTGTGGCGACCGACTCCAGCAGCACCCCGAGCAATGAGAAGCCGCGGCGTGCGCGTCGCACCCGGATGACCGGTGCCGAGCGCCGCCAGCAGCTGCTGGAGATCGGTCGCACCCTCTTCGCGGCGAAGGGTTTCGAGGGCACGTCGGTGGAGGAGATCGCGGCGAAGGCCGGGGTTTCCAAGCCGGTGGTGTACGAGCACTTCGGCGGCAAGGAGGGGCTGTACGCGGTGGTGGTGGACCGGGAGATGCGGCGGCTGCTGGACATGGTGACCGGTTCCCTGACCGCGGGCCATCCGCGGGAGCTGTGCGAGCAGGCGGCGTTCGCCCTCCTGGACTACATCGAGGAGTACACGGACGGCTTCCGCATCCTGGTCCGTGACTCCCCCATCCCGCAGTCGACGGGTTCCTTCGCCTCCCTCATCTCGGACATCGCCACCCAGGTGGAGGACATCCTGGGCCGCGAGTTCAAGAGCCGCGGTTTCGACGCGAAGCTGGCCCCGCTGTACGCGCAGGCGCTGGTCGGCATGGTGGCGCTGACGGGGCAGTGGTGGCTGGACGTGCGCAAGCCGAAGAAGGCGGAGGTGGCGGCGCACCTGGTGAACCTGGCGTGGCACGGGCTGGACGGCCTGGAGCCGAAGCCGCGCCTGATAGGGCACCGGAAGAACTAGGACCGTACCGGAGCCGGAGCCCATGCAGCCGCTGCGCGGAATCACCGTCGTCTCACTCGAACAGGCGGTCGCCGCCCCCTACGCCAGCCGTCAGCTCGCCGATCTCGGCGCGCGGGTGATCAAGGTGGAGCGTCCGGGGCCGGGTGACTTCGCCCGCGCCTACGACACCCGGGTGAAGGGTCTGAGTTCGCACTTCGTGTGGGTGAACCGCAACAAGGAGTCCGTGACCCTCGACTTCAAGGACCCGCGGGGCATGGCGGTGCTGCGCCGGCTGATCGCGGGCGCGGACGTGTTCCTGCAGAACCTGGCGCCGGGTGCGGCGGCCCGTGCGGGGCTCGGTGCCGGGGAACTGCGGGAGCGGCACCCGTCGCTGATCGTGTGCGACATCTCCGGTTACGGCTCGCCCGGCCCGTACGAGGGCCGCAAGGCGTACGACCTGATGGTGCAGGCCGAGTCGGGGCTGCTGTCGGTGACGGGGACGCCCCAGGAGATGGCGAAGGTGGGCGTCTCGGTGTCGGACATCGCCGCCGGGATGTACGCGTACAGCTCGGTCCTGGCGGCGCTGCTGGAGCGGGGTCGCACGGGCCGGGGCGCGCATCTGGACGTGTCGATGCTGGAGGCCACCGTGGAGTGGATGGGCTTCCCGCTGTACTACGCCGTCGACGGCGCCGAGCCGCCGCGGCGGGCCGGTGCCGCGCACGCGACGATTCACCCGTACGGCCCCTTCACGGCGGGTGATGGGAAGGTCGTCATGATGGCGATCCAGAACGAGCGCGAGTGGCACGGTTTCTGTGCGGAGTTCCTGGGGCGTCCGGAGCTGGCCGAGCACCCGCGTTTCGCCACCAACGCGGACCGCAACACGCACCGGGAGGAGCTGGGCGAGCTGATCGCGGCCCGGTTCGCGGAGCTGACCGGCGCGGAGGCGGTCGAGCTGCTCGGTGCGGTGCCGGTGGCGAACGCGCGGGTGAACACGCTCGCCGAGGTGTGGGACCACCCGCAGCTGGCCGCGCGGGGGCGCCGGCACGAGGTGCCCACGCCGGCCGGTCCGGTGCCGGCGTTCGCGCCGCCGGGTCCGACGGGGGCGGCGCCCCGTATGGAGGCGGTCCCGGCGCTGGGCGAGCACACCCGGGCCGTCCTCGGGGAGCTGGGCCTGTCCGGGGAGGAGATCGACGCGTTGGTCGCGGCGGGGGTGGCGTGAGCGCCGCCGACCGGGATCGGTGCGGGTGCGCCGCTGACCGGGACCGGCGCGGGCGCGCCGCCGACCGGCGTCACGGCTCCCTCGGTGAGTCCGGTTCCAGGAACTCCAGGCGGTTGCCGACGGGGTCCGCGCAGTAGAAGCGCCGGTGGCCGGGGAGGGCGTCGTCCCAGGTCACGGGTGTGCCATGGGCTTCCAGCCTCGCGGCGTACGCGTCGATCCCGGTGACGCGGAGCCCGGGGTGGGCTTTGCGGGCGGGCCGGAAGCCGGTCGTCTCGACGCCCAGGTGGAGCTGGACCGTGCCGGTCCGGAACCAGCAGCCGCCGCGGGCGGCGAGCGCGGGCGGCTTGGGCACCTCGGTCAGGCCCAGGGCCCCGGCGTAGAAGGCGCGCAGTGCCTCCTCGGTGCCGGGCGGGGCGGCGAGCTGGACGTGGTCGACGGCGGTGATCACCGGTCGGCCTGCTTCCGGGCGACGGCGAAGATCCGGCGGAAGGGGAACTGGGTGCCGTGCGGCCCCGGCGGGTAGGCGGCGCGCAGGACGGTGCGGTACTCCTCGACGAAGGCGTCGCGGGCCTCCGGGTCGTCGTCGAGGGCGGTGAGCACGGGCCGCAGCCCCGTGCCCTTCACCCAGTCCAGTACGGGGTCGTCGCCGGGCAGCAGGTGGACGTACGTCGTCTCCCACACGTCGGCGGTGCAGCCTGCGGCGGCCAGGTGGGCGAGGTAGGCGCCGGGGGTGAGGACGGCGTCGTCGTGGCGGAGGGTGCCGGCGAGGCGGTGGCGCCAGCGCGGGGAGTGGGCGAGTTCGCGCATCAGGCGGTGGCTGGGGGCGGCGAAGTTGCCGGGGACCTGGAAGGCGAGGACGCCGCCGGGGGCGAGGCCCGCGATCCAGTCGGGGAACCGTTCCACGTGCGCGGGGATCCACTGGAGGGTGGCGTTGCTGATGACGAGGTCGTGGGGTTCGGCGGGGGCCCAGGTGCGGGCGTCGGCGGCGGCGAAGTCGAGGTGGCCGCCGTCTGCGGTGTCCCCGGTGTGCTGCCGGGCGCGTTCCAGCATCTCGGCGGAGTTGTCGTAGCCGGTGATGCGGGCGGTGGGCCAGCGGTCGGCGAGCAGGGTGGTGACGTTGCCGGGGCCGCAGCCGAGGTCGGCGATGCGGGGTCGGTCCCCGGGCAGGTCGGGGACACGGGCGAGGAGGTCGGCGAAGGGGCGGGCTCGGGGGCCGGCGTGGCGCAGGTACTGGGCGGGGTCCCAGGTGGGGGCGGTGGCGGGCATGAGGCCTCCAGAGGCGTGCGGTCCGTGCCGGGTACCCAGCGTCACTCCTCACTATCTCGACGTCAAGACAGTCGATGTCAAGAGACTTCACATCGACACAACCACTACACTGATCGTCATGGAGGACGAGGTCGATCGGCTGGTCGCAGCGTGGCGCCGGGAGCGCCCGGACCTCGACGTGGAACCGCTCGAGGTACTGAGCCGGGTCAGCAGGCTCGCCCGGCACCTGGACCGCGCCCGCCGCCTCGCCTTCTCCGAGCACAATCTCGAGCCGTGGGAGTTCGACGTCCTGACGGCACTGCGCCGCGCGGGCACCCCGTACCAGCTCTCCCCGGGCCAGCTCCTCACCCAGACCCTGGTCACCTCCGGCACGATGACCAACCGCATCGACCGCCTCGCCAAGAAGGGCCTGGTGGAACGCCTGCCCGACCCCAGCGACCGGCGCGGCGTGCTGGTCCGGCTCACGGACGAGGGCCGGGACCGCGCCGACCAGTCCCTGGCGGGCCTGCTGGCCCAGGAGCGCGCGATCCTGGCCGAGCTCTCCCGCGCCCAGCGCGGTGAACTGGCGGCCTTGCTACGCCAGCTGACCGCCCCGTTCGACAACATCCCCGGTTAGGTCGGCCGGCCCCACCCCGGCCCGCCGCGCCAGCGCGACGGCCGCGAGCGTCGAGTGCACGCCCAGCTTCCCCAGTACGTTCTGCATGTGGGTCCGCACGGTGTGCGGGGACAGGTACAGCCGCTCGGCGACCGCCTTGCGCCCGAGCCCGGCCACCATGCAGCGCAGCACCTCCCGCTCGCGCGGCGTCAGCGACTCCACCAGCCGCTCGCTCTCGGTGCGGTGCTTGCGGGCGGCGGTCAGCTCGCGCAGGACGCCGGTGAGCAGCGCGGGCGGCAGATGCGTCTCATCCCGCAGCACGCCCCGGATCACACTGAGCAGCCGCGACAGCGAGCAGTCCTTCGCCACCCACCCCGAGGCCCCGGCCCCCAGCGCGAGGGCCGCCCGCCGGGGATCGTCCTTCTCGGCGAGCACGACGGTCCGCACGCCCGGCTGCCCCGACCGCACCCCGGCGACCAGGGAGATCCCGTCGACCAGCCCGTCCTCGTTGCCCTCGCGCACCGGCACGGCGGGCCGCGCGCCGGGCACATGTCCGCCCAGGTCGGCGTCGACCAGCAGTACGTCGTACCGCCGCCCCTCGGACGCGGCCCGCTCCAGGCAGCGCAGCGCGGCCGGGCCGCTGCCGGCCGCGGAGACCTCCACGTCCGGCTCGGCCGCCAGCGCGGCGGCGAGCGACTCGGCGAAGATGCGATGGTCGTCGACGACCAGGACACGGATACGAACCACGAAACCCCCTCCCCCAGGCTCCTGACGGAGCAGGGGCACCCATCGTCTGTCCAGCCACGGAACGCGGAAGACGACACCGGCACGAGTACGGCGCCCGAAGCCCCGTAACCACCTGTGCGCTCGGCACTCGGGACGGGTCGCCGCAGCCGCACGGCCGCCGCCGTGCAGTGACCGCCACCCCCGCCCCGGGCGCCGTACCCGGCTGTCTCGCCCCCTGAACGGCACCGGCCCCCACCGGTGCTGTTCATCAGAGTACGGGCGGGCGCCGGGAGCGGAAGGCTATTTGCAGAACTGACCGCCCGACGCGTTTATGGTGAGCCGCATGTTTCGTCTCGTGACAGAAGTGGACAGGACACGGCGCGATCTGCTGCGCACCCGCCTCCGGGAGACGAACACGACGGCCTCGTCCGTCCTGCGTTCCCTGCGCGGAACCCCTCACGAACGCGAACACCCCCTGCACGTCTGGGCCCTCGACCAGTCGTCCGGCGCCCTGGCCGGCGGTCTCGTCGGCCACACCTGGGCGACCTGGCTGCACGTCACGTACCTGTGGGTCGACGACGGGTGCCGGGGGGCTGGACTGGGCTCGGCACTGCTCACGGAGGCGGAACGGACGGCCCGCGACGAACGGGGCTGCGCGGCGGCCCGCGTGGAGACGTGGGACTTCCAGGCCCCGGACTTCTACCGGAAGCAGGGGTACGAGGTGGTGTGCGTGATCCCGGACTATCCGCCGGGGGTCACGGAGTACACGCTGGTGAGGCGGCTGGGGTGAGCGGGCCGGCGACTACGGGTTCGGGTCCGGGGCCGGGTGGGGTCGTCACTCGGACTCCAGCCCCATGTCCTTCGCGCTGTAGCGGGGCAGCCCGGCCGTCTCGACGGTCCAGGCACCGAGCTCCGTGGCGAGGGTGACCGCCTTGCCGTACGGGAGGTGGAGCCGGTTCTCGTAGGCGGGGCGCCCCTCGGTCCGGCCGATGCTCCACTGGTAGGTCCAGGTGCCGTCGCGCGGGTCGAGGATCAGGTAGTGGGGGATGCCCATGGCTGGGTAGTCGCGGCTCTTGTCGCGGTAGTCGTTGTCGGGGTTGGAGGGGGAGACGATCTCGATCGCCAGGACGATCTCGTGGGGGTCGAGGGGGTCGTCGGTCTCCATGGCATCGTAGGAGCAGACATGCAGGTCGGGGACCCGGAGTTTGCCAAGCAGCTCGTCGTCGGTGTCGGTCGCCTCGAACACGCCCCAGCCGTCCGGCAGCTGCGGAGTGATCCGGTCCCGCACGCGCGTCGCCGTCAACTGGTGGCGCGGACGCGGACTCATCATCATGACGATCTTCCCGTCACTGATCTCGGGCCAGGCGAGGCCGGGCGGGGGTGTGAATTGGTCACGCATGTCGCGCAGTCGCCGGTACAGGGTCTGCTGAGTCATGGGTCCTCCCGGTCTCCAGTATGAAGGTGACCGCCTTCGGCTGCGGGCACGAATCGTCCCGCTCACCTCGCACCGCCCGAGGAGTCGGCCGCGGCCCCGACGGCGACCTCGGCCCAGACCGTCAGACCTCCACCCGCTCGCCGCGTCCCCCACCGTCCCGCCAGCGCATCGGTGATCAACAGACCTCGCCCGCGTTCACACTCCGCCCCGGCCGCAGTCGCCGACGGCGTACCGCCGCTCCTGCCGCTGTCGGTCACCCCGACCGTGACCACATCGCCGGTGAGAGCGCAGGCGATCGTGACGGTACGGCTGTCGCTGTGCTCCAGGGCGTTGGCGACCAGTTCGCCGATGATGACCACCAGGTCGTCGGTCACGTCGGACGACAGTCCCCACGACCGGCATGTGTCCCGGACGTAGTGCCTCGCGATCCGGGCGGAGGCGAGGTCCCTGCCGGGCAGCGCGAGCCGACCGTACGCAGTCGGCGTCGTCGACGCCCCGCCCACCGATCCTCCCTCTCCACAGGGGCACCCGCCCCGGGCCCCGGCGATGATCAGCGCGTCCGCGAGCGCGTCCGCCAACTGCCCCGCCAGGGAACGAAGCTCTCTGCTCCCTGGCTGCGACCCCTCCAGAAGTTCCCGCGCCCGCCCGAGCAGCCGCTCCCCGAGCCCGAGCTGCACCGCCTCCAGATGGTCGGCGATTCGGGAGACCGGCCCGTCTCCGTCCGTGATGAGCAACGCGGGCCGACCGTGACCGCCGGCCTCGGGCAGGAGCCGTACGCGGCCCGTCCCGTCGCTCACGACGCCACCGCCGGGCGGGCGTGGATGTCACGGGTGTCGAGGTCGACGCCGTAGGTGGCACACCAGAGGATGTCGCGGCGCAGGCGCTGGATACGGGCCTTCTCCTCGTCCTCGTACGCGGTGAGGTAGGGGCGGACGAGAGGCGTGGAGCTGCCGTCGATGGGGGCGTGCCAGTGGCGGACGGTGGCAGCCAAGGCGGCAGTTCGGCGCAGCCGCCGCGCGTCCGGCACTGAGCCTGTCCCCCTCCGCGCCGTCGCTGCCGACGGCGACAGTCTCTCGACTCGGCGATGGCGTCCGGTCGGCTCCAGGAAGAGCTGTGTCCAGCGGACGAGGTTCCTGCACAGGCGTCGCATGTATGCCCCTTCGGTTTTATTGGGCGCGAGGCAGGGATGCGGGGATGACCAGGCGTTCTCTCAATATCTGCCGCTGGCTCGACCATGTCTCCCCGCTGGCGCCAACATCCGTTGCCACTAGGCGAGTTGTCGCGAAGCTCTGCAAGCATCGTTGCTTGCGAGCAATATTTCTCGCAATAGTTCTCACTCGAAAGAGTCGCTGTCAGCGAAGGCGCCGAACGCCGACCATGCCGCCGCTACCGTGCGCACCAGGAGGTAGAACATGACCGACGCTCAGCCCAACCTGCACCGGAGGCGTCTTGGCCTGGAACTCCGGACGCTCCGCAAGGCGGCCGGAATGAGCCTCGCGGAGGCAGCCGATCGACTGGCGCTCTCCGGAGCCCCGGCACTCAGCAAGATCGAGAACGGCAAGCAGCGGGTGCCGCCCATAGCGCTTGCCGGCTTCTTCGAGGCGTACGGGCTCCAGAACACGGAGCGAGCCGACCGGCTACGCAGGCTGGCGACCCTCGCCAGTTCGGGAAGGCGCAGCAATCTCCTGGATCAGTACCGCCATTCCATCCGTGACCCCTTCGCCGAGTACCTGCACCTTGAGGACCTGGCGTCGAAGAGCGAGACATTCACCTGGCTGATCCCCGGACTGCTTCAGACGGCGGAGTACGCCCGTTCCATCGTCGAGCGCAGTCGGAAGTGGCAGACCAACCGGGAGATCGACAGCTTCGTCGAGTTGCGCATGGCACGACAGCAGACGCTGTCACGCCCCTCGCCCCTGCACCTCTGGTGCGTCCTGGACGAATCCGCACTGCACAGAGAAGTGGGCAGCAAGCAGGTCATGAAGGACCAGCTTGAGCACCTGCTCGACATCACCGACCGGCACAGGCACGTGACGGTTCAGGTGCTCCCCTTCACCCAAGGCGCCCATGCGGGCATCGACGGGCCGTTCCACCTGATGCACTTTCCCGCCGGTCCCCCTGTGGCCGTAGTGCAACCGATGACAACGTCCCTGTACCTGGAGGAAGATAGCGACATCGGGCGCTACGAAACCGCGTTCAACCACCTTCGCGCCGAAGCCCTCGACGCAGAGGCAACGCGACGCCACATCCACGATCTGATCAAGGACCGCTACACATGAACAAGAAGGTCGACCTCACCAACGCCGCCTGGATCAAGAGTGACCTGAGCGACGGAGGCGACAACTGTTTGGAGATCGCCTTCGTCGACGGTGTGGTCGCCATGCGGGATTCCAACGACGTGGGCGACCCCGATGCCCAGGTACTCATAGTCTCCGAGGACGACTATCGAGCTTTCGTCGGCGGCATAGGCAAGGGGCAGCGCAGTCTGCTGCTGCCCTAGCGCATCTGTTCTGTCCGGCCTGCACAGCTGCGGGACGGGCTGTCCGATGCCGGCCAGGCGACAAGCACCAGGCGGTTCTGAATCGCTCGCCCGCGCTGCACCCGTGGGTGGTCCTCGATGACGCGGTTCTCAGGCGACGAGTTGGCGGCGCCGACGTCATGGCCGAACAGATCGATCATCTGACCGTCATGGCACAACGCCCCAATGTGGACATCCAGATTCTTCCGTTCACATCGGGTGCCCACGCAAAAGGCTCCGGGGGACACTTCCTCATCCTCGGCCGCGACGACGAAGAGAACCCGCTCGGCAGTATGAACGTGGTCTACCTGGAACTGCACAGACGTGGTCTCTGTCTCGACGCCCCTGTCGATGTGCAGAACTACAAACTCATGTTTGGCTACCGGCGATCGCAGGCGGCCGACACCTCGGCCAGCCTCGAACTGCTGACCGCAGCCAGACAGGAGCCGACTTCATGAACAAGACACCAACCGCAGGTCGGCTCGGTGCCGGAGACTGGCTCAAGAGTAGCTACAGCGCGGCGAACAACGAGTGCGTCGAGGTGAGACTCAGCGACCCGGCCGTCGCCGTCCGCGACTCGAAGGCACCCTCCCACGGCGTCTTGTCCGTGCCACGCCCTGCCTTCATGGCGTTCGTCGAAGAACTGAAGCAGTAACCCCGACGGCAGTCGGCCGCATACACGAGACGGCGCGAGACCTGGTGCGACGCCCGGACCATGTGGGTCGGGACGGAGAAGTCGACACGGATCACGAGCCGCTTCCCCTTCCCCCAGGCCCGTCCCACTCGTTGCCTCTGACCGGAGGGGGCGGAGCAGGAGGGGGCGGGGCACCCCAGCGCTGGGAACCCTGCTGGTCGAAGCGGGTCACCTTTCGGCGATTGCGCTCATACCAGCTCCTCATCCAGCGCGGAGTCAGGGCCGCGACTACGCCTAGAAGTACTGCCGCCGACAACAAGGCGACCGCGCCACCGAGCCCGTCCCGCACCACCCACGCCAGTACTAGAGAGGTGGCGCTGAGAAGGGCCGCTATGACGACCAGGCCCCGCGAGCCGTGCGTTTCATACGCAGTCATGTTCTGCCGCGCCGAAGCCGCCTCCATTGGAGCGATCTGCCCGCCTCGGACTGGGGGCATTCCCGCACGAGCCAGCGCATAGGAGAACAGGGGGCCACCAGCCCGCAGGCGGTCCATCGTGCTCTGCGCGCGTTGACGGACGTCCGGGGAGTCGTCCCGCAGATAGGTAAGCCGCCAGTGCCCCCGAGTGACGATGTCAGTCTCGTGGAGCCTGTAGCCCAACTCGAAGGCCACCGCCGCAATTCTGTCGCTCTGAGCCACCTCTCGGCCTCTCAGCGCGATCTCTGCGGTACCTCGCCCATCGAAGTAGGCGAGGATCTGTTCGTCCTTGATGTCACCCCACCCGCCGCGCCCCCGCCGAAGGCACCGCCTCGAACACCCGTGGTGCGATGAAGCCCGCTGCCGCAAAGGCCTGCTCCACCGCCTTGGTGACGACGTCGACGTCGGAGACGTCGGCCAGGACGATCGCCGAGCCGCCGAAGCCGCCGCCGGTCATGCGGGCGCCGAGGGCGCCGGAGGCGAGGGCCGTGTCGACGACGAGGTCGAGTTCGGGGCAGGAGATGCGGAAGTCGTCGCGCAGGGAGGTGTGGCCCTCGACGAGGACCGGGCCGATGGCGCGGGTGTCGCCGGATTCCAGGAGGGTCACCACCCGCTCGACGCGCTCGTCCTCCGTGACGACGTGCCGGACCAGGCGGCGGACCTCCTCGTCGTCGGCCAGGCGTTCCAGCGCCGCGTCGAGTTCGGCGTACGGAACGTCCCGCAGGGCGTCCACGCCCAGCAGCGCCGCGCCCTTCTCGCAGCCGGCGCGGCGCTTGCCGTACTCGCCCTCGCTGTGGGAGTGCTTGACCTGCGTGTCCACGACGAGCAGGCGCATGCCCTCGGCCGCGAGGTCGAAGGGGATCTGGCGCTGGGAGAGGTCGCGGGTGTCGAGGAAGAGGGCGTGGCCCGCCTCGCAGCAGGCGGAGGCGGTCTGGTCCATGATGCCGACGGGTGCGCCGACGTAGACGTTCTCCGCGCGCTGGCACAGGCGGGCCAGCTGCCAGCCGCGCAGGCCGAGGGAGTAGAGGTCGTTCAGGGCGAGGGCGACCACCACCTCCAGGGCCGCCGAGGAGGACAGGCCCGCGCCGGACGGGACGGTGGAGGCCAGGTGGATGTCGGCGCCGGTCAGCTCGTGGCCGGCCTCGCGCAGTGCCCAGACCACGCCCGAGGGGTACGCGGTCCAGGACTTGTCGGACTCGGGGGTCAGGTCGGCGACCCGCAGCTCGGCGACACCGGCGTCGATGTCGGCCGAGTGCAGGCGCAGGAGTCCGTCGTCCCGGCGGGAGACGGCCGCGACCGCGGTGTGCGGCAGGGCGAAGGGCATGACGAAGCCGTCGTTGTAGTCGGTGTGTTCGCCGATGAGGTTGACGCGGCCGGGGGCCGCCCAGATCCCTTCGGGCTCCGTCCCGTACAGCTCCCGGAACCGCTCGCCGACGGCTTTCACCACAGCCTCGCCCATGCCCTGTCCCTCGCTCTTTCCTAGTCCTGGCCCGCGCGCCGCCGCGCGAACTCCCACGCGTCCGCCACGATGCCCGCGAGGTCCGCGCGGGACGGGTTCCAGCCCAGCTTCTCCTTGGCGGTGTCCGCCGACGCGACCAGGACCGCCGGGTCGCCGCCCCGGCGCGGTGCCACGACCTCGGGGATGGGGTGGCCGGTCACCCGGCGCGCCGTCTCGACGACCTCGCGGACGGAGAAGCCGTTGCCGTTGCCCAGGTTGCAGATGAGGTGCTCGCCCGGGACGGCGGCCGTCACCGCCAGCAGGTGGGCCTCGGCCAGGTCGGCGACGTGGATGTAGTCGCGCACACAGGTGCCGTCCGGCGTCGGGTAGTCGTCGCCGAAGACGGAGATGGCGTCGCGGCGGCCCTGCGCCACCTGGAGGACCAGCGGGATCAGGTGCGACTCCGGGTCGTGGCGCTCGCCGTACTCGCCGTACGCGCCCGCGACGTTGAAGTAGCGCAGCGACACCGCGCCCAGGCCGTGCGCCGCCGCCTCACCGCTGATCATGTGGTCGACGGCGAGCTTGGAGGCGCCGTACGGGTTCGTCGGCTTGGTCGGCGCGGTCTCGACGATCGGGACCTGCTCCGGCTCGCCGTACGTGGCGGCGGTGGAGGAGAAGACGAGGCGGCGGACGCCCGCCGTGCGCATCGCCTCCAGCAGGGCCATGGTGCCGCCGACGTTGTTGTCCCAGTACTTCTCGGGCTTCACGACGGACTCGCCGACCTGGGAGAAGGCGGCGAAGTGCAGCACGCCGTCGAACGAGGCGTCCAGCCACTTGGCGGCGTCGCGGAGGTCCCCCTCGATGAAGGTGGCGCCCGACGGCACGCCCTCCCGGAAGCCCGTGGACAGGTTGTCGAGGACGACGACCTCGTGGCCCGCCTCCAGCAGATGCTGGGCGACCACGCTGCCGACATAGCCGGCCCCGCCCGTCACCAGGTACTTCCCGCTCATGAACTCGCTACCTCTCGCAGTCGCTCGGCCGCGCGCTCCGGGGGCACGTCGTTGATGAACACGTCCATGCCGGACTCGGAGCCCGCGAGGAACTTCAGCTTCCCGGACGTACGGCGGATGGTGAAAAGTTCCAGGTGGAGCGCGAAGTCGTCCCGCGTCACCCCCTCGAAGTCCTCCAGCTGCCCGAACGGGGCCTGGTGCCAGGCCGCGATGTACGGCGTCGGGGGCTCACCCTCTCCGAAGATCCGGTCGAAGCGCCTCAAGAGTTCCAGATAGACCTGTGGGAATTCCGTGCGGGCCGTCTCGTCGAGCCCGAGCAGGTCGGGCACCCGCTGCTTGGGGTAGAGGTGCACCTCGTACGGCCAGTGCGCGGAGTACGGCACGAAGGCCGCCCAGTGCTCGCCCTCCAGGACGACCCGCTCACCGGCCAGTTCCTCCTCCAGTACGGCGTCGAAGAGGTTCTCGCCGCCGGTGGCGTCCTTGTGGGCGGCGAGCGAACGCAGCATCTGCGCGGTGCGGGGTGTGGTGAAGGGGTAGGCGTAGATCTGGCCGTGCGGGTGACCCAGCGTCACCCCGATCTCGGCGCCCCGGTTCTCGAAGCAGAAGACCTGTTCCACGGAGGGCAGATGCGACAGCTCCGAGGTGCGGTCGGTCCAGGCGTCGAGGACGAGCCGGGCCTGCTCCTGACTCAGGTCGGCGAAGGACGCGCTGTGGTCGGAGGTGAAGCAGACGACCTCGCAGCGGCCGGAGTCGCCGGCCAGCGAGGGGAAGCGGTTCTCGAAGACCACCACGTCGTACGACGAGTCCGGGATCTCGCTCAGCCGCTCCCCGTGCGACGGGCACAGGGGGCACTGGTCGGCGGGCGGGTGGTAGGTGCGGCCCTGGCGGTGCGAGGCGATGGCGACCGAGTCGCCGAGCAGCGGGTCGCGGCGGATCTCGGAGGTGGTGACGGTCCGCTCCAGCGGACGCCGGTCCACGGCGTCGCGCACCGCGTCGTCGTGCAGGTCGTAGTAGACGAGCTCGCGACCGTCGGCCAGCCGGGTCGAGGTCTTCTTCACAGCCGCACTCCTCCGTACCCACACTCAATCATCCAACACAATCAAACATAACACTTCACAACCCACCAGAGCCCCGATCATCACGATCAAACAAAGAACACCATCAAAACTGTTCATTTCCTGAACGCGGAGGCGTAGGTTCCGCTGCGGATCAGTTCGCGCAACGAAGCGAGTTCGTATGCATACCCCCACATACCTAGCCGCGGAGCTTCGACTCCCCACCAACTGGCTCGACTACACGATCCTCGGGATCTACTTCGTCGCCGTGCTCGGGATCGGCTTCGCCGCCCGCCGGTCGGTCAAGACCAGCCTGGACTTCTTCCTGTCCGGCCGTTCGCTGCCCGCCTGGGTCACCGGCCTCGCCTTCGTCGCGGCCAACCTGGGCGCCACCGAGATCCTCGGCATGGCCGCCAACAGCGCCCAGTACGGCGTCTACACGACCCACTGGTACTGGATCGGCGCCATCCCGGCGATGGTCTTCCTGGGCCTGGTGATGATGCCGTTCTACTACGGCTCCAAGGTCCGCTCGGTCCCGGAGTTCCTGCTCCTGCGCTTCGACAGGTCCTCACACCTGCTGAGTTCGATCCTGTTCGCCGTCGCGGCCATCCTGATCGCCGGCGTGAACCTCTACGCCCTCGCGATCGTCGTCGAGGCACTGCTGGGCTGGCCGCAGTGGGTGGCCATCGTGGTCGCCGGCTTCTTCGTCCTCGCCTACATCACCCTCGGCGGCCTGTCCTCGGCCATCTACAACGAGGTCCTCCAGTTCTTCGTGATCCTGGCCGGCCTCATCCCGATCACGATCCTGGGCCTGAAGAAGGTCGGCGGCTGGGACGGCCTGTCCGACTCCCTCACCCAGTCCCGCGGCGGCGACTTCATGACCGCCTGGGGCGGCACGGGCATCGGCAGCGACAACCCGCTGGGCGCCAACTGGCTGACCATCGTCCTCGGCCTCGGCTTCGTCCTCTCCTTCGGCTACTGGACGACGAACTTCGCCGAGGTGCAGCGCGCCCTGTCCGCGAAGAACCTCTCGGCGGCCCAGCGCACCCCGCTCATCGCCGCCTTCCCGAAGATCTTCATCGTCTTCGTCGTCATGATCCCGGGCCTGGTCGCCGCGGTCCTGGTCCCGAAGATCGGCACACCCGGCTCGGACCTCCAGTACAACGACGCGATCCCGTACCTGATGCAGCAACTGCTGCCCAACGGCGTCCTCGGCATCGCGGTCACCGGCCTCCTGGCCGCCTTCATGGCCGGCATGGCGGCGAACGTGTCCTCCTTCAACACGGTCTTCACCACCGACATCTGGGCCCGGTACGTCGTGAAGGGCCGGGAGGACGACTACTACGTCCGCTTCGGCCGCCTGATCACGGTGATCGGCGTCCTCGCCTCCATCGGCACGGCGTTCCTGGCCTCGTCGTTCTCCAACATCATGAGCTACCTCCAGACGCTCTTCTCCTTCTTCAACGTGCCGATGTTCGTGGTCTTCATCATCGGCATGTTCTGGAAGCGGGCGTCCATGAAGTCCGGCTTCTGGGGCCTGATCGCGGGTACCACGGCCGCGATGGTGAACTACTTCGTCATCTACAAGCAGGGCATCATCGACATCCCCTCCGACCAGGGCGCCAACTTCGTCTCCGCGATCGCCGGCTTCGTGGCCGGCGCGGTGGTCATGGTCGCGGTGTCCCTGTTCACCGCGCCCAAGCCGGCCGCGGAACTCCAGGGCCTCGTCTACGGCACCGTCTCCCCCGGCATGTCCGAGGCTCCCGCCAAGGGCGACGACGCGTGGTACCGCAAGCCGGCGCTGCTGGGCTGGGGTGCGGTCGTGCTGGCCGCCGCCTGCTACATCCCGTTCTCGTTCTGATCGCGGGAGGATTGAGAGAGCATGTCCGATTCCAACTCCTACTCCGACAAGAACGTCCGGGACGAGATCTCCGAGCTGGAGACCAAGTCCGTCACGGCCGCGCGGCTGTTCGACATCCGGCGGATCATCGGCGGACTGTTCGTGGTCTACGGCGTCATCGTGACGATCGCGGGCCTCGTGGCGACCGACGACGAGATCGACAAGGCGCAGGGGGTGAACATCAACCTGTGGACCGGGCTGGGGATGCTGGTGCTGGGGCTGTTCTTCCTGGCATGGCTGAAGCTACGGCCCACGGCTCCGCCTACGCCGCCGCTGGAGGAGACCTCCGAGAAGTGACGCCGGTCCCGTGAACGCCGTTTCCGTGACCGGCGTTCACGGGCACCCGGCGCGGGTGTGGGCGCGGGGGGGCGCGGCCCGGCGCTGCGGGGCGCCGCTGCGCCCACCCGTGCCGCCCTGGGGGTACCTCCCAGGCCGTTCAGGCACTGGGGGAGGCACGACTGCCGCAGCTGGGGTGGGACGGCGGGAAAGTCGCGTACGGCGGGAGGGGGACGTGTCGGGGGTGTCCGCCCGCAGCGGTTGACGCGTCCGCGCCGTCCACATCTGTGGCCGACCTATTTCGCGCCGTTCCGAGGACGGACACCCCCCGGCGCGCGGCCCCGACCCACAGACAACACACCGCGCTACCCGCACCCACCGAACCCGCAGCGGCGCCGCAGGCATCCGCACCCCCACCGAACAGCCACGGGCCGCCGCAGGCACCCCGATCAACCGCCGGAGGCAACCGCCCGGTCCAGCAACCCCGTCCGGGCCGCCAGCGCCGCCGCCTCCAGTCTCGACCCCACGCCCAGCTTCATCAGCACCCGCTGCACATGCGTCCGGGCCGTGGACGGTGCGATGCCCATCCCCGCCGCGATCAGCCGAGTGTCCTCGCCGTCCGCGACCCGCACCAGCACCTCCACCTCCCTCGGCGTGAGCATCTGCAGCAGCCGCTGCCCCTCGTCGTCGGGCTGGGCCGCCGGGTTCAGCAGCTCGCCGAACGCACCCTGCAACAACGAAGGCGCCACCGCCGCCTCCCCGGCCCGCGCCTTCATGATGGCCCGCTCGACGCCCTCTATCCGCTCGTCGTGCCGCACGTATCCCGACGCCCCCGCCGCGAACGCCGCCGCGATCCCGCGAGGGTTCGGCACGGGTCCCAGTACCAGCACGGCCACCTGCGGACGCTCCCGCTTGATGCGTACCACCGGGTCGAAGATCCCCGGCTCGGCCGGCGCCGCCGTCCCCAGCAAGCACACCTCCGGCGCCCGGCTGATCACCAGCTCCGCCGCCCCCGCCGCCGGCGCCGCCGCGGCCAGCACCCGGTGCCCCCGCAACTTCAACGCCGAGGCCAGCGCCTCGGCGAGCAATCGGTGATCGTCGACCACCATGAGCCGTACACCCATCGAGCAACCCCCCAGTCACCCTCCCCAGTCCCCCGGAAGCTACACGCTAGTGCCCCCGCGCGCTGCCCCTACCGGCAAGAACCGCCCCGGATCACCGAAGATCCATACAGCACACCATGCAACCCGTCACGCGAAACGGCCCCATCCCCCGGCAAGGGGACGGGGCCGCCACGGGCTGCGGCGCCGCGTGTCTCAGCCGCTCGTGCCGAACGCGATCGCCAGGTACTCCTTCTCGTCCGCGCTGCTCGGCGCGCTCGCGTACACCTGCGACATGTACAGGTGCCCCTGCGAGTACCGGACCTCTGAGTGGTCCGGCGACATCCGGGCCTCCACGTTGCGCACCGCCTCGGTCGCCGGGTTCTCCATCAGCGTGGTCTGCTTGAACGTCCCGCCGTCGATGCTCACGACCTGGCCGCCCTTGTCGTACGGAGGGCGCTTGTACGCGATCACGTTGCCGCCGTCCATGCGCAGCGGGGTGATGGTGTAGCCGTCACCGGCGTCGGCGCGCTCGCCGGTCTGCTTGCCGGTGGTCAGGTCGAAGGCGACGACCTCGTTGGTGCGGCTGTAGGACTCGCCGCCGCTCTCGTGCTCCTCGGTCGCGATGTAGAGCCGGTCGTTGCCGACCGCCAGACCGCGGCAGTCCTCGACCTCGGTGATCGACTCGCAGCTGGCGCCGTACTCGTCACCCGGTGCGGAGATGCGGGCCAGGAGCTTGCCGGTCTTGTTGTCGATGGAGAAGAAGTCCGAGATACCGCTGCCGTCCCCGGCGGAGTCGCCGACGTCGGCGGCCACGACGAGGGGCTCGGTGGAGACGACGGCCGCGTACTCGATGCCCTTGGCCATCTTGTACTCGGAGATCACCTTCCCGCTCTTCGGGTCGATGGTCTGGATGTTGAGCTGCCGGGCGTCGTACGAACCGCACTTGCGTACCGCGACCAGCTTCTCGCCGCCGCCGTAGCCGGCGTCGTAGCAGGTGTCGGTGGCCTTCGGGGACCACAGCTCGTCACCGGTGGCGATGTCCCAGGCGATGCCGCCGTCGCTGCTGCCCGCGGCGACGGTGCCGCCGCTCAGGGTCACGTTGTCCAGGGACAACGGCCGTCCGCCCGTCTCGACGGACTTGGTCCACGCGGTCTTGCCCGCCGCGAGGTCGAGCACGGCGATCTCCGTGCAGGACTGCGGCTCGGCCTTGGTCGGCATGGCGGGCTTGTAGATGACCGCCGTCTTGTCGTCCTCGGTGACCCGGTGGCTGGCCTCGCACACCGGACCGGGCAGGTCGACCGTCCAGGCCTTGCCGCCCTTGTCCCGGTCGTAGCCGACGATCTCCGCGATGCCGCTCTTGGCGTACACCTTGTCGGTGAGCCAGGAGCCGGTGACGACGATGGTCCTGTCGTCCTTGCTCACGGCCGGCATGGGGACCTGGAAGAGCACCTTGGACGCCGGGTCCGAGGGCACCTTCTCCTCGCCGCCGGAGGACTTGCCGCCGGAGCCGCCCTTCTCGTCCGTGCCGCCCGTGCCGCCGGAGCTCGCGGTGTCGTCCTTGCCCCCGTCGTCGCCGGAGGACTGGGCGTACCAGACACCGCCGCCGACGATGAGCGCGATCGCGACGACGGCCGACACGATGATCGCCATCTGCGCGTTGATCTTCCGCCCGCCGCCGCCCGGCCCGCCGGCCTGGGGCTGCATCGGCATGGTCGGCTGCTGGTAGCCGTACCCGGGCTGACCCGGCGTCCCCGGCTGGCCGTACGCGGGCGTCGGCTGCCCGTACGGCCCCGGCTGGCCCGGCTGGCCCGGGTAGCCGTACCCGGGCTGCGGCTGCTGGGGCGGCGTCTGCGGATACCCGTACCCCGGCTGCGGCGCGGGCCCGGACGGCGGGGCGGCCGGGGGCGTCTGCGGGTAGCCGTACCCCGGCTCGGGTGCCTTGCCGAGGTCGGGTGTGCCGCCCGCGGGCGGGGTGGGCGGCTGCTGCGGCGGCTGGTTCTGCGGCGGGCCGAAACCGCCCCCTTGCGGGGGCTGGTTGGGCGGCGGGGGCGGCGGCTGGGTCATGACGTGGTTACCTCGTGGAGCGGGGACGGAGGGCGGAACGCGCGGGGGAAGAAGGTCACTTGCCGAAGGCGAGCATCAACTTCTCCTTCGCTTCGTCGTTCCCGGTCAGGCGGGTGCTGGAGATGTAGAACCGCCCGTCGACCCAGTCGATGTCCTTGGAGTAGAAGCTGTTCTCGATGTCCGCCACGGCCTGCGGGTTCTGCAGCAGCTTGGCCGGCTTGTGGTCGCCGCCGCCGGTCGGGATCGACACGATTTGGCCGCCCGCGTCGTACGAGGGCTGGACGTAGGCGATGAGCTGGTCGCCCTCGATCTTCATCGGCATCATCGACTCGTCCGCAGGGGACTTGGTCCGCCACTTCTCCTTGCCGGTGGCGAGGTCGATGGCGACGATCTCGTTGGCGCCGGTGGCGGCCTCGGTCGGCAGGTAGAGGGTGCCGCCGCCGACGGCGACGCCCGCGCAGCCCTGGAGGTCGCGTTCGAGGATCGCCCAGCCGCACTCGGGGGCGAAGTCCTCGTCGACGCCGACCTGTTCCTGGACCTTGCCGCCGGAGGTGAAGGTGGAGATGTTCCAGACCTTCTTGTCCTCGTTGGTGGCGTAGACGACCAGCGGGTCGACGGAGTAGGCGCGGGCGACCCGCCAGCCCTTCTCGTACTTGTAGGTCCACAGGACCTTGCCGGTCTTCGGGTCGAGGCCCTGGAGCTCGTCGTGCGCGTTGTTGCCGCCGGCGCCGCAGGAGGCGACCTGGACCAGCTTGTTAGCGCTGCCCGCGAAGCCGGCGGGGAAGCAGGCGTCGCCGTACCTCCTCTTGTCGTACAGCTTCTTGCCGCTGGTGACGTCGTACGCGGTGCCGGACTGGGACCGGGCGACCATCAGGGTCTTGCCGCTGACGGTGAGCTCCACGGAGAGCGTGGTGTCGAACAGCTCGCCGTCCTCGACCTCCTGCGCCCAGCCCTTCTCGCCGGTGGCGAGGTCGATCTCCTGGAGCTTGTTGCACTTGGCGCGGTCGCTGGAGCCGCTCATGTGGGCGACGACGATCTTGTCGTCGGCCGTCTTCTCCGAGGTGACCGCGCAGATCTTCTCCGGGAAGGTGATCGGGTTCCAGGCGGGCTTGCCGTCGCCGACGTTCCAGGCGAAGACCTGCTTGTACGCCGCCTTCACCGCGGCCTTGTCGGTGACCCACATGCCCTCGGCGTCGGCGCCGGAACCGGGGGCGTCGGGCGCCTCCTTGTACCAGAGCACCTTGGACTCGCCGGCCTGGCGGCCCTCGTTGAGGTTCTCGGGGTCCTCGCCGCCGTCGCCGCTGCCGTCGCCGGGGTTGACCGGGGCGCCGCCGCCGGAGCCGGAGGGCTTGGGGTCGTCGCTCTTTCCGGCGACGGGCTTCTTGTCCTTGTCGTCACCGCCGGCCGCGGTGACCGCCCACACGCTGCCGCCGATGACGAGCAGGGCGGCGACCGCGGCGCCGACCGCCAGGGCCGGCTTGCCCTTGAACGGGTTGCGGGAGCCGGAGCCGCCGGGCGGCGGGGTGCCGGGCGCGCCCGGGAACTGCGCCTGCGGGTAGCCGTACCCCGGCTGGCCGGGCTGCTGGGGCGGCCCGTACGGGCCGGAGTTGTACGGTCCGGGCTGGCCGTAGGGGCCCGGCTGGCCGGGCGGCTGCTGCGGGTAGCCGTACCCCGGTTGCGGCTGGCCGGGCGGCTGCTGCGGGTAGCCGTACCCCGGTTGCGGCTGCCCCTGCGGGGGCGGCGGGGTCGGTGCCCCGAAGCCTCCCGGCGGTGGGTCCTGCGGCGCTCCGAAGCCACCCTGCGGCGGCTGGTTGGGCGGCTGGCTCATCAGCGCGTTCCCCCTTATGACTCACTGATTTTTAGCCACGTCCCGAGGTACGCGCTGGCCTCGGAGTCGTTTCACGGCAGTCGTTGAGACAGTTCTCAGACGGCCTTTCTATCACCCGGGCCGAAGCGCGCACCGGGCCGCGTCCGCCCCTGTTCCCAAGGGAGGACCGGCCCGTGATGCCCCTGTTACGCGCCTTCACGCCCTCTTCACGCCACGCGCGCCCCCTGCGCGCAGGGGCTCAGGCGTCCTCGGCGAGTTCCAGCCAGCGCATTTCCAGCTCCTCGCGCTGACCGGCCAGTTCCCGCAGCTCGGCGTCGAGTTCGGCCACCTTCGCGAAGTCCGTGGCGTTCTCGGCGATTTGTGCGTGCAGCTTGGTCTCCTTCTGGGAGACCTTGTCCAGCTGCCGCTCGATCTTCTGGAGTTCCTTCTTGGCGGCGCGCACGTCGGCGGCGCTCTTCTCGGGCACGGCGGTGGCCGGCTTCGCGGCCGCGGCCGGGGCGCTCGCCGCGGCCGCCTCCTCCATCCGCTTCCGGCGCTCCAGGTACTCGTCGATGCCGCGCGGCAGCATCCGCAGGGCGCCGTCGCCGAGGAGGGCGAAGACCCGGTCGGTGGTCCGCTCGATGAAGAAGCGGTCGTGGGAGATGACGATCATCGACCCGGGCCAGCCGTCGAGGACGTCCTCGAGCTGGGTCAGGGTCTCGATGTCGAGGTCGTTGGTGGGCTCGTCGAGGAAGAGGACGTTGGGCTCGTCCATCAGCAGCCGCAGCAGCTGCAGCCGCCGCCGCTCACCGCCGGAGAGGTCGCCGACCGGCGTCCACTGCTTCTCCTTGCCGAAGCCGAAGGTCTCGCACAGCTGCCCGGCGGTCATCTCCCGGCCCTTGCCGAGGTCGACGCGCTCGCGCACGCGCTGCACGGCCTCCAGCACCCGCCAGGTCGGGTCGAGCTCGGCGACCTCCTGCGACAGGTAGGCCAGCTTGACGGTCTTGCCGACGCGCACCCGCCCGCCCGCCGGCTGCTCGTCGCCCTCGCTGCGGGCGGCCTGGGCCATGGCCCGCAGCAGGGACGTCTTGCCGGCGCCGTTGACACCGACCAGGCCGATGCGGTCGCCGGGGCCGAGCTGCCAGGTGACGTGCTTGAGCAGCACCTTGGGGCCGGCCTGGACGGTCACGTCCTCCAGGTCGAACACGGTCTTGCCGAGCCGCGACGAGGCGAACTTCATCAGCTCGCTGCTGTCCCGGGGCGGCGGCACGTCGGCGATCAGCTCGTTGGCGGCCTCGACGCGGAAGCGCGGCTTGGAGGTGCGGGCGGGCGCCCCGCGCCGCAGCCAGGCCAGCTCCTTGCGGACGAGGTTCTGCCGCTTGGTCTCCTCGGTGGCGGCGATGCGCTCGCGTTCGGCGCGGGCGAAGACGTAGTCGGAGTAGCCGCCCTCGTACTCGTAGACGTCGCCGCGCTGCACGTCCCACATGCGGGTGCAGACCTGGTCCAGGAACCAGCGGTCGTGCGTCACGCACACGAGCGCCGAGCGCCGCTCGCGCAGGTGCTTGGCGAGCCAGGCGATGCCCTCGACGTCGAGGTGGTTGGTGGGCTCGTCGAGGACGATCAGGTCCTGTTCCTCGATGAGGAGCTTGGCCAGCGCGATCCGGCGCCGCTCACCGCCGGAGAGCGGCCCGATGACGGTGTCCAGCCCCTGCGGGAACCCCGGCATGTCCAGCCCGCCGAACAGCCCGGTCAGCACGTCGCGGACCTTGGCGTCGCCCGCCCACTCGTGGTCGGCCATGTCGCCGATGACCTCGTGGCGGACGGTCGCCTCCGGGTCGAGGGAGTCGTGCTGGGTGAGCACGCCGAGGCGCAGTCCGCCGGAGTGGGTGACGCGGCCGGTGTCGGGCTCCTCCAGCCTGGCCAGCATCCGGATCATGGTCGTCTTGCCGTCGCCGTTGCGGCCGACGACACCGATGCGGTCCCCTTCGGAGACGCCGAGGGACACGCCGTCGAGGAGTGCACGGGTGCCGTACACCTTGCTGACGTTCTCGACATTGACCAGGTTGACGGCCATTTCTCTCCTGCCTGGGGGACGATCAGCCTTCAAGCGTAGGCCCTCCGGGGGGTGGGGGGACGCGGGCGGGGGTGGTCACTCTTTGTGGTGACGCGTGTCGGAGCGTCCGGCTACGGTGGGGAGCAGGCAGCAGGACCCCGCGTATGGGAGGAACCATGACCGCCGAGTCCGTAGAGCACCGCGTTCAGTGGCCGGTGCCGCCGCAGGACGGATACACCGTGGACGACCTGTTCACGCTGCCGGATCTCCCGCCGCACACCGAGCTGATCGACGGGAGTCTGGTTTTCGTGAGTCCGCAGCGCCGTTTCCACGCGAATGTGATCGACCTGCTGGTCTGGGGGCTGCGCGCAGGATTGCCCGCCGAGTTCAAGGTCAGCCGGGAGATGACCACCATCCTCGACCGGCGCAACGGTCCGGAGCCCGACGTGAGCATCGTCCGTGCCGAGGCGGTCACCGGGCCGGCCCAGACGAGCTACCTGGCTGAAGACGTTCTCCTTGCCGTCGAGGTCGTCTCCCCGGACTCCGAGTCCCGCGACCGCACGACCAAACCCCAGAAGTACGCTGCCGCCGGCATCCCGAACTTCTGGCGCGTCGAGCAGGGCGGTACGGACGGCAGGCCGGTCATCCATGTCTACGAACTCGACCCGATGACCAAGGCTTATGTGCACATGGGCATGCACCGTGACCAGATCAAGGTCGAAAAGCCCTACGTCATCGACATCGACCTGACTGCCATCGACAACCTCTGACTCTCAGACCACCGTCGCCCCCGCCGCCGCCCCCACCGCGGTCCGCACGTCCCGGCACGTCCCCGACGCCCGCAGCACCCCCGCGATGTCCGACGCGGACCCGGCGTCCGCCGCGAGGAAGGCCGTCGTCGGCCCCGATCCCGACACCAGCGCCGCCAGCGCTCCAGCCGCCCGTCCCGCCGCGAGGGTG